>JBALXS010000260.1:0-2545 GCA_036960485.1 Oceanospirillaceae bacterium
GTGAGAACCTCATACTTTAACGCTGACTCGGAGGAAACTACTATATGATTATCAGATCTTTCATTTTGCCCCAAAGTCAAAAGACAAGATCTGACCCCGTATCACGCTGGCACATAGAGCTGTTTTAAAGGCTTGCTTTATCAGTAATATAGTTGTTTGAATTTTGGTTGGTTTGAAGAATAAGAAGTTTCTGGCTTAGATTTATTATTACTTCTAATCCGTACTTTATAAAAAATACTTCTCTTTGGGATTGAATTAAAGCTTCTGTACTCGTCAATTCCGAAAATCACAGCAGTAGAAAATTCAATCATATCAGCTACAGACCATAAAACATCGTCTTTGGGTATATTATAAAATCTAGACCTACTAGTAAACGTATTGCCAGGGAGAAAGGGTTTATCTAAGATTGAAGTTGATTCTATAGTATCTTTAGTCCTTTCAAGCAAAATCAACTCGTGTTTATTCCAAATCTTTATAGTAGTGCGAAAGCTCATGGACGTTTTTTTGAAAGTTCTAGTGTCATCGTTTTGTATACTGTATTTGAATAATCCATTTTCAAAACCTACGAAAGTAGTAGATATCCGTGGAGCATTTATATCTTGAATGTTGCTTTTTATATCTTGCGAATCCTCGGCATGCTGTTTATGGAACTCTTCAAGTAACTCGAATTTATCTTCTTGAAGTTGGTTACTTTTTTCAGTTAATCTTTTTAATTCTTTAGTGATTTCGACACTTTGAGATTGTAGGTTTTCGAAACTAGAGTCTCTTTCTTTATTTTCTGAGTCCTTCACTAAATAAGTAAGCGTCGTAAAAACACCAACCAAAATTGTAAGCAGAGCAGTTATGACCATTAGCCATTTTGATCCCACAAAAGTTGCGATGTAATCAATCAACATTTCCAAATTTGTTTCCATAAGTGATAGATAAAAAATTAAAACTATTTTCTTCAGTAACGTACTTTGCTATTTCTGGAATAACTAATAGCCATATAGGTCTAATCTTTAGAATATTCTAATAATTGTAATTAAACCATTGCTTTAGAGGAAAATGCGAATAAAAAAGACAGGCACTTTCATATGCCGAATCATAACAGATTTAACCGTAAATTTATTGGCTGCCATGTTAAGTGAACAATCATCTCTGTTATTACTTAAAAACTCAGAAAAATTATTTTTACATGGCATAAGCAGAATTCCTCTAAAAGTTGATCATAAAACGCTTATGCGCTTGCTTTGATTCACTCTACTCGATGAGCTTTTTAGTACTGTTCTGTTAAGTTACGGTGCCGATTTACTCAACTTTTTTAGTTTTTGATGGCGTAACACCGTAACGGATCCGATAGGCACGTGTGAAAGCTGATCCTGAATTGAAACCACACATGTAGGCAATTTCTTGTATGCTCAAGTAATCGCGTTGCAGCAGGCGTTTGCCTAATGCGAGTCGTAGGCTTTGATAATAATCACGGGGTGAACACTCTAAACTGGCTTTAAAAAGGCGCTGTAAATTGCGCACGGTAGTATGGCTTCGTAGTGCGATGACATCAATCGGTATAGGTTCTTCAAGGTTCTGTTCCATGAGAAGAACAGCCGCGGCTAATTTAGAATCGCGCATTTCAAAATTAAGAAAGGAGAGGGCTGTTTGTGGCTCGTTTGCCTCTTGTATGTGTGAATAGAGAAATCGCTTAGCGACATCTAAAGCTAGGGCTAGGCCATTATTTTTCTGAATGATGCTCAACACTAAATCCATGGTAGAAAGTGCACCGCTTGCAGTAGAGAACTGACCATCTTTTACAAATCGATCTGGTACAACGTTAACCCGCGAGTATTGATGTTCAAACTGATCCAGTAATTCCCAGTGAATGGTTGCTCTATGCCCATTTAATAACTTAGCCTCAGCTAGGAATTTGCTGGCTGATTCTAAAGCGATAATGTGACAGCCTGACTGGCTGTGTTTTTTTAAGCGCCCGAATAGCTTTTTTGAAAAGTGTTGTTCAACTTCCCAACTGGCGATAATGCAAAGGTTACTGCACGATTGCACATCATAAAAATTTTCATCTATTGAGATCGTTAACCCACTGCTACTGAGCACTGCTTCGCCATCCAAAGATACAAGCTTCCAGTGATATAACGCTTGTCCTGATATTTGGTTCGCCATGCGCATCGGTTCAATTAATGATGCAAAGGTGAGGTTAGAAAAACCAGGGATCAAGAGAACATTGATGAATTGTGTAGGGCTATCTTGATAGGTTTTATTAAGCATATATTTCCTGCAATTTGTCGTATTGAGTATAAAGCTAGCAAGCGCTTTCTATTACTATCATTCTACAGAAAATAATTGATGAGGAAAGTTTAGCCGAACTTCGAGAATGCAGTTTGAGCAAACTATTCATAAGAGCGATAAACAGAAGCGATAAATAGGAGTGATAAATGAAACCGTTAATCAATGATAAGTTAGTCAATCAACAGAAGGTTGTAGGCACTTGGGTAACTCTATCAGACCCTTCAATTGTAGAGATATTATGCCAAGCAGGATTTGATTTCTTACT
>JBALXS010000046.1:0-34379 GCA_036960485.1 Oceanospirillaceae bacterium
ACGTCCCATTCGTCTAGTGGTCTAGGACACCGCCCTTTCACGGCGGTAACAGGGGTTCGAACCCCCTATGGGACGCCATTTTAAAGTATATTTATTGGCGTTAGTTAATAAGTGTATTATGCGGGAATAGCTCAGTTGGTAGAGCGCGACCTTGCCAAGGTCGAGGTCGCCGGTTCGAACCCGGTTTCCCGCTCCAATTTTAAGTATTTGATACTTAAGTAAGTCCCATTCGTCTAGTGGTCTAGGACACTGCCCTTTCACGGCAGTAACAGGGGTTCGAACCCCCTATGGGACGCCATTTTTTTAGAACAACCCTTCTGTGTATAACTCACTGCTACTTGTGATATCTTCAATATCTCAATGTTATTTTCATTTTTTAAAATACTTTTTATTGCAATGGTCTAATTTTTATTATTGATATAAAATAGTATAAAAATTGACTAGTGATATTCTGTTTTATATTGCTAAAAAGTAGTCATAATTTATCTGTCAGCTAATCGATGCAAAGGTATAGTATAATTGCATGCACTGCTATGCAACTAGGCTGTATCTCGTTTGATATTTGGGTTATAAATCGCTGTTTAAAGAGCAGAGGTTATGACTAAAATCTAACTTATCATTATCACTTAGTGTTATACCTTACGGATTATGTAAGAGCTACTAAGGAGTTGAAGTGTTACCAGATAACCTCGGAAATCAAAAATTAAGGCCTTTTCTAAGTATTCGCTGGAAGCTGTTTTTAGCTTTGACTTGCTTGATTGTATTAATCCACGCTGTATTTGTAGTAGGTGTTTTAAATCATCAAAAAAATGCATTTACTGGTAATATTCAGAACACTAAAACTGAACGCGTCAGGTTTTTAGAGTTTACTATTGATTCCGCTAAAACCTCGCTATATCAAACTGTGAACGAATTAGCGCTTGTTGCTACTCGCGAAGGAGCTGTTGCTGGGTTAGTTGAAGGCTTTGATGTACGCTATGATAAGCTATTAAGCAGCCAGCGGGTTGCTAGTATTGATATAATAAGCTCCGATAAAAAGCTGTTAAAGCATTGGGGTAGTAACACGCCACTAGCTGCTGGCTTATTAGATCAAGCAATTACTACTGGGCAAATAATGTCAGGTTTTAGCTGTACAGCGAGTTGCTTCATATACATCATAGTTCCTGTTAAAATTGATAATAAACCGCAAGTTTGGATGACAGCACAACAGAATATTTCGCCACTATTAAAAAGGTTTAGTTTTGCGCAGCACTTAGAGGTTGGCATTTTAAAAACTCAGCCTAGTATTATTAATTTCAATGCGTGGGATGAGCAATTATATAATATCACTCACAGCAATATCAGCATTCCTATATTGATGCACCTATCAGAGCATACCAAAACACTCGAGCAGCGAAAGAATTATAGTGTTAGCGCATTTGATAATGAATTTTCTATTAGCTTTAAGAGCAATAAACACAGTAAATATCAATGGTTATTTATTCAAGACATCACTAGCAATACGCAGCAGTTTAATTCAACGGTTAAAAACGTAGTGCTGTTGGGCTTATTTAGCTTAGCGGTTAGTTTGCTAATGCTATACATCATCGTGAATCGTATTTCTCATCAATTACCGCTTATATTGGCAATGTCGCAAGCGATAGGTTTAGAAGATGATGTCGTTGGCAATGTGAATAAAACCGGTAACAAAAGAATTCTCGATGATGAGTTACAGCAATATGATCGCGAGCTGGCAAAAATTAGTCATAAGATGGATATTTTACGACAAACTGAATCGAATAACGCTATTAAACTACAATCTATGGTGCGTGAACTAAATCAAACCAAGAGCTTTATCGATCGTTTGTTGAACGAGCAGCAAACCATTATTTTAGTGCAAAAATTAGGCGGTGAAATCATCGCTTTAAATAACCCAGGTTGTAAGTTATTTGAGATTGATGATTTTAATGGCTTAACCTATGCAGAAATTTTTTGCTCAGACTTGATGGAAGAAGATGGTCTGGCAGCGCTTAATTATTTGTATCTGGGAGGCGAAACTTTAGTTAAAGCCGAAGTGCAGTGGCGCAACAGTAAAGATGAGCTATTTGTATTGCTATGGGTACACGCGATGCTATCTGTGCCGGGAACCATTGATCCAGTCATTTTATCAATATGCGTTGATATCACAGCACAGCGAAAAGCTGAAGACAGGCTCGAGTGGCTGGCGTTTAACGATCCAAGCTTGATTAATTATAATAAGCAAGTATTTTTGGAATACCTTCCTTTTGCCATTTCTCGCTCTTTGGAAAGACATCGAATCTTAGCGCTTCTGTATTGTGAAGTGAATGGTTTTCCTGTTGGTTCTGATGTGAAGAATTTAGATTTAAACCCTTTAATAATGAAAGACTTGAGTGAGAGAATGTCAGGCTGTTTAAGGCAGTACGATATGCTTACACAACTTAGTGATGATCACTTCGTGGTTATTTTAGAAGGTCTTAGTGACGTATCTGATGCGAATATAGTGACAGATAAGATCATCTCAAGTTTTAGGCAAGGTGTAGAAGTGGAAGGAAGAGAGTTCTTCTTAGATATTACAATTGGTGCCAGTTATGCTCCAGAACACACTGAAAGTGTCCCAGAGTTGTTAAGAAATGCTGAAATGGCAATGTTTCAAGCTAAGCGTAACAGAGTTAGCTATTTATCAGCGGTTATGCCAGAGAGTTAATAGGTAAAGTGCTAAATGATAAAGTTATGTAAGGAATTATTGTGTATTTCATAATAAATACAAAAACTGCCTTGCTTTAGTATAATGAATCTAAAGGGGTAATCACTTAAGTTTGCTGCACTGCTGATAGCTAATTAGATTTGAAGAATAAGTTACTTACTAACGGTATTAATTAAACTGTTAGTTTTAAAAACTCATTTCGTATTTTTGCATAATCAAATTCAATAGCAGATGATTCTGCTTCATAACGCAATTCATCTAACTGTTGAAATTGCATGATTTCTTCATCAGGCATGTAATGTAAGCAATCACCTGAAAAAAACCATAATAGATCTCTTGGTAAAATAGGTGTGAGTTGTGAATAGCCTCTTACCCAGTTAATGCAAAATGTTTGACCACTTTCGATATAATCTTGGGTATATTCATCACCTAATTGAATTAAGTTATTGAAGCTGTCCAAAAACTCTTCATCTTGTGGCATTAGTTCTTCACTGTTGAAAGGGGGGTAGCTAATTAATAGATTATAAGTTTGTTTGAGTAATTCAAGATGAAAAAAGTGATATTGGTTCATTAGAGCGCTCATTAATTGTAAAAAAGAAAGCATTGTGTGCAAGTGTGATAATAGCTGCATCTATTTTAACGTTTTAGCTAAGCACATGCACCATAATACTGTAACTTGAAAAATGCTATATTGCCCCAAACTATCTTTAATCCAAAATTTCTTCACACGGCTCTAAGCTTTCTATAAATAGCCTAGGGTAATCCTGACTAAAATCACCAATTAATTATATCAGCAACAAGAGGTATTTGATGAGCTCGGCATTATCAATTAAAAATTTAAGTAAAACCTACGCCAATGGTTTTGTCGCTTTAAAAGGTGTTTCGTTTGAAGTAGCGCGAGGTGATTTTTTTGCACTGCTAGGCCCTAATGGAGCGGGAAAGTCGACAACTTTAGGCATTGTTTCTTCTCTTATTAACGCAACCGACGGAGAGGTTTCAATCTTTGGTCACGATTTAAAAAAGGACATGACGAAGGCTAAAAAGAACTTGGGCGTGGTCCCTCAAGAGTTTAACTTTAACGCCTTTGAAACGGTCTACGATATAGTGAGAACCCAAGCGGGTTTTTATGGGTTAGCCAGTGCTATTGCTAACCAGCGTACAGAGTATTATTTACAAAAGTTAGGGTTGTGGGATAAGCGAGATACACCAGCACGTATGTTATCAGGTGGCATGAAGCGGCGCCTGATGATTGCCAGAGCTTTAATACATGAACCTAAACTGCTTATATTAGATGAGCCCACCGCCGGTGTTGATATTGAGCTTAGGCGTTCTATGTGGAGCTTTTTACAAGAGATAAATGCCGCAGGCACCACCATCATCTTAACTACGCACTATTTAGAAGAAGCTGAATCACTGTGTAAAAATATCGCCATTATTGATCAAGGTAAAATTGTTCAAAATACCAGCATAAAAGCTTTGTTACAGCAGCTTGATTCTGAAAGTTTTATCTTAGATATTTCGCCAAATTTACAACAGGTTCCAGTTATCGCAGGTTACAAAATCAGCTTGGAAGATGAGCACTCTTTAGTGATAGAAATAAAGAAAGGGCAAACCATCAATGAACTGTTCTGTGAGCTAGATGAGCTAAATATAAAAGTGAGCAGCATGCGTAATAAAACCAACCGATTGGAGGAAATGTTTATTTCTATGGTCGATAATAATTTGGAGCAAGTAAGTGAGTAATCAAGAATTACTAATAGCGTTATTGACTATTGTTCGTCGAGAAATACGACGCTTTACCCGTATTTGGGCGCAAACATTGCTCCCGCCTGCGATTACCATGAGTTTGTACTTTGTTATTTTTGGTACGCTTATTGGTAGCCGTATTGGAGAAATGGGTGGCTTCAGCTATATGGAGTTCATCGTACCTGGTTTGATTATGATGTCGGTTATTACTAATTCTTATAGTAATGTTGTTTCATCTTTTTACAGTGCAAAATTTCAAGGCAGCGTTGAAGAAATGCTCGTTTCACCGATGCCTAACTGGATAATACTGGTCGGTTATATATTAGGAGGAATGGCGCGAGGCTTGATAGTAGGGTTCATTGTAACTGTGCTTTCTCTATTTTTTACTGATTTACAGATTCATAATTTAGCTATTATTATGATTGTTACTTTATTAACGTCAATTTTATTTGCGACAGGCGGCTTTATAAACGCAATGTTAGCCAATTCATTTGATGACGTATCGATTGTGCCTACTTTTATACTGACACCTTTAACTTACTTAGGTGGAGTTTTTTATTCAATCTCTTTATTGCCAGAATTTTGGCAAGGAGTTTCACAGCTTAACCCTATTTTATATATGGTTAGTACCTTCAGATACGGAATTTTAGGTGCTAGTGATATTAATATTTACTTGTCTTTAGGAATCATTATTTTCTTTGTGATTGCATTGTTTTGCATTGCTTTAAGTATGTTGAATAAAGGTAAAGGTATAAGAACATGATGAGCACTGACGAACAGTACGAACAACAAAAATTAGCAGAGTCTCCACTAGGTAATCATACGCCCTATATTAATAAATATGATGCTGGCTTACTGTTCCCTATAGAAAGGGATATTAATTGGAGTAAAAGATCAATTAAGCGCGTCTCACTCCCGTTTATGCAATCAAGCAGTGCTGTTGATATTTGGAATGGTTACGAAATTTCTTGGCTTAATACGAAAGGGAAACCAATCGTGAGGGTCGCTGAATTTCGCTTTCAAGCGGATTCAAAAAGTATCATTGAATCAAAATCTTTTAAGCTGTATTTAAATTCATATAACTTGAGCAAATTTGACACTGAACAAGCTGTTGTTGCTCAAATGCAGCAAGATTTAAGCAAAGTGGCTGGCGGTGAGGTGAGTGTTCAGTTTTATCATTTAGATCAGCTACCAGCCATAGAGCATTTTTCAGGAACTTGTATTGATGAATGTGATATTGATGTGCATCACTATAGCCCTAAAAGTAGCTTGTTAGAAACGACACAAAATAAGCAAGTAAGTGAATCTTTATATAGCCATATCCTAAAATCTAATTGTCCAGTGACAGGGCAACCAGATTGGGCGAGTATTAGTATTAGCTATCGTGGTGATGCCATTGATCAAGCTTCTTTATTAGCGTATTTGATTTCATATCGTGAGCACAGTGATTTTCATGAACAGTGCGTTGAAAATATATTTATGGATATTTGGCAGCACTGTCAGCCACAAGAGTTAACCGTGTATGCGCGCTATATTCGCCGTGGGGGATTAGATATTAATCCCTTTAGAAGCAGTGTTGATAGCAAAGTAAATAATTTACGTTTGGCGCGCCAGTAACTAAAACTTTATTAAGGATTGTTATGCAAGCAATAGAACTATTACACAATAGAGTGTCATGCCCTGTGCTTAGTGCTCCAGCTCCTACCACTGAGCAATTAAATGTAATGTATCAAGCGGCGGCTCGTACTCCTGATCATGCAAGTTTACGCCCTTGGCGGTTAGTGGTATTAGAAGGTGAGCAATTAGTAAAATTAGGTGAAGTGTTTTTACAAGCAAACTTGGCGAAAAATGCAGAATTGACTGCAGCACAACAGTTAAAAATAATCAGTAAACCGCAGCGTGCACCCATGATTATAACAGTGGTAGCAAGTGTTACTGAGCATGCAAAAGTACCCGAAATAGAGCAGATAATCACTGCTGGTTGCGCTGCACATGCTTTGCAATTAGCCGCTTACGCGCAAGGGTTGGGAGCTATGTGGCGCTCTGGCGGCATGATGTTTGATAAAAGTGTAGAAAAAAGCTTAGGTTTAGAAGAACATGAGAAAATAGTAGGTTTTCTTTACCTTGGCACCGCTAAGAAATTTCGGCCTGCACCGCTGGTAAATAGTAATGTTTTTGTCTCACAAGCGAATATTATTGTTTGATGTGTGATCTGTATTGATTGTAACGGAGCACTAATAGCTTGTTTTTGCACTCATTATTAATTGGTTCAAGGAAGTACTTTTTAGGTACAATGTTCAGATCACACAGTTATTATTCGTGTAAGTATTATATTAATAAGAGTTAATTTAATAACATAAATTGATGCCATTGATATATCGAAATAAGCTTTGCATAATATTAAGAAAAAGCTGTTTGCAGCCATTGTTATAACTTTTTTATCTAGCAACATATCGCGCTTAGTTATTAATAAAAAAGTTATATTGGTCCACTCTTTTTCTAGTAAGCAGTTTCAAAGGTAAGTTACTTTAATTTGTTTGCAGCATAGCCGCTAATTTTTCTGCACTTGTAGCGGATACTACTTTAGAGTTTGGGCATAACTTGTCCTTAGAAAGACAAGATGACAGCGCTCAATAATACGGCGTTAAAAATCAGCTCAATCGCTAAAGGTCGGAACACTTTGATTGCGCTATACCGTCGATTTTTGCCTTGTATCATCTTTGTTCGTTATGTTGTGCACAGGCCTCATTTTTCTAAATAGATTGATCCCCAGTTTTGTTCAGATTTACCAGTAAAGTTTGAGCGCGGGTTGTGGTTAGTTTTTATAACACAGTAGAAAATGATGTTTATAGCAGGTTTCGATCAAATACTTCCTGCTGGTTTGGAAAATAACTTATAAAAAATAGCTTTAAAAAGCTAATTGATCACAAAAAGTGATATTGAAGCTGCTTTAATAACAGGCAGTTGTGTGTGTAATAGTTTAAGACTATGCTTAGCTTTTAAAATTAGCTTATCAGTTAATAAAACAGATATTTTTCTTAGAAAAGAGGCGAGTCGATGTTAATGCAATGGCAGAGTTTATTAACGCCCAAAAGATACGGTCATGAAGATCTACCAGAAGAACTTGGACGTAGCCATTTTCATAAAGATCACGATAGGATTATTTTCTCTAGCGCCTTTCGCCGTTTGGGACGTAAAACTCAAGTACACCCTCTAGCACTTAATGATCATATCCACACCCGTTTAACACACTCTATTGAAGTAGGCAGTATTGGGCGTACTTTAGGTATTAGAGTTGGAGAGCTAATTAAAGATAAATTACCAACTTGGGTTAGCCCTCATGATTTAGGGATGATAGTACAATCAGCTTGTTTAGCCCACGATATTGGTAATCCACCGTTTGGGCACGCTGGTGAGTACGCAATCAGAGATTGGTTTAAACAGCCCTCAGGAGAGCGGTTATTAGCTTCGTTAAGTGATGCTCAAAAGTGCGACATCCAAACTTTTGAAGGTAATGCTCAAGGTTTTAGAGTGGTAACTACCATTGAAAATCACTTATATGATGGTGGTTTGCGCTTAACCTATCCAACCTTAGGAACATTGATAAAATACCCTTGGCTATCGACACAAGCTAACGCCAAAGGAAAGTTCAGCTGTTATATGACAGAGCTGAGCTTTATGCAAAAATTAGCCAGTGAGCTTGGGCTTATTAGCCTTGGAGAAAACAGTTGGTGCCGGCACCCCTTAACGTATTTAATGGAAGCGGCTGATGATATTTGTTATGCCATTCTAGATTTAGAAGATGCAATGGAACTAAATATCCTCTCTTTTGCGCGTATTAAACCAATAATGCAAAAGCTTTGCGGGGATTTAGAATTTGATGATTCTATTTTTCACTCTCAAGCTTCTTCTCGACGTAAGCTGTCAGCTTTGCGCGGTAAAGCGATGGAAAATATGGTTGAGTCAGCAATTGCCGTTTTTATTGAAAATTACTCGTTGATAATGGCAGGGCAATACCGTGGAGAGTTATTACTAGATGGCGATGAAAATGTAGCCCAAGGTTTAGCGCAAGCTAAGTCTATTGCCCATGATGAAATTTTCCCAGATACGCGTAAAACGGAATTGGAAGTGGGTGCATATAGTAGTTTAGGGGTACTTTTAGAATCATTTTGCCAAGCGGTGTATGAGCAACATGCGCAAAAAGGCGATAAAGTTAGTTATCGTAGTGAAAAAATATTGAGTTTGATGGGGATTCACGCACCTAAAGCTGATTGGGATTTATATCATTCTTATATGCGAGTATTAGATTTTATCAGCGGAATGACCGATAATTACGCCGCTTATCTGTCGCGTCAGATAGGTGGAATATCTGGTTCAATTTAAATTGAGAATATGTTTTGAAATCATTAAAAGAACAATTAGGTGGTTTAGTTTACTCCACCGATCAAGGAGCAATGTGCTCTGATTGTAAAGAAGCTATTGATCAGTGCAAATGCAGTATCCTTGCAGATCAGCAACGTTTACAAGGGCTTGATGGTATTGTACGCATTCACCGTGAAACAAAAGGGCGCAAGGGAAAAGGGGTTACTTTGATAAAAGGCTTACCTCTAGATAACCAGGCATTGAAAGCTCTGGCTAAAACAATGAAGCAGCAATGTGGCACTGGAGGAGCTGTGAAAGAAGGAGTTATTGAAATCCAAGGGGATCAGCGTAAAGTTTTAGAAGAGTTTCTGCAAAAGCGTAACTTTGTGGTAAAGCTAGCAGGAGGTTAACTATGGGCAAAAACAAGAAAAAGGTTTGTAAGCGATGCCAGCAAATGCGCATATTAATGATTTTTGTCAGCTTATCAGCCATCCTACTACTATTGATGGCTAGCAATTCCTGAAATCAACCAGTAGTAAGTTACAATTTACTACTGGAGCTGCGTTGTTGCGGTTTTTAGAATTTCTTGGCTAGGTTTAAGTCTAAAGTAGCTTTGAGTAATTTGAAGAGCTTTATAGCCGCATCTATTTCTTCTTTTCTATTAGTTAAGCTTTCGATGTTTAGACCTAATGGAATATTTAAAGCTAGGCAATAAGTGAGAATTTTTTGTAAATTTTCTTCACAAATAGTAATTGACTCAGTGAGTGAATTATCAGCGCTTAAAATACGCGTTTTCACTGCACTGGGTGTAGATATTCCTAGCCATTGCATAAAATCTAGCGTTTTTTCACTGCCACAAGGGCTAAAAGTTAGAATGACGCGATTGGGAGTTACTTTCTGCTCTTTGCAAAGAGCGCTATATTGCTGCAAAAGATCGATCGTGGCATCTGCGTTGTAAACCGCTTGAGTAATGAAAAAATTACAGCCTTGCACACTTTTTTCATGCATACGGATATGCTCATCACCTTTTTTGTGGTGTCGCTCTGCAATCGCAACACCTCCTAAATTAAAGTTATGCTGATGTTGTGCTAATGTGCTGTAAGCCTCTTTCAAAGGCAGCTTAATGACACCGATTGAGGAAGGGCTTCCGACTAATACAATATTGCGAATACCATATTCAGTCCAAGCTTGGGTTAGCCATTGATTGAATTCGCTTGCAGAACGAGCAGAAACGCTTTTATAAGTGATTGTTGGATGTTGAGATTTCTCGCTAAGTACTTGAGCATATACTCGGCTATCGTAAGTTTCTTTAAAAGGAAAAGGCCGGGCGACATCTGTTCGGCTACTCTCATCTTGTATGTCATATACTACCAAGCCATCGTAATCTATCGAGGTTAAGCGATTGAGTAGCTTATCTGCAATCATTCGCATTTCGTTGTCAGCCACTTCTGCTCTAGGTGGGGTCGTGCCCACAAAATATACTCCTCTGCTAGGGTCTCTAAGGCGGGTAGCTAAGTTGGCGCGCATGCTGAAATTCCATTATGATTTAGTAAATGATGGACTCAGTTTAACAGTGAATAATTTTCAAGTTAATAGTTTTGAATATGATATATTTTAAAGTTATAATGAATTTTTCTAATATAGCCAAATTATTAGTTTGATAGCTCTATTTGGCTGTTCAAATTGACAGCCTTTCTTTGAAGAGTTATCAAATCAATTTAGATGCAAAGCTAGCGCTAACAAAAATTTACCGAGCCAGAAATAGTTAAGTATGATTTAGGAAAGTTATTGAGTGAATACATTTAGTTAATTTGTTTAGTTAACTCATTTAGAAGGTTTGAATTAATGTCTGCTCGTTTTGATTTCGAAAATATCATCAATTTATTATCAAGTGATAGTTTACCTCCTTTAGATTTATGGCAGCCAGAATTATCTGGGGACATTGACATCAGTATCGATTCTCAAGGAGTTTGGCGCCATTGTGGGGATGAATTCAAGCGCTTGCAAATACCGAAGCTGTTTTCCCGCATTTTGTGCCGTGAAGGCGACGAGTACTTTTTGAAAACGCCTGTCGAGAAATGGCGCATAAGCGTGCTTGAGACTCCCTTTTACTTTATACATTTGCAAAAAACGATCACCCCAAAAGGCGTGCAACTTACCTTTGTCAGCAGTACAGAAGATGTGATTGTATTAGATGAAGAACACCCTCTTAGAGTCGAGATAAATAAAAAAACAGCGCAGCCAAGCCCTTATTTGATGGTGCGCTCAAACATGGAAGGGAAGCTTAGCCGCAATGTGTATTATGAATTGGCAGCGATGGCGGAGATAGATGAGAGCCAACAAAAAGCATTTGTATGCAGCGCTGGAAAACGCTTCTACATTGGAGATATTTAAATTTTTTCGTTAAAGTATCAAGCCCCTATTTACATAGCTGTCGTTTTTCTGTGTGGCGCATTAGCTGCTTCATGTTCTTCTATTACTGAAAAAATCGAAGACCATAGAAGCAATGCTAATACTGCTGATCGTTTTCCTAGTGTTCAAGAAAATTTCAATCATTACCAACAGGAAATACTGCAATATTTAACTAATAATAGTCTAGAGCAGCGTAGCACTGCAGATATCGTTTTAAATATGCCTTTTCAAATTAAGGCAAATGCTGATGTTGCGTATAGAGGGCGTTTTTTACTTTTTCATGGTTTGAATGACTCACCTTTTGTGTGGCGAGATTTTGCAAAACATATAGCCGAACAAGGATTTGATGTAAGAGCTGTGTTATTAAAAGGGCATGGTTCACATCCGCGTAATATGCTGGATGTTTCAGCTAGTGATTGGCTAAAATCAGCCACAGAACACTACAATGCTTGGATGATGGAAGCAGGGGCGCGTAATAAAGCTATTTATGTAGGGGGTTTTTCAATGGGTGCATTGCTGGCAAATTACTTGGCGCTTGAGCAAAAAAATGTACAAGGATTGTTATTAGTCTCTCCTGCGTATCACAGTAAATTAAATAATATATTAAGTTTTTCTTGGCTGTATAGCCGCTTCCAACCGTGGTTATTTGGGGGCATGATTACTGAAGATAATCCTACAAAATATAACTCAATCTCCATTAATGCCGCTGCTGCATATTATGCACTCACTCAAAAAATTAAAGCGAAGTGGGGTAATCGTACCCTTAATATACCGGTACTGATGCTACATTCAATCGATGACTCTGTGGTAGACGTTGCTTATTCCAGAAAGATATTTCAAGAAAGATTTAACAGTTCTGAAAAGAAACTACTGCTATATGCAAAAGCTGCTACACCTTTATCTTTAAAGCTTAACGAAGAGAGAAGGGATAGTGGTTACTTAAATTTGCGGATTATTAATCAATCACACTTAAGCTTAATCAATAGCAGTGCTAATCTGTTATTGGGAAAAGAAGGTAGACAATTGATTTGTAATGGTAATAAATATCCGATATACATGGCTTGCATAAACTCAGTAAATCATTGGTATGGAGCACAACATACGTTATCGCCTGACGGGGTAGCCGTTGCTAGAACCACTTATAATCCAGACTTTTCTACCGTATTAAACCGTTTTAATGAAGTGTTTCTACAATGAGAGCTTAATGGCCTATTCGCTGAGGTCGATTTAGTAATATCGCTTTTTTGGCACTTTTTAGTGCAGATATGCGTTGCATGCCACTAGCTAGGCTACTGTTATGGTTCAGCACTTTTCAAGCAAAGCGCATACAAAATGGGTAAATGGCAAAGCCGGTAATATTTAGTTTATCCACTAGATACTGGCATTTGAAGATGACTGAGCAATAGATTCTGCTGCTGGTACATCAGTGCTCACCGTGTGTAAGTCGCAATAATTTTGGCGACAGAGCCATCCTTAATTCGTTTTGCTAGTAGCTCTTCGAATTGATCAAAGAGTTGCAGGCAGGGTGAGTTCTTTGAAAATGAAATACGTACAGAATAATAATTAACGGGTGTGCTTTGCATCAGAACATTTTTATTTTCCTTTTTTGCTAAATAGGGCTGAGCAGAATACTGCGCGAGTAATACATAATCTACGCGCCCTTTATTCAGCATTCTAAAACTCTGTTGATGGGTATTTACTTCTATTAAATTAATATCCTTGCGGAATCGTTTGAAATCTTTACCCAAAGCCATACCTATGGGCATAACGCCACTTTTGCCTTTTAGATCTTGCCATTCATTGAAGACCAATGGTTTTGATTTTAATGTAAAAATGTTTAAACTTTCATGTGCTATTTCTGTAGACATAACTAATGCCTTAGTGCGTTGTTCAGTCCAATAGTTAGCCACTAAAATATCAATTGATCCTTTATTCACTTCTTCTATTGCTCTAACCCATGGCAGGCCAACATTATATTCTATCGGTATTTTTAGATCGGAGAAAATTAACTTAACAACATCATATCCAATACCTCTGGGTGTGTTTTTGTCGTCTAGGTAGGCATAGGGGTACCAATTGTTAGCACCGGTAACAATGGGTATTTGGCAACTTGGGGAATCTGTTTGAGCGTTAGCTACTTGGGTAGATAAAATAGCTATCATTGCTATAAGGTTAATTTTTTTCTTTAATGACACAAAACATAGCAAAATAGCTAACTCCTTTAAACCGTCATAACCGACGATAGCAGGTTTTTTATTTGAGCTGACCATTTAAGAAGTCAGGTAAAATTGGCTGATATTGACCAATATCTACCCAAATTACTTGCTCTTTTGCGGCGCCGGCTTCCAGTATTATCGATATTTATTGGCCAAAAGTGCGACACCAGTTATAAATTAATCATTGTACTGCTTGAGAGTTTTTAAAATGCTGATAAACGGCCATTAATTCTTGCTCTGTAAATGTGACAATAATGAGTTGTTGGCCAGGTTTAATAAAATCCGGGTTCTTCCCGATATTACCTTGTTCATAATTATATACATAAGTGGTAAGCACTTTGTAGCTTAATAATTTTCCTAAAAAAGAGCTTTCTTTGCTAGTAAGTAGCTCATCAGCATCACCAGGAATTAGCGCTCGAATAGTCCCATTAGCTTGCTCTAAGCTAATACCTTTAGAAAAAGTACCCATTAAGCCTTTTTGAATGATTCCCCAGATTCCCTGCTCATCAGCATTGTCCACAGCATGTAGATAAAAAATCCGCTTTTTATCTGAATCTGTTTCACTTAAGAGCTCTTTAAGCTTTATTCTATTTCTTTCTGATTCTGTTACTAGAATTTTCTCTATTGGTTCTGCAATAGTGACTAGTGGCTTTAAAGCAGTAATATTCTGGTCTTTTAAAGGTGCTGTGGTGGTTTGTTGAGCATCGAGAGTATCAATAGTAGAGTTTGTTGTGGTTGTAGGAAGTGCATTTTCAACCTTCGCTACAGCAATTGTACTTGAAGGTTGCGCAGCCAGTGTTGGCGTCACTGGTGTAGCTGTTTGAGTGACAAGTTTAGTGAGATCAGAGATATTGATATCTGATATTTCAGCTACGTTTGCTTTTAGTTTATTAAATATAGGGGGCGCTTCTAATATAACGGGAATTACTTTAGGTGAGCTGGTGTTTACTTTAATAGGAGTGGTTGGTGCCGTTATCTTGCCTGTTACGGTAGTAAGTACTTTTATTGTACTCGTCTCTTTAGTGGCTGTATTTGATGTTTTGCTAGGTGAGTTTGAAGTGTTAGCTAAAGCCTTGCCATTTTTTGAAAGTAAAACATCTGCTGGCGTAGCATTGTTTAAAGTAGCGGGTTTGATAAGTGCCGCTTGCTCAGGCTTTGGAGTAATAATTGTTTTTTTAAAAGAAGGAATTTTAACCGCAAAGCTCTGCGCTGCATTGGCGTTATTTTGATTGGTTTGTGCGACGCTTAAAGCGGCGTTATCTTTCTTTGCTGCGCTAACAATTACGGCTACAACTGGATCAGTAGTTTCAATTTTAACAATTTGCGGTTTTTGCAGCTCTGGCAATTGTAGAATTTGATCAGCAGTCACAAAATGGTCAGCTGATTTAATTGCAATTGGCTCTTCTGGGGAAGTGGTGATACTTTTAACATGCGCTAGTGCTTGCTGCTTCTCTTGCTCGGTTAAAATCGGCAGCGGTAACTCTAGCTGGGTATCCTGTGTTTCCACTATGCTAGGTTGCAGCTTGGTTTGCTCATCTGCTTTGGCAGGAGCTTGCTTTAAAGAGGAAGGTTCTACGTTGGCTGAATTTTCTAGGTTATTTTTTTCGCTGATGAAATCCTGATTAAAAGAAGGGAGTGGTGTCCCAGCATAGAATAAGTATCCTGCTGCTGCAATTGCTGTCACTAGAAAAATACTAACAAACCTAAACATGCTTACTCCTAAAATTTTATTATGCTAGGACTGTAAGATAGTTCTTGTAAATTTGGAAGCGCTTTTAAAGAGATTATCAAACTAGCAGCTACCCATTAACCATTGATTAATTGATAAGAGTTTAAACAGCAACAATCACAGCTATATAGCTATTTTAGCTGTATGTTAATTAAACAGGTGTGTGGCGTTAGTGGCGAATGTATGAAAATTTATGCAGGGATTTATGGTTAAGCTGGGAAGGAAATTATTTTGCTACTGGGTAAAGTAAAATTTATCTTCGATAAACTACTCAATAAATTACTAAGTAGTTTTATCGATAAAGCTAAACTGAATTAAATATCAGTTGTTCAAGCTTTAATTAAATATGAGAAAAGCCAGTTTATTACAAAAGCTCTAAACTAACTTGCTGACACCATTGCTCTACACGCTCATCAGTGAGCTCGTTTTGGCAATCTTCATCGATAGCGAGACCAATAAAAAACTTTTTATCGGCAGTTAAAGCTTTCGATTCATCAAATTCATAACCATTGGTAGGCCAATGTCCGACAACTTTGGCGCCTTTAGCAACCATTTTATCATGTAGCATACCCATCGCATCAACAAACCATTCAGCGTAACCGTACTGATCTCCTAATCCTATAAAGGCGACAGTTTTGTTGCTGAAGTCAATCTGATCGACATCATCCCAAACTTCCTGCCAATCTTCTTGAATTTCACCATAATCCCAAGTGGGAACAGCAAAGATCAACTGCTGATAGTTTTCGATGATCTCTAAAGGCGAATCGGCGACGTCAAATAGTTCTACATTATCTAGATGTTGCTGAACCTTCTCAGCAATATCTCCTGTGTTTCCGGTGGTTGTACCGTAGAAAAGTGCTATGCTCACGGGTATTCCTAAAAATTAGTTGTTTATTAAATAATAATCATTATCATTTGTGTACATTAAGTGAATTAGCTAATTTTGTCAATGTACAAGCGAGTATTTAAATATGCGTAATGTAGCATTTATTATATGAAAATTTGATAGATATTTAATTATTTGTAGCATTAAGTAATTACGACGAGGTATGAGATGTTCTTAAGAAGGTGGGGCTTGAGGTTATACTCCCGAAACCATTGATTAAGTTCCGGGATTGATTGCTAGCTACTCAGGGAGAGTCTCTAATTCATCTTCTTCTATTGAATCAGGAGTTGGCTCTAAATGTCTGGGGCCTCCTTTTTTGCTATTCATTTTATCTTTTACTTTAGCAAGTTGGCGATCTATCTTGTCTGTCAGTGAATCTATAGCGGCAAAGAGGTTGGCGGCGCTGGTTTTTGCATATACTTCTTTTCCGTTAGTATGCAAGGTCGCTTCTATTTCATCACCGCGATCATTTGAATCAATGGTGACTTGTGCGCTATTTATAATGTCGTATCGCTCTTGGCTGTGGTGTAGCCAATTTTCGATTTTTTCTTTTACTGCTGGAGATACTTTTTCGGTACGATGTGTAATGTTTATGATCATTTGTTATTCCTTAACAGTTCTGTCTTTTCTAAATATTAAAAGTACAGTTTTTATTGCAGTTAGCCACTAATATTAGCCGCCTGTAAGGTCACATATTTCCTTTGCTAAAAGGTTAGAAATTTAAAGGCCAGATTTTCCTGACAAATTCACTATAGCGCTATTTTTCATGAAAGTGGAGTCTAGTTCTTATCTTTTACTAAAAAAATTGTTTTAAAACAGTTTATGTTAGTATAGATGTATTGGTAATAGACTGATTTATATGAATTAAATATAATATATTTAAAAGCTTAAATTTAGCATTAGATTTCAAATAAGCATAAACGAGACGTGGCTGTAACAAATAAATAGGTTATTCTTCAACCCATACTTCGCGTAAAGCTTCCCCAAAATCATCGTAAATTGTTTTTTTAACGCGACGCAGTTTTCGATTGGGAGTAGAGGTATTACTGCAATGTGGTTTACGTTGATCTATGTTTTGTAAAGTATCAGGCAAAGGAGTACGTTGCTGTTTTGGAAGACCATAAACAAATTGGTTTCTATCATATCGGCCATCGACTAGAGAGCTATCTCCTTGATCGTAGTTTTGAATGTGACCTCCTTGTTCGAGGAATTCATTTACTTGATCGTCTAGAGAGGTTCTAATTTCTGATTTACTGAGTTTTTTAATCATGACTGCTATTATGCCTTACATTGCTATGAAAAATAAACATAAGCTTGTAGATCAATTTAGGATAAGATTTTAAATTCAGTTGTTACTCAATTTAGTTATAATGCAAAAAAATTAGGGTTTTAGATGTATGCAATATATTCCGCTTCAAGATTATCGTTACGCATGGTTTTTTAAACATAAAGATTTGCCAATAGCAGATGATTTATTAGATCAGATTAAACCGCTCACAGAAAGTTATGCCAACCAAATTTGGCATCAATTAGTCAGCAAAAATGTTAACCATCCAGATTTGTTTAAAAAAGAAGATTGGCCATTAAAAGCAAGCACTTGGTTAAGTAAAGGTACTTGGCAAGATAATTGGGAATCAGGGAATACAGACCTTCCCAACCTTATCGATGAAAGCATTGACTGGGAGGGTAACACTATTGTGTATTTTTGTTACCATGCGGATAACATAATAGAAACGACTTGGGAAATTTTACAAGCTCATTGGAAGAACTTCCTCTTTTTAGATAACGGTCCCATTTTGATCGGTAAACGTAGAAAAGAAACGGTGCAGTTTTTTGAGAATGGTCAGTTCAAGCTTGGTATTAAAGGTAGCGTTTGAATTTTTTAGTTCTGAATTGAAAATCTGTATACAAATGTTCTCTAATTAGTGCTCATCCTGAAACGGGGTCGTCGCGAGAGCGTCTCAATGATTCAAGATGCGTACTACTAGATATGGGCGTTTGGTTATTCCAAACAACTAGATCTAGTCGTGAGTAGATTGAGTTAGTGAGGTGTTCGCAGTAGATATCTGTTTCTGGATGGGCACTAATTAGTACTTTAAAACGCTTTATACACAAAGGATGGATCTTCTAGAAGGTAGCGAGCGCTAATAAAGTAAGGAAAAAATCGGCGAGGTAGCGGAGTTTATCGTTATAAGTGAGCATATTGAGCCGATTATTAGCACTATATTATTCACAGCTGTCGTTTGTTACCAGCCTCGGGAACGGGGTCTACCAGTAACGCTTATCAATATAGGCAATCTAAAACTGTCATGCCTATCAGTAGGAATAGACTCCGGTTGCCTTATCTTATTTCCAATTCGATAGGCTATGTAGCGGGTATTGAATTAGTAGTTTAAACCGTTGGATATCATGCGGATAAATAGCAAAATTTCTGGACCGTAACAAAATAATAACTGGTTCTGTTTTTTGGTGATTATTTAGTCTTTAATAGCTGGTGGTTATTGTAATGTTGTTTTTGACAGTCCCAAGTATTATTTAGTTAAGTATTTGGCAGCTGATAAGATATAAATTAGCTAAAAGCTAATTAATTATTAGAAATAGAGCGTTAGAAGCTTGCATATATTAACCCTCCTCATCTGTTTGATTTAATTTTGGTATATAAATGCATAATCGATTTCTTCCTTTCTTGGCTTGGTTTAAGTGTCTGACGTTTCAAGATGTTAAAGCAGATTTTTTTGCAGGTTTAACAGGCGCTGTTATTGTTTTGCCTCAAGGTGTGGCTTTTGCGACTATTGCTGGGCTACCTCCTGAATATGGTTTATATACGGCAATGGTCACGCCTATTATTGCTGCATTGTTTGGCTCTTCTCGGCATTTGATTTCAGGGCCAACAACAGCAATATCGATAGTGGTCTTTTCAGCGATCAGTGGCTACGCAGAGCCAGGTACTCCTGAATTTGTGTCGATGGCGCTAACATTGACATTAATGGCAGGTGTTTATCAACTTGGATTTGGTTTGGCGCGTTTAGGCAAACTGGTAGATTTTGTTTCACATACTGTTGTGATCGGCTTTACAGCAGGTGCAGCGATTTTAATTGCCACCAGCCAAATTAAACATATTACCGGCGTACCTAGTGAACAAGGCTTATCGTTTCTGCAGAGTTGGCTTCACACTATTGTCGATATAGGTTTGATCAACTGGTCTGTTTTTGCAGTAGGCTTGGTTACTTTGGTTGTTGCTATTGTGGTGAAATTACAGCTACCTAAAATTCCTAATTTATTGGTGGCGATGGTAGCAGGCAGTTTATTAGCTTTGTACTTTGGAAGTGAATCAGGCGTTGCGCTAGTAGGGGAGATACCGGCAGGGTTGCCGCCATTTTCGATGCCCGATCTTTCGCTGAGTACCTTGCAGGTTTTGGCGCCTGAGGCATTCGCTATCGCGCTTCTGGGGCTTATTGAAGCTGTTTCTATTAGCCGTGCGATCGCCATTAAATCGCAGCAGCGTATTTATCCAAACCAAGAGTTTTTGGGTCAAGGTTTATCCAATATAGCAGGTAGCTTTTTCTCTTGTTACGCCGGTTCTGGATCATTCACCCGCTCAGGAGTTAACTACTCTGCTGGTGCGAAATCTGGTTTATCGGCAATCTTTGCAGCACTTTTCTTAATGATTATTGTATTGTTAATCGCACCTTTAACGGCTTATTTACCTGTAGCAGCGATGGGTGGTGTTATTTTATTGGTTGCTTACAACCTAGTAGATTTTGAGCATATTAAGAAAATATTAAAAACCAGTAAAGCAGAGTCGTCAGTGTTACTGATTACTTTCTTTTCGACGCTCTTTCTTGAGTTAGAGTTTGCTATCTACTTAGGGGTAACGATGTCACTAATTTTGTTTTTAGCGAAAACATCAACTCCAGAAATTACTGAGATGTCATTAAATATAGAGCAGCATCGGTTTGTTGAGGCAAAATCAGAGGAAGGGTTGCAATGCCCGCAGTTAAAGGTGTTACGTGTTGATATGTCGATTTATTTTGGATCGGTAAATCATATACAAAATAGAATTGAGAGTGTGTTAGTTGATCCTGCAATTAGTCAAATACTGATTATTTGCGGAGGTATAAACTTCATCGATTTGAGTGGTACTGATTTACTGATTGATTTAGATCGTAAGCTAAAGGCAAAAGGTGGCGGGCTGTACTTTTTTGGCATGAAACCTAGTGTGAAGGAGCGTGCGTTTAAATTAGGTTTAACGCCTGCGCTGCGAGAAAATCAATTCTTTGAAAGTAAGAGAGCTGCTATCGATTCAATATTCCCGAGCCTTAATCCAAGTGTTTGTGAAGTGTGTTCGCAGCATGTATTCAAAGAGTGCTCTAAATACGATCAAAAATTAGTTCCTAGCTTCAATAAAGTCTCTGCATAATGTAACAGTGCTAATAGGGCAAAGTAATCGAAGCGGAGCCCTATAGATAAGCTATCCTGAAATCGCTAAATGTTAAGCTCGTCAAGCCAGTGCAGTGCTTTTAAAAAATCACTGACACAAAAATGTTTTGCAATTGGAGTGTGCTGTTGGAAGGTGTTACTCCAATTATCCCAATTGCTATCTGCAACAATGGCAACTCTAATTACTTCGGCGTTACAAGCTTGTATGAACTCACTGTGGTGCCAATTAGAAGTAGCATCTATATCTTCTAGGTTATGATCTAAATAGAGCAAAACACGCAGTTTATGGTTGGGCTTTAGTTGTTTTTTTATTTGCGCTTGCAGTACCTCTTGAAAATCTTCTTGTGTTAATTTACCAGTTGCTTGAACGACGAGGATATCACCGGCAGAATCGGGTAGAACATATAGCATTTTATTGAGCCTTTATTAAAGAGTCTATGTTGGGCTTTGTTGTGTGTTGGGCTTATTTTAAAGTTATACAACAATAGATGTCATTGTAAACTATAATTTATGAGTTGTTTGTTAGTGATTGATGAAGTGACGCTATAAGTAAAGCGGTTCTAAGAGTAAGAGATAACAAAGAAGGGTAATATAAGAGGTGTATTTGACAGTCAGAAAAATAACACCTGTAGTTTAATACAGGTGCTTACTTAAAGAGTGCTATTACTTACGCACACCTTCAATAAAGAAGCTTACTTTGAATTGATCAGTGCCAATTTTTTTCATAGCATCAATTCCAAAATCAGAGAACTTCATTGCGCTGCTGCCTTCAAAGCCAGCACGGTATCCACCCCATGGATCTGTACCTTCGCCTAGCTTTTTAGCTGCGAAAGTGATCGATTGAGTTTTTCCGTGCAAAGTGAAATCGCCCGTAACTGAAAGCATATTATCGCCTTTATCGGCAATGTTGGTGCTTTCAAAGGTAGCTTTAGGATATTTAGCTACGTCTAAGAAATCGCCGCTTTGAACGTGCTTGTCACGTTTGGCATGGTTTGAATCATAGCTTGATGTATCTATTGAAACGCTTACTTTTGAAGCGTTTGGCTGGTCTTTGTCGTAACTGAATGTCCCTTCAAAGCTGTTAAAGCGCCCTTTAGCGTAACTGATGCCTAAATGACTAACAGCAACATCTATTTGGGCGTGTGCTCCCGCTGAGTTGCTGTCAATAGTGTAATCTGCAGCAAAGGCAGCGGTGCTTAACACAGCAATACCGGTTGCTAATAAAGTATTTTTAATTATATTTTTCATTGTTTCTCCTTGATTCCCAGCATATTGCTAAGAGTTGTGTCTTTATCAATAAAATGATGTTTAAAAGCAGCTAAAGTATGTAAAACCACTAAAGCTATTAATATGTAAGCAGCTATAAGATGAATTTCGCCGGTAAGCGAAGCTTGATTGTCAAATAATTCAGCGGGGCCTGGAATTACAAACCAATCAAAAATTTCAATTCCCTGACCGCCTGCAAATGAAATACAAAGTCCTGATATTAATATAAGAAAAGTAAGTAGGTATAATCCAAGATGGGCTAAGTTACTGGCAGTATTGATTAGCTTAGAGTTGGTTTTCGGGGGGGCCGGTGTGATATTCGTGAGTTTCCAGAATACCCGAAACAGCATTAAAACAAGAATAACAATACCGATCGCTTCATGAATTTTTGGCGCTAAAGTATATAAGCTATCGTAATAACTTAAATCCATCATATATAGGCCTAGTGCAAATAAACCAATGATAGGTAGTGCTAGTATCCAATGAATGATGATTGCAACCCATCCATATTGCTGCTGTGTGTTTCTTGTGTTGCTAACTAAGCTCATAAATGTCCATTTGGAAATTATATAATCGATTGTTGCTAAAAATGGTTAGTAACCACTTTAGTAATGTCAGTGTGGCATCGTCTAAGTTCTTTTATCAAGCTTATATTTCTGTGGCCGTTGCGATATAAATACAATTAGTGTCAAGTCGCTTAGATTGACCTGAAATTGCATAATAAATTCATTTAAATTTTAACAAATTAACTGAATTTAAAGTTTATACCCTACATCTACATCGATATGTAAAAGTTAGCCAAAATTTACAAACTCTTGAGTGCTTTGCTTAATATTATACTTTGCTAGATAAGTGCACTGTAAATCGATATCATTCAGGCGTCAAATGCATAAAGGTGATGTATATCATGCGTAAGGTGAATTTACGGTCGATCGATTTGAATTTATTGACTATTTTAGAGGCATTGTTACAAGAAAAGCATGTGACTCGAACAGCTGAAAAGCTCCATATGAGTCAGTCAGCGGTCAGTAGGGCATTGCAAAGGTTACGAGTGCTATTCAATGATCAGCTATTAGTTAAGAGTGCTGAAGGTTACAGCTTATCAAGTAGAGCGGCAAAGTTATCAACTGAGCTTTCTAGTGTATTACAAACCTTATCAACGCTCATTCAAGAGCCTGAGTTTGATCCTGCTAATAGTAAGGGGGCGCTGTGTTTTGCAGGGATTGATTTAGAAGCTTGGATTGATATGCCACAACTTGTCCAAGAAGTTACGTCTCAAGCGCCGGCATTGAAAATTGAAGTGTCTTGTATGCAAGCTGACTATTTCGAGCATCTTTCTAAGGGGCGAGCAGATTTTGTCGTTTCAGGTTTTGATTTAGAATTCGATCAAGAAAACATTCATTCATGTCGTTTAGGTGAATCAGAGCTAGTCGCTGTTATGGGAAAGCAAAACCCGTTGAGTAACCAGCCGTTGTCGATGCATAAATACTTAAATGCTAAACATGGCTATGTGGCTATTACCGGAAAAGGGACTACTTTTTTAGACAGTTATTTGCAAACAATGGGTTTAAAGCGAGAAGTAGTGTTAAAAGTATCTGATTTTAAATCGGTGGTGGATTACTGCGAAAAAACAAACATAATTTTTATGTTGCCTTTACAGCTAATCAAGCAAAGTTTGATTGGAAGGAACGTGGCAATTAAAAAGCTCCCGCAAGAGTTGTATAAGCCAAATGTAGAATTTCGTTTGTTTTGGCATGCACGCTTTCATAACGATCCATTGCATCAATGGGTAAAACAAAAAATATTAGCGGCAAAACGAGCTTGATATAACTGGTTGGATCATAAGCTGTCTATTAAAAAGTGGTTGATTTTCAACCGTTATTTGTGAAAGTTCAAAATAGATTTTTAATCTACAAAAACTTTTTGCATTTTTGATTTAGGCTGGTATACTGCGCGCTCTCTTAACAGAGAACAAGCGGATCCCGCTGAGCTATGGTAGTTCTGTCGGTCCTCTCGCAATGATACGTCGTTAACCTGGTCAGGCCTGGAAGGGAGCAGCCACAGCGACAGCTTCATGTGCCGAGATGTGGCTGGCAGAACTGCTTCCAATATCTATTCTGATTTTGTCGTTTGAAGCATAAGCTTCCAGCAACTTTTCCTCGTTTGAAACATAATTTTACCTAGTACACTCTTTCGTAGTAACACTCCGTGAATAGATGGTTATATTAAGTAACAGCGCAATCTAAAGATCCCTCGCATTAACTATCTTACAAGTTTTTCAATTTTAAAACAGACAGTATCGCTAACGTAGCGTGAAAACGAGCGTAAAGGCTGTTTTAAAATATATCATTAATGCCGTTTTTTCCTGAATATTTTAGCCATGATTAGGCATTAACGACAATCAATCGCTATTTTCGAGAATATAACGATGTAAACCTTAAAAACAGTTATTACAGGCCATAAACAACGTACTTAACAGCATTTTAATGTTCACTACTAAGCCAAGATAGAAAGTTAAGTTGGAAACAACTTTGCACTTAAATTGATACCTTTAATCCAACGAATATTTAACTTAGTCGCATAGGCGCGTAAGTTATCACGGCAACCTACAGCGCGGCTAAACCGATGCACGCCTTTAGGCTGCATGGCTTGGCAGCAATGCTTTGCGTCTATACTTAAACGTATCAGTATTGAAGGGAGTTGGTCATCTATAACAGCGCTTTTATTTTTTCTTATCGTTCTACCACTCCAATCTGCTAGCTCTAAATGCTCTTGATAGTAATAGGGAATTTTATCTTTGAGATAATCACCTTGTGATAGAAAGCTCTTAAGAGGGACGCACGCATTTATCGGTATAGTCGCACCTTTTACACTTTGCTTGTGTGACTGTTGATGATCGCCAATACGCTGTTTGATTGGCGTGTACTCAGATATCTCTGGTGTGCTCGCCATGTTAGCGCGGATGGGATTTAGCTCGACATAAGTCATGCAAGTGAGCAAGGCTTGTTAGTCTAATAAAGCCTGGCTTTTGAAGCGGTTCTCCCACTAATTTTGAAGGATGAAATTGAACAGCTTTAGCTGATCCGAAGGGTGAGCGACATGGATGGCAGCGAGTATAAGTGGCCTTTGCAGCTGTCTTCGAAATTAGCTTTACGGGCGATGTATTCATTAAGACCGCTCATGAACTAACTTATATCCTTCAATCTATGACGCCATTTATCAACTATTTCAGCGATCAAAACATGATGTGCTTTAGAAAGTTTCTCACCCGCAAGGTGGCGCTTAATAATATCTGGACCTGTATATATCTTTCTCCATCGCTCAATCACTTCTAAATTAGTTAACTCATCAACTTGTTGTTTATTAATGTACAAAACAAGATGATAGTGATTAAGCATAAGCGCAGATATCAATACAGACTACCGCGTCTAATTCAGCCAATCTATCGATAAACCACCGGCGGCGATGCTCATAACCTCGTTGTGATTCATTATCAAACCCACAGAGAAAAGCTTTTCTATGCGACGATCATAACAACTGGCGCTTATTTCCTTTTTACGATGTGGTTTACTCTCCCTCTCCATACAAAGAACATATGGCTTCATTTGTTGGTGAAGGTAAAGTACCTAGCAATAAATCACTTGAGTAAATGGCTAAACAAGCAGGTATTAACCCAAATAACATCAAGCCCATTGCTCAAAACCTGATGGATAATATGCTAAACCTATCTGAGATTTTAAAAAATATTGGCGTATCATCAAACAGTAGTAAGACAATCATCAAAACAGTAGAGGAAAAATTAATACTGTTGAATAAAGTGATTTAAACTTGAATCGCACAACAGTGAATCACTTAAAATCTCAAAAACCTTTGCAGGCCGTATCGAGTTATATCAGAAATAAAAAAGCCAATCCCTTATCACTCCATAAATTTACGTCAAACTTAAAAATGTAGTATCAAGAAACTAGGCAAAAACTATTGAGATTAGCTGGTTGGTCTATGTTCAGTAAAAGTTTATATACAGGGAGTATCATCTAGTAACTAATTGAATGTATATGTTTTTAATGTAATTAACTGTGTGGGTTTCCCATACTATTTAAACCCGTAATGTTATATCACTAAAATATCGAGTCTTCGAAACCTCGCTGAATATCGTCCTCAGGCCATATTAGAGGCTTTGTTGCAAATGAACTTATCTCGTTATAATGTAGTACTACTATAACGGTTTAAAAAATATTTCGCTGCTCTACAGAGGGGGAATTCACATGAGTTGGTTTCTGTTTATGTCTCACACACATATTGGCCAACTATAAATATTTATTTAAGGAAGTGTAAATTTATAAGGATGCTTTCAGCCAACACTATATTAGTTGTAATTAGGTAGTAGTTATGAGAGAAAAAGATTTTTTAGAGCATGTTAGTGATAATGAATTAGAGTTTTTGCGCTTTATACTCAGTAAAGCGGAAGTTGGTTCATGGATTAGAGACAATCTACGTGATTTAGCAAGAGTAGATACTGCCATGATTAAAATGTGGGGGATGGAAAATGTATGGACTCCAGGGCAATGGATTCCATTTAGTGAACAGATGTTACCTATGATCAGTGGCCTTTCTGATTCTGATAAAAGTAAGCTAGAAGGTGTATTCTCTGGTAAAGACAACAGTGATTTCTTCACAATTCAGCATGAAATTAATAGGCCTGATGGGCTAATCAAGTATTGCGAGGTCAGAATAGAAGTCCACTCTCGCAACGAAGAAGGCATGCCATTAGCGATAACAGGAGTAAATATCGATACCACTGACCTGTTGGTAAGCCAGAGAAAAGCTTATGTTGACCAACTAACAAGAATATATAATAGAAACAAACTATACGAGATGTACGAGAGTGGTATATCTGTAACGTCCCCACATAATGGAAAGCTTTTCCTTATGCTAGATTTAGATTCATTTAAAAGTATCAATGATAATCAGGGGCATCAAATAGGAGATTTAGCACTTAAAGCTTTTGTTAATGCAATGAGCTCTTCTATCAGAAATGATGATGAATTGTTTAGATGGGGAGGGGATGAATTCGTTATTGTTTCTACTGATATAAGCAAAGAACATGCTCATTTATTTATAGAAAGAATAATCGAGAATGTTTCAAAAATTTCAGAGCCAACTGATATTTCTTGTTCCATTGGTGCTGTTTTTTTATCTAAAAGCATGCGTATAGATGATGCTTTATCACTTTCAGATAAGGAGCTTTATAAGGTTAAAGCCGAAAATAAAGGAAGCTACTCAATAATAGTGATGTGAACTAATAATGTTCAGATCCAGCATGAACAAACAGAATTAGTAGCACTGCTATTGAGAAAATGACGACGACCGTCAGTGATGTTGCAGAAAATACGACTAACTGTGCTTTGTTAACTAAAGAATCCGCTGAAGCAGCCTATGCAGGGCAAGATAATGTGCAGCAAACAATATTGACAATTGAATTGTTCACTGAAGAGAATAATTCAGCCTGTGGAGTCATCGTTGCTGTGCAAGAGAAAAGCCAATCTAACGGTTTTATTTCTGATGTTATTTCAAGTATTGCGGAGTAGACCCATTTATTAGCATTGAAAGCAGCAATAGAAGATGCGCGTGCTGGTGATCAAGGACGTGGCTTTGCTGTTGTCACTGATGAGGTTCGCTCTCTCGCCTTTAAAACACAAGAATCTATATTAAATATAAATAACATTATTGATAGATTACAAGATCGCTCAAATGAGGCTTTAAGTGCCTATTTATGCACTACTACGTTATTAATTAAAAGATGACAACTAGTCTGGCACAAAGGGCTATTTATGCTCTAGCATCACATTAAAGCAGGTAGTCATGTCAACTACTCTGCTTCAAAAAGGCTACCGTTGGTACTAAGCAAGATGCAACTGTTTCATTCTGTCATTGACCTTATCTACAATTAGAGGGATGTTTTTTATCAAATCTATTGTATTTATTGTGGGGCACTTATTTATCTTTGAAATACAATTACTTTTAATTTCATCTAGTAATCGATGCTGCTTTAACATCTGCCAATTAGTTTTATTTCCTAAAAAAATACTAATGAAATCTGATAGCTGAATCACGTGGAGTAAATCGACGAAGTGCTCGGGGAATTCGTTTGGGTTGAGTTGGGAATAGTTATGATGAAGCTTAATTGCTAATGTAATATCTTTTGGAAGATGCCATCTTTCAGCGGCTAAATTTCCCACTTCGGCGTGATCAAAGCCTAAAAAGTGACTTTCAGTGTCAGACAATTCCTTAGGGTTTATCCATTCCTTAGATGATATAAAGTCAAATGCTTTGCTGGCGATATCAAATAAAACAAATCGCCCTATATCGTGAAGTAAGCCGCAAGTGTAGGCTAATTTAGGGTCGATATTAAGTTTAGGATTTGCTTGTGCGATATATTCTGCAAAATAAGCAGCTTCAATGGAGTGTCTCCATAGATATCTTTCGTCATCAGTGACTGGTGTGAATACCTTAACTACATGCAATTTAGTAAGGAAGGCTAGTGTGTCATCTGATCCTGTTCTAACAACTGCTTGCTGAATGTCTGTAATCGGTTTTATAGGGGATGCATGTGCCGAGTTTGCTATTCTAAGTATCCGGGCAGCCAATGAGGGATCATGTCTAGAAATATCCTTTAATCGCTCCATACAATGGTTTGAATTCAGATCTAACAACATTAAATCGTTCAACACAGATGGTAGAAGAGGAAGGTTTTCAATTCGCTTATATATATTATCTAGGTTTAATTTATTATTTGTAGTCATTTATTTGGTCCATATTCACGACACTATATAATTAGTTAACAGCTCTGGTAATAAGTTGTCATCGCGTACTAGCTATCTAAATATTTATTGCTGTATATAGTTCGGTATCCGCTATCCCTATTAACTGTGTTCGAGAAGCTATGCTGGGGTACTGCATCCATTCTGGCTCTATGTATATTGTGGTTTTTAATGTATTTCTAAATATATTAAATTAGTGCGATAGAAAATGCTATTAAGAGGTATATATGGAGGCCTCATTATAGTCAATTAAAAATGTTGTATTTAGCGTGCCGTCATATAAATATATTTAGCTCTATAGTTCAAATAGCATTGATATTCTCTTTCACTTTTCATCGATATTCTGATTCATGTAGTGGCTCTTTTGATGGCGAAAATTTATTGTAAAAATAGATAAACCATTATTAATCTAGATAGCTATGCTAGTTGTCGGTCCTAAATTGCTGGTTTACTTAATTGAATTGGGATGTTTAGTAGAATTAAGATTAGGCTAGTGTTCATGTTCCGTATTAGTGCGTGCCTTATCAAAAATAACATTATGATTTTAAATATGATTCTCTTTTTAATCGAACGTCGATTCTCACAGTGTTTGTCAGTGATTTTTGTGATACAATCTCGCGGTTAAAATTGGCGCTAAATAGTATCGCCAGATGAAATTTACCAGTGACAGACCGATCAAGGAAAGCTGTGATTTATGGGTGATTTAGTAAAACAGGTTGTACCGGTTAACATTGAAGATGAGATGAAACAGTCTTATCTCGATTATGCAATGTCAGTTATCGTAGGCCGAGCCCTACCAGATGTTCGAGATGGCTTAAAGCCTGTGCATCGACGCGTATTATTCGCGATGAGCGAATTGAAAAATGATTGGAATAAACCCTATTTAAAATCAGCACGTGTAGTAGGGGACGTAATAGGTAAATACCACCCACATGGTGATAGTGCTGTTTACGATACAATTGTACGTATGGCACAAAGTTTTTCTCTGCGCTATATGCTTGTAGACGGCCAGGGGAACTTTGGTTCTGTTGATGGCGATTCCGCTGCCGCTATGCGTTATACCGAAATCAGAATGCGTAAAATCTCTCACGATTTACTCGCAGATCTAGATAAAGAAACAGTCGATTATGTGCCTAACTATGATGGCACTATTCAAATTCCAGAAGTTTTACCGACTCGCTTACCAAATTTGTTACTTAACGGTTCATCTGGTATAGCGGTAGGTATGGCAACTAATATTCCGCCTCACAACCTAACAGAAGTCGTAAGCGGCTGTTTAGCGTTGATTGACAACCCAGAGTTAGATGTTGATGGGTTGATGGAATATATCCCAGGACCTGATTTCCCTACAGGGGCAATTATCAATGGTAGAGCAGGTATCTTACTTGCTTATCGAACGGGTCGTGGTCGCATTTATTTGCGCTCTAAATTCCATATTGAAGATGTTAATGCTGCTGGTAAGCAAGCGGTAATTGTTACTGAAATTCCGTACCAATTAAATAAAGCGCGCTTAATAGAAAAAATAGCTGAACTTGTAAAAGATAAGAAGCTAGAAGGTATCACTGAGCTACGTGACGAATCTGATAAAGATGGCATGCGTATTGTTATTGAATTACGTCGTGGTGAAGTACCAGAAGTTATTGCTAATAACTTGTTCTCTCAAACACAAATGGAAGGTGTTTTTGGCATAAACATGGTGGCATTGGTTGATGGCCAGCCTAAAGTGCTTAACCTGAAAGATATCATGGTGAACTTTATTCGCCATCGCCGCGAAGTAGTGACCCGTCGTACTGTTTATTTGTTGCGTAAAGCGCGTGAGCGTGGGCATGTACTAGAAGGCTTAGCGATAGCGCTTGCGAATATTGATCCTGTTATACAGATGATCAAAACATCGGATTCTCCTGCGGATGCAAAAGAGCGTTTATTGAATAACTCTTGGGCTCCAGGTTCTGTTAGCGATATGTTAGCCGTTGCTGGTGAGCACGCTTGTCGTCCTGATGATCTAGAAGAACAGTACGGAATGGTTGATGGTAAGTATTACTTATCGCCGGTACAAGCACAGGCTATTCTAGATTTACGTTTGCACCGTTTGACAGGCTTAGAGCATGAAAAATTAATTGCTGAATATACTGAGCTACTAGAGCAGATCGCTGGTTTCCTAAAGATCCTAGGCTCGTTTGAAGTATTAATGGATGTTATTCGTGAAGAATTAAGAGCCATTATTGAAGAATATGGTGATGAGCGTAAAACTGAAATTATTGCATCTCGCCAAGATTTGACAGTTGCTGATTTAATTACCGAAGAAGATATGGTTGTTACTATTTCTCACGGTGGTTACGCTAAAACTCAGCCTTTAACTGATTACCAAGCACAGCGTCGTGGTGGTAAAGGTAAGTCAGTGACAGCAGTTAAAGATGAAGATTTTGTTGAGCACCTATTAATAGCTAGTACACATGACACTATTTTATGCTTCAGTAATTTAGGTAAAGTGTATTGGTTAAAAGTGTTTGAAATCCCAGTTGCATCACGTGCAGCGAGAGGAAGACCTATTGTTAATATTTTACCGTTAGCAGAGGGAGAGCGCATCTCTACTATACTGCCGGTAAATGAATACTCTGAAGATCGTTTTGTATTTATGGCAACTGCCAGTGGCACCGTTAAGAAGACGTCTCTTGTGAACTTTGCGAGACCTCGTAGTTCAGGTTTGATCGCAGTTGATTTACTAGATGATGATGCATTAATTGGCGCAGCTATCACTGAAGGTGATGATGATATTTTACTGGTAACCACTGCTGGTAAAGCGGCTAGATTCCATGAAACTGATGTACGTGCAATGGGCAGAACAGCTCGTGGTGTACGTGGCGTTAAGATGAAAGATGGTGCTAAAGTTATCTCCTTGATTATCCCTAAAGAAGGCGGCAAAATATTGACCGCTTCAGAGCGTGGTTTCGGTAAGCAAACTGAAGTTTCTGATTTCCCTTGTAAGGGTAGAGGAAACCAAGGGGTTATCGGCCAACAGTGTACTGATCGAAATGGCGAATTAGCGGGTGCTGTACAAGTATTCTCTGGTGATGATGTCATGCTTATTAGTGATCAAGGTACTATGGTTCGTACACGTACTAGTGAAATTGGTGTGTTAGGGCGTAATACCCAAGGTGTTCGCTTAATACGTGTTGTTGACGGTGAAAGCTTAGTCGGTATTGCGCGCATCGAAGAGCCAAGTGAAGATGGCGAGCAAGATGAATTACTAGAGGCTCAAACTGAGCAGCCAGTAGTTTCTGACGAAGTTGAATCTGATAGCGATGAGCGTCAGTAATGTTGTCAATTACTGCTTAAATAGTGCGGCTTAGGCCGCATTTTTAATTTTAAGCAAGCAATTGTATTATTTCGTACTTTTAGCTAAGGATTTGTTACATGTTTCGTAAACATAATTTTAGTGCCGGCCCTGCTGCAATACCAAGCGAAGTGCTTGAGCGTGCGCAAAGTGAAATGTTAGATTGGAACCAAAAGGGACTCTCTATCATGGAAATGAGTCATCGCAGCAAAGAGTTTGTTGCAGTGGCTCAAAAGGCAGAAGCAGATTTTAGAGATTTGCTAAAAATACCTAATAACTACAAAGTGTTGTTTCTACAAGGTGGAGCGACCAGCCAGTTTGCTATGATACCGCTCAATTTAGCCAGAGCGGATCAGAACACTGCCTATATTGAAACGGGCATGTGGTCTAGTAAATCTATCGTAGAAGCACGGCGTTTTTCTAATGTACAAGTGATAGCAACAGCAGCTGAGCGTGATTACCTATCTGTACCAGAGCAATCTGAGCTAACACTAAATTCAGACGTGGCTTACCTTCATTATGCTAGTAATGAAACAGTTGGCGGCCTGAGTTTTGACTATGTTCCGCAAACGGGTGATGTTCCTTTAGTTGCTGATATGTCATCAGATATATTATCTAAAGAAATTGATGTTGCAAATTTCGGAATGATTTATGCCGGCGCACAAAAGAACATTGGCCCAGCTGGATTAACAGTGGTTATCATCCGCGATGACTTGCTGGGGAAAGCGCAAACAAATATTCCAAAAATGTATAACTATCAAGTGCATGCACAAGCAGAGTCAATGTCTAATACGCCTCCTACCTTTGCTTGGTATTTATCTGGCTTAGTATTTGAGTGGTTATTATCTCGTGGTGGCGTGGCGGCAATAGAACAAGTAAACCGTCGCAAAGCAGCTAAGTTATACGGCGCTATTGATAATAGTGATTTTTACACAAATGCTATTAAGCATGCTAATCGCTCGTTAATGAACGTGCCTTTTAATATTGCTGTTCCCGGGTTAGATGCTAAGTTTTTAGAACTTTCCACGCAAGCAGATTTGTTGAACTTAAAAGGTCACAAAGCGGCAGGTGGAATGCGCGCGAGTATCTACAATGCAGTATCTGAAGAATCAGTAGATGCTCTAGTTGAATTTATGCAAGATTTTGAAAAAAGCTACGGTTAAATGATTGCTCACGAAGTGCCGTTATTTTGCTTGTGAGTGACTTAGCGGTGCATATTTAGTATTGGCTTTAACGTTCGTCCGAATTAATTTGTTTGTGAAGATTTTAGGGATTTTATGACTGCTCAGCCGAACCAACAAGAACAGCAAGAACAAGAGTTACTGAAGTTACGCATTCAAATTGATGCTATTGATCAGCAAATACATCAGTTGATTAATCAAAGGGCGAGCTGTGCTCAGCAAGTTGCGGTGGTAAAAGAAAAATTCCAAGGCATTGATGATGCAGTTTTTTATCGGCCGGAACGTGAAGCACAAGTATTGCGCAAAGTAATGGAGCGTAACGAGGGCCCACTTGAAGACAAGGCGGTAGCTAGGCTTTTTCGTGAAGTGATGTCTGTATGTTTAGCGCATGAAAAACCGCTAGAAATTGCTTATTTAGGTCCTGCTGGTGCCTTTGCGCAGCTTGCTTCACATAAGCATTTTGGCAATAGCGCGATGACCATAGCGGTTAACTCTTTGGATCAAGTATTTAAAGAAGTTGAAAGTGGTGCGGTCAATTATGGGGTAGTACCTATAGATAACAGTACTCAAGGGGTGGCCAACCAAACACTCGATCTATTTAAACGCTACTCTTTAAATATATGTGGCGAAGTTGATTTAGATGTTCAATTACATTTGTATGCTAGCGATGCTAGCCAGCTAAATAATTTAGCATTACCTGACGTAAAAAAAGTGTATGCACTGAGCGAAACTTTAAATCAATGTAGTAAGTGGCTAGATAAGCACTGCCCTAGTGCGGCACGGGTGGCTCTCTCTACTTTAGAGCAAGCTCAGCAGGTGGCTGAATCAGAGCACAGTAGTGCGGTTATTGCTTCAGATGGTGCTACTTCTTTACAGTTACGAATATTGGCGCAAAACATTAGTAGTAGTAATGAGCATAAAGCACGGTTTTTGATTGTTGGTCGCCAGCATATTACACCTTCAGGTGTTGATAAAACTTCAATTCTTATCGCAACTAAAGATCAACCTGGTGCCTTATATTCGCTACTGGCTCCTTTTAGAGAGCATGAAATTAGCCTAACGCGTATTGATACCTATACTGGTGAAAGTGTGTTAGGTGCTGACTGTTCGGTTTTTTATATTGAGTTTGAAGGGCATCAAAGTGAGCCAAAAATCCTCAGTATATTGCAGCAGTTAACGACTAATTGCAGCGAAATTAAAATACTGGGCTCCTATCCACGCGCTGTTCTTTAAAAATAGGCATACTTCGTTTGTTTAGATAAAGAGTTTGAATATTGGAAAT
>JBALXS010000047.1:0-34339 GCA_036960485.1 Oceanospirillaceae bacterium
TAATTGCAGCGAAATTAAAATACTGGGCTCCTATCCACGCGCTGTTCTTTAAAATAGGCATACTTCGTTTGTTTAGATAAAGAGTTTGAATATTGGAAATAACCAAAGTACTGCTGATTTACTAATAAAACACAATTTACCATCGGATACGGTTATAAGCAGTTTAGGTAGTAGTAAAAGAAGCATGATTGATTTAGCTCTTGCTGATATTAAAGTACAATACAGCAAATTAATTGGGGCTGTTCGCTCATAAGAATTTATCTCTAGCGCAAAAAACAAAGTGATGTGCTTTGTGTGATGGTCGCAGCTTTGCGTGCATCAGGATTATCGATTAAAGAAAAACACAAGGTGTTGTTATTGAAGGTAGTTAATTGAATCGTGCAACGCTAAATAGTGGTTCATGTCAGGTTATGGCATAGCCACAGTGTTTGCAATGACAGATTTAAGATCCAATGAGTAATTAACATGATTGATTACTCACAAGTGGCAATATCATTTGCAAAATTTGTAGACTGTTCAGCACAAGCTGGAATTATAATAAGAAAGGAGGAGACTAATGTCTCAACATAAAAGCGAATCAACCAGTCCAGTGATTACGGTTGATGGTCCTAGTGGTTCAGGTAAGGGGACAATATGTAAGCTTTTAGCAGCAAGGTTTAACTGGAATTTGCTAGATAGCGGTGCTTTGTATCGCCTTACTGCACTAGCAGCGAAGCACCATGGTGTTTCAATTGAAGATGAAGACGCGCTGCAAGTACTCGCGGCACATTTAGATGTGCAGTTTGTAGTACAAGAAGGAGAAGATGAGCTGCAAGTTGTGCTTGAGGGGGAATCTGTTACTCAAGAATTACGCTTAGAAGAAACAGGTAATATGGCGTCCATTATTGCGGCCATCCCTGGAGTGCGCAGTGCATTATTAGCTAGGCAGCGTGAGTTCTCTGATATGCCTGGGCTTATCGCAGATGGTCGAGATATGGGTACCGTGGTCTTTCCGCAAGCACATTTGAAAGTTTATTTAGATGCGAGTGTTGAAGAGCGCGCAAATCGAAGATATAAGCAGTTGATAAATAAGGGGCTGGATGCTAGCCTTGAAGAGATATTAGCTGAACTGAAAAAACGAGACGAACGAGATACAAAGCGTGCAATAGCGCCTTTAAAACCCGCTGAAGATGCATTGATACTAGATTCTACGCAATTAACGATAGAGCAAGTATTAGAAGCAGTAATGGAAGAAGCGCGTCATAAGGGGCTACGTTAGGGAAAATGTATTACCTTTAGGGTAGATAAACAAGGTAAGGTGTGTTTTATATAATTTTATACAAAACATACTAGAGAGATACAAACTCCCGATATTCTCAGCGTCAACAAGGATGATTGAACATGAGTGAGAACTTCGCCGATCTGTTTGCTGAAAGCTTACAAGATCTAAATATGACACCAGGCGCGATTGTAACTGCGACTGTGATAGCCATTGAACATGATTTTATCATTGTCAATGCCAATCTTAAATCTGAAGGGGTTATCCCCCGCAACCAATTTATCGATAGTAATAATGAGCTTACTGTCAAAATTGGCGATCAAGTAAGAGTTGCCCTCGAATCCGTAGAAGATGGTTTTGGTGCAACCCAGCTCTCTAGAGAAAAAGCCAAGCGTGCTGAGGCTTGGGAAGTACTGGAAGTTGCGTTTCAAAAGGGAGAAATTGTTGAAGGAGTCATCGTCGGAAAAGTTCGCGGTGGTTTTACTGTCAATATCGGCTCCTTGCAGGGATTTTTACCCGGCTCACTGCTCGATATGCATCCCTTGAGAGATTCCTCTCATCTAGAGGGGTGTCCTTTAGAATTCAAACTAGTCAAGTTAGACATCAAGAAAAACAATGTTGTTGTTTCAAGACGCGCTGTGCTTGAAGAGCAAAATTCTGTTGTCAGAGATAAATTACTCGAAACATTAGATCAAGGCCAAGTCGTTAAAGGGATTGTAAAAAATATCACTGACTACGGCGCTTTTGTTGATCTGGGCGGCTTAGACGGCTTGCTGCATATAACAGACATTGCTTGGAAGCGAGTCAAGCATCCATCAGTAGTGCTTGGTTTAGGGGATGAAATCGAAGTTAAGATACTCAAATTCGATCGTGAAAAATCAAGAGTGTCACTTGGTTTGAAGCAATTAGCACCTGATCCTTGGACCACAGAAATTGAAAAGCTTAAAGTGGGTGAGCAAACCTCAGCAACCGTTACCAACCTTACTGACTACGGCTGTTTTGCACAGATTGTAGAAGGCGTTGAAGGTTTAGTGCATGTATCAGAGATGGATTGGACTAACCGAAATATACATCCGTCTAAAGTAGTTAAAATGGGCGAAGAAATACAAGTGATGGTATTAGATATAGATACCAATAACCGCCGTATTTCACTGGGTATGAAACAGTGTGAGCAAAACCCTTGGCAAATCTTTTCGACTAAGTTTAAGGCTGGCGATAAGATTAGCGGAAAGATTCGTTCAATTACTGATTTTGGATTATTTGTATCAGTAGGTGAAGGTGTAGACGGCTTAGTGCATTTATCTGACATATCTTGGGATATCGCGGGCAATGAAGCGGTCAAAGTTTATAAGAAAGGCGATGAGGTAGAAGCGGTTCTATTGTCTGTTGATATAGAAAAAGAGCGAATAGCCTTAAGTATTAAACAACTAAGTGGTGATGATTTCGCGAGCTATACAGCAATACATAAGAAAGGAGCTATAGTGACTGCGACAGTGCTAGAGATTGAAGCGAATCAAGCAATCATGAGTTTAGCTGAGGGTGTTACCGCTACACTAAGGCGTGCCGATGCTTCACAAGATAGAGTTGAAGATTTGAGCTCTGTGTTGAAGAAAGGGCAAAGCATGGAGGTAATGATTACGCAAATAGATACAAGAAACCGCAAAATTCAAACCTCTATCAAGCAAATGGAACAGCAACAAGAAAAAGAAGCACTTAACTCTGTTAAAGAGCGAGCAAGTGTCAATTTAGCGCCGACAACCATAGGCGACTTAATAAAAGCGCAATTAGATAAAAAAGATAAGTAACAGGCCGCGACAAAAGGTTACAAACGGGGTTAGAATAGCGATTAAGCGCTTCAAGATGCTGAATGCATGGAAAATTTAACATTTTTGAAGATGTCTTAAGCTAAGGTTTGGTAAAAATAACCGTTATACAACAGCTTTTAGCAAATAATAATAGAATAAGATCGCAGTAAAGTTACAAGTTGCTTAAACTGTGGGCGTATTGAGCTTAAAGCATGGAAGTGAACGTCATAATAATATATGCTTAATGTGTTATTAACGAAGCTTAGTAAAATTACTTTAATCTTAGAATAGGTTTATGAATCAATATTTAATAGAGACAGGACCTCTAGGAGAAAATAAATGACAAAATCTGAATTAATAGAATTACTAATAGATAAGCATCCTGAACTATCAGTTAAAGATGTTGAATCTGCAGCCAAAACAATGCTTGATCATATGACAGAATCTTTATCGAACGGCGGTCGTATTGAAGTACGCGGTTTCGGTAGTTTTTCATTGCATTATCGAGCACCTCGAATTGGCCGTAACCCTAAATCGGGTGAATCAGTTGCTCTTTCTGAAAAGTATGTACCACACTTTAAACCCGGAAAAGAACTGCGTGAGCAAGTAAATGCGAGTATTGGCAAAAGCTAGCTACACGAAATTAGAATATTATAGACAGTCTGGAGAAAATCAATGCGCTGGTTAAAAATGCTACTCGTACTAATTATTTGTATCTTAGTTTTATTAGTAGGAGTGTTATTTACCATTCATAATACGGATAAAGTGGCGATTGATCTTATTTTTGTGCAACTCCCGCAAGCAAGTCTTTCACTTTGGCTCATTGCTTTTTTTGTGGCAGGTGGAATTCTGGGAACAATTTTAAGTACTTTTGCAATTCTAGGATTGAAAACCAAATTAAATATTTCAAGGCGCAAAGAGCAAGCTGTGAGTAAGGAATTAGCAGCTTGTCGTGCTTAACTTTTAGTTTTTCTAGGTTTTAAACTCTAGGTTGCATGTGTGATTTATTTACACAAGATTACCTGTATTAAAGATAGTATTGAAACAAGGCGATTAATTTATTGATCGCCTTTTTTATGGGCTAAGCAAAATGAAACAGTCAAAAGGCAGCCAAACAGCTAATTACTAGTGCGTTAATGATTCACACTAAAGATATAATATTGTTATTCTAGTATGCAAAAATGTAGAATTACAATCGTCAAAAATCTCTGTTTGCTAAGATTAAGAGGATACCATGCAAAGCGATACACCTTCTGTACAAATAGCCCAAGCAGGATTAGATAAACCTGTAATAGTGGCTTTAGATTACCCTCATTTTGATTTAGCCATGGCAATGGCAGCACAACTAGATAGTAAGCGCTGTCGAGTTAAAGTAGGTAAAGAACTGTTTACTCGCAGTGGCCCTAAGATCATTGAAGCGTTAAGCGCACAAGGTTTTGAAATATTTCTAGATTTAAAGTTTCATGATATTCCCAATACCGTAGCAAAAGCGGTGCGTGCTGCTGCTGAGCTTGGCGTGTGGATGGTAAATGTTCATGCCAGTGGCGGCAGAAAAATGATGGAGCAAGCTTATAATGAACTGCAACAAGTACAAAATAACCAAACCGCATTAATAGCTGTTACGGTATTAACAAGTATGCAGCAAAGTGATTTAGCTGAAATAGGGATTAATGTAGAGCCCCAGCAACACGTGCTAAACTTAGCTAAACTAACTCAGCAAAGTGGCTTAGATGGTGTTGTTTGCTCAGCACAAGAAGTAGAGTTATTAAGAGCTAATCTAGGTAGCGAATTTGCTTTGGTAACGCCTGGTATTCGACTTCAAGGTGACAGCAGTGATGATCAACAGCGCATTATGACGCCGGGTAAAGCACTCCAACTAGGCAGCAGCCATTTAGTAATTGGCAGGCCAATCACTAAAGCAGCTTCACCGATGCAGGCACTTGCTGCAATTGAAAAAGATATTATAAGCGCCTTTTAAGATAACTTGGTTAATAAAGATAGCTGTCGGTTATGGCAGCATTAGATTTTAGTTAGCTGTTGTTAGGCAATAGCTCGTTAGTAATTTATGGGTTTAAATGGACTTCAATGACGATAAAACGTACATTTTTGTGGCACGATTATGAAACATCTGGCGTTGATCCAAAACGCGATAGGCCTATGCAGTTTGCTGGTATTCGCACCGATGAAAACCTTAATATTATTGGCGAGCCAATTGAAATTTATTGCAAGCCAAGTGATGACTTTTTACCGCATCCTCAAGCATGCTTAATCACTGGGATTACGCCGCAAAAAGCGCTTAGAGAAGGGGTGTGCGAAGCGCAGTTTATCTCACAGATAAACGACTTAATGAGTGTGCCAGGTACTTGTACTGTTGGTTACAATAACTTACGTTTTGATGATGAAGTTACTCGTTACACCCTATATAGAAATTTCTTTGACCCTTATGCTAGAGAATGGCAGAACCAATGCTCACGCTGGGATCTCATCGATATGGTGCGCTTAACTCGCGCTCTGCGACCAGAGGGAATCGAGTGGCCGAATTATGAAGATGGTACTGCTAGTTTCCGCTTAGAAGACTTATCTAAAGCGAATGGCATTGAGCATGCGAATGCGCACGACGCTATGGCTGATGTTTATGCAACGATTGAAATGGCGAGAATTATTCGCGATAAGCAGCGCAAGTTATATGATTTCGTTTTACTTTCAAAAACAAAGCAAGCAGCGCAAAAACAACTAGATGTAGCAACGATGAAACCTGTGCTGCATATATCATCTCGTTATCCTAGTAGTGTAGGTAATGCAGCAATCATAGCGCCATTAGCGGCACATCCTGTTAATAAAAATGCGGTGATTACCTGGGATTTAAGAGAAAACCCACTGCCTTTAATTAGTCTAGACAGCGCAGAAATATGCCGGTTAATGTACTTACCTCATGGGCAGCGTAAAGATAGCGATGAAAAAATTGCGCTGAAGCAGGTGCATATTAATAAATGCCCCATTTTAGCCCCGGCTACCATGTTAAACGCGCAAGAAGCTCAGCGATTGAATATTGTGGGTAGCGATTGTCGTAAGCATTTAGACATGTTGCGAAATTATGCTGGATTAAAGCAGAAACTTGCCGATATATTTGCTAATGATGACTTTGAATCAGATGGTGATCCTGATCATATGTTATACAGTGGTGGCTTTTTTAATGATATTGATAGAAAATCAATGGAGTTAATTCGCAATACTCCAGTATCAGAGTTAGCCGAGTTAGAATTGGCTTTTCAAGATCCACGTTTAGAAGAAATGTTTTTCCGTTATCGTGCTCGTAACTACCCGGATTATTTAGATTCGGATGAAATGCAGCGTTGGGAAATCTATAGGCAAGAGAAGCTGTTAAAAGAAGATAACCGTAAGTTATTAACAATGCAGCCTTTTTACAATTTATTAAATGAAATGTATAAAGATGAAAAATTAATCAGTAGCCAAAGAGAGATATTAGAAGAGTTAGCTATTTATGCAGAATCTATTTTCCCGATGGAGCAATAAAAATATAATGTTTGATTTCGCTCGAGTAATTGCTATTCACGGTGAAAATCAAACATGATAATCGTGCAGCGATTATTTTTAAGCGCGCCGCTTTTATTGTTCGGCGTGGCAGAAGCTGCTGATTTAGCTATTAAGTACAACTTTGAGCCCGCACAAAAATCAGCGTATATAACAGCGGTTGTAAAGCCTGGCATTAATCTTAGTAAGAGAATACAAACGGCGATAATTCAGCCACAATTGACCAGCTTTAGGCATATAACATCCAACGTACAAGTTGTTGCTGCAAGAAACTATACTGATAAGCAGCCTTTAGCGCCCACTATTAGCCTGTCTTATATGACAGCAAATGCTACTAAACCTAATGACATAGTGGTGGTGGCTGCGCGAAACTTCTTTAATCGCCACGTACATTTAACTTCTTCGGCATTAGATCTCGATTATGTTGACACCTTTACAGTTGGTTTTAGCAATCAAGTATCAGGATTTAACCGCCAATCTAGGTTGAAACTACAGCGAGTAGAGTTAAAGATTGCACAGAACCCTCTTATTGGCTGCGCCCCTCAAAATATTAACTGTTCAAGAACAGCTACAGACGGCAAAGATTTAACCGCTGAGCGCCAGGCATTGCCGACTACAGGCATCACACCAGGTAAAGCTTCCAGCATTAAAAAACAGCGTCAGCAGTTAACACCTTAAATATTACCCTCTCTGAAAAAACACTTGATTACGTTTGTCTTTATTTTTTCATGGCCTCTCTTCAAGGCGTAGCATAATGGAAGCGCATAACAGTTAAGTTTTCAAAATAAGTTACTCGCACTTTAAATAGCCACTATTTTCACTAGGTACTTCTAAATTCTTTCAATATCTGCATAATAGCTGCACTTTCCTAATTGATGGCGAAAATCATGACAATTTTAGATACCTTACAAAAACGCAGTAATGGCAAATGTGAACTTTGTGCAGGTGATGCTAATTTAACAGCTTATAATGTAGAACCTAACGATGGCGCTAGCTCAGATAGTAGTATTTTTTGCTGTGAAGTTTGCCTTAGTCAAATTCAAGCACCCGACACTATGGATGCTAACCACTGGCGCTGCCTGAATGACAGCATGTGGAGCCAAGAGCCAGTAGTACAGGTGATGGCTTGGCGTCAATTAAAGCAGCTCTCAACCGAGCTATGGGCGCAAGATCTACTAGAAATGCTTTACCTTGATGATGACAATCAGAAGTGGGCACAAGCAGGATTAATGATCGCGGATGCGGTGGCTGTTGCCCCTACTAAAGATAGTAATGGTACAACGTTACAAGCTGGCGATAACGTGACTATTATTAAAGATTTAGTGGTCAAAGGTGCAGGTTTTACCGCTAAACGTGGCACCACAGTACGTGGCATATCTTTAACTTCAAACCCTGAACATATAGAAGGGCGTGTTAATGGTACTCGCGTAGTACTCGTAAGTGCATACATGAAAAAACTGTAATTAATTAGCTTTGTAGATAATTGATTTAGTACTGGCCTGAACTATAATAATTTTGCTTGTTATAGCTCAGGTTTTAGTGCTGCTTTAGTTTCAGAATTGAGAGTGCGCAAAAAAGCAGCAAGCTGCAGTAACTGATTCGAAGCTAACGCGAGCGGCTCAATATCCAAATGTATTTTTTGCTGATCTGTTTTATTGCTTTCTTCGTTTGTATACTGGGACACAGCACGGGTATAAAAATGTAACACTTCTTCTAAAGTTTCTAGGCTTGCATTATGCATATAAGGTGCTGTTTGGGCAACATTGCGCAAGCTCGGTACTTTAAATGCAAATTCCAACTCACTTCCGATGCGTTTAGCAAACTTCAACTCTTGGCATTGGCTGTTTTTATCATCAATATCAGCATATACACCCGCACAGCTAAATTCACTGTTTAACGCTTTTTGAATACCTTCAGCTCTACCAGTGCCTAAAGGAGTAAAAGTGTCTTTAATTCCAGTTACTTGAAAATCATTATTAGTGAAATAAGCGCCATTGTGACAGCGCATACATTGGCCTGTTTGATCATTGATGAACGTTTTTAGCCCCTGTTTTTCTTGGCGACTAAGTAAATCTGACTCTCCGGTCGCTAATAGCTCTGTGGCGAAACGATCAAATTTTGTAGTGCTTGGCAGTAGTTTTGATTCAAATGCAGCGATGCTTTTACCGATATTGGCAAACACACGATTGATATTTGTTTGATCGGCAAGGGGTAAAGACTGCCAAGTTTGCTGCCATTTAACATTGTTTGTCGCCGGCGTTGCATTATTGGGTAGTGCACTAAAGTCAGCTAATGGGCCAAATATGTTTTGATATTGAAGTGCGTATTTACTTTGTATTAGCTTAGCTAATTGTAAACGGTTAGCACCTTGTTCAGCCGGATCTTCAAGTGGACCTAGTGCTTGCGCCCAAAGGCTATCAGCTCGGCCATCCCAAAAAAACCATGCACTACTAGCCACTCCTAGTAAAGCAGGGGAATGGCGCTTTGTAACTCCAATTCCGCGTGAAAAAGGCTGTGGATCAGCAAAACCAGCTTGCGGTAAATGGCACGTTGCACAAGCTACTTGGCCATTACCACTTAAGGCTTTATCAAAGAATAGCTGTTTGCCGAGTGTGATAGCTAAAGGGTTGTCCCAATATTGGTTACCTGTGTGCACCACACTTTTCGCTAAGACAGCAGGCGCCGGTAGCACTAAAGATTGGATGCGAGCCAGTTCATCTTTTGACCAAGTTATCTCTTGCTGGCGATTAAATAGCCCAAGCCAACTGAGTGCTGCTAGCAAAGTTAGTGCAAAAAAGACTCTTAGCATGGTATGGCCATCATCATGTAAAATTTACCAATAGAAATTAAGGAGTTAATTTAAAGCTAGTTATTATCGAATCTTGTTTTGGCAAGTTCAGCTCAATTTGCCAATCTCCCCACATCTGAAATTTTAAACCTTCAATATCAAACAGTAGTTGCTCCTTTTGAGAGTTATTCAAATTACTGGCTATCGGTTGTGTAGGTAAGCCATGTCCGTGTGCTGGCATACCACCACCAATTTTCAAATCTGTCAGGGTTAGCTGATCTAAATTCACATCTTTAACATGGCTGATAAGCTGTGCTTTCCAGCGGTATATTTTATTGAGCTGTACTGATTCAGGTGCGCTAAGTACTAAAGTGAAAGTGCTGGTTTTAGCACTGTACTGTACAGGAGCAGCTTGCACTGAAAAAGGGATCAGTGCAGCACATAGAACGGTTAGTAAATAACTTGGTAGCGAGAGAAATAGATTAAATGGTTGCTTAGTATTCATATCAGCTGTTATCTTTTAAAAGTAGATTGGAAATAAGTTAAATAGCCGCATAAATAAAATTATTCATACGGCTCAGCATATTAAGTGCGTAATAGTTAAGTGCTTAGGCCTACAGCTTTACAAATCGCTGTACTGCAAAGCCCGATAAACTACCTAAAAGAACGAAGAAAATACTCATGCCGATAGTTGTCATAATAAAGAACTCACTAGTTAAAGCAGTTAATGTTTGTATAGCGACTGGGTCAGTATTGGCAAATCCATGACTTTCTGGCAGCGGGGCACCCACTATATGCGGCGCGGCTAATAAAATAACGCCGATAAACTTAAACTGGGTAGGCGCGTAGTACAAAGCTGCTAAACCAGCAAGACTGATACCTGCACAAAACATCCACCATTGTTGTCGATTGATCAGTTCAGCTGCAACAGTACCTGGCACTTCAGGATGTAGCCCAAACAGTGCAGGTGCTATGAAAAGAGCTAACAGAGCAGCAACTCCCCATAGAGCACCACTGGTAGCTGTAATCTTAGGCTTGTTAGCTTTTGCATTATGTAAAGCCATTAATGAAATCATCATTAGTGCATAAGCAATAGCGATAGTGACATTGGCACTCATAGTTGAAAAGATACGTTCAGCGCCATCTTCGGGTGACCAAGCAGGTGTACTGGCTTCTGCAGAAGCTGAAGCTAGCTCTTGCGTGCCATGACTGTGCGAAGACGGAGCGTCTAATACTTCGAATTGTTCAGCGCCATAAATAATAGGGCTGATTTGTGTTTGCTGGAAAAGCCCGTAAACGATGCCTGTGATGAGGCCAACAGCGATTGCTGCTAGTAGGATATTTCTTAAAGCCATGCGGATATCTCCCAATATTGAGATGTGTTTATGTTAACTGTGTTTTAAGGGCAGCGTGAAGCTTAGTTTGGTTGTTTAATGACAGGGGAAAGCAAATGCGTGACGTGTATCGTGAGCCGCATTGTGCACCACTTCCATCGGGGCAAAGCCTACTAACATAAATAATCCAATACCGAGCAACACTGCAGTGGCAATTTGGAAAGACGAAGAGACAGCAAAGCTGCTGTTGTTTGTTAAAGTTTGTGAATTATGCATGGTAAAACTCCTTACACTCACCCGTGTAATTAAATTAGAAAATGACTAATAAGGCTGGTTCCGGGCTACCTGCAGTTAAATCTAAGTTCAGCAGTTTACCGTTGCGGGGGCAGCGAAGGTTGGTTAAAAAAACAGATCTACTAAGTTTTAATCTTGAAAAAATAGCACTCAATGAGTCGTTTTATTAACAGGCTTCTTCCCATTTATGCTGAAAAAAAACAGCACCTTTTTAGCGTGTGCAACATTATCATGAGTAACTATTTATTGCCTAGTATAAAAGCGACTATTTAAGTCCTGAACGACTGATTCATAGCAGGTAGCCAATGATAATGAAAAACGGTACCTGCAATAATCAACTTTGTAAGCGCTGGATAAGGGTTGCTGATTTGTACTTCCTCGCTAGTTATTACTCGGTTCGTCACTAGAGAATCCACTGAGACGAATTTGTTTTTGTAACATGGCTTGCCAGCTCTGTTGGCTATCTTTTAAAGTTAAGCTCTGTACTGCACTAATCAGTGCTTGCCTTTCATCAAAGTTAAGTATTTTGTAATTCAGCTCACTCCAAAACCGGCTACTACGTTGGTATATTGTGCGTTCTTTAGTCTTATAACGCGCGATTAAACTCAGCTTAAAAGTCTCAAATTCCGTAGAGGGGATATTTAGTAATCTTTGAGTAAAACGCTCGAGGAAAGCTTGATTACTATTGTTAATTTTAGCAACACTGGCATCAGGGGATTGGGTAATTAGTGTCAGCCCTGGCATTTTATGTAAACTCATATTGGAGGCGAACACCAGGTATCCTAATTGTTGTTCAGTGCGCAGTTGGTTTGCATAATCAGAGGCGATCATTTCGCTAAGTAAAGTGGTAGCTGCACGCTGCTTATAACTATTATCAACGCCTTGTAGGTACCAAACTACTGCTGAGTCAGTGTTATCCAACTGCTGCTCAAGTTCTAAAAAGTTGCTAGGCTGCAGCTCTTGTACTAGTTGACTATCACTAACTTTTACAACCTTTTGTATATTAAGTTGTTTCTGTACTAAGCTGGTTATTTCTTTTGCTTCATTAAGATCTACATTACCGTGTGATAGAATTCTCAGTTCTGCTCGGGAAAATAATGTTTTCGAAATTTGATAAACATCCTCTAATTTAATGTCAGCTAAAGCGGCCAGCTTTTGCTCAGTATTAGCAGAATCTAGCAATTGTTGGGTTAGCTTGCTCAATAATTGTTGGTAAGGCTTATCTTTGAGCTGATTTGACAATGATCTTTGGAAGTTATCTTTAATAATATCAAAACGCTGTTGGGAAAATGTAAATTCAGATAGCGCTGCTAGCTCTTGTATTAAAAGTGTTTGTTTATCATTGTATCCCGAGACTCTAACACTCAGACCTCTGCGGTGGGCGTATAAACTAATATATAAGCCCGCAGAAGCTGCATCGTAAAGCTGCTTGTTTAATTTATCATTCAATAAGCTTGCATATAAATCTAGTGCCAACTTATCTTTAAGATCAAGCTTCTTCACCGGCATAAACAAGCTAAAGAATAAGTTTGCCTTAGGGGTTAAGAACGTTTTGTCTTGTAAATGCCATAAGGTAACGCCCTCACTAATGCTATTTAATGATGGGGCTAAAGGTTTAGCATCTATCACAGTATCAATTTGACCGACAACAAGGCTTAAATCTTCCGCAATATATGGGTTATCACTGCGAATAAATAATTTTGGGTTATCACTAGGGTTGCGCCAAAGTGATAACTGTTCTGGGCTAAGCTGCTGTGAACTGTATTGGCCACCAAATAAAGGCTCTGTTTGATTTGTTGCTAATTGCTTTGCTTGCAAATTAACTAACATGTTATCAGGCACGATTTTAGCTAAGAAACTAGTTATATCAGGGGCTGAAAATTGCTCCATTAAGTAGCCTGCATTTAACCAGTTTTGTTGTGGATACTCATCTAACACTTGAGATAAATGGACAACGTAGCTGGCAGGACTTTGTTTAGCAATAAATTTGAAAGCTTGTGCTGAAAGACGCTTCTCTTCATTGTAAAGATCCGCTTTCACCCCCCCTTTGTGCATTTTAGCGATAAAACTGAAGAAGCTTTCAACCACAAGATCACGCTTGTCTAGCCCTTTCGGCGTCAAGCTAATGCTGACTTGAAAAGCAGATTCTACGTCTGATTCAATACTTGAGGAAGTACGCAAGCTATTAGCTAATCCGCGCTCTTTTAAATAGGCAATTAAACTACCTTCTCCTTCATAACCCACTAATGCACTTAAATAGGATAAAGGCTTGTGGCGATAAAAGGCTTTGCTAGAAGGGGTTGGGAATGTCAGTGTCAATAAGCGAAAGTCTTTTAGTGTTTTAACCTTTAACAGACGTGGTAGCAAGTTAGGATCCAGTCTTGGTACCTTAATGCTCAATTTATCGGTATTTTTATTTTCAATGCTTGAAAAATACTTTATCGCTAACGCTTTTAATTCACTGAGAGGCTCTTTACCTAATATTACTAAGTTCATATTGTTTGCAGAATAGCTTTTTTGGTAAAAGCTCATAAGGTCATCGCGAATTTTGCTTTGCTTATTATCAGACAGCGTTGCTAGTGAGCCAATAAAAAAACGGCTCCCTGGGTGTTCAGGATTCATGATTTTCTTAAAAACAGCGTAATTGCGTTGTGCGTCATCTTTCAATCTAGCTTGATATTCAGAGTGGACAGCTTGTCGCTCTCTATCAGTATATTTTTCAGAAAATAGTGGGGAAATAAAAAATTGTGAGAATCGGTCTAATGCATCATCCAAAGAGTCTTGCTTTATATCAAAATAATAATTGGTGTTATCTTGAGAAGTGAAGGCATTTTGAGAACCACCGTGTGAATCAATAAAGGTTGAGTATTCATTCGCCAGTGGGAATTTTTTAGTACCTAAAAATAACATATGCTCTAAAAAATGTGCCAAACCCGGACGATTAACAGGGTTGTCAGCAGAACCAACGCTGACATTAAGCGATGCTGCTGCTTTATCTGTATCAGGATCAGAAATTACCAATACCTGTAGCTTATTGGCTAAAGTAAAGGTTTGATAAAAGCGAGTATCATTAGGGCTTTTAATGATTTCCTCATTTGAAGATTGATTGGCTAAAACAGCTTGGTTAGCACTAAGTACAGTAAGTGCTACGAAAAAAATTGCTTTTAATTGCATGAATATCCTTAAAGAGGGCACCGTAAAACTACTGTGCTCAATAATACGGCGTTAAAAATCGGCTCAATATGTTCGTTTATAATTATAATACCCATAAACAGGGGTACTCTGACTCCGCTATTTCAGCGATTTTTGCCTTGCCTTATTATCGCTCGCTACCTTTCACAACACTCTCGAGAAGGTATGGCTATCGATAATGGCTATGTGTTTGATTTGTTGAATAATCTAAAATAGTAAACCAAGCCTGCAGTATGAGTCATATAATCTTATTAGGTTCACTTTTGTACAAATATATGAACAGTGCTGCAGCTCATGCAATTTAGCCCGTTGTGTCGATTAATTGTTGCCTTTAAGTGAATCGCTGTGTGTGCACAGTTTTTCTAGTAAAGTGTTAAATTGCGCTTTTTCAGTAGCATTAAAACACGTTAGTAGCTGTTTTTCATATTCGTAAGATAACGGCACTATTTCGTTGTACACGTCAATACCGGTGCTCGTTAGCGAAAGCATGGAGCGGCGTTTGTCCGTTTCGCTAAACGCTCTTTGTATTAAATTACGTTGTAAAAGCTTATTAATAGCGCGGCTTAAAATAGATTTTTCAATGTGTGTTTTATTCGAGACATCATCAGCACTGCTATCTGGATATTCACCTAAGATGGCCATAATACGCCACTGAGTGATAGATAAAGCAAATTTATCCTGGTAAATGTCGGCAAATAAGCCACTGATTTTATTAGAAGACACTGATAATTTATAAGGAAAAAAACCTTCTAAGGTTAATATTTGCTTATTAATTTCGGACATTTTGGAAACCTCTAGTAACTAATCTCTTGACATTAGTTGCTATTGCAACTAATAATAGTTGTAACAGCAACTTGTTTTGCGTATTAACATTATCATAGTACGAATAGAGATTGAGTACATCTTTGGAGGAGCCAAATGGCAGATTTATTTGAAAACCCGATGGGTTTAGCTGGTTTTGAGTTTGTAGAGTTTTCTGCACCAGAGCCTGGATTATTAGAAAAAACCTTTTTAGGTATGGGTTTTTCCCATGTGGCTAACCATCGCTCTAAAAATGTACAGTTATATCGCCAAGGTGATATCAACTTTATCATTAACTACGAAAAAGATAGCCATGCAGCATTCTTTGCTAAAGAACACGGCCCTTGCGCTTGTGGTATGGCTTTTAGAGTAAAAAACTCGCAACTGGCTTACAAAAAAGCAATAGAGCTTGGCGCGCAGCCTATTGAAATTCCAACTGGGCCAATGGAGCTGAGACTACCCGCAATCAAAGGAATTGGTGGAGCTCCGCTGTATTTGATTGACCGTTATGAAGATGGCGAATCAATTTACGATATCGATTTTGATTTCATTGCAGGAGTAGAGCTACACCCTGTAGGATTTGGTTTTAAAGCAATTGATCATTTAACCCATAATGTTTATGGCGGGCGAATGAACTACTGGGCTGATTTTTATGAGCGTATTTTTAACTTTCGTGAAATTCGCTACTTTGATATTAAAGGCGAATACACGGGTCTTAAATCTAAAGCTCTAAGTGCACCAGATGGTTTAATCCGCATTCCTTTAAACGAAGAAGGGGATAATGGTAAAGGCCAAATTGAAGAGTACTTAAGAGAATATAATGGTGAAGGTATTCAGCACATCGCATTTTCTTCTGATAACTTGTTAGACAGCTTAGATAAGTTAAGAGCCAACGGTTTAGATTTTATGAAGTCTCCACCTGATAGCTATTACGATATGCTTGAAGAGCGCTTACCTGGCCATGGCGAGCCAGTAGAAGAGCTTAAGAAGCGCGGCATACTGCTAGATGGATCTACTGAAAATAACGATCCACGTCTGCTATTACAGATTTTCGGTAACACCGTTATAGGGCCGGTTTTCTTTGAATTTATTCAGCGTAAAAAAGATGATGGGTTTGGAGAAGGTAATTTTAAAGCGCTGTTTGAATCAATCGAGCGTGACCAAATTAGCCGCGGTGTTCTTTAAGTCAATGCCGCTTCACTGTTGTCCGGTTTGGCTTTAGAGATCTGAGAAGTGAATCATCATTGAATAAATTTACTGTACGCTAAAAAAAAGCAGCTTTAAGCTGCTTTTTTCATATTTTGATACAAGAGTTCTTTAAATAAGTACTTAGTCTTTCAAATCAACATCAGTCACTTGCCAGTGTATCGCCATTTTAGGATCAAACACTTTTATAGGGCCTGACTCTGTAATGACATCAGCAGGTAAAGCAAGGGCTTCATCACTTCTTTGTAGTGTCATAGTGCTGTTGTTAACGGCTAAATTGTAAAACTTAGGGCCGTTAATTGAAGTGAATTTTTCTAAGTTATCCAGCTGTTTATCCTGCTCAAATACTTGAGCTAAGATAGCCATAGTATTAGCAACGTTAAATACCCCCGCGCAACCACAAGCTGCTTCTTTTAGATGGGCTAAATGCGGAGCGGAATCTGTTCCTAAGAAAAATCTTGAATCACCACTCGTTACCGCTTTGCGAAGTGCTAAACGATGCAGTTCTCTTTTCGCCACCGGCAAACAGTAATAATGAGGTTGCATACCGCCAACTAACATCGCGTTACGGTTGATAACTAAATGGTGGGTGGTTACTGTTGCCGCGGTGTTCTCGGCACAAGATTGCACATAATCAACCCCTTCTTTAGTGGTGATATGTTCGAATACAATTTTCAGCAGTGGGAATTGCTTGCGAATAGGAATTAATTTTTGATCGATAAAAACAGCTTCGCGATCAAAGATATCAACATCTGCATCAACCACTTCACCATGTACTAGAAAAGGCATGCCGATTTCTTGCATCACTTCAAGTACCGGGTAAATTTTTTCTAAATCCTTAACGCCCGCATCGGAGTTAGTAGTAGCACCCGCTGGATATAATTTAACGGCAGCTACTTCACCTGATAAAAACCCTTTTTTAACGTCGCTAGGTTCGGTTTGCTCTGTAAGATAAAGCACCATTAAAGGGGTAAAAGAATGCTCAGCTGGAATCGCTGCATCAATTTGTGCACGATAAAGCGCTGCATCAGCGGTAGTAATAACAGGTGGTTGCAAGTTAGGCATGACAATGGCACGCTTGAAGTGCCTGCTGGTAAAGGGGAGCACCTTGTTAAGTACTTCTCCACTGCGTAGATGTAAATGCCAATCATCTGGCATCGCAATTGTCAGGTTGTTTTGCATTGTAGCGCCTATTTTCAAATGTTAATAAATAATATGCGCGCTAGGATAGCATAAAAGACTAGATAATGAGGCTTTGAAAGCCGCTACCAACAGTTATTTTAAGTCATGATTGAGGCTGCGTATTTGAGCATAATTAATTCAGCTCGATTTGGTTCAATTTAGTCGATATAAGCAAAATCTAATGCAAGGGTTCACAAATGTCAGAACATCATAAAATAAACTATGTAGAAATACCTGCGAAAGATCTGCACGTGACCAAGCAATTTTTTACTCGTGTTTTTGATTGGCAGTTTACCGATTATGGGCCGCAGTACTGCAGTATCGATAATGCTAGCTTAGACGGTGGCTTTTATCTAAGCGAGCAGGTGGCAACTACTGCACGAGGCAGTGTGCTGGTGGTGCTATACAGCGATGATTTAGAGCAGACTATGACAGCAATTGTTGCAAACGGTGGGCTTATATCACGCGCCATATTTTTATTTCCAGGGGGAAGCCGCTTTCATTTTAATGACCCAAGTGGCAATGAGTTTGCGGTTTGGAAGAAAGATTAATTAGCTGAATGCCAAAAACCAGGTTTGAGTGCTTGGTTTAAATACAAAAACAGAGCGCTTGATTAAGATTAAAAAACAACCGATATATAGAGTTCATACTAAATATTCATTAACTCATAGTGATTTATCAATATATATGGCTTATTAGCTAAGTTATTATTACTAAAATGCATTAACGTGCATAAATAACGTATTTTATTTTCAATATGAGTTTTTACATTATGAACCAAGCCGTCGTTCTAACCACTGAATTTGTAGCCGCAGATGTCATCCGTACCCGTTTTTCAAGTGCCATGTCTGATATGTATCGTAGTGAAGTGCCTGCCTATGGTGCGCTTTTAGATTTGGTTGTTGAGCACAACAATCAGTACTTAGCTGATAATACCGAGCTAGTGGATCGCCTAAAGCAAGTTGAAAACATAGACACTCTATCTGATCAACGCCATGGTGCAATCCGCCTTGGTAAGGCTAGTGAGCTGGCGATGATGGGACGCATCTTTGCTATTATGGGCATGCAACCTGTTGGTTATTACGATTTAAGTGTTGCTAATGTGCCAGTACACTCTACTGCATTTAGAGCAGTAGCAAGCGCATCGATTCGCAATAATCCGTTTCGAGTATTTACCTCTTTATTACGTTTGGAATTGATTGAAAATGTAAGCTTGCGAGATAAAGCTCAAGCTGTGTTAGCAGCAAGAGATATCTTTGGGGATCAAGTACGTGATCTTGTCAGCGCAGCAGAAGCTAGCGGTGGGCTTAATGAAGCACAAGTAGATGATTTCATAAGCGCCATCGTGCAAATTTTTCGCTGGCATAGTGAGGCAGCTATTGATAACAAACTTTATGAAGAACTGTTATCAGAGCATCCGTTAATTGCGGATGTCGTATCTTTCAAAGGCCCACATATCAATCATTTAACACCGCGTACTTTAGATATTGATTGGGTACAAGGCCAAATTCATACCACAGGTGCTGCCGCTAAAGCCGTGATTGAAGGGCCGCCACAGCGCAAGTGTCCTATTTTGTTACGCCAAACTGCTTTTTTAGCCATTAAAGAAGAAGTTAGCTTTATTGATAGTAATAACCAAAAGCATACCTTAACGCATGCCGCAAGATTTGGTGAAATTGAACAGCGTGGTTGTGCATTAACCGCAAAAGGGCGTGAATTATACGATACGCTGTTAACGCAGACTCGATCCCTTACAAGACCATTAAATGATGGCTCTAACCTTGCACAATACCAAGCTGAAATTGAGCAAGTATTTAGTGCTTTCCCTGATGATTACGCACAGATGCAACAGCAGGGCTTAGCTTATTTTAAATACAGTATTGGTAATGTTGATAGCAAAGCCACTACAGATAGCTCTTGTGCAACTAAAGAGTTGCAGCAATTGGTTGATGAGGGCATCGTACGCTTTGATCCTATTACCTATGAAGATTTTTTACCGGTAAGTGCTGCGGGCATTTTTCAATCGAATTTAGGTGAGCAAGGCGAACAAGATTTTAGCCAAAATCCGAATCAAGAACAGTTCGAAAAAGATCTTGGTATGGCTGTTGCCGATGAGTTTGCGCTTTATCAGCAAATGGAAGATGAATCTATACAGCAGTGTTTATCACAGCTCTAATAGAGATGAATTAGGCGTAGCCTAATTCATCAGAAGGTTAATTCCCTGTGCCTTGTTGAGTCGCAACGACATCTCGCTTCACGTTGTGAAGTCGAGCGAAGTGAGAATGCTTGCCCCAGGGAAGTTTATGCGCTTTTGCTGGCGTAAGCCCATAATTTAGATAAGCTTCAAGCTGCTGCTTTTAAAATTAGCAGTAGCTTGATAATAACTAGCTTTTTACCATTTTAAGTGAAAAAAAGCATTTCAAAGATATCATGAGTTAGGGTTGTGATTTATAACTTGTTATACTTTTATCTCTTTGCATAATTGGCTAAGAAGATAGGCGAGTAAAAGCGTTAAGTCTGCTTGCTCCTTTTTCAATGATCCTCACTCTCGCCTCTGCTACATTGTGCAAAATCACACTTCTTCTTTTAAATATATTAGGCAAATAAAATGCAGCTGTTAACAAATTCAAAATTGAAAATCATCACTATCATAGCGGGTGTTATTACTTTAACCGCCTGTGTTAACCCTGTAAAAAAGCAGCATGATGCATTAGTGGGTACTTGGAAAATTACCGATATTGATGGGCTCGTTATCAATAGTGAAAAAGCACAGCTGAATTTTTCAAATACAGGTAATGTTACTGGCAATAATGGCTGTAATAACATTATAGGTAATTACAAGCCAGTACATGACCATTTAAACTTATCCAAGCTTGCTGCTACGCGTATGGCATGTAAGGGAGAAGAGGGTGAAATTGAGCGCGCTTTTAATCAAAGTTTATCAAAAATAGAGCATTTTTTAGTTAAAGGGCAGCAGCTTTTCTTAACTAATGAGCAAGATATTACCGTTATAAGCTTACAACAATAAAAGTGCATCATTAGGCGTCTTTATACAATTATTCATACCTTTGCGTAATATTTTTTAAACGATTTATAACTACAAGCGAGAATCTAATTGGCTTCTCGCATCATCAATTTCAAATAAAAGTGACAGCGTGCCACACTGAACTAGCATTTTTGTATATTGTAATGTTTCATGAGGATTTGTATTTAAATACTTGCAAAACACCGCTAATGGCTATAGAAAATATTATGGCTAGAGTACATGTTTAGAATGAATCTGAACGTATAATTAAGCTTGAAAATCAACTGTTAGCTTGGTTGACATGACCTGTTTAATTTGTAAATATCAATGCAGCGAATATAAAAATAATAGTGTAATACACTAAATCTAATACTCAAAAATGCTTTCTCCCCCAGAACTTCTGCATGAATAGAAATTTAGTGGATTGCAAACTAATCCTACCTAGAGGCCCATATGTTTAACCTTAAACATTTAATATTACTTTTTGTAATAGCACCAATAACGACTCAAAGTTATGCGTTGTCCATAGGTGAGTTACATCATCAAATGCGTGTCGTAACTTCTGAGGTCATTGTTTTAAAAAAGCAGAAAGCAGCCGCTGTGCAAACCAGGGCTTTTGGCGTTCAAGTAGGCAAAACTAAATTGCATGCTTATATAAAAGGTATTGAGCTCTTAGAAAAAATTAGCCGGTATCAACAGCAAAATAATTTACCGCCATTGGCGATACCTGATCTACCTTTGAAAAGGGTAAAGTCAAAAAATATACTAGTGATAGTACAACTTGCAGCTACCCAAATGCGGGAAATTAACGCAGCAGCAAATTTAATAGCCACACCAGTTAAGAAAGATACCTCAAGCAAAACCGCATCTGATTTATACGGTGAAATATTACAGGCGTCGTATTTGATGGATTCATTACTAGAGCCTACTAATTTAGCTCAAGTTATGCGTAATAATAATAGAATAGAAAGAGGCTTAGCGGATATAGCGAAGCGTTTAAATAAGCCAGTTAACAGTATTCAATTAAGCACATATACTGATAAGAAAGCTGAAGATGTTACTTTAGGTTTATATAAATTGCTGTATAAATTGGCGCATCTGCAGCGCAAGCTTAAAATAAAACCTTTGGTTGTTCCCAATTTCCCTACAGGTACTATTCTCGCAGAAGATGCTAATGATACTGCCGGTAGTGTGATTGCTGATTTAACGCGTATTGCGCATAAGTTAAAAATAGCGCCAATCAAAACAGAAAGTGAAAGTAGCGTTGTGCAAAACGTGAATGTAAATAGTGTTTACGCGCAAGTCGTAAGATTGAATCACAGTGCGCAGTTATTGTTTAAATAGAGGTTAGGAATGTTAAATAATTTAACAGTTAAAGCAAAATTATCACTAGGTAATGCCTTAGTTTTAATTTTTTTATTGGGTTTTAGTGGATATTTTTATCTTAATTTAACCAGCACCACCGAAAACACATCAACATTAAAAAATTATATTCACGACCAAGCTAATAACGGTACTACCCTTAAGATGGTGAATGTTATTACCTTTAGGGATCAGTTACAAAAAGATTACCAGTTGAGTGGTGATCAAAAAATTAAGCAACAATTAGCCGCTTTAGGTGATGATTTCTCAATTTTATCGGATGCAGCGAAAGCAGAGGCAAATGAGCAACAACGATTATTGATCGATGAAATAAACAGCGCTAGTAACCAGTTAAGTGATGTTATTAGTAATAAACTGCTACCTCTAGTCGATAGAAAAAGTGCTGCTGCCAGTAGCGTAAATAACGAGCTTGGGCCTAAGCTTGAAAAAATGTCTTCTGATTTAACAGAATATGCGATTAAAGATAATGATTCAGGCTTAGTGTCTATCTCATCGCGCTTAACGCAAAAATTATTGGCTTCCAGAGCCTATTTTAATCTGTATATGAATACTGGTTCAGGCACTTTATTAGAACGCTCGGAGTTAGAAGTTGCAGGTATTTACTACCAGCTAGCTGAAATGAAAAAAATAGCTTCAAGACAAAAAAATGTGCCCTATAAGCCGCTATTTGCGTTAGCGGTAAAATTAGAACAGCAATACCAAGCTACCGTCGCTATCAATGCTGAGATTAAAGCGGCGAACGCGCAAATTGCCGCACAAACAAAACAAATTAGTGAGCAGCTACTTAATCAAATTCTAGGGCAGTGGCAAGCATTAGATGAAACGGCTGGCACAACTTTACAAGAAACGACTCAGTTACGTACTAACGGTTTAATCGTGATATTGGCCATCATCATTGCCAACATTTTTATTATTTGGTTCATTGGCGACAGCATTACCAAAGGCCTTCAACAGCTACTGTCACGTTTAGCTGATATTAGTGATGGCGATGGAGATCTTACTAAACGGGTTGAATTAAAATCTCGCGATGAAATTGGCCAACTAGCGGCAAGTTTCAATCGGTTTATTGAGCAAATTCAAAACCTAGTGGCCAGTTCCCAGCGTTCGTCCATCGAAGTAGATGGTTATGCTAGCTCTAATGTGGAGATGGCCGCAGAATCTAAATTATCTTTAGAGCAGCAGTTAGAAGAAACCAATTCAATTTCGGTTTCTATTGAAGAGTTATCAGCTAGTGCTGATAATATTTCGCAAGACACACAAACTTCCAACAATGTGGTTAGCGCCGCGAATGACTCTATTTTTAGCGGCCAAGAATCTTCGCAATCAAGTGTTTCTTCTGTAACCAGTTTGCATAGTGATATTACCGACACTCACAGTGTTATTTCTGATTTAGCTAAAGAAGCTGATTCAATAAGCTCTGTGGTTGAAGTGATTAAAAGCATGAGTGAGCAAACTAACCTTTTAGCATTAAACGCAGCGATAGAAGCCGCTAGAGCTGGGGAGGCAGGGCGTGGCTTTGCAGTTGTAGCAGATGAAGTTAGGTCACTGGCAAATCGAACTAAGGTATCAGTGATGGAGATTGAAGCCATTATTGATAAACTGCAAAATAAAACTGGTAGCGCGGTTAAGCTAATCGATAAAAGCTTAGATAGCGCTAATATCAATAAACAGCATGTAATTGATACTCAAGATACGTTTAAGAATATTGAGCAATCGATAGTTGAACTAAAAGATATTATTTCGTCAGTTGCCAATGCATGTAACGAACAATCACAAGTAACCAGCCAAGTGAGCGAAAAAGTGGCGACGGTGTATTCATTGAGCCAGCACAGTGCAAAAATATCTGAAAAGAGCGCAGAGGTGAGTATGTTATCTGCCAGCTCAATCGTTGAACTAAACAGCACATTGAATAAATTTAAAGTGTAGCTTGTAAAGGAATGATAATTTTAAGGTGTGAGAACTAAGCAAACATAAAAACCTATTCATCAAGAATAGGTTTTTATGTGCCATTTGCATAAATAGTGGCAATATTAAGCATGTATAATTAAGTGAGCTTAATGATCAAGTAACATTGCTAAATTATCGTGCTCTGCTACAAAGTGACCTGCGCTATGTTCTATCAGCTTAGGTAAATAACCTTCACTGGCAGCTGCCACTTTTGAAGGCAAAAACTTAAACTGCGCCATAGGATCCATAGGGGAAGGTAATTCTCCTGGAATCTTGATTGATTTTCGTTGACGCTCAATTTTAGGATCCGGAATTGGCACCGCTGAAATTAGCTGTTTAGTGTAAGGATGTATCGGATTAGCATAGATATCCATACTATTAGCCAGTTCTACCACTCTTCCTAAATACAGCACCATAATACGATGCGATACTTCGCGCACTACTGCTAAATCGTGTGAAATAAACAAAATAGACAGTTTAAACTCTTCTTGTAAATCCATTAACAATTCAATGATTTGTGCTTGCACTGATACGTCTAATGCTGAAACAGCTTCATCGCAAATAACTAACTTAGGCTTCATTATCATGGCACGCGCAATGCCCACACGCTGATTTTGGCCGCCTGATAACTCATGTGGATAGCGGTTGATCATGTTGCGATCTAAACCAACCCGATCCATCATTTGCATGACGCTCTGTTTCATTTCTGCTTTGGCCATAGAGGAAAAAGTAACCAGCGGCTCCATAATAGAACTTGCGATAGTCATACGTGGATCTAAGCTGGCGAGAGGATCTTGGAACACTATTTGTAAATCTTTACGCCGATCTTTTAGTTCATCACGGCTCAAGCCATTAATTTTTTTACCTAACCAAGTTACTGTTCCATGGGTGGGTTCTATAAGCTGCAATACAGCACGTGCTAAGGTTGATTTACCGCAGCCACTTTCACCAACAATACCTAAAGTTTCCCCAGGACGTAGTTCAAAACTAACTCCATCAACCGCTTTTAAAGGCAATGTTTTAGGGAATAGGCCACCGCTGACTTTAATTTTGAAATGTACTTTTACATCATCAACTTTTAAGAAGTCAGCACCAGTTACAGATTCATCGATCGCTTTAAGCTTTTGATGAGAAGAGCGATTGGCATCATCAATACGCGGCATGGAATCGAGCAGCATTTTGGTGTAATCATGTTGAGGGTTATAAAAAACACTCTCAGCAGTACCTTCTTCTACATATTCGCCGTAGCGCATTACGTGCAAGCGATCACACATACGTGCCATCACGCCCATATCATGGGTGATCAAAGCGATAGCAGTACCGCTTTCACGTTTAAGCTCATCCATTAAATCTAAAATTTCAGCTTGTACCGTTACATCTAATGCGGTGGTAGGCTCATCTGCAATTAATAAGGATGGGCTGCACAACATTGCCATGGCAATCATGACACGCTGGCGCATGCCGCCGGAAAGTTGATGCGGGTACTGGTTTAAACGCCGAGATGCTTCGGCAATACGCACTCTATCTAACCATTGCTCACATAACTTATCAGTATCACGGCGGTTTAAATTCATGTGCAACGAGATAACTTCGCGCATTTGCTGCAAGATGGTCATGTGGGGGGTTAAAGAGGTTAGCGGGTCTTGAAAAATCATCGACATATTCTTGCCGCGCACCTGATTCAACTTTTCTACTGATAAGTCTAATAAGCGGTGATCTTTAAAAACGATGTTACCTTCAGCTCGGCCATTTTTAGCTAGTAGCCCCATCGCCGCCATGAATGTTTGGCTTTTTCCTGAGCCACTTTCTCCTACAATGCCTACGCACTCTCCTGGATTGATATGAAAGCTAACTCCTTTTACGGCTTGCACATCACCATCGGGTGTATCAAAAGTTATTTTCAGGTTATCTACTGCAAAAATGGGTTTTATAATATTTGTCATGATATTCCCCTAGCGATCTTTAGGATCGAATGCATCACGCAAACCATCGCCAATATAAAAGAAACAAAATAGGCCTGTTACAAAAAAGCCCAGTGGGAATGCCAATTGCCAAAGCGTACCGTATTGGATAGTTTTAGCACCATCACTGATCAGCGCGCCCCAAGAGGTAAGAGGTTCTTGAATGCCTAAGCCTAAAAAGGAGATAAAGCTTTCTAATAAAATGAGGTTAGGAATCATTAAAGAGGTATACACCACCACAATGCCAATCAGGTTTGGCACAATATGGCGATAAATAATGGCAAAATCACTTACGCCAGCAGCAATTGCCGCTTCAATAAACTCTTTATGTTTTAAGGTGAGGGTTTGTCCGCGCACAATACGCGCCATATCCATCCACGAAAACAAGCCTAAGCCAATAAAGAGGATATAAACAGATCGACCAAACATAACAAACAAGATGATCAAAATAAACATGTATGGAATTGACATTAAAATATCCACAAAACGCATCATTAGATTATCAATACGCCCGCCAAAATAACCGGCAACCGCGCCATATAAAACACCGACGACTACAGCTACGATAGTACCGATAAGGCCGACCATTAATGATATTTGAGTGCCCTGCATTACTCTAGAATACATGTCTCTACCAAGATCGTCGGTACCGAAAAAATGACCGTTGCTCAAACTGGGCGCGCCCATTTCGGCTGCATTGCCGGTTAATGCCCAATCAATTGTTTCGTAATCCCATTCATTTAGCATGGGGCCTAGAAAGGCTATGATGACCATCGCCAATAATATAAAAACACTGGCAAGAGCGGCTTTATTGCGCCTAAAGCGTACCATTGCATCTTGCCACTGTGAGCGGCCTTTAATAACTGGCTGGTGAGCTGAAGCGTCAGCGACAGAAGCTATTTTTTTCTTACTTACTAGCATTTTAATCGCCTCTTAAAGTCTAATCTTAGGATCAAGCCACGCGTAGGTGATATCGACTATGGTATTAAACAAAATCGTCATTACACCAAATACGATAGTAACGCCCATCAACAATGAGTAATCACGATTTAAAGCCGCATCCACAAAAAACTGGCCCATACCGCCGGTACTGAAATAAATGTCAATAATGACTGAACCTGTAATCATAGAAACAAATGCAGGGCCCAAATAAGACACAACCGGCAACAAAGCGGGCTTTAGCGCATGGTGAAAAATAATACTGCTATAAGGCAGGCCTTTGGCGCGAGCAGTTCTGATGAAATTAGAATGTAATACTTCTAACATAGAGGAGCGGGTAATACGGGCGATGCTCGCCATGTAGCTGGTGGATAGCGCAATAATTGGCATAACAACGTATTGCCATTGGCCTCCATTCCAGCCGCCACCGGGCAACCAGTTAAGCCATAAGGTAAAGACGATCACCAAAATGGGTGCCATCACAAAGTTGGGTAGTACTTGAGCGCCAATAGAAAAGCCTACCGCCGCGTAATCTAGCTTAGTGTTGTGCTTAACCGCGGCTGCAATTCCCAAGGGAATACCGACAGCCACCGCTGCAATAAACGACCAAATACCATACGTTAATGTAACGGGGAAACCTTGCGCTAAAATATCGTTGACACTGCGGTCTTTATATTTGAAAGAAGGTCCGAAATCAAAGTCGAAAATAATACCTCTGAGGTAATTAAATAGTTGCTCAAACCAGGGCAGGTTCAAGCCAAATTTGGCTTCAAGATTGGCTAATACTTCCGGTGGCAGGCCTCGGTCTGTAGAAAAAGGGCTACCGGGAGCTAAACGCATCAAGGCAAACGAGATAAGAATTAAAATTAAAATGGTGGGGATCGACGAAAGTGTTCGCCTTAAGATAAAACTAAACATGTAACACAACCTTGTATTCCACTACCGAAGATCAATGGCTAGCCACTTTTTGAGTAACTAAATTGAAAAACAGGTAACGGTGGTATGGATAATAGTAAGTACAAAGTGCTATGAGACCTAAATTAAATAAGGCACTCAATACCGGTTAGCAGGATATCGAGTGTTCTATAAATTTAAAAAAATTCTCAGTATGTTGAAAGACATCCCAGCGATTTAAAATCCCACTGAGATGTTGATCAAGCGCGCCTAATTACTTTGCTGTTTTATAGAAAGTACGGCTGTAAATAGTTTGCTGAACGTTCTTGATCGGCCAGCCTTTTAAAGTATCTTTGATCATGTAGATACCCGTGTAGTGATAAACAGGGATAACCGGCATTTCATCAGCCATTATCTGTTCTACACGTTTATAGTTTGTATTAGGCGTATCACTGGTTTTAGCATCCGCCATTAATGTATCTACTTCTTTGTTAAGCCACTTACCGTGGTTATAACCGGCTTGTGTGGTCATTAAATCAAGGAAAGTAGAGGCTTCGTTGTAATCACCACACCATGCACCACGCGCCATCTCAAATTCTTGCTTCTTACGAATTGCTAAGAAAGTTTTCCATTCTTGATTGGCAAGTACTGCATTAACACCGAGCTTTTGCTTCCACATTTGTGAAATAACCGTCGCTACTTTTTTGTGCGCTTCATCGGTGTTGTAAACCATATCAAACTTCAATGGGTTATCTTTGCTATAGCCTGCTGCTGCCAATAACTCTTTTGCTTTAGCATCGCGCTCTTTTTGGGTCCAAGTAGCATAAGGCACTTCAGGAACATCAAAGTTAGCAGTGGCGCCTGGGGTAAAAGTATAAGCGGGGTACTGGCCACCTTTAAGCACGTTTTTCACAATTACGTCACGATCAAGGGCATAAGAAAGCGCTTTTCTGACGCGCACATCTTTAAACGCTTGTGGGCCACTATCAGATAAGTTGAAAGTATAATAATAGTTACAAAGGCGTGGGAATGAATAAGCCTCAGTAGGGTTTGATTTTTTCATCGCAGGATATTGTCCTGCAGGGATTTCAGTTTTATCAACATCGCCGGCTTTAAAGCGAATCAGTGCTTGGTTTTCATCGTTAATAACTAACGCCGTTACTTTATCTAGAATTGTTGCGTCGTTGTTCCAATATTGTGTGTTTCTTTCGCGTACGTTCTTTTCTTTAAGAACCCAATCTTTAAGTACGTAAGCACCGTTAGATACGATATTTTCTGGGCGCGTCCAATCTTTACCGAACTTTTCAACCGTGGCTTGATGTGATGGGAAAGTTGTAGTGTGAGTGACCATACCAGGGAAGTAAGGTAGCGGTGCATCTAAGGTTACTTTGAAAGTGTAGTCATCTATGGCTTCTACACCTAGCTCTTTAGCATCCATCCCTTTTTTAATGATAGCAGCACCGTTTTTAATGCCCATCATTTCCATATACCAAGAGTAAGGAGACGCTGTTGCAGGATCAACAGCACGACGCCATGCATAAACGAAATCATTGGCAGTAACGGCGTCACCATTTGACCAATTAGATTGACGTAAATGGAAGGTATAAGTTTTTTTATCGGCAGACACATCAAAGCTTTTAGCGACACCCGGTACATTTTTACCCAGCGCATCTTGGTTCAATAAACCTTCAAATAAATCTCTTACTAAGTTTGAGCTATCAACCGCTTCAACTAGCTGTGGGTCAATAGAGGGGATACCGTCTAATAAGCGATAAGTGTAACTTTGATCAGTAGCTAACTCTTCGCCGGTGGTTGGGTGTGTCGCGGCAAAAGCGGACATCGACGCAAAAGTAGTTGTAGCGGTGATTGCAGTGATTATGGCAAGTTTTCTAAATTTATTATTATTATCTATCATAAGTACTTTCCTCATAAAGTTTGGATAATGTGTAATGCAATAACGGACACTCACTACTATCAATATATTATTAGCTTGAGTTGAGTCTCGAAAATCAAAAAGTACAGCAGTAATATTAAAATTCAAATTATTACAATTTTTAAACGAGAGTGATGGCATTACAGATTAATAGGTTGATCTTGATTTACCTATCAACAAGAAAATCAAAATAAAACCTAGTTAGGTAAAAACAATTAAACCTTAGCATAGTTTTGATACAAGGTTGAACCGGTGGAATTGAAGAAAAAATAATCAGTTTGGATGCTTGCTATATTTGTGGATATTATTGCTAATAAATGGGAAATGGGTGGGCTTTTTTGGTGAAAAAGCGCATAAATCTGGATTTTTTTATTGTTGAAAATATAAAAAACACCCCTTAATTTTATTCTACTACTGGAGACCGTTATTTTGTATAAAAGAATTATGGGTAGTCTGAAGACTATATATGGTGATTTTTAACTAGGATTAAGCTTTATTCAGATTTTTTATGGAGTAGTGCTGTAAGAACATTTACTTTTCTTCAATCGCGCTGAGAAAAGGGTTCAAAAAACTAGCTACTTGGCTCTCACAAATACCAATATCAACCTCAATGCCTGCGTTAGTTAACAAGCTAATACCAGTGCCATTATTTCTAGGGTCAGGGTCAACTAGCGCAACAACCACTCTTTTTATGTGGTGCTCTATTAGCGTGAGCGCACACGAGGGAGTACGTCCATAAAACGAACATGGTTCTAGAGTGACATAAGCGGATAGCTCAGGAAAATCTTGCGCTGCTATATCTGTTGTTGCCAGATAATTAGCTAGCGCGTCAGCCTCAGCATGTGCAAAACCAGGGGCATGGGTATAGCCACTGGCAACCACTTGGTTGGCGCTAACTAAAACACAGCCGATAGGTGGATTTGGTAAACATGCAGGCAAAGCTTGTTTTGATATAGCTAAAGCTTGCAGCATGAATTGCTCATCGAGCTGGATCTTATTCATGCTTATTTAGCTATCAGAGGTTAAAATTAAAGATACTTCTTAGCTTTCTTTAAAGCCATTTTCTTTTTTAACGGGGAAAGGTAGTCAATAAATAACTTACCCTTTAAATGATCTACTTCATGTTGCATGGCAATGGCTAGAAAATCATCACTTTCAATGCGGATTTCTTTACCATCTCTGTCTAAAGCGGTGACAATAACATGGGTAAAGCGCTCTACATCAGCATAGTAGCCTGGAATAGACAGGCAGCCTTCTTGGCCTTTTTCTAAACTATGACCACTTTCAATGATTGGGTTTATTAAGACTAATGGCTCATTTCGCTCATCAGAAATATCAATAACAACAACAGCCGCGCTGCTGCCAACTTGTGTGGCGGCGAGACCAATACCATCATCAGTGTCATACATAGTTTCCAATAAATCATCGATCAATTGCTGAACACTACTGACGTCAGTTACTTGGATGGCTTTTATCTTTAGCTTAGGGTGGGGTGCGACTAATACTTCTAAAACAGACATTGGATAACTTCTTTAAATAAATTGAATTTAGGGTAGAACAATTAGCTTTCAACTAAATTTTACAGAGTAAGTAATAATTAATTCCAAGCTAATTTTAAAGGCTAACGATTATACAAACAAATGCGGATTAGTGGCAGTAATATATTTTTTCTTTTCATTAAATTACAGTATTAAAAATTATGCTGGCCGGTTTGATTTTGGCTGCTCTCTAACTTATTAATTTTACATTAATGGCAAATGTAGTTCCTCTTAAAATGCCGATCTATCCATGATAGGAAGTCATAAATCAATGAGTTAGAAGGCTGATATTATTTAATCGGATAGTAACAATTAAAAATGCATTATGGTGGGGATAGGTTTGGCATTTTTAGGTTAAACAGTGCTATAACCTATCTCTAATAATATTTAAGCTCATGAAAAAAATAGCAATAAATTCTTGAATACCTAGCTGATGAAGTTAGCGTGTTACAAATTTTTCATTACGGAGTTTGTTTATGGATCGTGCAGAAGTTGTACATAACAACTTTTTATCTAGGCTAGCATTGGCTGATTTACCTAAGCGAGTAACTCAAATAACACTTGCAGAATCAGGTTTAACTGCCACTGGATTAATAGAAATATTTGAAAGCCAGATATTGAGTAGACAGTTGGATAGAACCTCTAGAAAGATGCAAGCTAGAGGCGAAGGTTTTTATACTATTGGTAGTTCTGGCCACGAAGGTAATGCGGCAATAGCAGCGGCCTTTAAAGTGGATGATATGGCTTTTCTTCACTATAGAGATGCCGCTTTTTTGATTCAGCGATCCAAATTATTAACCGGCCAAACCCCCACTTGGGATATGTTGCTGAGCTTTAGTGCCTCAGCTGATGATCCAATTTCAGGAGGGCGTCATAAAGTACTGGGATCTAAAGCACTGTTTATTCCTCCACAAACCAGCACAATAGCTTCGCATTTACCCAAAGCGGTAGGGGCGGCTTATAGTGTCGGGCTAGCTAAACGCCATCAACCTAAAGATATGCAGATGCAAACTGACAGTATTGTATTGGCAAGTTTTGGCGATGCATCCGCTAATCACTCTACTTCACAAGGCGCTTTTAATACGGCTTGTTGGTCTGCTTATCAAAATGTCCCTATGCCAATTGTTTTTATCTGTGAAGATAACGGCATTGGAATTTCTACTAAAACGCCGGGTGGTTGGATAGCGGCAAATTTTTCACAGCGCCCTGCGCTTAATTACATAAGCTGTAATGGTTTAGATATTTTAGATACTTATAAAGCAGCTCGCCAAGTGGAGCACCAAGTACGTAAACATCGTAAACCTGCTTTTTTGCATATGAGTTGTGTAAGGCTTTATGGGCATGCGGGCTCAGATGTGCAAACCGCTTATATTTCTAAGCAAGAAGTAGAAAGTAGCGAAGCGAATGATCCTTTGTTACACAGTGCAAAAATAATTATTGATGAAGGTTTATTAACTGCTCAACAGATTTTAGACCTCTACAACCAAATTGGCGAACGCGTTGATAAAGTGGCAGTAGAAGCTGCTTTAAGGCCTAAGCTGGTAACGGCTAAGCAGGTAATGGCCGCTATTATTCCGCCAAAGCGCACGCTGCAAACTAGCTTAAAAGGTAATGATAGTTCTACTGATAGTAAAGCACAGCGAGAAGCATGCTTTGGCAGTGATGTGACTGCCATGCAAAAACCGCAACACACAGCCAGGTTATTAAGTTGGGCTATCAGTGACTTGATGATGGAGCATCAAAATATAGTACTTGCCGGAGAAGACATTGGCCCTAAAGGTGGGGTCTATAATGTCACCGGCAAAGTACACTCGCGCTTTGGCAGTAACAGAGTAATCAATACGTTATTAGATGAGCAAAGCATTTTAGGCTTAGCGATTGGTTTAGCACACAATGGTTTTTTACCGATACCCGAAATACAGTTTCTCGCCTATTTGCACAATGCAGAAGACCAATTGCGCGGAGAAGCGGCAACCCTAAGCTTTTTCTCGAATGGCCAATATACCAACCCGATGATTATTCGCATTGCAGGCCTTGGTTATCAAAAAGGTTTTGGTGGCCATTTTCACAATGATAATTCGCTGGCGGTACTGCGTGATATACCCGGTGTAATTATTGCTTGCCCAAGTAACGGAGTGGATGCGGTACTGATGCTACGCGAATGTGTACGCTTAGCTTTAGAAGAGCAGCGCATTATTGTGTTTGTAGAGCCGATTGCTTTGTATATGACACGTGATCTGCATGCCCCAGAAGATGGGCAGTGGTTAGCGCATTATCCACAACCGGATACTTCACAGAGCATAGCGTTGGGAGATATAGGTCAATTTGGTGATGGTACAGAACTGGCTATTGTTAGTTATGCCAACGGTTTTTATCTCTCCAGGCAGGCAGAGCTTATTCTTACTGAAAAATACCAGATGAAGGTTAGAGTGATTGATTTGCGCTGGCTTGCACCTTTAAATGAGGCACAGCTGCTAAATGCAGTTAAAGAATGTGGCCATGTGTTAGTGATTGATGAGTGTCGTAAAACAGGTTCACAAGCAGAGGCCATCATCAGTATGCTCAGTGAGAAAGCGAGTCATCATCCAAAGTTACGCGCAGTATGTGCGCAAGATAGCTTTATTCCTCTGGGTAAGGCTGCCACAGTGACCCTACCAAGTTGCGATGACATCGTAACAGCTGCGTTGCAATTAACTGACAAGGTTATTAGCAGGTAAAAATGAGCAATAGATACCGCGAAACCTTTGCGCGTGGTTAATGAAGCAAGCAAGTTACTGATCAAAGCAAGCGGGTATCTATTGTAATGAAAGACAAAGTTATCACAGTAGAGTTTACTGTTACTAGGAATTAGACATGAGTAGAAAGAAGGCGATCGTTATTTGCCCTGGTAGAGGCACTTATAACAAAACTGAACTGGGTTATTTACAGCGTTGGCACCACGATAAACCTGCTTTATTAGCGCAACTAGATGCTTATCGAGAGCAAAGTGGGCAGGTGGTTATCAGTGAATTAGATACCATGCCCACTTATAGCATGAGCAAGCATACTCGTGGCGATAACGCCTCAGCACTTGTGTATGCTTGTGCCTATGCTGATTTTTTATCCATCAATCGCGATGCTTTTGAGTTAGTTGCTGTCACTGGAAATTCGCTGGGCTGGTACGTTGCATTGGGTTGCGCAGATGCATTATCAGAGCCTAACGCCTTCAAAGTGATTAATACTATGGGCACCTTAATGCACCAGCACTTGCAAGGAGGACAAATAATTTATCCATTACTGGATGAAAATTGGCGTGAAGTTACTGGTC
>JBALXS010000048.1:0-34087 GCA_036960485.1 Oceanospirillaceae bacterium
AACGTTAGCTGCATAGTAAGGGTTTTCATCTGATTCGCTGCCGTAGTTTGTATCAACGTAATCGATTAGTCCTTCATCTAAAGGCCATGCATTTACTTTTCCTTCCCATTCATCAACAATTGCATTGCCAAATCTGTATGCTTCTGACTGCTGGTAAGGTACACGTGCTGCAATCCATGCTTGTCTTGCTAACTCTAAAGTTTGCGCATTTGGCTGCTCTAAAAAAGCGGCAATGTTAACTTGCAGGTCTTGCGCCGTTGTTAAAGAATCTTCAAATGTTGCCTGGGCAATATCACCATAATGCTTGAGCACTTGTGACGCGTTTGACGCGTTTGACGCTTGAACGCCAGTAGATAAAGCTGCAAAACTTAGCGCTGCAGATAGCGCTAATACTGGAAAAGATTTCATTTATGAACTCCGTAAGTATCTATAATAAGACTGTTAGTTGGAAATATACTGCGAATAATAAATGATAATAAGTCTTATTACAATAACAGAACAATTATTAATCGGTTTTGCATTCTTATTTTCTTTTATATCTTTAGCGCCAGTATTAAAAAATTTAAACTTAATAATGAAGAACTAAAGCATTTATACGTAATTCGCAGTATTTATGTATATAATCTGGGTTATTGCATAATGGCTATTTGTTTATAATAATTTGTTCTATAAAACAGTTTCCTTATATTATTAATAACGAATAAACTCCTTTTAATGTAGCTGCTTAAATAAGCGTAGTATTTACTAAACGTTTTTAATCTGTTGTCGAGCCAAAGCTAATCTCTTCACTAATTAAAATCCGCTTTTGTAAGCAGCTCAAAGTAATTAAGATAAGCTTATGAATACAGCTATTTACCCTGGTACTTTCGATCCTATTACGAATGGTCATACTGACCTGGTAGAAAGAGCATCTAGATTATTTGATCGTGTGATTGTTGCTGTGGCTTCAAGCCCCAAAAAACAACCACTTTTGCCTATTGATGAGCGAGTACGCTTAGCAAAACTAGTCACGAGTCATTTAGATAATGTTGAAATTATAGGTTTTAATTGCCTATTGGCGGATCTAATCCACCAGGAGCAGGCCAACATTATATTAAGGGGCTTACGTGCTGTATCTGATTTCGAGTACGAGTTTCAATTAGCTAATATGAATCGTCATTTAGCACCGCAGGCAGAGAGTTTATTTTTAACACCTGCTGAGCATCTATCTTTTATTTCCTCTACTTTAATTAGAGAAATTTCAAGACTGGATGGTGACGTTAGTAAATTTATCCATCCAGCTGTAGAAAGCTCATTAAAAGAGCATCACGGCAAAAATAAAGTATTAAAGTAAACAACCATAGAGTTGCTACTTTAAAAGAATCGAAGATAGCTGCCAGTGACAGTGAAGCTATCACTAATACTGAAATCCTTGCGAGCTATGAGGCTGAAAAATGTCATTAATAATTACTGATGAATGCATCAACTGTGATGTCTGTGAACCTGAATGCCCTAACGAGGCAATTACACCCGGTGAAGAGATTTATGAAATCGATCCTAACAAATGCACTGAATGTGTTGGTCATTACGATACGCCACAATGCGTTGAAGTATGCCCTGTAGATTGTATTCCTAAAGACCCTGATAACGAAGAATCTAAAGATCAGCTAATGGATAAGTACAACATCCTAACTGCTTAAGTTACACGTTAGTGAGTAATCACCAACTTTATTTGGTGATTACTTTAATTCTTTGTTCTCCAGCATTTTGTACAGTTCGAATTCTTTATCTAAAATTTCCCCTATCACGTTTGTATCAACAAGGTGATGCGCATATTGCATATGCAAACAACGCACTTTATCCCACTGTGAAATTCCACCAATACCATAGCGCTCAAACATTTCTTTGAAACCACGCTGCTCTATTATAGTGCTGTCTTGTGCTGTCATTTCTTGGTGACGCTTACTAACATACTGCTGTTGATTAGCAAAAAATTGCTCTTTTAAGCTTGCATCAACAGCTATCCGTTGCTCTATATCTTTCACCCAACCTGTTGTTTCAATTGAGCCAATGGCTTTAGAAAGATCTTTAGAACAAAGCCAGTACAATGTAGGAAAAGGTTTCCCATCAACAATGCTGCGCATTTGAAGTACTAGTGGTATCCTGTTCTTTGCACGCGCTGCGATTTTCACAATGCCCTGTGGTTCGCGCCCAATTTGTTGGCGAATGATGTCTTTATCTGAATCTGATATCTGCAAAATAATCCTTAATAAATTCTAATATGTTAAGTATTTAAAACTACACATGGCCGTACTGTTCACCTGTTCCCAACCAACGCCTGGTTATTGCGTTTACGGTTTGTGAGTTAGCGCTAACTTGCTTTGCTAAATTTTGCACTTGCTCTAACAAGTCTCCATCTCTTTCTAAAGAAGCTATTCTAAATTGCATCTCACCAGTTTGCCTAGTGCCTAGAACCTCACCTGGGCCGCGTATCTGCAAATCTTTTTCAGCAATGATAAAGCCATCATTAGTCTCGCGCATTATTTGCAAACGCTGTTTACCAGTATAAGAGAGCGGCGCACGATACAGTAATAAACAATAACTCTCAACTGATCCTCGCCCAACTCTGCCGCGCAATTGATGCAACTGTGCTAAGCCTAATCTTTCAGGGTTTTCAATGATCATGACACTTGCGTTAGGCACATCAACACCCACTTCGATCACAGTTGTGGCGACTAACAAATCAAGTTGCGCAGGCTGCTCACTATCCCCTTTAAAGGCCTGCATTATGCTTACTTTTTCTTTAGATTTCATGCGCCCATGGATTAAGCCGATACGCATATTAGGTAGCTGTTCTTTTAACAGTTGTGCCGTTACTTCTGCCGCTTGGCATTGTAAGACTTCTGATTCTTCAATTAATGTACACACCCAATAGATTTGGCGCTTTTCCTCACAGGCTTTTTTAACTCGAGCGATAACTTCATCACGTCTATGATCACCAATTACTACTGTTTGTACCGGTGTTCTACCTGGCGGTAATTCATCGATAACCGAGCAATCTAAATCAGCATAGGCACTCATTGTTAGTGTTCTTGGAATCGGTGTGGCTGTCATTATTAGCTGATGAGGATAACGCTCTCCATCACGCCCTTTTTCTCTAAGACTTAACCTTTGATGCACTCCAAACCGGTGTTGCTCATCAATAACGGCTAATCCCAAATTATAAAAACGGACTTCTTCTTGAAAAAGTGCGTGGGTACCCACTATCACTTTTATCTCACCGTTGGCATAGCTTGCTAGTTGCTGCTCGCGCTTTTTTCCCTTTATTTTTCCCGTCAACATACCGACTTTAATGCCCAAGGGCTCAAACCAAGCTGTAAAGCTCAAAAGATGCTGTTCCGCGAGTATTTCTGTAGGAGCCATAATTACCGCTTGGTAATTATTCTCAACTGTTTGTAGTGCAGCCATCGCCGCAACCACTGTTTTACCTGACCCCACATCCCCTTGTACTAAACGTAACATCGGTAATGATTTAGTTAAATCGTCTGCAACTTGTGTAGCCACTCTTTGCTGGGCATTGGTCAGTTTAAAAGGCAGTTGCTGTAGAAACTTAGTGGTTAATTCTGTGGGTGGATTAAGCGCAAAACCACCTTGTGCCTGTATTTTATTACGGATATTAAGCAGCGTTAAATGATGGGCAAGCAGCTCTTCAAACGCAAGCCTGCGCTGTGCTGGATGCATGCCATTTGCCATCGCCTCTCTGTCCGCTTCTGGTGGTGGCGCATGTAAGTACATCAGCGATGCTGATAACTGCGGAAGTGCCCATTGCTCTCTCAAATGCTTAGGAAGAAGCTCTGGTAGTTCGCCTGTTTTTAACCATACTAAAGCTTGTGCAATAAGGGCCCGTACTCTGTTTTGTTGTAAACCCTCGGTCATTGGATATACAGGAGTTAGGCTGTTCTCTACTGGGGTACTGAACTCTGTCTCTACTGCCTTGTATTCAGGATGGACCATCTCTAATCCGTTTGGACCCGGCCTCACTTCTCCAAAACAGCGTAAGGTTTTACCTTTGCTCAAGTTATTCTTTTGTGCAGCGCTAAAATGAAAAAAGCGCAGCGTTAGGCTTCCTGTACCATCTTGCACTTTACATAGTAATGTTTTCTTTTTACCAAACTTAATCTCTGCCATTAAAACATCAACTTCAATGACTGCTTCATCACCAATGCGTAGTTCATTGATTTTTTTTAAATTAGTTCTATCTTGGTATCTAAGCGGTAAATGAAATAGTAAATCTTGTAGATTGTGAATCCCTAAGCGCTCTAACTTTATCACCATGGCTGCCCCAACGCCTTTAAGTACGCTTACATCCGGGATAGTGGCGTTTTCAACCATGTTGAATACCTTTTATTTCTGGGGAGTTCAGTGCTTCAAGTAGTGAGTCTATCGCTTTGGTGCGCGTAAAACTTGCTCTCCAAGCCAACGCAATGGTTCGCCCAGGTGTAGGTTTACTAAAAGGTACTACCTTCAAGCCTTGCGTATGATGTTTTTGCACTGCACTGCGTGGCATAACACTACTGCCTAAACCTGATGCCACCATCATCCGTATCGTTTCTAAAGAGCTTCCTTGCGTGGCTTTTTGCTGTTGATTTAATACTTGCTGTAAAGATTGGCAAGATTCAATGATTTGATCTCTGAAGCAATGCCCTTCGCCCAGCAATAATAACTCCGTTTGAGCTAATGATGATGCTGCAATTTCCTCCTGTTCACACCATGGATGCTCTGGATGTAATAGCATTAAGAAGTCTTCGTGATACAAGTTGACAGTGACTACATCTGTTTCCTCAAAAGGTAGTGCCACTATGATCGCATCTAACTCCCCTTCTAATAGCTTTTCTCTTAGTCTTGAAGTGAAATTTTCTTCGATATACAGTGGCATTTGCCCAGCGATGACTCGTAACTCATGCACTAATTTTGGAAATAAATATGGACCGATAGTATGTATAGCGCCTACTTTTAAAGGTGAACTTAACTGATCCCGATCATTAAGAGCGATCTCTTTGATTACTTCTGCTTGCTGCAAGGTGACTTTCGCTTGAGCAATAATTTTCTTCCCAACATCAGTAGTGTTTACGCCATTTTTGCGACGTTCAAAAATAGCAACTTTCAACTCATCTTCTAACTTTTTTATTGCCACTGACAACGTCGGCTGGCTGACAAAACACTGTTTTGCTGCACGCCCAAAATGCTCTGTCGCTGCAAGCGTTACTATGTAGCGCAGTTCTGTCAATGTCATATATAATTCCGCTGCTTATGTTTTTTTAAATAGATACTGCTAATTTATAGAACTGTTTATAGATCAATTTATCAATAGTGCTAAGCTTGATATCACTATGCTTTAAATGCGTTTCTAACAAAAGGGAAAAAAAGATATAGCATGAAAAAATTTAGGATTTTGATAGCAGGATGTGGAGAAGTAGGTACTGCAGCTGGGCTTTTGCTCGCTAGGCATCATAAGGTTTATGGCTTACGTCGTAATGCAAGTTTACTGCCTAGTGAAATAATACCGGTCACTGCCGATCTCAATAACCCAGCGACATTAAAAAAGTTACCCTGCATTGATATTATTATCTACTGCGCTGCACCGAGTAAAAGCAGCACTGCTATCGTAACAGATAGTTATACAGACACTTACCTCAAGGGCTTCAGCAATTTAATCAGCGCATTGCCTAATCCACCACAGCATATTTTTTTCACTTCTAGTACTTCTGTGTACGCTCAAGGAAATCATCAGTGGGTGAATGAGCAATCTGCAACGCTTCCTACTACTGAGAAAGGAATCATTATGCGCAGTGCGGAACAACAAGTACTCAATTCTCAAAAGTCGTCCACTGTTATTCGATTTAGCGGTATTTATGGAAAAAGCAGATTGCACTTGTTCAACCAAGTACTCAATGGCAAAGCTTTTACTGCTGAACCTGTTCAATATAGTAATAGAATTCATTTAAATGACTGCGCGGGTGTTTTGTGTCATTTAGTCAACAAACTTGCCAACCATGACACTATAGCTTCTTTATACTTAGCTTCTGATAGCCTACCAAGCCCTATAAGTGAGGTTATGAGCTGGTTAGCTAAGATGAGTAATAATCCTGTAGAACCGCAAAAGAGCAAGCGGGCGACACCTAGCAAACGCTGTGATAACACGCTATTGCTTAAAACCGGTTATGAGCTTTTGCACCCTGATTTTAAAAGTGGCTATGCAGAAGTTTTGGCTGGTTACACTCAAAAAAAAATGTAAATAAAGAAACTCTATAGAGCAGTAATTTCTCTTTGAGCTACAAAAGCTTAAGAGATGCTGCTAAAATCTACAGATATTAATTATTCTAAGGAAATACAGATGTCAGGACATGACGAGAACTTTCAGGATTCATCAGGCTTAGGCTGGCTTATCATAGTAACTGCAGCATTTCTCTTCGTAACAATGCCTGTTACAATTGGTTTTATTAAGTACGTTTTGTAAAACCTATTTTTACCTAGCAACACGACCTCTCTTACACTTGTGAAAGAGAGGCTTATTTAATCTAGCTCGCTATAATAACGTTGTCTAAAAACCAGCTCAGCTGGCAATCAACGTTTCAACACCATTATTTGTTCCCATTAGCACTACGTCAGCATTGCGCTGTGCAAACAAGCCATTAGTTACAACGCCAACAATACTATTTATTTTAGCTTCTAGCCCTTTTGCATCAATGACATCTAGATCTTCAACATCGATGATCACATTGCCATTATCAGTAATAACGCCTTGACGATAAACAGGTTGACCATTAAGTTTTGCTAATTCTCTCGCAACATAAGATCTCGCCATAGGAATCACTTCAACCGGCAATGCAAACGCACCTAAGCGGGTTACTTGCTTAGTGTCATCTACTATACAAACAAACTCTTTAGCAACTGCAGCTACTATTTTTTCACGCGTTAATGCTGCGCCGCCGCCTTTTATTAAATTAAGCTGGGGATCAAATTCATCAGCGCCATCCACATATACAACCATTTCATTGATATCATTTAGCTCATAAACGCTAATACCAATCTCTTGTAAACGCCTTGCTGACTCTTCTGAGCTTGCAACTGCACCATCAAACATATGCTTGATTGCAGCCAGTTCTTGAATAAAAAGGTTCGCTGTTGAGCCTGTACCAACACCAATAACGCTGTCTTTATCAAGCTTTGGAGTAATGTATTCAATTGCAGCTTTTGCTACTGCTAGCTTCATTTCATCTTGAGTCATAATAGATATCTTAATAAATGCCTGAGGAGGTTTATGTGAAAGCAATTGTACCTTATTTATCATATTAGCTTACAGTAAAGATTCGCTCATATTTAGGCTAAATAATAATTATAAACCGATGCTCTATATCGCCATCTCTTAATAATAATTTACCTAAATTCACGCTCTGTCTATAGACGCATCAATCATCTACTTGTAGCATTGAAGGCTTGTCTGCAGCTAAAGTCCTATGTGCAGCAATCTTTTAACTGACAATAGATAAAATATTATGCCTAATCCTTATATAAAAAAAATCCTCAAAGCGAGGGTTTATGACGCCGCGATAGAAACACCTCTTGATGAAGCAAAAGTATTATCTAAGCGAATTGACAATAAGGTGCTGCTCAAACGTGAAGATTTACAGCCTGTCTTCTCTTTTAAAGTGCGTGGCGCTTACAACAAAATGGCTCAACTAACTGATGCTGAGCGCAATGTAGGTGTTATTACTGCCTCCGCTGGAAACCATGCTCAAGGGCTAGCCTTATCCTCGAAAATTATGGGGGTTAAAGCTGTTATTGTCATGCCTAAGATTACCCCAAGCATTAAGGTTGATAATGTTATCGCCCTTGGCGGCAAGGTTATTTTACATGGTGAGAATTTCGATCAAGCGAAAAAACATGCTGAACAGCTAGCCACAGAACACGGCTATACATATTGCCCGCCTTTTGATGACCCTGATGTTATTGCCGGGCAAGGCACCATCGCCATGGAAATCCTTAAGCAGCACAGCGGTCACATTGACGCGATATTTGTGCCAGTTGGCGGTGGCGGCTTAATTGCTGGGATAGCTGTTTATATTAAATACCTAAGCCCTGAGACAAAAATAATTGGTGTAGAGTCAAGTGAATCTGCTTGTTTGAAAGCTGCCTTGGACGCTGGTGAGCGCGTTATTTTGCCGCATGTAGGCATTTTTGCCGATGGTGTCGCGGTTGCACAAATTGGCAAGCATACTTTTGAAATTGCCCAACAGTATGTTGATGATGTAATCACTGTTGAAACGGATGAGATTTGTGCCGCCCTAAAAGATATTTTTGATGACACACGTTCTATATGCGAACCATCTGGCGCCTTAGCTGTAGCCGGGCTTAAAAAGTATGTGCACAATAATAGTTGTAAGCAGCAAACACTGATTGCCATAAACTCTGGCGCCAATATGAATTTTAGCCGATTACGACACATTGCAGAGCGAACCGATTTAGGCGAGAAACGCGAAGCTTTGTTGGCAGCACAGATTTCAGAGAAGCCAGGTAGTTTTCGACAATTTTGTAGTGCTTTAGGTAATCGCAACATTACCGAGTTTAACTATCGATATTCGGACAAAGAAATCGCCAATATTTTTGTTGGAGTAACCATCAATCCCGATAGCGAAGAAAAAAGCGCGTTGGTTAATGAGCTGTCGTCGATGGACATTCCAGTTGAAGATCTCTCTGACAATGAAATAGCCAAAATACATATTCGCTATATGATTGGTGGTCATAGTCAAGCACCTGAAAAAAACGAGCTTGTATTTAGATTTGAATTCCCAGAGAAGCCTGGAGCACTGCTTAAGTTTTTAGATACTTTAGGTGGTCGCTGGAATATCTCTATGTTCCATTATCGCAATCACGGCTCAGATTTTGGTCGTGTGTTGGTTGCCATGCAAGCAGAAAAAGAAGACAAACCTAATATAATCAATTTCTTAGATGAAATTGGCTATCGCTATTGGGAAGAAACTGATAACAAAGCCTTCAAGCTGTTTCTAGGCTAGTTTAATACCAGAGCAAGCCTAACTAACAATTCACGCTTAAAGGTTCTTTTAAGCGTGAGATATGCCTGTATTACCTCTATCTATAGTATCCATTTTATTGCAAACCGCATCTACGCTTTATAATCCCACTTTGAGCTAGTTTTCTGGTACTCCTGCTGGGAAATCAAATTTCTTTCCTGCAAAAATCTGACAAGAAAAAATTATCATTGAAATAAGCCCCCAACTTAAACCGATCATTACGCCTATGTCTAAAATCCCACGCCAAGGCATTGGCAAATATTCAACTAATTGCACAATCGAAAATATAGCGGCGCTCAAACAAATAATAAAAATGATACGTTTTCGCTCTGCATCAAAAAAGCCTAAGCAAAAAAATGGAGCAAAAATCAAACGTTTTACAGTTGCATGCTTGGCCAAATAATAAAGCCTAGCAGCTACTCTGGGCGAAAAGCCTTTTTGAAATCCTTTATAGCCTTCAAAGTATGCCATAAAAAAGACCCAAACAATCATCACAGCCCAGTGTACGAGAGTAAGGTCGTGTAATTGTAGCTGACTACTTACTTCAAGCAGTCTTGAAATAGCACTCCCAAGAAACAAACAGACACCAATAAATCCCCAAGCCACTGCTACTTTTCCAAACACTGTTCTATTCCCAAATATTAAATTATATCAATTGTTACTGTTTTTATAAACAAATGAAATCTTTAGTAAATTGATGCTTCGATTACTCAAATAAAACTTCCCAGACAAGCCCTTTTCATTGATTGCTATCTTGGTAAACTATTTGCTGTCTTCTCTCATCGGCAGGATGTCTAATAGCAATACATTTAAAAAATGGCTCCAATATTTTAAATGATACTGTAGATAGTAATGACAAAGCCGCTGACACACAGTTCTCTATGACAAATCAAGCAGCGGCGGCTATTGAAGATTAGATATAGGGCAATTAGCGCAAGAGAACCTTGAATCAAGTTTTGCAGCTGATGCTTGCCGATCGTTCATTCAGATGGCAACTGATATAAGTGAGTCGGCAGTACAGTTCTAGAGTAAGGAAACATCAAAAAATTAGCTAGGTTTCTTTAAAATCATCAACTTGCGATAGTTACCTTACTTGTTTGATCATTAGTATGCAACATAACTTAGTTTAACAATGCACGCCTGGCGATTTTGTTATTTACACTATCAAATAGCGACTGAATTCTTTAAAACCAGTATTAGTTCCACGTGAAACTAATACCGGCTACGCCTTTTGCACTAAGATTAAACAGGCCTTTATACATTAACAACTAGCACCTTTAGTTGCCTTAGAAGTTCGGTTCCAATTGAACATTGCTGCTTAAGTAGTTAAACCGTATGACTTTAGTAACCTACCCATAAATGCTTATAGAGCTTGCCTTAACAAACTAATAACACTTTTAGTTTCAGGGCGCACATTACGCCAAAGGTAAAAAGCTTCTGCTGCTTGCTCTACGAGCATCCCCAAACCATCAGAGGTATTTTTAGCACCTAAATCTTCGCCCCATTTATTGAAAACAGTTTGCTCAACGCTATACATCATATCGTAAAGGTAGCTATTAGAATCAACAATGATATTAGGCACTGGTAGCAATTCTTTATTGAGAGATGCAGACGTACCGTTAATTATTAAATCATAAGATCGATTTAAATCAGAGTACTCAACAGCTTCAATCGAAAATTTCGCTGCAAACAACGTAGCGAGTTCATGAGCGGTAGCCAAGGTACGATTAGCAATTGTAATACTCGCTGGGTTTTGGTCTATAATAGCCTGCAGCACCCCTCTTACAGCGCCACCAGCACCTAAAATGAGAATATTACAACCTTCGAAGCAAAGCCCATTATTTACCTTCAAATCAGTAACCAGACCAATGCCATCTGTATTATCTCCGTAAATAACGTTATCTCTAAAACTCAACGTATTAACAGCACCAGCTAATTGGGCACATGAAGAAAGTTTTTGTGAGACACTCCAAGCTAATTGCTTAAAGGGTAATGTGACGTTTATGCCTTTTATGTTAGATTTTTGAAATGCTACAACATTCTCATCGAATTGACCTAGCTCTATAAAATGGGATCTATACGTCAAGTCTTGCTTAGTTTGCTGAGCAAACAATTGATGAATTTGAGGGCTTTTGGAATGGCCAATAGGATTTCCAACCACTAAGTATTCATCAGGACTTTGTGCTATCTGCTGCATATGATTAATACTCCAACCAATTTTTGTTAGTAAGGTACTTACTATAAAGCTCTGATTCTTTACTATTTTCAGCTATTTGGTAGTCATAACTCCATTTCACATTAGGTGGTAATGACATTAGAATTGACTCTGTTCTGCCATTAGACTGTAATCCAAATAGCGTACCTCGATCGTAAACAAGATTAAACTCAACGTAACGACCACGCCTGTGTAATTGGAAATCTTGCTGTTGTGCCGTAAATGGTTCAAGTTTTCTTCTTTCAACAATAGGCACATAAGCCGCTAGGTAACTATTACCAATAGCTTGCATTAAAGAGAAACTGCTATCGAAGTCAGGCGCACATAGGTCATCGAAGAATAGCCCGCCAATGCCTCTAGGTTCGTCCCTATGCTTAATATAGAAATATTCGTCACACCATTGCTTGTAAGAAGAATAAACGTCTTCTCCAAACGGATCACAGCTATCTTTAGCTGTTTGATGCCAATGAATACAATCTTCTTCGTAACCATAATAAGGCGTAAGATCCAAACCACCACCAAACCACCATACCGGCTCTTCACCCGCTTTTGTCGCAATAAAAAAACGTACGTTTGCATGAGAGGTTGGTACATGGGGATTATGAGAGTGAATAACCAACGAGACACCCATTGCTTGAAAACTTCGACCAGCAAGCTCAGGACGACTCGCTGTAGCAGATGCCGGCATTTTATCGCCAAAAACATGAGAAAAGTTAACCCCGCCCTTTTCGAAAATAGCGCCGTCAGTAATGACCCTAGTTATACCGCTCCCACCTTCAGGTCGATCCCAACAGTCTTTGCTAAAGCCTTGTTTACCATCGACTTCTGATAATTTTGCACAAATGCTTTGCTGTAGATTTAATAGATAGTCCTTTACGGCGTCTACGTTTATTTCAGTCATTTATAAACCTATGAAAATACAATTTGATTAGGGAATACTGGAAAAAATTGATTAGAATAATAACACTAGTACAAAGAAGTATGACTAACAAGCGCTAGCGGTGTATCACATTATCTTCTAAAGAAATTATTTTACTAGGCTCTTTAGAGCTACCTAGGCTACCTTTAACATAAAGAGCAACAGATGCTTTAAAGTAAGCTTGAGCTTGGTGCTGAGAAACGGCAGGAAGAAGACTACTAGGATTAGCAGAAGTAGAGACTAAAAGCCCGCCAAATGCTTCACACAAAGCTTTAACGGTTGGATGTGCGCTTACTCTGACTGCTACTGTACTGTGCGCTCCTTTTATCCATTGAGGAATGAAATTATTCGGGTCTTCGATAAGCCAAGTAGTAGGACCTGGCCAGCTTTGCTGCAACTTAAGGAGCTGAGAGCTTGTTATGTTAACCAACAGCTCTTCAACTTGCTTAATGTTACTAGCAACAAGAATCAAACCTTTATCTTGTTCACGGTTTTTAATTGTTAAAATATGCTCAACTGCAGCTCTGCTAAAAGGGTCACACCCTAATCCCCAAACTGCCTCAGTGGGATATGCAATAACTTCACCATTGTTTAGTAGTTCAACAGCTTGCTGGATTTCTTGATTACTTTTTAACAACTAAAAACCTATTTTTACAACATTACTTTTTATTTAGATTTCGCCACTTGCTAGCTTAGCTTGTAAATCTTTATCTTTAGCGATGACGCTTTCAGAGTTAGCAAGTCTATCAGCTTTAACTCGTGCGGCCAGTTCGGGGTCTGCAACGGCCATTATTTGAGCGGCTAAATAAGCTGCATTTTTTGCTCCAGCTTTACCAATAGCAACAGTCGCTACAGGAATTCCCCCAGGCATTTGAACAGTAGAAAGTAGTGCATCTAAGCCATCTAGTGATGATTCAATAGGAACACCTATAACTGGCTTAGTAGTAGCAGCAGCAACAGCCCCTGCCAAATGTGCAGCCATACCAGCAGCACAGATGAAAGCGACAGCGCCGCGCTGATCTGCATCGGTTACGTAGTCGTGTGTGTAAGCTGGCGTGCGGTGTGCTGAAGCAATTTTAACTTCAAATTCAACCTGCAAACTTCTCAGTACTGCAATTGAAGCTTTCATGATTGGTAAATCAGAATCAGAGCCCATTAAAATGGCGATAAAAGGTTGTGACATAATAGTTCCTAAATTGAATTAATATTGCCTGTATTGTCCATATCTCAGTAGCAAATTTCAACCAATAAAAGAAGAGATTTTCACAGTAGTAATATTATCAACTGAGGATAAAAAACTAAAAACTCACTTTTTAATGCGTCTATAATTATCAGCATTTGATTCAATATATCCCAGCAACTCAAGTTCTACTAAATGAGAAGTTAACTTGATTGGACTAATACTGCTATTAAAAACTATTTGATTGAAATTACAAAAAGTAAAGTCTATACACTTCAACAAACCAGATAAATCATTTGGTAACTGCGCTTCCATACTTTCAACCACAACTTGAACAGCGCTAAAACCTGGAAACTCTTCACAAATATCACCAATAGATTCAACCAGTTTGGCCCCTTGTTTAATCAATTCATGACACCCCTTGCTGCCTTCATACTCTATAGGTCCAGGTATTGCGAAAACTTCTCTATTCTGTTCTAAAGCCATACGTGCGGTAATTAGAGTACCGCTTTTCACCCTAGCCTCTACAATTAAAACGCCTAAAGACAAGCCACTTATGATTCTATTTCTACGTGGGAAATTGGACGGTAATGCTTTCATGCCTGGTAGGTATTCAGAAACCCAGCAGCCATTATCCAAGATAGCATCAGCAAATTTTTTGTGTTGCACAGGATATATTCTATCGAGACCTGTTCCCATCACTGCAATGGTAGCCTTTCCTACATCCAAAACGCCCCTATGTACCGCAATGTCAACTCCCTGAGCGAGACCACTGGTAACTACAAACCCAGACATTGCCAATTTCTGAGCGAACAAGTAGGCATTGTTTAAGCTAGATGAGCTAGCTTTACGACTACCGACAATAGCTATCTGAGGACGAGATAGCACAGAGGGATTACCGCGATAAAAGATAAATGCAGGACTATCCGGGATTTGTTGAAGCGCTACAGGGAACAGATCTTGAGAAGGGTTGAGCATTTGAATGCTATTGTCTTGCATTAAACTATCTAGGTTATTGACCTTTTCTAGTAAAGCTCCTTTATCATCCAAAAAGTTAAGCAATTCGACAGTATTTAATTCCCCTAAAACGCGCTGTAAATCAAAAGTAGAAAAGCAAGATTTTAAACCTCCCTCACCTACAACTAGCTTAATTTTTTTCCTACCAACTTTAGGCAGTAAGCTTAACGCTAGTAACAGCCTGTCAATTCTACTTAACATACTCACCTCTATGGATTAGCGGTGAGTATTATGCAGCATAGGTTATTTTACACTTTGTAAATAATCACCAGCAGAAATAAGATCTTTAGCATTAAGCACAATGCCATAACTTAAATTCTTGAAAACACTTACAACCATCAACTCTCCAACAACCTGACTACCAATGGTAACTAGCTTGCTAGTGCGAGGATCTTTAACCTGCCTTGGGGCTTTCGCTATATTAAATACATGGCCTGGATACAGACCATCTGCTTCACCAAGGTTTAACACTACTCCATCGTATCGCGAGATGTTTAATGCATCATTTACAGGAGACAGAATCTTTCCTGTTACACCCTCTGGTGCAGCTGCTAAATAGTAAAAAGGCTTCAAGTTCAATTCTTGGCTTCTAACCAGGAAGTCCCCTTTTTTTATGAGGCCTTTTGCTCGTATTATCTTTGCTTTAGATATGCCATCTTGCATTTCAATGATTACTAAAGTGCCAACTTTAACGATCTCAGTATTTTTAACCTCAAGTCCTTCATCAGTGCCATAGTCATTACCCGCCCTATAGATGTGATATTCGTTGAAATCAGGATCTAACACGCCTTTTATAAAAACTTCATCACCACTGGAAATTAATTCTCTCAGACCTGCATTAGCAAGTATGTAAGGCATTTTGTTAATCCGGCCAGCTTCTACGATTCTATTATTTTCAATGAAAGCTTGGATCGCTTCTCTAGGGATAGCTGTTATCGGTGAAAACCTATCAGTCAATCTGATTTTAGGTGATAGCTTTAACACACCGTCTTTGGTAGTACTTAAATAAGGCTGACCATTTTTATATAACAAGTATATGGTGTCATTTGGATAAATCAGATGGGGGTTTTTAATTTGGTGATTTTGCTCCCATATACTAGGCCATAGCCAAGGTGAATTCAAAAAAACACCCGCGATATCCCATAATGTATCCCCTTTTTTGACCTTGTACTGATCAGGAAAATCTTCCTTTAACAAGTTCTGCGCACTTACAACAGTAGCGAACACCATCAAAAAAATAAAAGTTATAGATTTTTTGATTTTAAGAAATCGGTACATAAATACCTCGTTTATAAAAAATATATTCAGAAAAAAATTTCAGATACATATTAACTCTAATACTCTAAACACTCCTATAAAAAACGTATTAAAATCTAACAAATCAACATCAACTCTACGTATAATAAATTCTGTAAAAAATTAACTAACGTGGTTTGTAATTATGGCGTTTCTCTCAATTTTAGAATTTCCAGATCAACGCTTAAGAACAATAGCAAGTGAGGTGACGGAATTTGGCAATACCATAGAAAACATTGTCAATGATATGTTCGAGACAATGTATGACGCACCCGGAATTGGCCTTGCGGCGACACAAGTTGATATACACCAGCGCATTATTACGCTTGATGTATCTGAAGCGAAGGATGAACCATTAGCTTTAATCAATCCAACATTTAAGGTCCTCGACAATGAGATCGATAAAATGCAGGAAGGCTGTTTATCAGTTCCAGGTTTTTATGAAGACATAACTCGCCCTAGACACATACAAGTAAAGTATCAAGATCAACAAGGCAACAGACAACAATTAGAAGCTTACGATCTATTAGCCGTTTGCATCCAGCATGAAATAGATCACCTAGAAGGTAAGCTATTTGTTGATTACCTTTCTAAACTAAAAAGAAATCGAATTAAAACAAAGCTAGAAAAAATACATAAGAACAGTTAATTAGAGCTCACCTTTAAAGCATACCGTTACATAAAAGCAACCGCTTAGCAATCAACATTAAATGTTAGATTTAGTAGTTACAAGTATTTGAAAAGGTAAAAAATGCAAAAGAATTTAAGAATCATATTTGCCGGCACACCAGAGTTTGCAGCTCAAACGTTGCAAGCTCTTCTATCAAGTCATCACGAAGTTGTTGCTGTCTATACCCAACCTGACAGGCCATCAGGTAGAGGCAAGAAACTCAGCCCTTCGGCCGTAAAAAAAACAGCTCAAGAGCATGACATACCCGTTTACCAGCCCCTTAACTTTAAAGCTGAAGTTGATTTGCATACATTACAGAACATTGAAGCTGATATAATGGTTGTTGTAGCCTATGGCATTATTTTACCCTTGATGGTGTTAGCAACCCCTCCTCTTGGCTGTATTAATGTACACGCATCATTACTACCGAGATGGCGTGGCGCAGCACCTATAGAGAGAGCTCTACTTGCAGGAGACACTGAAACGGGTGTTACTATCATGCAGATGGATCAAGGCTTAGACACTGGTGATATGCTGAACAAATGCAATGTTGATATTACACCCACAACGACTAGCGGCCAATTATATCAACAACTAGTTCATATAGGTGCATCATCGCTAATTTCAACATTAGATCAACTTGCTAACCATACAGCCGTTGCTGTCAAACAAGATGATAGCTTAAGCTGCTACGCCGAAAAACTCTATAAGGCTGAAGGGGCAATTAATTGGCATCGCACTGCTGATGAAGTATCTCGTCAAATCAGAGGGTTATCTCCAAGACCAGTGGCATTTTCTTCTCTAGATAACCAAGTTATTAGAATATGGAATGCAGTTGCCATTTCTTCGCCAACCCAGCCTCAAACTGATCAAAAAATTGAAAGCCAACAATGTGGTGTCATTACTAAAGCCGACAAAAATGGCATTGAAGTTACATGTCTTTCTGGCAGTAAGTTATTGATTACAGAACTACAACTACCCAGCGGCAAGCACTTAACTGTTCAGCAAGTTATCAATTCTAAAAAAGAATTATTCTTTCCTGGCAACAAATTCATACAACAGGTTAACTAATCCCTATGAACTCTAGATATCTAGCCGTTAAAGCCCTTACTCCTCTTCTAAACCACAATGGATCTCTAAAGTACTCTCTTAAACAGCAACTGCAAGTTTGCCCAGATGAGCAAAAACCTCTCTTACAGCAGCTCTGCTATGGCTCTATGCGCTATTATAACCAACTAGAGCTAATAGTAGATGAATTGGTTAGTAAGCCGATGAAACGCAAGGATCAAGACATTAAGGCATTACTAATAATTGGCATTTACCAGTTATATAAACTTAATATTGCTGACCATGCTGTTATCAATCAAACGGTGGATGTTTGTGAGCAACTTAAAAAGTCTTGGGCGACTTCATTGGTTAATGCCACTTTGAGAACATTTCAAAGACAGCAGGAACAATTACTAGAAAAACTAAACGCCAATAACTCCTTTAAGTTCAACCATCCAGACTGGTTTATTGAGAAGTTAAAACACAACTGGCCAAACCGTTGGGAACAAATTCTTCAAGCTAATGATGAACATCCGCCTTTAACTTTAAGAGTTAACCTTAATAAGGTTTCACGTGAAACACTAATATCCGAACTAAAAGAAATGGATATTGATAGCATCGCGACAGAGCATTCAAAGTACGGCGTTACACTAACTAAAGCAACAGATGTAACAAAATTGCCAGGTTGGGATGAAGGGCATATAAGTGTGCAGGATGAAGCAGCACAGTTAGCCGCTGAATTGGTAAACCCATTACCAAATCAAAATATACTAGACGCTTGTAGCGCACCTGGTGGGAAGTTACTACACCTACTTGAACTAACTGATTGCGGCTTAACAAGAATTCAAGGCTTAGAATTAGAAGAACATAGAGTTGAGAGAATAAAAGAGAACTTCTTTCGACTAGATTTAGACTGCCATATTCATATTGCAGACGCTGCTAGCAAAACGTGGTGGGACGAAAAACCGTTTAATACAATCTTATTAGATGCTCCATGTAGCGCAACGGGTGTTATTAGAAGAAATCCTGATATAAAGTTACTAAGAAGAGCTGAAGATATCCACTCTACTGCGAAACTACAAAGAGCTATCTTACAAAATATGTGGGAAATGCTAGCCGATAAAGGAAGACTGGTGTACGCGACGTGTTCTATATTCGCCCAAGAAAACGAAAAGATGATAGCTTCATTTGTAAAGGCTAACACAGATGCTACACACATAGAGATAGAAGCTGACTGGGGGGAAAAGAGAGCATACGGCAGACAACTCTTCCCACAAAACGGCGCAAACGATGGTTTCTATTACGCTGTGCTAGAAAAAAGTGTTGATCAAACAAATAGCTTACCAACGTAATATTAACTATTATATTAAACGAAGACTAGTTGTTAAGGATACCGCTACGACTAACAAACTACAGACAAACACTGTAAATATTTGTTTATATATGAGCACCAAAGAATCATAGCTATTACATTGTTATGCTTTGCAGTAAAAGTTATTAACCAAATCTCGCTATTGAAAAACTCACAGTAAGTTCATGCTTATAGAAAGCATAAGCTAGTACCAAACACTGTCAATCATATTACACGAGCAAGCTTTATGAAAATAATTATTTTAGGCGCAGGTCAAGTTGGAGGTACCCTTGCTGAAAACTTAGCTAGCGAAGCAAATGATATTACTATCGTTGATTCAGATGCAGAAAGGCTAAGAGAACTGCAAGATAGATTAGACATTAGCACTATCGAGGGCATGGCTTCTTACCCAAGTACTCTTGAAAGAGCCGGGGCAGAAGATGCTGACATGCTAATTGCTGTAACTAATAGCGATGAAGTGAACATGACTGCGTGCCAGTTAGCTCAAACCTTATATAAAACACCTACCAAAATCGCCAGGGTTCGCAGCCACGATTACATTAATCAATCTAAAAAAATATTTTGTAAAACTGCGATACCAATTGACGTAATCATTAGCCCGGAACAATTAGTTACTAAAAATGTAAAACGATTGATAGAAAGGCCGGGCGCATTACAGGTATTAGATTTCGCAGAAGGTAGAGCTCAGTTAGTTGCGGTAAAGGCATACCACGGTGGACCTTTAGTTGGTAACCAAATATCTTTCTTAAAACGACACATGCCTAATGTAGATACTAGAGTTGCGGCTATATTTAGACAAGGAAGCCCCATTACTCCTCAAGGCGATACTGTTATTGAAGTAGATGACGAAGTGTTCTTTATCGCCGCAACAGAAGATATCCTACCAGTAATGGGAGAGCTTAGAAGGCTAGACAATCCGTATAAGAGAATTCTGATTGCCGGTGGCGGTAACATTGGAATGCGTCTAGCTGCATCCATTGAAGATGATTTTCACGTAAAGATAATTGAGCGTTACATGGATCGCTGCAATGTACTGGCTAACACATTGACAAACACCATAGTGCTACATGGCAATGCTTCTGATAAAGAATTATTGCTGGAAGAGAATATTGAAGATACTGATGTGTTTTGTGCGCTGACCAATGATGATGAAGCTAATATAATGGCGTCTATGCTGGCCAAAAAGCTGGGTGCTAAAACGGTGATGACACTAATCAACAACCCAGCGTACGTTGATTTAGTACAAGGCGGCGTGATTGATATTGCAATATCTCCACAGCAAACAACTATAGGCGCCCTTCTAACACACGTAAGAAAAGGCGATGTTGCAGCCGTGCATTCTTTACGAAGAGGCGCTGCTGAGGTTTTAGAAGTCGTTGCTCATGGCGATGAAAGAAGCTCTAAGGTGGTGGGTAAAACATTAAGGGATATTGAACTTCCACATGGCACGACCATTGGTGCACTTGTGAGAAACGAAAAAGTTGTAATTGCTCATGACCATGTAGTGGTTGAAAACAATGATCATCTAATATTGTTTTTGGTCGATAAGAACAAAATTAACGAAGTGGAAAAACTATTCCAAGTTGGCTTAGCCTTCTTTTAATTATCAACTTCGTATTAAAACAAACATTAATCCTCAACATAATAGATATTTAGCGACTTAAGTTAATGATATCTAACGGTCAAAGACTATGCATTATAGAATCATTTTAAGAATACTTGGCATCTTGCTCATGGTATTTAGCATTACAATGATCCCCCCTGCTATTGTTTCTCATATATACGATGATGGTGTTTACTCCATCTTTTATCTGTGTCTTGCTATCACTTTTAGCACAGGCTTTCTATTCTGGCTGCCTGCTTATAACGTAAAAGAAGAGCTACGCACCAGGGACGGATTTGTCGTCACGGTGATGTTCTGGTTAGTGCTGAGTATCTTTGGAGCAATTCCTTTTGTGCTAGCTCAAGAACTAAACTTAAGCATAGTTGATGCCGTATTTGAGTCTATGTCAGGCTTGACAACAACTGGAGCCACTGTGATAACCGGTATCGATGATTTACCTAAATCAATACTCTTTTATCGCCAACAACTACAGTGGCTTGGTGGCATGGGTATCATCGTGTTAGCCGTTGCGATATTACCTATGTTAGGTATCGGGGGAATGCAGCTATATAGAGCTGAAACACCGGGGCCTGTAAAAGATAGCAAGTTAACTCCTAGAATTACCGAAACAGCTAAAGCACTTTGGTACATTTACGCAACTCTAACAGTAGTATGCACGCTAAGTTACTGGTTAGCAGGAATGAGCTTCTTTGATGCGATCAGCCATAGCTTTTCAACGGTTGCGATCGGTGGTTTCTCAACACATGATGCAAGCATTGGCTATTTTAATAGCCCATTAATTGAGTCGATTGCAGTTATCTTTATGCTGATTTCAGCTGTGAACTTTGGATTACACTTTTTTGCATGGCGAAGGAAATCAATTTTCCACTATTGGCAGGATCCAGAAGTTAAGTTCTTCATCTATACATTAACCCTTACTATCTTAGTTAGTGTGTCAATTTTGTACATGACCAGCGGCTACTCGGCAACGAGAGCGATAAGAGACTCCGTATTCATGGTGGTATCTATTGCTACCACGACAGGCTTTGCTACAACTGACTTCGCTATATGGCCCACTGTCCTGCCCTTCATGTTAATGCTTACTGCGTTTGCAGGCGGTTGCGCAGGCTCTACTGCAGGCGGTATGAAGATAATAAGAGTACTACTAATATTTAAACAAGGTCATCGAGAGATCAAACGTTTAGTCCATCCAAATGCAATATTCTCAGTTAAACTGAGCAATAAGCCGATTGCAGAAAAAGTGTTACAAGCAGTGTGGGGGTTCTTTTCTGTCTACATGCTAGTGTTTGTTATTATGTTACTGGCTATTATGGCGACAGGTATCGATCAGATAACTGCTTGGTCTGCAGTTGCTGCAACACTTAACAACTTAGGACCAGGCCTTGGTAGTGTTGCTGCTAACTATGGGGATGTGAATGACACTGCTAAATGGATTTTATGCTTTTCTATGCTATTAGGTCGTCTTGAAGTATTCACTTTAATTATACTTTTCACACCAATTTTCTGGCGAAGATAGCAACACTCCAAATGCACTTTAAAATGTGATACTTCTTCCTTCTACACAACCTTTCTAGTACAACACAGTACTAGAAAGGCTTACTCTTAATATATATTATCCTGCCCTTGCTGCCTTTTTTTAAACCGCTTATATTCCCATTGGTATTGCGCTGGGTTATCTAATGCGACTTGTTCTACACACTGATTAAGCGCAAGCAAAGAAGTATTACTATCTTTGCTGTTAATTCTTTCATCAACGGCTTTAAACTCAACAGCAAAGCCTGCACCTTGTCTTATAGCTACACCAGAAACTACCACACAACTAGTTTTAGCCGCTAATTGCGACAACAAGTTCATAGTGTAAGCTGGGCGCTGAAAAAATGGTACGTACGCCCCACTGCCGTCTGCGGGCTCTTGATCTGGCAGTATTGCAATCACACCTTTACTGCGCAGCTTCTTCATTAACTTTCTAACGCCAGATGCGTTAGCAGGAGCCATATCGCCTCCTAAACGACTACGCATTTTTTTAATCAGCCAATCAAAAAATTTCAATTTAGGTGGCTTATACAGCACCGTCATTGAATGCTTCTTAGAAGCGTATAAGTTGAGAATTTCCCAATTACCTATATGTGGCGCTATGATGATAACGCCCTTATCTTGTGCTACCGCAGCTTGTAGTATTTCTTCACCTTTAACACTAATTACTTTTTTCAATGAATGTGATGTTGGCCAAAGCCATGACATACCCATTTCAGCAAGGCACATACCGGTGTGTTGTAAACTGCTTTTTAATAAAGCATCGCGCTCAGTTTGTGATAGTTGCTGAAAACAAAGATCCAAATTTGATTTAGATACACTATAGCTGCGAGAACGTTTAAAATAAAACCAACAGCTACCCAGTAACTTACCCAACCACTGGCTAAGTTTTAATGGTAACAAAGCCATTAGTACCAAAAACAATAAGCCCAAAATTACTTTTACAATGCGCATCTAGCAAAATCTCAAGGTTAACAGAGTGTTTATTATCCTTGATTCAATCTCTGGGCGCAAAACAGAAGTAATGGAGCAGCGTAAAAGAACCGAAAAAACTAAAATAAGGAATAAAATAGATGCAATATACTGTATATCTCTCTGGCGAAATCCATAGCCAATGGCGCGATAAAATCAAAGCTGCTATCAATGAGCGTAATTTGCCTATAACTTTGTTAACACCTAATACCGATCACCAAAGTAGTGATGACTGTGGCGAGAATATATTAGGCGCTGAACAAACTCCATTTTGGAAAGATCATAAAGCGGCAAAGATAAACACCATCAGACACATGACAGCCATTGATAGGGCCGATATTGTGGTGGTACGCTTTGGTGATAAATACAAACAGTGGAATGCAGCCTTTGATGCCGGTATTGCTATCGCTAAAGGTAAGTCACTTATTGTTGAGCACGCAGCTGATATTACTCACCCTCTTAAAGAGATTGATGCCGCAGCAAGTGCAGTAGCTAGCAACACAGAAGAAGTGATTGAAGTTCTCGTATACTTAACACGCGATTATTAAAAACACTTAATCATAAAAATCTACATTAAATCAACCTATAACGGCCCTTAAGAAAAACGAAAACTAAGCCTGCACGCCAAGCAGCCGCGGGCTTAGCCATTTAAACTTCACTCTTGATTCCCCTTGAAAAACGGATACCACAAAAGTCACTAAAATTTTGCGCAGATCAAACAAATAATGATGTATAATTGCCCGCTAATTTTAAACCTAAACCCTTTTAAAAATACAGGTGAATATTGTGACTGCTAAGCCGGCACCTACAGAATCTACATTCCAAGGTCTAATTCTCGCTTTACAATCATATTGGTCAGAACATGGCTGTGTAGTAATCCAACCTTTAGATATGGAAGTCGGCGCTGGAACATTCCACCCTGCTACTTTTTTACGTGCTATTGGCCCCGAGTCATGGAGAGCGGCTTATGTGCAACCTAGCCGTCGCCCTACAGATGGTCGTTACGGCGAAAACCCAAACCGCCTGCAACACTATTACCAGTTCCAAACTGTTCTAAAGCCATCTCCTGATAATATCCAAGAGCTTTACTTAGGCTCTCTAGAAGCTTTAGGTATTGATCCACTAGTACACGATATTAGGTTTGTTGAAGATAACTGGGAATCACCTACTCTTGGTGCTTGGGGTTTAGGCTGGGAAGTATGGCTCAATGGTATGGAAGTTTCTCAGTTTACCTATTTTCAACAAGTAGGTGGCCTTGAATGCTACCCTGTTACTGGTGAACTCACTTACGGCTTGGAACGCCTAGCAATGTACATTCAAGATGTAGACAGCGTTTACGATCTCGTCTGGACAGTAAATCCTGATGGCACTACGATTTCGTACGGTGATGTTTTTCATCAAAACGAAGTTGAACAATCTACCTATAACTTCGAACACGCTGATGTCGAACAGTTATTCAAAACGTTTGATTTTCATGAAGCTGAATGTAGCAAGTTGCTAGAAGCAAACTTACCACTACCTGCTTACGAGCAAACTTTAAAAGCCTCGCATACCTTTAACTTACTTGATGCACGCAAAGCAATATCAGTTACTGAACGTCAACGTTTTATTTTAAGAGTGCGTACTTTAACGCGCGGAGTCGCTGAAGCGTATTTAGCTTCGAGAGCTAAATTAGGTTTTCCACTTGCGCCTGAAGACATTCGCATTGAAGCATTAGCTGCCCTACAGGAGATCAAATAATGGCTGCTTTAGATTTTTTAGTTGAACTCGGTACAGCTGAACTTCCTCCCAATTCGTTAGAAGCTCTATCAAAGGCCTTCTCAAAAGGTATATACGACGGTATTAAAAGCGCGTTAGGCCGTGATGCAGAAGAACTACTTAGCAAAACAACAATCGAGAGCTTTGCATCTCCTAGGCGTCTTGCGTTACGTATAAACAACTTGATAACACAGATCCCAGGCTCAGTAAGCATTGTACAAGGCCCACCATTAAAAATTTGTTATGATGAAGCAGGCAAGCCTACCAATGCATTACTAGGTTTTGCCAAGAAAAACAACGCAAGCATTGACGATCTTAGCGAGTTTAAAGGTAAGGTTACTTATTCTAAAGAACTAGCAGCTCAGCCAATTATAGAGCTATTGCCAAGCATCGTAGAAAACTCGCTAACAAAGCTGCCTATTGCTAAACGCATGCGTTGGGGAGCTAATAAAATTGAGTTCGTAAGGCCGGTACAATGGCTGGTAATGCTGTTGGGCGAACAAGTAGTAGATTGCTCTATGCTAGGTGTTACTGCCTCTAACCAGAGCCGTGGTCATCGCTTTCATTACAAAAATAATGACAGCAGCCTAGCCGACAGCAACAGTCTAGTTATTAACAACGCCGCGGAATACGAAACAAAGTTAGAGCAAGCGTATGTCATTGCGGATTTTTTAAAACGTAAAGAGAAAATTACCCAGCAAGTAACAGCCGCTGCCGCTAAAATTAACTGTGTTGTACATATCGATGAAGATTTGCTAAACGAAGTAACCGGTTTAAATGAATGGCCTGTCGCTTTAACAGGTCAGTTTGATGAGGAGTTTTTAAGTGTTCCTCAAGAAGCATTAATACTTTCCATGAAAGAACATCAAAAGTATTTCTATACCACTGATGCCGATGGCAAGTTAATGCCTAATTTCATCACTATTTGCAACATCGAGTCTAAGCACCCTAATACGGTAATCAGCGGTAATGAAAAAGTTATTCGCCCACGTCTTGCTGATGCAAAGTTCTTTTTTGAAAACGACAAAAAAAGCACCCTAGAATCACGTTGTGAAAAACTGAAGAGCATTGTTTTTCAACAGCAGCTGGGAACAGTTTGGGAAAAAAGTGAACGAGTTTCACAACTTGCAGCACATATTTCACAACTTATATCAGGTGATCCTTGCAAAGCACAACGTGCTGCTAAGCTGGCAAAAACTGATTTAGTCACTGACATGGTATTTGAATTCACTGATTTACAAGGTTTAATGGGCTACCATTATGCACTGAACGATAATGAAGATGCTGAAGTCGCTCAAGCCATTTTCGAACAATATTTGCCAAAATTCGCAGGCGATGAAATACCAGCTTCTAAAACTGGATTAGCGCTAGCATTAGCAGATAGGTTAGACACACTAACCGGCATGTTCGGTATTGGTCAGCCCCCTACAGGTTCAAAAGATCCGTTCGCACTGCGCCGTGCCACAGTAGGTGTATTACGCATCATCATTGAAAAAGCGTTACCGCTAGACTTAAAAGAACTGGTAGCGATGGCGGTTGAACAACAGGCAGCGATCAAAGATGAAAACAAAGCGAAAATAGCGGAGCAAGTTGTAGGCTTCATGCTTGAGCGTTTAAGAGCGTACTATGAAGATCGTAAAGTTAGAGTCGATACTTATCTTGCAGTAGCCGCTTTAAAGCCAACTAAGCCGTTAGATTTCGATCAAAGAATTAACGCCGTTGAACACTTTAGAACTCTCAGCGCTTCTCAAGCATTGGCTGCAGCTAATAAACGCGTCTCTAACATTCTTGATAAGCAACAATCTGCCAAGCAATTAACTGTTAATACAGATCTTCTTACTGAAACTGCTGAAATAGCATTACATCAAAGTTTAGTTGCACTTGCAGCCCAACTTGAACCAATGTTTGCTAACAGTGATTATCAAGGCGCCTTAACTTTGCTGTCAGATTTGCAGCAAGATATTGATTCGTTCTTCGATAATGTAATGGTAATGGCAGAAGATGAAGCAGTGCAGCAGAACAGAATTGCCTTGCTAAGTGAACTTCGTCATTTATTCTTACATATCGCAGATATTTCATTATTGAATTAATGCGTAAATTAGGATTCTAAGCGCCGACGATTGAATCTTAAAACTCACAGTAAGTAGCTTTAGTTAATAACTAAATTACTTACTGTGAATAATACCTTCCCTGCATCGACACTGACTTTCTCTACTCCTTTAATCCTCGCTTAAACCGGCTATTAATATTTCTTTGTTAATTCTAACTTGCCACTTAATAATCATTAAAAGACTAACTTAATGTAAATTCTAACTTGTCCAATCAATAAATTAGCCCATAGACACACCACGAATAAAAACATTGCGATGTCAGTGAACTAGGAGTACTTAAAATTCAGGATAATTTTCTGAAAATTAGAAAGTGTAGTATGTAAATAACAAGAACTTGGCGCATTAGCAAACACTAACAACATGCAATAGTGACCACTAACTAAAATAAACCGTTGTTTATAAAGAAGTTTAATTTTTAAGTTTAGAGCTTAAAAAACAATAAAGTGCATATATAAATGTTATCTTAATGGTATAAACTACCTAACCATAACGGTAAACCTCATAACGTCATAGACTTTCAATTTAAAAATCAAACGAAGCTATTCCCTCAAAGAACACAAAAGTTACGAATAATTCATTCAAAAATAACGGCTAGTCATGAATATAGATAAAATATTATTATAAATAAAACCCTAAAAACTATTTACTATCAAATGGTTAAGCCAACTAGTTAAGCTAGCTATAGGTTTGCAGAATAAAAATAGCACTTTATAAACAATTACTTATCTAATAAAAACACAGAAAATTGTAACAAGTTTGCATTTAACATGAAATTGCCAATAGGTGTAAAACACTCAACTTACCTCATATCAGCTAAAATTTAATTTCAAGTTTTAGCTAAGTAATCAACAGTTTTTACAGAAAAAAATTGCACCTAGATGTTTCGATTGTGTTTTAATTTATCTACACTTTTATTGCTAATAGTTTAACCATTGAAGGCAATTTGTAACGCTACCTTGAATGCAAAGTTCTGTTGGTATCGCTATCATTGGTTCATTCTCTGAGAACTCATATTTAAGGAAAAGTTATGAAAATAAGGTCTGCATCATTTTGTTTGGGGTTATCAATGCTTTGCCTAGCTACAACTTCAAACACTGTATTTGCTAAAACAAGCAATATTGAGACGGAACCACCAGTTACTCAACTAACAAGATCCGCTTGGCTACGCGAATACTTGCCAGAAAACACCCTCTTTTATGCAAGAATACCTTCTTTATGGACCAGCCTTTCCTATAAGGAAGATAGTTTTAAATATGCTTTAGGCAATGAAAGCTACGTAGAGACCATCAACAAAATTCAAAAGGCAAGCGTACAGTGGGTTGGCCAATCAGAGGAAAAAATAAGACCTTTGCTAGCCCTGCTAGCAGGTCAGTTAGACGGCCCTATAGAAATAGCCGTGATTGCTGCAGGTATGACACCAAACGTGCTTATATCTGCTAATTTGAATTACCACAGTGATGTGCAAGTGCAGGCGCTGATTGATAGCCTAATACAAGCAAAAGCCATTCGCAGTAAACTACAACACATGACAGACGGTGCAGGTCAGGTATTGACAAATCTTGGCCCAGTGCCTTATCGCTGGGACAGCAAACTAAAGCGCCTTAATATTTTACTTAACTTGGGTGGTGCGGATATACAAGCCTTAGATAACGCTTTTGCCAAGTTAACACAGAATATAAGCAGCCCTATGCTCGCCAATGAAGCGCAAATGGATAGCAGCCAGCAAGGCCTTTATGTGTGGTACAACAACGCAGCTACCTACCCTCTATACAAAGCAATGATCCCTAAAAAATCCCAGCAACAGATGAGCATGTTTGGCGTACCCGATATGCAATCGTTAGCACTGGCTTGGGGTGTAAGAAACGAAAAAGGCCGTTTAAAGTTCATGTTAGAAACACCTGCTACCGCAGGTTTACGCGCCTTAATACCTACCAATAATAACCAGCTAGACTTAATGACAGCTGCTGATCCAAAGTTGGCTGTACTTCTTGCATTACCTTCTGCAGAACAGTTTTCTAAAATTGAAGCAACACTGCTGAAAATGTCACCGAATAGCACTTCTTACACACAAGCAAAACAACAGATACAAACAAAACTAGGCTTTAGTGTAGAAGAATTGTTGGTGGCAATAGGGCCTGAATTAATTGCAGTAGCCGATGACGCAGGGGAATATTCTGCAATTAAGATTCAAGACAAACAAAAGTTTGCAACAATCATTGCTAAGTTACAGCTGCAACCTGGTGTTTCTTTATTAAATAGAGAAGTCGCAGGAGAAAACATCACTTACATGAAGCTCCCAAGCTTATTTAATACAGATGACATCGCCGATAGTACTAATATCCCCTTCTTTATCAAAGATGTATTAAGAAAAGTAAGCACTCACTTATACTGGCATTTTGAAGGTGATTTTTTAATTATTGCAGAGCTCCCGCAAGTACTATTAGATCGAAAAGTGCTATTAACCGATAAGCTTTTATCGAATTGGCTAGCAACTACACAAAAACAAGATCTAACTGCAAGTACGCTAGCTGTTACCGGCGCGATTCAAGATGCTCCAAAGCGAATGTACTATATGTATTTAAACCTGTTGCAAATGCTGGCAGATATTACAGGCGCAGAGATAGACACTTTCTCACTACCCTCAGCTAGACAGCTGGCATTAGCTAAAACCGGTTCATTGGGCTTACAACTAGATTCAAACACTGAAAACTTGAGCCTTGAGCTTACCTTTGAATCAACCCCTGCTGACATACTAATGTCTAGTTCTGGCGCCGCTTCACTTGCAGGGCTTGGAATTATAAGTGCTGTGGCGATACCTGCGTATCAGGATTACACCTTTAAGGCAGTAGCTGCTTCTGCTCTATATAGCGCAGCAAGCATCCAAGATAGAGTCGCTGTAGCATATTTAGAAAACGGTCGTTTTCCCAATGAAGAAGAAGCAGTACAAATAAACGCTGAGATAACCGGTCAGACCGGTATGTCTAATAAATATCAAAGTAGTATTGAGCCAAATACTGGAAAAATAACCATTCGCTTTACCAAAAAGCGAGGTAAGAAGCTGCTTTATATCCCTGCTGTGAATGTCGATAGCATTGACTGGAGCTGCCAAACCAACCTAGCGGGATCTTCAAGACCTGTAGGTTGTAAACAAAGTATTAAATAGCAACACAGGGGCCTTTGTAGGTATGCATATAGTTCTAGTAACTATTTTACAAAGGCCTCGTTTATAATTAAAACCAACTACTATTACTATCCAATTTAGACTTGCAAGACGCTAACTGTGAAGTATAACTAGCAGCGCGGCGTTTAACCTTTTTAGCAACACCCAACAGCCAAGGCTTTTTGTTGTAGCTCTTACGGTTGTAACCCCCGCGCCCTTCGTGATAAGCCAAATACTGGCCATAAGCATCCCATTTAGAAACACCAGTCATTCGCTGAGTACCTGTGGTGTACCAGCCAATAAAATCGATAGCATCATCAAAGTCGTCACGATCAGCCCCGCTGTTACCTGTCGATTTTTTGTATTCGCCCCAGACTCCATTTAAAGCTTGAGAATAACCATACGCACTTGAAATGCGCCCTGCAGGTATTACCCATAGTAGATACTTATAACCTGGGCGCGCGTCATCTTTAAAATTAGACTCTTGCTGCATAATCGCCATCATTACTGGAATAGGAGTACCCCAGCGCTTATTGGCAGCTTTAGCATCTTTATACCAGCTGTTACTACCCTGAAAAATACTACAGATATTAGTGGGGTTAGATGGCTTATAAGTAGCACAGCCGGCTACTAACACCGTGGTTAACAGCATCAAGCTAGTAAATTTAAAATAACTTTTCTGATTAGACTTGGTACCCATACATCCATCTCCTATATCGTTGCCAAAGATTAGTCAATGTGATGCAAAGTTACTAGAAAAACTTACCGCTAGCTTTTAAAAATACCAACTTAAGCGCTGTTTTTAAAAAAAATTCAACCCTACTGACACAATGCTGGCAGGAGCTCCCCTTTATAGTGATGAAAGTTGCAATTGATCAGCAGAACGCTAATGCTTGCTGACTGTGCATTCTTTAATAAATCATCAACAAAACGGATAATCGCTATGAGTAATGCTATAGAAATCGTCACTTTTAATTTAAACGCAACAGCCACAAAAGAGCAGGTTTTAGCCACAACCCCAATCATGCAAGTATTCCTTAACCAACAACCAGGCTTTTTGTATCGTTCATTGAGCTGCGATGAGCAAGGTTTATGGTTTGATATTGTCTACTGGGAAAATCAACAAGCAGCACAAGCAGGAGGCGAAGCCTTTATGAAATCTGCCGCTGGCGCCGCGTTGATGCCTTTGATCGATGCCGCTTCTTGTAAAATGCGCCACATGGATGCATTATCAGCTGTTCTTGCAGATTCACTGGCAGCATAAACCTGCAAAACTGACAATGCTCTTTAGGAAGTCGTGAATAAGCATGAACTATCACTAATAAATTCAGCCATCACGTCTTCCTCGTAACATATCTAAGGATAATATATGTCGAATCATCAAGGCCATCATTCTAGCTGCCTGTGCGGTAGCGTTAAAATATCTGTTGCACAAATTAATCCAAAGTTTTCTGTCTGCCATTGTCAAGCGTGCAGAACTTGGGGCGGCGCTCCTTTCTTTGCCGTGCAATGCGGTACACAAGTGACATTTGAAAACGCTGACAAAATAAAATTATTTGATTCATCTGCTTGGGCTCAGCGTGGCTTTTGCCAAGAGTGTGGCACACATCTATTTTATCGACTAAAGAAAACGGGTGCTTACAACATGCCTGTGGGCTTATTCCCTATCCTAAAAGACCTTGAAATGGATATACAGTATTTCAGTGACACAAAGCCGGATTACTATTGTTTCTCCAACAACACTAAAGAAATGACAGAGACCCAGATAATGGCCTATTTCGCAGATCAAGTTTAAAGGTTATTCATAAAATCTAATGCGCAAAGCAGAGCGATTATTCCAATTATTAACCCTGCTTAGAGGGAGACGCACAGTGATCACTGCGCGCGCGCTCGCAGAATATTTAGAAGTATCTGAACGAACAATATATCGTGACATGCAAGCACTCACCCTATCTGGGATCCCTATTGAAGGAGAAGCTGGTGTTGGCTATCGACTAAAACCAGGCTTTTCTATTCCACCTATCATGTTTAGCGCGCAAGAATTAGAAGCTATTCTACTGGGTGCGCGCATGGTTCAACGCTGGGGAGACCCACAGTTAGGCGCTGCAGCTGACAGCGCGTTAACCAAAGTCATGGCTATCTTGCCTGATAAGCTGCATTTAGAACACACCTTCAAGCCTGAATGGCTCTTAGTGCCCGAATTCTCAGCAGGAGAAAGCGCGCGCTTTGGCCAAGAAATCAGGCAGGCAATTAAACAACAGTTTATTGTTAAAATTGAATATGTCACTGAAAACAAGCAAACCTCTACGCGTGAAATATGGCCATTAGGGTTAGTGTTTTGGGGCAATGTTTGGACGTTAATTAGCTGGTGTGAGTTACGCAATGCCTACCGATCTTTTCGCCTTGATCGTATTTCTGAATTAACAATAACCAGTAAACCTTACCCTCAACGCGATGACATAAACCTACAGCATTATATTCAAGGCTTTTAAACATCTTTCAAACTAAGCATTTCCCCCTGTATTGCAGTCATTCGTGTACAGCAATTTCTTAATATAAAACATACTAAGCTAATACCGGTAATCAGTAGAGAAAAGCGAGGAATTCAACCCCGTAGTTAGCTTTATGAAATATACCTGCTTCAATTCATAGGTGCTTTTAATCTATGTATTAACTTTAATTCGCAGATAATGCATCTTATGGGACATAGCTGACCTGTTCTTTAAGATGCTGATCTATAAAATCGACGAACACTTGGCTGCGCAAAGTTTGGCGCACTTGCGTTGGCAGCACTAAATAACTATCGATACCAGTTTCAACCCCTTGGCTGTTAAGCAATACTAATTGCCCAGATTTGAGATCGGCGACAATTTCATAGTACTCTGCAAGCGCTACCCCCTGCCCAAGCCTTGCAGCCATCAGTGCCTGGTAGTTATCACTGTAGTAAATATTCGGGCCCTGCCCTTGTGTTTGGCCACTGGCGAACTGATTGAACCAAGTAGTCCAGCCACGAGATCTGTCATGCAACAGTGGATAATCGATGAGTTCGGCCCCCAATTCAATCCCTGGTTTATTGAGCACCAATGCGGGAGACGCAACAGGATAAAATCGGGCGTTGATCAAACGCCGTTTTTCCATATCCGCAGTATCTTGAGGTGAACCAAAACAAACACAGACATCAAATCCTACCGGTAATACCGCCAAATTGGGTGGAATTTGTTGCAGCTTGAGCGTTACCTCTGGATAGGCGCGATTAAAACGTCCCATCACATGGATCAACATACTTTGCGTAATCGACGGCGTCGAGCAAATAATCAACTCTCCCGCCATGCTCTGATTATCACTATCCAGCTGATGAATACCTTGAGTGAGGGTATCTAAACTCTGGCTAATGGTTTCCAACAAGCTTTGCCCAGCCGCAGTAAGGAACAAGCGCTTATGTTTACGCAAAAAGAGTTCAACCCCTAGCTGTGCCTCTAATGACCTAACTTGCTGACTCACAGCTCCCTGAGTAACCCCTAACTGCATTGCAGCCCTACCGAGATGGCAAAACTGAGCAGCAGCTTCAAAAGCACGTAAAGCATTGAGAGGTAAATGGCGTCGATCGAATTTTTTCATTTAGATTTTCTACACAAGTTATAGAGAATTATTCGTTTTCTATCAGAAAAATTACTTGATAGCATCCTTTTATCAGTATTTATGTAAATTCTATCAAGAACACCACTTTTACAGCCGGCAAAATGCACGCTTGAATAACCAAGGAAAAAACAGCTCATGCAAACAAGTATCTTTTACACCCGCGCGAAAACCTTTAGCCAATCTTCACAATTTGGTATTTGGATCGTGGTTTTGGCGATGCTATTATTCCCATCATTAGATGTACTAGCTAAGCTGCTGGCAAAAACACTATCACCTGTGCAAATCAGTTTTCTACGCGCCATTTGCCAAGCACTGTTCTTTCTAGTGGTGATGCGCACTCTACCCAGGTTTAACTACCCGCTTAAATTAACGATTAATTTATTACTGTGTGCTGTAGTTATGAACACTGGTATTATTTTTATGGTGTGGGGACTTATCTACTTACCCGTAGCGAATGCAATCGCCTTATTCTTTGTCGAACCTTTATTGTTAATGCTGCTCTC
>JBALXS010000049.1:0-33484 GCA_036960485.1 Oceanospirillaceae bacterium
TGAGTTTGATTTAACCAGTAAGGTGCCTCTGAATTTTCATGATAGAGTTGTTCTGAGCCAAACCCAAGTGACACGAATTCTGCTAAGTACTACCGATATAGGCTTTAATATTAAACGTTTGAAATACTGCTCAAAAAAAGAGGGAATACCCGAAAGTAATTACCCTGATTATTTTAAAGCAGCGGTAAAGCTTAAAATGATTGGAGATGAAAAAACGGACCTAGTGGAGTTAGAGGAAAGTACTATGTCGTTTTTTGCGCCCAGATCAAATGTGATAATGAATCTAAAACCTAAGAATTCTTTGTTTTTACCAGAAGTATTTGGCCAGCATTTTAGCTTTTTTAAATCGAAGAATTTAACCTTAAAAGTAGATAAGAAACAAGTAACAACTCGTTACTTACCTCTATTTGAAAAGCACAGTATTGCTGTGTTTAAAGTTGATGATGACAAAGATGATGCTTTATTAGCGGATATCAAAGAGCAAGCAAAGCAAGTAAAGAAAAAAGTAGATAATACACCACGGTACCGTAGCATATCTATAGCTGAGTTGAACGAGGTAGTGGGAAAAGGTATTCGTTTAAAGACAATGTTAGGTAAAGAGTTGGATGGCTTTTTATTAAAAGTTACATTGGAAAAAATTGTTATGCGCCGCCGGGTAGATAAAGGGTTAGTGACTTACCCTATACTGAAAAAGGATATTGATAGCGTTAAAGTTTTTCGTTAAAAAAATGGATAAGCGGGTTAGAGCACTCAATGTTGAGCTGCCAGAACAGCAATTGATTACTCAGTTTGTAGAGTATCTCGCTTTTTTTAAAAAAATTACTGATAACAGTCGACTAGCTTATCAAAGAGATTTGCGCAGTTTTCAGCACTGGTTAAGTGAAAGTAATTCACATCTATTGGATGTTGATAATGCGATTGTTACGCAATACCTGCTATGGCGCATAGATGCAGGGTACAAGCCCAATACTAATGCTAGAACTGTTTCATGCTTGAAGGGTTTTTATAAGTATCAATTACTACAACGAACTATAAAACAAGACCCTTGTTTTGGTTTAAAACTTCCTAAAAATATCCGTTTGCCCGTATCCGTGCTTACAAGTAGTGATGTCGAGCAGCTACTAGCAGCGCCTGATATGGAAACAGCGTTAGGTGCCCGTGACAATGCAATGATATCGCTGTTGTATGCAACCGGGGTGAAGGTTTCAGAGTTGATTGGTTTACGCTGTCATGATTTAGATTTATCGAACAGTTTGCTGACAATTATTGAAGATAAATCAAAAAAGGCAAAGCAACGTATAGTACCAATTACCCATGAAGCTAGTATTTGTTTACAGCAATATTTAGATAACACTAGAAAGGTCTTCTTGAAAGAAGAGGATAATCAGTGGTTGTTTTTAAATCGTAGAGGGAGAAATCTAACCCGCCAAGCTTTCTGGTATCGCATTCAGCATTACGCTCAGCAGTTATCATTAGAAAACAATGTTTCTCCACAGTTGCTGCGTCGCGCTTTTGCTGTACATTTGCTGGAAAATGGAGCCGATTTAAAGCAGATGCAAAAAATGTTAGGGCACAGCGCGCTATCGAGTACTCAAATATATTCGCAAATTAGTTTATATCGATTACAATCAGTTAGGAACTAATTCTAGATTTTCTTATCAACATTCATTATTTAACTTTTCATGCTTTGGAAACCTTATGCCATATAAAAAAAATATTACGACAGCTTCTTTAACAAAAATTTTCAGTAATGCTGTTACAGCACTTTTATTATTAGGTGTTAGCAGTATGGCTATGGCACAAACCACCGCAGAGTTGATACAAGAGAAGCTAAATGCCAGCCGCGAAAATATACAAGTTGAATCAGTGGTTGAAAGCCCGTGGATTGGAATGTACGAAGTTACTTTGAAGTCTGGTGCGGTGTTGTTTTCAGATAAAAATGCGCAGTATTTTGTTTTAGGGCAAATGCTACAATTAAACGAAGGCGAGCGCATTGTTAATTTATCAGAACAAAAATTTCAAAAGCAAGTAGCCTCTGAATTAGCGGCAGTGCCGAGTGATCAGCAGATTATATATAAGGCTATAGGAGAGCAAAAAGCATCGGTAACAGTATTTACTGATATCACTTGTTATTACTGCCAGAAGCTACATAAAGCAATCCCTGAGTTACAGGAAAACGGTGTAACTGTGAAATATATGGCTTTTCCAAGAGCAGGGCTTAAATCAGAGGTTGCACAGCAAATGAGCGCTATTTGGTGTGCTAAAGATAATGCAAAAGCGTTAACTGATGCTAAGCGTGGGAACAAAGTACATAGTGCAAAATGTGATGATCCAGTTGCAGAGCAGTTTCTATTAGGGCAGCAGATAGGTGTTAATGCAACGCCGACATTGTTTACAGAAGAAGGTGTTAAAATAGCTGGTTTTGCATCAGCTGAAAGTTTGTTACAAGATTTAAATATCAATCAATAATAGATCGAGCTTAATTGGATTTAATTAAGCAGCTCTAGCTGCTAGTAAGCTATTTGATTTCAAGCCGCATATGATTGTCATACGCGGCTTTTTTGTGTCTAAGCTAAAAACAATACACAATGATTTTTTTACTGATACTACTGCTATTAACTTTTTAAAACAGCGGTGCTTTATAAATCAAACTCAATTAATTAAAGCGATATACAAAAAAATCAAAAATCTGCGAAATAGTTTGATTAATTAATAATCCGACAATAGTTTGTCGTGCTTATCTTAGCTATACTAGCGCTCCACTGCGGGTCATGTTGAACTGTAGTTAAGGTCGAATACACTGCGAGGAATTAGTTTGAAACTGGTAAAAGTCGGAATATGTGGTTTAGGTACTGTCGGCAGCGGTACATTTAATGTTTTAACACGTAACGCGCAAGAAATTAGTCGTCGTGTAGGCTGCGATATTGTGGTTGAGCAGATTGGTGCTCGTCGCGATCATGCTAACTGTATTACCACAGGTACCAGTATCACCCGTGATATTTTTGAAGTAGCAACTAATCCAGATATCGATATTGTTGTGGAGCTGATAGGGGGCTATGAGGTCGCTTTAAAGCTAGTGCTCACAGCCATCGAAAATGGCAAGCATGTAGTTACAGCCAATAAGGCTTTAATAGCAGAGCACGGCAACGAAATATTCGCCGCAGCTAAAAAACATAATGTTATTGTCGCTTTTGAATCTGCCGTAGCCGGCGGTATTCCTATCATTAAAGCATTGCGTGAAGGGCTTGCTGCTAACAAAATCAGCAGCATAGCGGGTATCATCAACGGTACAGGCAACTTTATACTTTCTGAAATGCAAGAAAAAGGGCGTGATTTCGCAGATGTACTACAAGAAGCTCAAGCACTTGGTTATGCAGAAGCAGATCCTACTTTTGATGTAGAAGGCATTGATGCTGCTCATAAATTAACAATATTAGCGTCTATCGCTTACGGTGTGCCATTACAATTTTCTAAAGCTTACACCGAAGGTATCAGTAAAATCACTGCTGAAGATGTGAGGTTTGCAGACGAACTTGGCTATAGAATCAAGCATTTAGGTATTACTAGGCGCGTAGAGCAGGGCATAGAGCTTAGAGTTCATCCTACAATGATTCCAAAGCAAACATTGCTAGCCAGTGTTAATGGTGTAATGAATGCAATCCTGGTTGATGCAGATGCTGTAGGTCAAACATTGCATTACGGTGCAGGAGCTGGCGATGAAGCGACAGGTTCAGCAGTTATTGCCGATATTATTGATATCGCTAGAAGTATGATCAGTGGCCAAACAAGTGCTATTGCACCATTAGGGTTTCAAAGTGACGAATTATCTGATGCACCTATTTTGCCAATGGATCAAACAGAAACCGGTTATTACCTGCATATAAAGGCGGCTGAGAAACCTGGCGTACTGGCAGAAGTGACCAAAATATTAGGTGACTGTGGTATTAATATTGATGCAATAGTGCAGAAAGAATCTGATGCTGATTATGTTCCAGTCATCCTCTTGACTCAGCGCGTAGTCGAGCAAAAAATGAATACTGCAATCAAGGCGATTGAAGCACTTGATAGTACTTTAGGGTCAGTGACTAGAATTCGTGTAGAGCTTTTATAAGGTAGATTACGACAATGAAATATATATCGACTCGTGGCAAAGCAGCTGAATTAAATTTTGAAGAAGTACTACTTGAAGGTTTGGCCTCAGATGGCGGCCTTTACGTGCCTAAAGAATTACCTAAATACAGTAAAGAAGAAATAGCCTCATGGGCTGGTCTTAGCTATTCGCAGTTAGCTTTTAAAATAATAGCTCCCTTTGTTGGCGGCTGTATTAACGATGCTGATTTGCAGAAAATGATTGATGAAACTTATGCAGGTTTTGATCATAGCGCAGTCGCACCACTTAAAGGTTTGAGGACTAATGAATGGGTTCTAGAACTTTTTCATGGTCCGACGTTAGCATTTAAAGATTTTGCATTACAGTTGCTTGGTCGTTTAATGGATTATGTGCTGCAAAAACGTGGCGAAAAACTGGTTATCTTAGGCGCAACTTCTGGCGATACTGGCTCTGCGGCGATAGAAGGTTGTCGTCATAGCGAGTGTATTGATATATTCATTATGCATCCGCATAATAAAGTATCTGAAGTGCAGCGTCGCCAAATGACTTGCGTGTTTGCTGATAACGTTCATAACATTGCTATATCAGGTAATTTTGATGATTGTCAGGAAATGGTTAAAGCGAGTTTCGCTAATACAGATTTCCTCAAAGGACGTAAATTAGGTGCAGTTAACTCGATTAACTGGGCACGCATTATGTCGCAGATCGTTTATTACTTTAGTGCATCTATTGCTGTAGGTGGACCACACAGAGAGGTTTCTTTCTCTGTTCCTACCGGAAACTTTGGTGATATTTTTGCAGGCTATATAGCAAAGCAGATGGGCTTGCCTATTAAGCAGCTTATCGTCGCAACTAACTGCAACGATATTCTGCATCGTGCGATTGCGGACAATGATATTTCTAAAAGTGCACTTAAGCATACTTTATCGCCTTCTATGGATATTATGGTTTCGTCTAACTTTGAGCGATTACTGTTTGATCTTTATGATCAAGATGGAGCGGCAATTGAAGATTTACAATCCCGCTTTAAAACACAGTCCGTTGCATTAGCACCACCACAAGCAGATAAAATACAAAGTATTTTTGATAGCGCCTCAGTATCTGACGCTCAAACCTGTGAAACGATTAGTGCAGTACACAAAGAAACGGGCTACTTATTAGATCCTCATACAGCTATTGCGGTGCATGCCGCGCGTGAATTAAACGCGGATGCAGCTGTGCCTATGATAGTACTATCAACGGCGCACCCTGTTAAATTCCCGCAAGCTTTGGTTCAAGCAGGCCTAGAATCGCCGCAACTGCCAGAGCATTTATCAGATCTGTTTGAACGTGAAGAAGCGTTTACTGTGTTAGATAATGATCTAAAAAGCGTGCAGCAGTTTATGATGGAAAAGCTTACTTAAATCAACTTTTAAGTAAAGCCCATCTACCAAAAGGTCCGTTTAACGGGCCTTTTGCGTTTTTAGCACTCTTGAATTAAGTCGTAGCTAAAATGGCATCGTACTATCTTTAAATTTATCGTTGCAACATCTCATAATTATTAGGGTTAATCATGGATCTATTTTATTTGTTTTCAAAGCTATTCTGGTTCATCGCCAGTCCCGATAATTTTTTAATCATACTCGTTTTTATCTCAGCTTTATTAATAGCTAAAAAGTCTAAATGGGGTTTAAGGCTGCTAGTTAGTGCGCTTGCCTGTTTTGTTTTAATTCTGTTTTTTCCCGTTGCAGATATCCTATTGCGGCCATTGGAAAAGCGTTTCCCAATAGCTACACCGCTTCCTGAAGACGTTGAAGGCATTATAGTATTAGGTGGGGCTGAGCGAGGAGAATTAGGTTTGTTGTGGAAGTCTGCACAATTTAACGCTGCCGCTGAAAGAATGATGGCAATACCGACGCTTGCAAGGCGTTACCCACAGGCAAAAATTGTTTTTACTGGCGGCAGCGGCTCTTTATTACACACAGAGACGGTAGCCTCGAACGCTACTTATCAATGGTTTGAAGAGCAAGGTGTAACTGATAGAGTGCTATGGGAGAAAGAATCGAGAAATACCTTTGAAAACGCAACGCTTAGTGAAAAAATGTTGAAAGAAGTGCCTAAAGGTCGCTGGTTAATAGTAACCTCTGCTTTTCATATGCCAAGGTCTATCGGTATTTTCAGGTTGCGCGGTTGGGATGTTATTGCTTATCCAGTGGATTATTATTCACTTACCGCAAATGGATTGCGCTTAGATCCTAAATATTGGATGCATATTAGGGATCTCAATATAGCGCTAAAAGAGTGGATAGGCTTGTTTGTATATTATTATACTGGCAAAACAGATGCGCTATTCCCTAAACCTAATCAAGTTTTTAAATAAGACAGTGCTACTACCGTTTAAGCAGTTAGGTTGATAGTAAAATAATGCTCTAATATACGCTAAACTTTCTGATAATTAATTGGCTTTTAGGTAAACTGACCGACTCTCTAAGAAGCACTGTTGTCTGGCTAAAACAGGTCTTAATGCTGCTTCATTTTTTATATTCTAAACATGCGTTGTAACTAAGGTTTTTCCATTGAAAAAAGTAGCCATACTGCGGCGAGAAGCAACAGACACCAGCGCCAATATTTTCTCCCAAGTTCCATTAGCACTAGCAAGGATATATGCGGCGCGCGGTATTAGCGATCAAGCGCAACTTGGCAGAGCATTAAAAGATTTGTTGCCTGATTCTGGGTTAATGGATATTGATGTGGCCACTAACAGAGTGGCAGATGCGGTTACTAAAGGCGAAAAAGTTATTGTTATCGGCGATTTCGATTGCGATGGCGCGACTAGCACTGCGGTACTGATTTTAGGTTTGCGCATGATGGGCATTGCTAGTGTCGATTATCTAGTACCTAATCGGTTTGAATTTGGTTACGGGCTTTCGCCAGAAATTGTAGAAGTAGCCGCACAAGATAACCCACAATTGATCATTACCGTTGATAACGGGGTTTCAAGTATAGAAGGGGTGAATACTGCAAATGCTTTAGGTATTGATGTGGTGGTAACAGACCATCATTTAGCAGGAGATGAGCTACCAAAAGCTCTGGCGATTGTTAACCCTAATCGTAAAGATTGTCAATTCGCTGCGAAATCGACATGCGGTGTTGGTGTGGTCTTTTACTTACTGATTGCTTTGCGTCGTAAATTACAAGCAATAGGCTGGTTTGAAAACCAAGTGATTGGCCTGCCTAATTTGGCTTCTTTGCTTGATTTAGTTGCCTTAGGGACAGTGGCTGATGTGGTACCTTTAGAGCACAATAACCGGACATTAGTTTATCAAGGATTACAGCGTATACGTGCTGGCCGAACAAGGCCTGGCTTGAAAGCTTTGCTAGAAGTCGCCAATCGCCCTTTAGAAAAGCTTGTAGCTAGTGATTTGGGGTTTGTAGTTGCACCTAGATTAAACGCAGCGGGGCGTTTAGATGATATGTCTATAGGCATCGAATGTTTGCTTTGTGAAGATGAAGAGCAAGCGCGTGAATATGCAATTAGATTGGATGAGCTTAACCTTGAAAGGCGTGCGATAGAACAGGGGATGCAAGTACAGGCCTTGCAGTTTCTAGATAAATTGGATGCGCAAGTTGACGCTCAAAATCGCCAGTTAGCAACCGGTTTGTGTCTTTACGATGAAAGCTGGCATCAAGGTGTTATCGGTATTTTAGCGTCGCGTATTAAAGACAAATTACATAGACCTGTTATTGCTTTTGCCCCAGGCGATAGCGGTGAAATAAAAGGCTCAGCCAGATCGATTAATGGTTATCACTTACGTGATGGTCTAGCTTTAATCGCAACAAGGCACCCGAACTTAATTAAAAAGTTTGGCGGACACGCAATGGCAGCAGGACTAACCATTGATGCTGATCGGTTGCAAGAGTTTGAAATTGCATTTGATAAAGTTGTGAGTGAGGGGATCGCTAAAGATGATTTAAATGCCAAGTTGTTGACTGATGGAGCTTTAACGGCAGCAGACATGAATGTGCAATTAGCTAATTTGTTACGTGAAGCGGGCCCATGGGGGCATCATTTTGGCGAACCATTATTCGATAACGAATTTAAGATTATCCAGCAGCGAATTGTTGGCAAGAAACATTTGAAATTAGTGTTAATGGAGCCCGAAACAGGCTTAGCCGTTGATGCAATTTACTTTAATATTGATGAAAATATATGGCCCAATGAATCAATTGAGCAGGTGCGGGTTGTTTATAAACTTGATGTAAATGAGTTTCGTGGCAAACGCAGTCTGCAATTGATGATTGAGCATATAGTGACTGATTAACCCAAAGGAAAAAACATGAACGATTTTACTTTAGATGAATTAAAAACCTTGGCTGATGTATTTAACAGAGCTGCTATTAATAGTAGTGAGTTATTAGCGGACGATTTACAAAAAAGAATTGCGAGTGCGTTGGAGCAACGTGAAGAATTAGAGAGTTTAGATTTTGAAGACTGCCTTAGCTGTAAGCTGTAAGGTATTAATTTAGTAACAACAAGCAGTTAGGTGTATTGATCTATGACTCAAAAAACCGTGTGGCAACCTGAATATAACGCTGACGATTTTAGCGTAGAAGATAACGTTTTACTCGCTGATAGCTTTTACCAATTTCGCCGCCTAGATGTAATACACAAAAGTTTTAGGGGTGAAACAGTAAAGATTCGACGTGATTTATTTTGTAGGCCCAATGCCGTCGCTGTCTTGTTATATGATGCTACACTAGATAAAATTGTGTTAATTGAGCAATTTCGTATAGGCGCTTTAGATCACCCACGCAGCCCGTGGTTACTTGAACTTATTGCTGGAATTATAGAACCCGGTGAAAGCATTGAAGAAGTAGCGAGACGCGAAAGTTTGGAAGAATCGGGTGTTGAAGTAAATAATTTGCAGCACATTTGTAAATTTACACCTAGTCCTGGTGGTGCTCAGGAATATATTGATTTATTTTGCGCGACCATTGATTCAACTAAAGCAGGTGGGATTCATGGTCTTGCAGTAGAAGGCGAAGACATTAAAGTACATGTGTTTAGTGCCGAGCAAGCATTTGGCATGCTGCGCACTGGCGAGATAGATAATGCTCCAGCGATTATCGCCTTGCAGTGGTTGCAGTTAAATAAACAAAACCTGTAAGTCTTAATCATTGCGTTAGTAAGGTTTGCAACGAAACTGTTGATAACTGGATCGCAGCAGATCAGTCTGTTCTCGGACAGCCTCCTGACTATTCAATTGTTGTATGAAAGATTAATAATATGAAGACTAAATACGTACCAGATTTAACCAGGCAAATGGCGGTATGTGAAGCCAATTATGCAAGGTTAATAAAGCTTATGCCTGATATTGAGTACTGTCAGCAACGTGACTTTATAGTGGATATGGCGCAGCAGCAATCGGTTGTAAGTATTTGCGTGCTAGAGCGGTTTAAGTTCACTAGCACGCTGTCTATTAACCAAACTTTGGCTAGCGCTAGTATGGATACTCAAATACAGCAGCTAATATCTCCTAAGCTCCAAGTGCGTTTATATCATGACGCCAATATGGCAGAAGTGATAAATCTAGCGAATTATAGGCAGCTTAAAGGTAAGTATTTATATCCCAATAAAGAAATGCATCAAGTTGATGAAAAAATACAGTTAAACGAGCATTTAGCGCAGTGGCTGAGTCATTGTTTAACGCACGGCTACCACACTCAAGAAATATTTATCCAAAACTACATAAATCATGATACTTAGAGCATCACGTATAAAACATGAATAGCACTTTGAATTTACTACAAATCACTGATTGCCATTTGCAACAGTATCCAGATCAAGCTTATAAAAACCACTATCCTGATCAACGTTTAGATGCAGTCATTGCGCATGTTCAAGCTACGCAATCACATTCGCAGCATTTATTACTCAGTGGTGACATAGCACATTATTCATCATCAGCCGTTTATCAGCGCATTCTAGATAAAACCCAAAGCTTAGCTGAGCAAATACATTGGCTACCGGGTAATCATGACGACGCTCAAGTGATGTATGAGTTTGTGCACATGCAGAGAAAAATTATCATAAATGGCGACTGGGCAATTGTATTACTCGATAGTACCGCTAATCCAGATGGGGTTGGTAGTGGTTCGCTCAGTGACGAAGAATTAAGTTTACTAGCAAAGCTAGGTAGCTTAGACGTATCTCATATCTTAATTGTATTGCATCATCCTCCTATTAATGTAGGTAGCCTGTGGCAAGATGCGATTAAGCTTGCAAACAGTGATGAGTTTTGGGTAAGGGTGAAAAAATTATCTAAGGTGCGCGCCATTAGCTTTGGTCACCTTCATCAGGAGCATCATTTAACAGAATTTGGCATTGAGTTGTTTTGCACTCCAGCTACAGCACCACAATTTAAAAAAGAGCAATTAACACCAGTATTAGAAAGTGATCCGATATTAGCCGCACCTGCTTATAGAACGTTACAATTGCATGCTGATGGCAGCATAAACTCACAGGTCCACAGGGTGCTATAAGTTCATTGCCTTTATATTGTGCGCAGTTATGTTGTTGGATTGAGGTTAAATACAGTGACTCTTTTAAAATCAAGAATTGGTGGCTAATGAGAACATTTACTTGCAACTGCGGCTCTGCTTAGGTAAATTTCATATAAAAACACTGTAAGGATAAACAGTATGTCACTTGCTGTGATTTATATTCACGGATTTAATAGTTCACCGCTATCAACCAAAGCTAAACAGCTGCAAGCTTATTTTACTGAAAATCAGCTGTATTCTAAAAATTATCAATTACATATTCCTGCTTTAGATTTTCAACCTGCAGTGGCTATTGGTCAGCTGTCGGCGCTTGTAGAAAAGTGTCTTAATCAACAGGTTTTATTGATAGGTAGCTCTTTAGGGGGGTATTACAGCCTTTGGTTGGCGCAGCAATACAGACAATGTAGCGCTGTGCTTATTAATCCTGCGGTTTACCCCTATTTATTATTGGCGCAGTTGTTAGGTGAAAACCAAAACATTTATACTGGGGATAAATACCGATTAACCACAGAACACATACAGCAATTGAAAGCGATAGAAGTAACGCAACTAACAGATCTACATCGTTACCTACTGTTAAGTCAAACAGCTGATGAAACGCTGGATTATAGAGAAGCGGTGCAAAAATTACAGGGTATAGAGCAACGAGTTAGTAAAGGTGGAAACCATAGTTTTGAAAACTTTCAGGCTACTATCCCACAGATATTTGAGTTCGTGGCTGATAGTGTATAGCTGTAGCATACAAAAAATAAAATTAAGGACTCATCTTTTATCAATCATTAAAGATGATAGAGCCCGCTAGTAAAGTAAAACAGCGATGTTTCCTTTAAATGGAAAATTTGATCAGGACCAAGAGTAAATGAGCAGTCAATATCAGGCAGATTCGATAGAAGTTCTTAGTGGTTTAGACCCTGTTAGGCGTCGCCCCGGAATGTATACCGAAACAGATAAACCCAATCATTTAGCACAAGAAGTTATTGATAACTCTGTCGATGAAGCGTTAGCGGGCCATGCAAATCAAATCGATGTAATATTACATAAAGATGGTTTCCTCTCAGTATCAGATAACGGGCGAGGTATGCCAGTTGATATCCACCCAGAAGAGGGAGTAAGCGGTGTGGAGCTGATTTTAACCAAGCTGCATGCGGGTGCCAAATTTAGTGATGAAAATTACAGCTTTTCTGGCGGATTGCATGGAGTGGGTGTTTCAGTGGTGAACGCGCTCTCAAAAAGCTTAGAGGTGCAAATAAAACGTGAAGCACAAATTTTTAGTATTGGTTTTGCCGATGGCGAAAAAATATCCGAATTAGAAGTAATCGGTACTTGTGGTAAACGAAACACTGGGACTATGGTGAAGTTTTTGGCCAATCCTAAGTATTTTGATACCCCAAAATTTAATATCACTAAGCTTAAGCACAACTTGCGAGCTAAGGCAGTACTTTGTCCCGGTCTAAGAATCACTTTTAGCGATTTAAGCGATAAAAAGAGTGAAAAAGAGAGTTGGTATTACGAAGATGGCTTAAGCGCCTATTTAACAGGTATGACCCAACTTTACGAAACAATCCCATTGCAGCCTTTTGTGGGAAGTTTGCATGGGCAAGATGATGCTGTAGATTGGGCAGTACAATGGCTACCTGAAGGTGGAGAGTTAACGTGTGAAAGCTTCGTTAACTTAATTCCTACTGCAGTGGGTGGTACCCACGTAAATGGTTTTAGAACCGGTTTGCTAGAAGCAATGCGCGAATTTTGCGAATTTAGATCTCTATTACCAAGGGGTGTAAAACTGACAGCTGAAGATATTTGGGAGCGTTGCAGTTACATCCTATCAGCTAAAATGCGTGATCCTCAATTTGCAGGTCAAACTAAAGAGCGCTTATCTTCAAGACATATAGCTGCATTTATCTCTGGTGCTATTAAAGATGCATTTTCGCTATGGCTTAATAAACACGTTGAAGATGGAGAAAAGCTAGCAGAAGCAGTAATTGCCAATGCACAAAAACGCTTGCGCTCTAGTAAAAAAGTAGTGCGTAAACGCATCACAACAGGGCCTGCACTACCTGGAAAACTTGCGGATTGCTCGGGTACTGAAACAATGCGTTCAGAGCTGTTCTTAGTAGAGGGTGATTCAGCTGGTGGTTCTGCGAAACAAGCGAGAGACAGGCAGTTCCAAGCGATAATGGCATTGCGCGGTAAGATACTAAACTCTTGGGAAGTAGATTCTTCACAAGTGCTTTCATCAAATGAAATTCATGATATATCAGTGGCAATAGGGATTGAACCTGGGAGCGATGATATAAGCGGTTTGCGTTACGGCAAAGTGTGTATCCTAGCGGATGCTGACTCCGATGGAGCGCATATCGCCACGCTAATTTGTGCGCTATTTCTACGCCATTTCAAACCATTAGTAAGTGCAGGGCATGTCTTTGTTGCCATGCCGCCACTTTATCGTATTGATGCTGCTAAAGATGTTTACTATGCACTAGATGATGCTGAGCGCGATGGTGTGATTGAACGCATTAAAGCTGAGCGCAAAAATGCCAAAGTTAACGTGCAGCGATTTAAAGGGCTGGGTGAAATGAACCCGATGCAGCTGCGTGAAACAACCATGGATCCAGATACACGACGCTTAGTGCAATTAACCATCGAACCGGGCGATGATAGCCATGAAATGATGGATATGTTACTAGCTAAAAAACGTGCTGGAGATAGAAAAACCTGGTTAGAAAGTAAAGGCGATTTGGCTAAAGTTTAAGGCCAGCTGACAAGGTGCGAGTAGTTCATGTTTCGTAGATGGGCGACACGCATAGATTGCATTGTATGAGAAAACCAGCGCATGGCGTTTTAGTAATATGCATTGTAGATACCAAATAGCTTGCACAGAGCATGTAGATTTTAAAAGGTGTATTGATTAATTATGTCCAGTTTTATAACCGATGACAGTATAGAAGTACTGCCACTAAAAGATTTTACGGAGAAGGCTTACTTAGATTATTCTATGTACGTCATTCTCGATCGTGCTTTACCGCATATCGGTGACGGGATGAAACCCGTGCAGCGCCGCATTGTGTATGCGATGAGTGAATTAGGCTTAAAAAGCACTGCTAAACACAAAAAATCAGCGCGTACGGTGGGCGATGTATTAGGTAAGTATCACCCTCATGGAGATAGTGCATGTTATGAAGCGATGGTGCTTATGGCGCAGCCTTTTAGCTACCGCTACCCTCTAATAGACGGCCAAGGTAACTGGGGAGCACCAGATGATCCGAAGTCTTTCGCTGCGATGCGTTATACCGAAGCACGTTTAACCCATTATTCTCAAGTATTGTTGCAAGAAGTTGCACAAGGAACCGTTGATTGGGCGCCTAACTTTGACGGCACGCTACACGAACCTATTGTATTGCCAGCGCGTTTGCCTAATATATTACTCAACGGTGGTACAGGTATCGCAGTTGGTATGGCAACAGATATTCCGCCACACAATTTAGTAGAAGTCACTACTGCTTGTATTCATTTACTGGAAAATCCTCGGGCAACGCTAGCAGAAATTTGTGAATTTGTGCCCGGTCCAGATATGCCGACAGATGCAGAAATTATTTCTTCTAAAGAAGACTTACGCAAGCTTTACACTAGTGGTAAAGGTTCAGTAAGAATGCGTGCATTGTGGAATAAAGAGCAAGGCGATGTGATTATCACGGCATTGCCGCACCAAGTGTCAGGGGCGAAAATTCTAGAACAAATCGCGGCTCAAATGCAGCAAAAGAAGCTGCCGATGGTTGCGGATTTACGTGATGAATCTGATCATGAAAACCCAACACGCTTAGTTATAGTGCCTAGATCGAATCGTATCGATCTTGAGCAGCTAATGGCGCATTTGTTTGCATCGACTGACTTAGAGCGTACTTATCGTGTCAATATGAACATGATTGGTATTGATGGGCGCCCACAAGTAAAAGATTTACGACAAATCCTAACAGAGTGGCTGAGCTGGCGTACTACAATTGTGCGCAAACGTTTGCAATATCGTTTAGATAAAGTGCTTGAGCGTTTACATATCTTAGAAGGCTTAATGATCGCTTATCTAAATATTGATGAAGTGATTGAGATTATTCGAACCCAGGATGATCCAAAAGCGGTAATGATGACACGCTTTAATATTTCTGATATTCAAGCAAATGCAGTATTAGATTTAAAGTTACGTCATCTAGCTAAGCTTGAAGAATTTAAAATTAAAGGCGAGCAAGATGAATTGGCCCAAGAGCGCGATAAACTGCAGCTTATTCTAGGGTCTGATCAGCGTATGCGCACTTTAATTAAGAAAGAGTTAAAAGAAGATATGCAAGCCTATGGTGATGTACGTCGCTCACCTATTGTTGCACGTGAGGAAGCGCGCGCATTTGATGAAAAAGATTTGTTGTCAGCAGAGCCTGTTACCGCAGTAATTTCCAAGCAGGGCTGGATCCGATTAGCTAAAGGCCACGATGTAGATGCAGCGGGTTTAAGTTATAAATCGGGCGATAGCTTTAAAATATCCTGCCAAGGACGGATGAATCAGCCGTTAATACTGCTTGATTCAACTGGGCGTAGTTACACAATAGAAACCCATAATTTGCCTTCAGCAAGAGGCCAAGGTGAGCCTATAACCGGCACTATTTCCATGCCAAAAGGTGCCACTATTGATGCTGCTGTGACAGGTGCTGATAAAAGCCAAGTGTTACTTGCATCAGATGCAGGTTATGGCTTCTTAACAACTATTGCAGATTTGTCTAGTAAAACTAAGAATGGTAAGGCAGCTTTAAGCTTGTCTAAAAATGCACTGTTACTCACGGCAACCAACATTGAAGCGGCTGAGGATAAATTATTGGCAGCGGTGACAAACGAAGGGCGTATGTTAGTTTTCCCAATATCGGAACTACCTGAACTTGCAAAAGGCAAAGGTAATAAAATCATAAATGTTGCAACGGCTAAAGCACTAGCGCGCGAAGAGTTGTTGATTGAACTGGTGGTATTTGGTCCGACAGACACAATATTAGTACACTCTGGTAAACAGCATTTACGCTTAAAGCCTGCTGATATCGAACATTTTGTAGCAGAACGTGGCCGCAGAGGAAATAAATTACCAAGGGGTTATCAGCGAGTTGAACGTATGGAAGTCGTCGGTGATAGTGCGCAAGAAGCAGAAATAGGATAGTTAAAGAGTATAGCTATTAGCGTGTCAGTATTACAGCAAGCTTGGATTTAAGGCCATGCTTGCTGTTGGTTCTATCTAAACATTGTGTGTCAAATACTCTTAACTAAATGCCTAGCCTGCTTTTCCAATAGCTCTTGATAGTTTGAGTTTAACTGCAGGATTAAAATCTTGTCTTCTTCTTGCCGCTCTGTCACTGAAGCATCTAATAGCGATTCTTTTAAAGCTTTAACTTCACTTAATGGCGTGTGGCTAATAAGTTCGTTAGACAATGTAGTACGGGTTAGAAAGTGAGACTCTTCTCGTAAAATTTCCATTTTATTACGATTACCACGTACCAGCGCTAGTTGAATGTTTAAGGTTGGTTGCATGCGTGTTATTTGACGGTGGTTATAATATTTATATAGCTGGTTAAACAGCTTGGCAGCACATAGCGCCTGAATACCATGGTTATCGTTTGCATCTTGTTCGTCAAACAAAACTCGAATATCACCATTTGCTAACAGCTCCACTTCGCCGCCGTATATGTTGATAACTAGCTTTACCAAACGTCGGTATTGGCCAAGTAAGTTATTGTGCTCATCCACATCTTCAATCGGTGCGCGACCACTACTGCAATCTATAAACAGTAAGTACGCAGCATCACAGGCTTTCAAGCTTAACTCTGTCTGGTGCTCTAATGAGTATAAATCAAGTTGTTCTTCGTGAGGGTGCTGTCTAAGTAGTGGATTCTCATAAGTTTTACTACTCACATTTAAATCTTCTTCTACTAATTGGATAGACTGTGTTAATTCAATTTCAGGGGGGCTGGTTTTGCTCTGAGATTGTTTGTTATCTGACTGATTAGTAAAAGGTTTGAAATGTGGCATACGTTGCTGTGTATCAGGCTTTAGCATTGAGACTAATACACGGTTTTCCGCAGTCGTTGGTGTTTGGTTATTTCGTGAAATTGTATTGTTTTCTGTTACAGCAGCATCAGTAGTGGAAGTAGCTTCTAAATCTACGATGGCCAGTGATATTGCTGATGCATTATCACTGGATTTCAATAAGTCAGGCGCTGATAAATCTTCAGTGTCAGTTTTATCGCTACTATTTAAATGTTCTGCTTTAGGAGCAGCTTGAGCAAGCTCCATTGAAAAACGGTGTTCAAGCAGTGGTTTATATTGGTTACTAAAATCACGTAGCGTTTTTCTAGCCAAATAAGCGATGACAATCAAAGTTAACAATGCAGTGATCATTGCTAAAATAATAAAAACCCAAAGAAGTTTATTAAAAAAAGTGGTGGCAGGCTCAGTGTTAATGTGAAAAGTAAGCTCGCCAATAGCGAGCTGTTGGCTGAATACTGGTTGTGTTTGTATTTCGCCAATACCGGTTCCCGCTCTAGCTAATAATTTGCCTTTGGCGTTTGATAAAGTAATACCATGCACAAAATCGGCTTGTGCCAAAGTGCGTAAATACATATTCATGCTTAAAGTATCATGAGTGAGTATCATCGGTTGTAAGGTGAGTTGGGCCTGCTTTTTAACGATTAACACTTGATTATCGGTATAGAGCTTCGCTTGGTTTTGCGCAAGTGCATAAATAAAAATGCTGCCACTTAAAATACATAGTAGCATTACCAAGGCTGTTGAAATCACCAGTTTAGTCGGTGATGGCTCAAAAAAAGTAGCGCCTGAGTTGGATTTTGAAAGGTTATTTGTCATTATTTCTAATTAATTTTAAATAGCATAAAATTTCTGTATCAATAAGGATGATTAAGGGGTTGAGGGCGTAGTATAATTACATTTAATTCCCATTGCACCTTTGATAGATATTAGCCGGATAATTAACCGCCTAATTTGTTATTTATATTTTAAAAAGATGAATAAGAGCGAACAAAATGAGTATTGAAAAATACATGCAGGCATTAGGAGAAAAAGCACGCGCTGCTTCGCGCATTATTGCCAGTGCTGACTCTAAACAGAAAAATTTAGCGTTACAACATATGGCAGTTGCCTTGGATGAAAATCGTAGTGCTCTTATTCAAGCTAATACTAAAGATTTAGCCAGTGGTGAACAGAAGGGCTTATCGGCCCCTATGTTAGATCGTCTTAAAATTGATGACGCTGGTGTAGATAAAATGATAGAAAGCCTAAAACAAGTGGCAACTCTGGCAGATCCCATCGGTGGGATTAGTGATATGCGCTTTCTAGATAGTGGTATTCAACTAGGAAAAATGCGCGTGCCGTTAGGTGTTATCGGAATTATTTATGAATCCAGACCTAATGTCACGGTAGAAGCGGCTAGTTTGTGTTTAAAGTCAGGCAATGCAACCATTTTGCGCGGTGGCTCAGAAGCGATTCATTCTAATACTGCTATCGCTCAGTGCATTTCTATAGGGTTACAAGCGGCGAGTTTACCTGCAGAAGTAGTGCAAGTTATCGAGACGACAGATAGAGAAGCTGTCGGTAAATTGATTACCATGACAGAGCATGTGGATGTTATTATTCCACGTGGTGGTAAAAGCTTAATCGAACGCATTAGCCAAGACGCTAAAGTGCCAGTGATTAAGCATTTAGATGGTATTTGCCATGTATATATCGATAGTGAAGCGGATCTTAAAAAAGCTGCAGATATCGCATTTAACGCTAAAACACGCCGTTATGGTGTTTGTAACGCAATGGAAACATTACTAGTACACCAAGATGTTGCTGAACAAGTACTACCAGCGCTGTGTGAACGCTATAATGACAAGGGCGTGGAGTTACGTGGATGTGAAGGCAGCAAAGCTATTGTGCCGTCAATGTTAGCAGCTAGCGAAGAAGATTGGTCTACTGAGTATTTAGCAGCAATTTTATCTGTTAAAATAGTCGATAGTTTAAGTGCGGCAATTGAGCATATTAATACTTACAGCTCGGCACATACCGATGCGATAGTGACTGAAAATTACACTAAATCAAGAATATTTCTCAAGCAAGTCGATTCAAGCTCGGTGATGGTAAACGCCTCAACGGCATTTGCCGATGGTTTTGAATATGGCCTAGGTGCAGAAATTGGCATTTCAACCGACAAAATTCATGTTAGAGGGCCTGTTGGTTTAGAAGGGCTTACATCGCAAAAGTATATTGTATTGGGCGATGGGGAAATTCGCCAATAGTCATGTTAGATCAAATTAGTCAGAAAATAGCAGTACCTGCTTATATATTTATGGGGGGAACATTTGACCCGGTACATTGTGGGCATATAGATGGTGCTATTAGCGTTAGCCAGCTATTTGATGATAATTTGGTACATCTACTCCCAACTAAAATACCTGTGCACAAACAGAAACCTAGTACTAGTGTTGCTCAGCGTATTGCAATGCTAAAACTGGCTACTGAAAACTATGAAACCATAACACTTGATTTGAGAGAGGTTGAAGCAGCTTCGCAATCTTTTACCATAGAGTCTCTTAAACAGTTACGGTGTGAGGTGGGTGCAAAACGTCCTTTAATAATGGTTATCGGTATGGATTCTTTCCTTACGTTACCGCAATGGCGTGATAGTGATCAATTTATGCAGTTATGCCATATCGTGGTATTACAACGGCCGAATTATCAACAGAACAAGTTAGCGCATGACAGCCTATATTTTGAAAATATAGTGGAATCAGTTGATGCACTAAAAATTGGCAGTGCAGGAAAAATATTTTTCTTAGCACAGCCGCCGATAGATATTTCTGCTAGTGAAATTCGCCGGCAGATAACGAATAGTAAAACGCCTAGTTTGCTACCGGTAAAAGTAGCAAATTACATAAACAGACATCATCTATATCAAGAGATGTAAGTGCGGGTTTTAATACCTGTACAAATTTAAACTTAAGGTAACAAGCAAAATGCAAAACGAAAAAGTAATTGAATTAGCAGTAGCTGAATTAGAAGAACTTAAAGCTATTGATATTGAAGTGATCGATGTTAGAGACAAATCAAGCGTAACGGATTATATGATTGTCTGTAGCGGAACTTCTAGACGCCATGTGATGTCTATCGCTTCTAAGGCAGAAGATGAGTTAAAAGAAAAGTCTATTGTTGCGATTAGCAACGAAGGGCATAAAAGTGGAGATTGGGTGATCGTTGATTTATCTGATGTTGTTATCCACGTTTTAACCACAGAAGCACGCGACTTGTACGACCTAGAAAAGCTATGGCGCTTTGATATGAAACCAGCAGCGATTATCAAAGACTCGATTTAATACTTTGTTAGTACGCACTAAGGAATCTCACTCAATACATTGTCAATAGGTTTTAAATAATAGCATTATGAAAATTAAGTTATTGGCAGTCGGTGGAAAAATGCCTGCATGGGTCACTACCGGTTTTAATGAGTATAACAAACGCATGCCAAATGAATTGCATGTCGAGTTAGTGGAGCTTCCTTTAGGCCACAGAGGCAAAGGTGCAGATTTAGCAAGAGCCATTAAAAAAGAAGGGGATGCAATGTTAGCAGTAATCCCCAATGGCGATTGGATAGTAGCATTGGAAGTTGAAGGCAAAAATTGGTCTACAGAACAGTTGGCAAAGCATCTTGAAAATTGGCAGATGAATGGCCGTAATTTGTGTTTGTTAATAGGTGGGCCAGATGGCTTAGATCCGCGTTGTACGGCTATGGCAGATCAAAAATGGTCTCTATCAGCATTAACTCTACCACACCCTTTAGTACGGATTTTGTTATCCGAGCAACTTTATCGAGCCTGGACTGTTACCCAGGGACACCCATATCATAAATAGGTTATATGTCAGGATACGCACGTTTTAAAGATCATCCAGAAGAGCGCCGGATTTTTCAATTAAGAGCACTAATCGCTTTTCTTCTAGTGTTGATAGCGATGGGTGGGTTGCTGTCGCGTATGTATTTCCTACAAGTTGTCGAGAACGATAGATATTCTGCTATCTCTGATAAAAATCGTGTCCAATTAAAACCGGAGAAGCCTACCAGAGGTTTGATTTTTGATCGCTCTGGGGTCTTAATTGCCGACAATAAACCCAGCTATAACGTGACAATACTCAAAGAAGAGGTGGGTAAAGATTTAGATGCCATTGTAGAACGTGTAAGTAAAATAATCCCTCTATCAGCAAGAGATTTAGAAAGGTTTAATAAGCGCTTGAAAAGACGCCGCCGACCTTTCGAATCGGTGTTATTACGCTCTAGATTATCCTCAGAAGAAATAGCAAGGTTATCCGTTAATTACCATCGTCTGCCAGGGGTTAGGGTTGAATCCGATCTGATTCGAGTCTATCCCTATGGCGAAACACTCGTACATGCGATGGGTTACGTTGGACGTATAAATGAAAAAGAATTAAATCGAGTTGACGAACGCAATTACGCTGCGACTAACTATATTGGCAAGTTAGGCATCGAAAAGTACTACGAAAAAGAGCTGCATGGCACGGTCGGTATGCGAAAAGTTGAAACTAATGCTCGCGGACGGGTCATGCGAGTGTTGGAAAAACAAGAACCGATTACAGGTAAGGATTTACAGTTAACCATTGACCTACCTTTGCAGCAAGTTACCGAAAAGTTATTAGTGGGCGAAAAAGCATCGGTAGTGGCGATAGACCCTAAAACAGGGGGGATTTTGGCTTTAGTTTCGACCCCTGGCTACGATCCCAACTTATTTGTGACAGGTATCTCAAATAAAGACTATAACGCGCTGCGTGAATCACCAGATTTACCTTTGTTTAATAGAGCAATACGCGGCGGTTACCCTCCAGGTTCAACAATTAAACCCATTACGGCGTTGGCAGCTATTGATAGTGGCAGTGTTCCATTAACACATACTGTATATGATCCAGGTTGGTACACAATTGCAGATGATAGATATAAACGTAAGTATCGAGATTGGAAACGTGGTGGGCATGGAAAGGTTAATTTAAATTTGGCCTTGGCGCAGTCTTGCGATGTTTGGTTTTACGACGCAGCACATAAAACGGGAGTGGACAATATATCGCATTATATGGATATGTTCGGCTTAGGTAAAGTTACCAGTTTGGATTTACCTGAAGCTATTCCCGCCTTACTACCTACTAAAGCATGGAAGAAAAGGCGCTATAAGCAAGCCTGGTATCCTGGCGATTCGCTAAATTTGAGCATAGGGCAGGGATATTTAGTGACAACGCCACTGCAACTGGCTACTACTGCAATGTTATTGGCTAACAGAGGAGTGTGGAAACAACCTAAGTTGTTAAAAGGATTTAGAGAAGTAAATAAGCAAGGTGTTGTGACTTTGAAACAGCCAAGTATGCAAGGTCGTAACCCACAACCAGAAAATGTGAAGCTTAATAATGATGCCTACTGGGATGATATTATTGCAGGCATGGTTGCGGTGGTGAATGGGCGACGAGGAACGGCTCGAAAAATAGGAAAAAATTCCCCATATATTATGGCAGGCAAAACAGGTACCGCGCAAGTTGTTGGTATTAAGCAAGGTGAAAGGTACGATAAAAGTAAACTGAAGAAGAAGTTTCAAGATCACGCCTTGTTTATTGCTTTTGCGCCCGTTGACAATCCTAAAATTGCTATCGCGGTAGTGGTTGAAAACGGCGGAGGCGGTTCAAGTACTGCCGCGCCTTTGGCTAAAAAAATTATGGATGCTTATTTGTTAGGTGTTGATCCAGAGCAGCAACAATGGGGTGGGGAAGTTTTATGACCAAAGATTTTTCACGCTCAATGGCTAACTCCAGTTCTCACTTAAAAACTAAGCCTGGGCTCTGGAGCCACACTCATTTAGATGCGCCGTTACTGATCTTGTTAATTGTATTGTGTGCATTTGGTTTGTTGGTTTTATACAGTGCATCCGCACAAGATTCTGGTTATGTAATGCGCCAGGGTGTGCGGATGGGCATCGGTTTTGTAGCGATGATTTTTGTTGCACAAATAAGTCCAGTTTTGTTAGAGCGCTGGGCGCCATGGATATATGGATTAGGAATCATCTTACTCGTTTGCGTGTTGTTGTTCGGTGTGGGTGCTAAAGGTGCTCAGCGTTGGTTAGCACTTCCAGGTATTCGTATTCAGCCCTCGGAAATCATTAAAGTAGTGCTACCTTTAACGGTCGCTTTTTGCCTCGCAGGTAGGCCGTTACCGCCAACGTTAAAGCAATGTAGTGTAGCGTTACTGTTAATCGCCTTACCTACTTTGCTAATAATGAAGCAGCCTGATTTAGGGACTTCATTAGTGATAGCATCGTCGGGGGTTTTTGTGTTGTTGTTTTCAGGGATTCGCTGGCGCTATATTTTCTTAGCGTTAGGGGTTGCTGCTGCCTGTTTACCGCTGCTTTGGATGTTTATGAAAGATTATCAAAAGCAGCGCGTGATGACTTTCTTAGATCCAGAAAGTGATCCATTGGGTACTGGATGGAATATTATACAGTCAAAAACAGCCATTGGCTCAGGTGGGTTTAGTGGCAAAGGTTGGTTAGAGGGAACTCAGTCGCAGCTTAACTTCTTACCAGAATCGCATACGGATTTCATCATAGCGGTGCTAGCTGAAGAGCGCGGATTTATAGGTGTAGCAACTTTGATCGGCTTATATGTATTAATTATTGCTAGGGGGCTATGGATGGCTTCTCAAATTAGTGACAGTTTTGGGCGTTTAATTTGCGGTAGTATAATCTTAACTTTTTTTGTATTTATTTTTGTCAATATAGGTATGGTCAGTGGCATACTACCGGTAGTGGGTTTGCCGCTACCGATGATGAGTTATGGTGGTACATCTATTGTAACGTTAATGATAGGGTTTGGGGTTGTGATGTCAGTGTATACACACCGCAACATTGTAATCTAAGGATTGGAGATGATGGGATCTTTTAAAGTACTAACTAATTGGCTATTTTTGTGTATCGCTATATTTTCTGCACCAGCCGTCGCGGCAACTTACGAGAAACATCCCGAAGCTTTACTGTGGATGGACAGTATGGTCAAAGAAGGTTTCTCTAAAGTATATTTAGAAAAAGTTTTAAAAAAGGCTAAGCGTCAGAATTCTATTTTAAAAGCATTTAATCGACCAGCGGAATCACGTTTGAGTTGGACCAAGTATAGAGCACGATTTATAGAGCGTGGACGCATCGAAAGCGGTAACAAGTTTTGGAGGAAGCATTCCGAAACCCTCGCTAAAGCCGAGCAACAGTTTGGTGTTCCTGCGCAAATGATCGTCTCTATTATTGGTGTAGAAACACGTTATGGAAAAGTAACGGGCAGCTATCGAGTGTTAGATGCCTTAGCGACGATTGCTTTTGATTATAAAAGACGTTCGAAATTCTTTCAAAATGAGTTGAAAGAATTTTTATTGCTAACAAAAGAAGCGAGTATTCCTTACACTCAGCCTAAAGGATCATACGCTGGTGCTATGGGTTACGGGCAGTTTATCCCTTCAAGTTATCGCAAGTATGCGATTGATTTTGATGGTGATGGGAAAAAAGATATTTGGAAAAACCCCAAAGACGCGATTGGTAGTGTGGCTAATTACTTAGCTAAGCACGGTTGGATAAAAAATAGCGCGGTTGTTGTCGCTGCTACAAAAGTGCCAAAAGAAATTGATAAGAGTTGGTATAACAATGGTTTGGATTTAAAAGTAACTTTGGGGCAATGGCAAAAACGCGCTATAAAGGGAGCCGAAAAGCTAGATCAGGGACAAAAAGCCACATTGATGAAATTGGTATATGATGAAAAAGATCAGTATTGGTTTGGCCTGCAAAATTTTTATGTAATAACTCGGTATAATCGTAGTCGGTATTATGCGATGGCTGTCTACCAGTTAAGTCAAATAATTAAAGCCAAAAATAAGTCGAATTAAAGGATTATATGAATCAGTTTAAAGTGTTACGCAATCTAATTAGTTTATTAGTGATGGCTTTATTGGTCGTTGGTTGTGCAAATAAAGTGCTAGTAACCAAAGATAAACCCACTAATCATGGCCGGTATAAAGTAACTAAGGATTACGGCCCAGACGCTGTGGTTGATGTTTCTCACGTGAAAAATGCAGTACCAAAAGAAGAACCTCTTAGTAGAGGTGGAAACCGTAAAAGCTATGAAGTGTTAGGAAAAAGATATTCCGTTATGGACAGTGCAAGCGGCTTTAAAGAGCGCGGCGGAGCTTCTTGGTACGGGAAAAAATTTCATGGGTATTTGACCGCTAATGGTGAAAAATACGATATGTATGGTATGACTGCCGCTCATAAATCACTGCCAATACCTACTTATGTAAAAGTTACTAATTTGGCGAACAATAAACACATTATTGTACGAGTTAACGATCGAGGGCCTTTTCATAAAGGGCGTGTTATAGATTTATCTTATGCCGCAGCTGCTAAATTAGATATGTTGAACAGCGGTACTGCACAAGTTGAGGTAGAAGCGATAAATGCTAAAGTATGGAATAGTATTGCCAATAAAAGCGCACAGCCAAAAGATGCAACACCTATAGGTAAAAAATCATTTGTAACTACCTCAATCAATAAGCCAACAATAATTGATAACTTACAAAAGAGTCAGCAGCAATTAGTGGCCAAAAAAACTGTTTCTCCTGCATTATTAAAAGCTAGTAATAATGTGGCTAGTGGTACGTCAAAAAAGGCAGCACGCACTGATAGATTCTTAGGAATACATTACATTCAAGTGGGTGTCTATTCTTCAGAAGAAGCGGCACATGCGGTGACATTAAGAGTAAATAATTTTGAGCTACCAGTGTTAATTAGCGAGATTAAGAAAGATAATCGAGAGCTTTTTAAAGTGATATTGGGGCCGATGAAAAGCAGAAGCAAAACGCAAACAGTTAAGATGCAGCTTGCTGACTTAGGTTTTTCAGGAGTGCATTTAGTCGACTTGCCTAAGTAGAGGTGCTTTTTGGCTCCGTTTGAGTAGGTTAAGTACTGAACCAAGGAGCTACCATCAATACTTTAAGTATCGTGTGATTACTGCATAATGTAATAAGTGAAAATAAAATAAGGCAAAACTGGCGAAGTAGCACAGTTTTCTAATGTAAACGAGTATTTTGAGCCGTACTCTTGAGTACAGCAGTTATAGAAAAATCTCATCGTAGCAATTACTAGAAATTACCCTAAATAAGGATCCATTGTGACATTTTTGAATAAAAAGAACATTACTAGCGTTTTTGTTATGTTCGCTGCTTTGACAGTATCTATTGTTACGCAAGCTGCGCAGCAACCTATACCAGCTGCCCCTAAAATAGCGGCCACAAGTTATATTATTATGGATGCAGATACTGGGGCTATTATTGCAGAAAAGAAATCAAAGCAGCAGTTTCCCCCAGCTAGTTTGACTAAAATGATGACTAGTTACATTACAGAGTATGAACTGACAAAAGGCAATATTAGTGTCGATGATTCTGTTTTGGTCAGCGAAAAAGCTTGGAGTACTAAAGGTTCTAGAATGTTTATTAAAGAAGGAACTCAAGTAAAATTGGGTCAACTTTTGAAAGGCATTATTATTCAATCAGGTAACGATGCCTCTGTGGCGATGGCTGAGCACATTGCAGGCAGTGAAACAGCTTTCGCAAGCTTGATGAACCAGCATGCACAGTTGTTGGGTATGGAAAATACTAAATTCTCTAACGCGACAGGTTTGCCGCAAGAGAATCATTATTCATCTCCCTATGATCTAGCGTTACTGGCCAGAGCTATCATTCAGAGGTTTCCGCAGCATTATGGAATTTACTCTGAAAAATATTTCACCTATAACAATATACGCCAGCCAAATCGTAATAAACTGTTGTGGCGTGACAAAACGGTTGATGGCTTGAAAACAGGTCACACAAATGCAGCGGGCTATTGTTTGGTTGCATCAGCAAAGCGCGATGGTATGCGCTTAATTACCGTAGTGTTAGGCACTAAAAGTGAAGAAGCAAGAGCGCGCGAATCACAAAAACTACTTGCTTATGGCTTTCGCTTTTATCGTACACATCAATTGTACGAAGCTAATAAACAGCTCTCTCTGGTTAAAGTATGGGGAGGCAAAGAATCAACAGTACGTTTAGGTGTAGCGGATACATTAGGTGTTACGATACCCCGTGGCCAAGCTAAAGGCTTAAAAGCGACTATGGATATTAACACTGAAGTTAAAGCCCCTGTTACAGCTGGCCAAGCTTATGGTGTGGTTAGAATTACATTAGATGATAAAGAAGTTAAAACGATGCCTTTAGTTGCGCTTGATTCTGTTGCTGAAGGTGGCTTCTTTAAAAAAATATGGGATAGTATTCTATTATTTTTCATGAGTATTTTGAGCTAAACCTTTTTAAGCTCTTAAATGATTAGTTTATTTGTGAATAATGAGCTGGCAAGGTATCAGGTGTATTTTTAATTATGTATTCTAAAAACGCCGAAAGTGATTTGGAGACCGTTTATCTCAACGGGCAATTTATCCCTGCTAATCAGGCTAAAGTTTCAGTATTTGATAGAGGCTTCCTATTCGGTGATAGCGTGTATGAAGTTATTCCCTATTATAATGGGGAAGGCTTTCAGCTCACAGAGCATTTACAGAGGTTAATAAAAAGCTTAGCTGCCCTTAGTATTCTCACGGATATAGATTTTTCGACTATATGCAATCAGCTAGTTACAAAAAATGGTGGGGGTAATCGCTCTGTCTATTTGCAAGTAACGAGAGGAGCAGGTGATAAACGTAGCCATGCAATAAGTCCTCAAATGCAGCCCACAGTATTTGCTTGTAGCAATAAAATTATTAATAACTATCACCAGTCAACACAGACAGTACTAGGTATAAAAGTAATTGTTTGTGAAGACTTGCGCTGGCAGCGTTGCGATATAAAATCAACCAGCTTGTTGCCTAATATATTAGTAATTGAGGAAGCAAGAAAGCAGGGGGCACAAGAGGCGCTGTTAATGCGTGATTCTAACATACTGGAAGGCGCTAGCTCGAATGTGTTCATTGTTGAAAATCGGCAATTAATAGCCCCACCTGGCTCTAATGCTATTTTGAGTGGTACAACCAGTCAGCTAGTCAAAAAACTCGCCTTTGAAAATACCATAACATTGCTTGCCGAAAATATTAGTTATGCACGTTTGATTAATGCAGAAGAGGTGTGGATAACTAGTTCTACGCGTGGTTTATTGCCAGTATTGCAAGTTGATCAACATAAGATCGGCAATGGTAAAAAAGGCGCAATGTGGGAAGTTTTTTATCAATTATTGGCAGATCACCAGCAGCATTTGTTTGCAAGCGATTCTGCTAAAAGTGCTAGAAGCGTTGAGTAATATTAAGCTTAGAAAATTAAACACGTTCTTTTTTGCGCCCAAGCGCACAATCTAGGATAATAGCCTAAATTTAGTAAAGATATAGATAAAATCATGAAGAAAATTATGACTTTAAAATCATCAAAACGCACTGTAAGTGCTATCGATGAACAATTACCACCGAAAATCGAATTTCCCTGTGCCGATTACCCTCTCAAAGTAATAGGACATAATGCCGATGATCTTAAAGATTTTGTTATTGAGCTGTTATTGAAATACGATGAGCATATTGATGTCTCCAAGGTTACTCATCAGGATTCAAAAAGCGCCAAGTTTCGTTCAATTAGATTATTGATCACCGCGCAAAGTGAAGCACAGCTTATTGAGTTAAATGATGAGCTAAAAGCATCTGGAAGAGTGATTACAGTACTTTAATGAATGCTGATAAAAAGTTAATTGTCAGGCGTTTGGGCTTGCAGCCATATGAGCCTACTTGGCATAAAATGCAGCACCTTACAGGCGCTAGAGATAGCAGTACAACAGATGAAATTTGGCTGCTTGAACATCAACCAGTATTTACTCAAGGCCAGGCTGGTAAAGCTGAACATGTGCTAAATCCTGGTGATATCCCAGTGGTGCAAGTGGATAGAGGTGGGCAGGTAACTTACCACGGACCGGGTCAACTAATAGTGTATTTAATGTTGGATTTACGCCGTAACAAACTAGGCGTGAGAGACGCGGTAACCTTGATGGAAAACGCAATTATTAGTGTGTTAGCTAAGCGAGGTGTAACCGCTTTCGCAAAAAGTGATGCGCCAGGTGTCTATGTTGATGACACTAAAATAGCTTCATTGGGACTGCGTGTGCGAAAAGGTTGTACCTTTCATGGCTTAGCTCTTAACTTAGATGTAAATAAAGAACCATTTTCGCGGATAAATCCTTGTGGTTATGCGGGTATGAAAATGAGTAATTTAGCGGATTATGTAATCAATTTAGACAAGCAACAAGTAGCAACAGACCTCGCTGATTATATAGCTGTGCAGATCGGTTATAGCGACGTGACTTGTGCGAAAGATTTTAACTGAGTGATGTTATGACAGATATTATAGACCCGGAAGTTCCAAGGACTCGACCTAAAGGTAAACGCCTAGATCAAGGTGTGAAGTTGCGTGGTGCGGACAAAATGGCACGCATTCCAATTAGAATATTACCTACTGAAAAAGCAGATATGCTCAAAAAGCCACCTTGGCTGAGAGTACGTATGGGTAGTAATGCTGAAGTGAAGCGTATTAAAGCTAAGCTACGAGAGCATAAGTTATCTTCTGTTTGTGAAGAAGCGAGTTGTCCAAATATTGGAGAGTGTTTTAGTAAAGGCACTGCTACTTTTATGATTATGGGTGATATTTGTACAAGACGCTGCCCTTTTTGTGATGTCGCTCACGGTAGGCCCAATCCACTGAATGAGAATGAGCCACGCGAACTAGCTGAAGCCATTACAGAAATGGGTCTTAAGTATGTGGTAATCACCTCGGTTGATCGAGATGATTTGCGTGATGGTGGTGCTCAGCATATCGCCAATTGCATTATTGAAACGCGCAAGCGTTCAAGTACCTTACAAATAGAAACCTTAGTACCAGATTTTCGTGGCCGCGCCGCTAAAGCGATTGAAATATTAGCCAAATATCCCCCTGATGTATTTAATCACAATATGGAAACGGTAGAGCGTTTATTCAAGAAGGTTAACCCCGGCTCAAGCTACAAAGGTTCTCTAGAGTTGCTCAGGGATTATAAAGTCGCAATGCCTAGTATTCGTACAAAATCGGGTATTATTGTTGGTGTGGGTGAAACCAACGAAGAAGTCATTCAAGTGCTAAAAGACTTGCGGGCACACAATGTAAATATGGTGACATTAGGCCAATACATGCAGCCAAGTAGAGATCATCTACCTGTAGATCGATATGTGACGCCTGATGAGTTTAATGAATTTGCCAGAGTGGCAAAAGAGCTAGGCTTTGATCAAGTTGCTAGCGGCCCGTTGGTTCGTTCTTCTTATCATGCTGATCTACAAGCATCGGGTATTTCAATCGTATAAGCTGTTTGAAAATGCACGATGCTAGTATCAAAGAGTCATTAAGAGCAAGGCGATTTAGCCTTGCTTTAGTTGTTTGTTATAAAGCGCACAACTGAGTGGCAATTTTAGCACCTAGTGCGGCATTGTTATAAACCAACTGAATATTCGCTTCTAAGCTTTTACCTGCAGTCACTTTAGCAATACGTGCCAATAAAAAAGGCGTGCTTTGTTTGCCGCTGACGCCGGCCTCGTTCATATCTAATATAGCTTGTTCAATAGTATCTGAAATTTCTTGTGCATCCATTGAATACTGCTCAGGTATAGGATTGGCAATCACAACACCTCCTTCTAGCCCTAATTGCCATTTTGCAGCTAAGCTTTTAGCTATTTGTCGTGGGCTATCTTGCTGACAATCAACTTCAAAACCACTTTCAACGGTATAGAAAGCAGGCATCTGTTTAGTTTTGTACCCAATAACCGGAACGCCGTAAGTTTCTAAGTATTCAAGTGTTAGCCCTATATCAAGTATTGACTTAACACCGGCGCAAACAACTGCGACAGAAGTATTTGCAAGTTCCTGTAAATCAGCAGAAATATCAAAGCTTGTTGCTGCACCGCGATGTACTCCACCAATACCACCCGTTGCGAAAACTTTAATGCCTGCCATATGTGCAAGAATCATCGTAGTTGCAACAGTTGTAGCGCCATCTTTTTGCTCAGCAACGATAAAAGGAATATCACGGCGGCTAGTTTTAATAACAGCTTGGCCTGATTTTCCAAGGTATTCTATTTGATCTTTATCCAAGCCAACCACAAGCTTGCCTTGTAAAATGGCAATAGTGGCAGGAATAGCGCCATTATCTCTGATTATCTGTTCTACTTGTAACGCTGTTTCAACGTTTTTAGGGTAGGGCATGCCATGAGATATGATAGTTGATTCTAGAGCTACTACAGGCTTGCCTGCGGCAATAGCACTGGCAACTTCAGGGTGAATAACTAAATGTTTTTCAAGTGAGATCATGTGAGGTCCTTCAATAAATTGTTAATAGTTGAAATAGAGAAATCTGAATTAATAGTACCTTGGGTGGCAATAGCGCAATTAGCCGCGGCTAGGGCAAACAAACAACTGTCATGAATGTACATTTCGTGCATGTGGCAATGCACTAATGCGGCTGTCATTGCATCTCCAGCTCCATTACTATTTTGCACATCATGCGCAGTAAGCTCGATTCGCTGTTGCTGGTTTTGATCCGAATAAAAAACCCCATCTTTACCCAAACTGATGAATAAGCGTTTAACTCCCTGTTGATGAAACCATTTAGCTAGCTGTGGAAGTTGGTCGTAACCATCAATTTTCATACCGCAGAGTGTTTCTGCTTCCAGCAAATTAGGCTTTAAGCTATGTATCTGGGCTAAAAAAGGTATTACTTTAGTGGCTTTAGCAACAGATACCGTATCCACAAAAAACTCTGCATCGGGTAGCTGTTCAAACAAATACGCTAACACTTGAGTGCTTAAGTTAGTGTCTAATACGATTACCTTCGCTTGTTTGAGCAAAGGCAATTGTTTTTTAAAATGAACCGGTAGTAATTGCTCTAGAATTTTCATATCGGCAATAGCTACTTGCATTTCACCACTATCATCAACAATAGAGAGGTAGCAAGAAGTGCTATGCCCCTCCAAAGTGAGCATTTGCGATGTATCAATGCCTGCACTCTTACTTTGTTCAATAAGTTGCTGACCATGGCTGTCATTGCCAACAGCCGCAATCAAATAGCACTTGTTTCCCAAACGGCTAATGTTTTCTGCAATATTTCTAGCTACTCCACCTGGGCTACTTGAAACAAAGCCAGGATTGGAAGTGCTGGAGCAGAAACTGTGCTCAGGTTTCCCTAATATATCCATATTAGCACCACCAATAGCGACGCAAAACTTATCAGCAGCGATCACATAACCCCGACCTTCGATAATGCCTTTCGCAGTTAAATTAGTGATGTGGCTGGCAATTGCCGACCGGCTAATGCCTAGTTTTTCAGCAAGTTGAGCTTGTGAAACTAATGGATTAGTGCTGATAGCAGCAATTATTTGTTGTTCTCGCTCTGTCATAATCTGGACTTATGTTGGTTAATGGACAAAAATCAATTTTAAAAGAAGAGTAGTCAAAAAGCAAGTAGCAAGTACCTAGCTGATTTTTAAAGAAAGTAACGATGTTGTTAGTGTTTAGAAAATATAGAGAAGAGCTTCAGAGAGTGAAAATAAGAGGAGATAAATTATCATATTGGCAAACTTCTACGAGAGCTGAGAAATGACTGTTGAGACTAAGATGAGGGATAGATTTAGTTTTTATTGGAGGAGCGAGCAGATATATAAACTAATTGCTGGAAATTTGCTGCTCAATCCATTCTTCCGCCTTAGTAAAGTCTTCCATATATAAATAATTGAGGCCAACTTCGTCATAAACTCTGCTAATTTGGTTTTGAATCACAAACTTTGCATAACACTCTCCAATTAATACTGCGGAAGCGCTGAGGCCGCGTGACTTGCGTTTGAAAAGAGCTAGTTTCATACTTTGTTCTGCTTGGGGAGTGAAGATGCTATCTTGATGAAAATTAACAATTTGTCCCCATTTCGAAGGTAGATAATCGATTAATTTTTCCATTTCAATATTCAACTGCTCTACGGCTTCTTTATTAAAAGGGCCGATAAGTTCAATTATAACGATATGGTTTTTTGTGCTTATTCTAAATTCACCATGGGCATTAAACATTCATTCTTTACCCTACAATATAACGTCATCTACAAGCCCGTAGTGAGCAGTGCGAAAAACTGTGTATAAAAACACAGAATAAATTAATAATATTAATATAAAAAGAGCTAAGCGTCTAATTAGGGTGCTCAATTAAAACCAAACTATACATTAGCTTCCTTAACAGCACTTAAAAATATGCAAAAGAACTGCTGTTGGGATTAACTAATGCCTAAAATAAATATAAATGCTGTGATCAGATGAACAAAATATTTAGAAAATGTCTAGTTAGAACGCAGTAAGATTAAGTTAAATGCAACTTTAAGCCTTTATCTTAATATTGCTCTTTTTTAAGAAAGTAACAAGGATATTGCTATGTTTAGCTATATATTGTTGTCTGACTCATTTTTTAACTAGAAACAGTTGGATATGCATCTTTATGTGATAATTTGTCTGATTTATGAGCGATTATTACTAGTTATTAAAAAAAGATAACTTATTGTTAATATTGTATTGACACCTGCTGGCAAATCGATAAACTCTGCGCCCATCTTCTGGAGGGGTGGCTGAGTGGCCGAAAGCACTGGTCTTGAAAACCAGCGAGTCGAAGG
>JBALXS010000261.1:0-2427 GCA_036960485.1 Oceanospirillaceae bacterium
GCCTCACTATGCTATGAGCGGAGGCTATTATGAATCAAAGCCTATATTTGCTAATAAAGAGCGGTGTCCCCTGTCTTTAGTTGATACTTTTAAAGCGCTAAATTCTCTACGTATAGGATAGTGCTTTCGTAGCAAATCAAATTTCATTAGTTGATCGTTTTCACCCAAGGTAGCTCTTAGCGCTCTATCATCTACAAAAGGGTCATAAATTAGCTTCATTACCGCAGCTGCATCTATATTTTCTGTCAGTTCAATATTAGTAATAGCAGGTACTGGCAAATAATCATCTAAGCTGTCTAGTGTTTCAATATTTAGCAGCTTACAAAAAGCTAGTTTGAGCATATAGGTTCCACGTACTTTTCCCTCTAAGCTATAACCGGCTATATGCGAAGTAGCAATGGTAACTAAGCTGGCGAGATGCTTATCAACTCTGGGCTCATGCTCCCATACATCTAGCACAGCCCTAACGTCAGTTCTTTTCTCCAAAAATGTTAATAAATCATTTGCTTTAATCGCCGGCCCACGACCTGCATTTAATATGATGGCATTCGGCTTTAATAGCTTTAGTGTATCTATGGTTACTAAATGATGCGTTGGCCAAGCGCCATCTTTAATCAATGGCGTATGCATAGCAATAATATCGGCATTTTTAAAACAGTCTTCTAGCTCACTAAATCCTGATTCTTGCTGCGCTCTAGGAGGATCATTTAATAACAGCTTATTGACACCTATTGCTTCTAGGCGTTGTTGTAATTTACGCCCCACATTACCAACACCAATAATCGCTACGGTTTTATCAATCAGCGATTCGTGGTTTACAGCAAGTAACTGCGAAACACAGCATAAATCGTATTCGACCACAGCATCAGCGTTGCATCCTGGCGCACTGCTAAAGGTGATACCGTTTTCATATAGATAATCTTCATCTATATGATCGGTACCTATCGTGGCGCTACCGATGAACTTCACGGAACTATCTGCTAATAAATGCTCATCAACCTTAGTAACCGAGCGCACTAATAGCACATCAACTCCTATCAACTGCTCAGCTGATAACGATCGACCGTCAACTCTTTTAATCGAACCAAATTGTGAAAACATTTCATTAACCATAGGGATGTTTTCGTCAGCAAGAATCGATAATTCTCTATTTTTCAAGGCATTTTCTCTGTTATCATGCGGGTTTCTAGCTGCAGTCTTAATAAAAATTCCAACATAGCGATTAAATAACAACGGCTTTATTACACTAAATTTTACGCGACTTGCCTTCATCATTTATCGCCACAAAAGTAAATCGCCCTTCTGTTACTTTTAGCACTTTTTCACTGTGGTGCCTTTGCACCCAAACCTCAACATTGACCGATATAGATGTATTACCGGTATGTACGATTTCACAATAGCAGCTTACATCATCTCCCACATAGACTGGTTTAAGAAATGACATAGCATCTACCGCTACCGTCACAACTCTACCTTTGACAATTTGAGCGGCAAAGTTACCACTGGCAACGTCCATTCTCGCCATAATCCAACCGCCGAATATATCACCATCGGGGTTAGCATCCGCAGGCATTGCAAGGGTCCGTAAAGCTGGGATACTTTTAGGTAAAACAGACATGAATAGCCAATCCTCTTTCTAATGAATGCATTTATTTGCAATATAACGAATTTTAACATTATGCTCTAGAGTATCCATTAATAATCGTGTTTTCTGCCATGTACTACCTTCCATGTTTGCCTTTTGCTCGCTTGATTTTTTATTCGACAGCTACCCTCTAGCATGTTATATAATTATTAAAATTAATAACCTATCCCAATATTCAAGTAAGGGTAAATAAACTGAGAAGTGCGTTTGAATAAATTGCACTTTCTTTTTCGCTTTCCAGGTCAGCGAAAGGTATTCCTGCTTAATATAAATTGTGGTGGTTTTAAACTATCACTTTTATATGCTTGAAAATGCTCCTTGGGAATTTATAACTATAAGGTATTCTTTAAATGCAAAACCCTATTATCGTTGAAGTTGTTAGGAACAACATCGTTGAGTCTTTCCATAGAGGAAGTGCTGTTGTTGTCAATTCGCAAGGTGAAGTTGTTTTTTCAATCGGTGATGTCGAACGAGACATTTATCCAAGGTCTGCTTTAAAGCCACTACAAGCAATTCCTATCATTGAATCAGGGGCCGCTGAAAAATTTGAGTTATCAGCGAAAGAAATTGCGTTAAGTTGCGCTTCTCATAACAGTGAACCAATGCACGTAGATACTGTAAATAAATGGCTTCAAAGATTAGATTTAGATGCTTCAAATTTGGAATGCGGTAAAGCATTGCCTAGCTATGAAAAAGCAGCTCACGAAATGATCGCACAAGGCCACCCAGCCAGCAAAGCGCATCATAACTGCTCCGGCAAGCACTCTGGCATGCTAACATTA
>JBALXS010000050.1:0-33146 GCA_036960485.1 Oceanospirillaceae bacterium
TCAGAGCATAAAATGGCTATCGAGTTTAAGCTGGTGGAACGTTGTAGTTTAGTCGAATCGTTTTGCAGATTACTTTCTTTACCGGCAAAAAAAGCGCTAATATCATCAGTGCTAGGTAAGCCTAACAATTTACGATTGTCAGGTGCTAGTGTTGCGGGAATACGCGAACCGACTTTGCTTCTATCCCATTGCGCTTGCCATTGGTCTAACTGTTCTTCATTTTTTTCATCTACTTCTAGATCAAGTGGCAGGCCTGCGAGGCGAATACAGTCAAAAATAACACTTGGGCAGGAGATGTCTTTGCCATCAACCCAAAGTTTTGAATAAAATAAATCGCGCAGTGTATGGGATTTTTCTAGGTCGACAGCTTGTGCAGAAATGATGCATAAAATAGCAAAGCGGCTATCTGGGCGCTCAGGTGGTAGGGCAAGTGGGACGTCTTCAGCAAGTGAACGCACCGCAAATACATCACCAGCAAGTTCGGTTAAAATCTCGGGGCGGTTGCCATAGAGACCTAAATCGGGAGCGTGCTCTACTAATCTAAACTCTACTTTATCTAGTAGCGATAAGCCTTTTAGCTTTTCGTGCAATGCATAGCTATAAGGGCAATTTAAATCGCCATAAACAACGTATTTTTCCATGCACAGGTTCCCCGATAAGCTGATTAAAAAATATCACAAACGCGACTATTAAGCGCTTAAGTTTCTCACTATTTTGCTTATAGAGGTAAACGGTTAGCGACTAAATACACTGTGGGTGACCGCTATGGTTAGGTTCTATAAATACTAAGAAATTTATGTGAAATATAGTTATCGGCCTGTATCGCAAAAGCTTTTGCTATTTTTTAGTGTAGAGGAGGTATTAATTTACAGAGTTAAAGGTCAGATGGATTGACGAGATATCTGGCAAGCCTTTGAATTGCTGGGCTTTAGCCGATTATGCCTGGATGTTATCAGTGCTATTTTCAAATCGACAACTAGCCGCTCTAGTCGCCAATTTAAGTCATAAACTTGCTTCATTTATAAATCAATAGATTGCTCAACTGCGGTCTTCATCTCACTCAAACTTTGGTGACGTACATTTTGCCCACTTACTAAGTATATAATATGCTCCGCCATATTACGTGAGTGATCGCCAATACGTTCCAGTGAGCGCAATACCCAAATAACATTGAGGCAACTAGAAATAGAGCGCGGATCTTCCATCATCAAACTGACTAATGTGCGCATCGCTGAGCGGTATTCTTGATCGACAGATCTATCACTTTTCGCCACCTTATAAGCTTCTTCAACATCACCACGAGCAAAAGCGGTTAATACATCTTTTACCATGGTGCGTACTAAGTTGCCGATGTGGCGCACTTCTTGAAAACCATGTTGAGAGCTCCCTGATGCATTAAGCTCTATTGTTTGGCGACAAATGCGTACAGCTTCATCGCCCATACGTTCTAAATCAACAACCGCCTTAGAGATTGATACGATTAAGCGTAAATCAGATGCAGCAGGTTGGCGACGCGCAATAATGCTGGTGCAGCGCTCATCAATTTTTAATTCCATTGCATTGGTTTGAATATCAATCGCGAGAGCTTCTTCTGCCAATTGCACGTCACCTGTCAATAATGCTTCGACAGATTGGTGTACTTGGCGCTCAACTATACCGCCCATGGCAAGTAGTTCTGTGCGAATTTGTTCTAGCTCTTCATTGAATCGCTTGGATATATGGCTAGAAAAACCTTCAGTATTCGTGTCATTCGTTGTCATTGTTTGCTCCCTTAAATGTCAATTTAGCCAAATCTGCCGGTAATATAATCTTCGGTCTGCTTTTTTTCAGGATTAGTGAATAGCGTATCAGTGACCCCAAATTCAATTAAATCACCCATGTACATGAACGCTGTATAATCAGAAACACGCGCTGCTTGCTGCATATTATGTGTGACAATGATGATGGTGAAATCTTTCTTGAGCTCGTGAATGAGTTCTTCTATCTTTAAGGTGGAAATAGGATCAAGTGCAGAAGCCGGTTCATCTAGTAACAGCACTTCAGGCTTTACCGCAATAGTACGCGCAATCACTAAACGCTGCTGTTGGCCACCAGACAAACCCAATGCACTTTCATGTAATCGATCTTTTACTTCATCCCAAAGCGCAGCTGATTTAAGCGCCCATTCAACGGTTTCATCGATAATGCGCTTCTTTTTAACTCCTTGAATACGCAGGCCATAAGCGACGTTTTCATAAATGCTTTTTGGAAAAGGGTTAGGCTTTTGAAATACCATACCCACGCGGCGACGCAGCTCTGCTACTTCGACGTCTTTACCATAGATATTGCGATCATCAAGGATGATTTCACCGCCAATACTACAGTTATCCACTAAATCATTCATGCGATTAAAACAGCGTAACAAAGTGGATTTGCCACAACCAGATGGGCCGATAAAAGCGGTTACACAGTTTTTAGGAATCTCCATGGTGATACCGTGAACAGCTTCCTTATCACCGTAGAACACTTTTAGATCTTTGGTGTGTAACATAATTTCTTCGTCTGCAAACTTTAAGTTTTCTTGACCTTTAATAAGTGAGCTTAGGTCAATATTTGCGGTTTTAACTTCTGACATGGTCAATTCCTAACATTTTTGAGTAGAAAGTAATAACAAGCGTTAAGTGCTAAATGGGCTGTTTACATTTCTAATGCTTTATATTTTTCACGTAATCTATTGCGAATAGCAACGGCGGATAAATTCAGTAATGCGATCACTAAAATAAGCAAGAAGGCCGTTGCGTATACTAGCGGTCTGGCGGCTTCTACGTTAGGGCTTTGAAAGCCTACATCGTAAATGTGAAAGCCTAAGTGCATAATTTTTTGATCTAAATGTAAGTATGGGTAATTCATATTCAATGGTAGTGTTGGTGCTAGTTTTACCACTCCTACCAGCATTAATGGTGCAACTTCTCCTGCGGCGCGGGCAATCGCTAAAATAACGCCGGTCATCATTGCAGGGCTAGTCATCGGTAAAATAATTTTGAACAATGTTTCTGCTTTAGTAGCACCAAGAGCAAGCGACCCTTCCTTTAAAGCGCTAGGAATACGACTCAAACCCTCTTCAGTGGCAACAATAACTACCGGTACTGTAAGTAGTGCTAAAGTGATCGATGCCCACAACAAACCACCAGTGCCAAACGTAGGTGATGGTAGTGCTTCAGGGTAAAACAGTTGATCAATTGATCCACCGAGTAAATATACGAAGAAACCTAAACCGAATACACCGTAAACAATAGAGGGAACGCCTGCTAAGTTATTGACGGCAATTCGAATTAAGCGCGTAAGAAAGCCTTGCTTGGCGTACTCACTTAAATAAACGGCCGCGACTACTCCAAAAGGTGTGACCATGATGGACATCAAAATAACCATCATTACCGTGCCGAATATAGCAGGGAATATGCCGCCTTCAGTATTCGCTTCACGGGGGTCTTCTGAAACAAACTCCCAAACCTTTTCAACGTAATGCACAGCTTTGTTGAATTGGTTCATGTCATTAGCACGAAAGATACGTACTAAATTAGCGACAGGTACATCAATCACCGCACCGGTTGAAACTTCTACGCTAATGCTGTCGCGATTAATTTCACTATATAAGCTAACAAGTTTATCTTCTAAAACTTTATATTGCGCTGCAAGCTCGGAGCTTTTAAGTGCCATCTCTGCGCTAACACCGCTATCTGCAATGTCGTCAAGTTGCATCGAACGCTTTTTTAAACGCAATCTTTCAAACTGGTGGTTAATGCTGCCAATCTGATCCTTTTCAATATCGAGTATTTTGTCTCTAATACGTTGTGCGCGCAGTAAACTCTTGTCGAGCTGTAGCCACAAGCCCATGTACTGGCTGCTTTTATCGTAACCAGTGTATTCGTTAACAACGGTATCGCCTTGCTTTAAGCTGCGCAAAAAACCATATAAATTACCCCATTCATAACGCTCTGCGGTGAATAACATGGCAGGGGTATTAATATCACTTAAATCACGTGCCAGTGCCCAGCTAAAATCAATACCCCCAATATCGCGGTTACCTGTTTTGAGCAACTTACGTTCTAAGCTATCAATGCCTAGCGCTACTTTGATACCTGCATCACGTAGCTGAGTCGCATTGACTTGCTCTATTTGTACTACTTCGCCAATAACAGTGCTGCGATTACCTTTTTCAACATAAGTAGCTTGTATAACATCAGCAGGCCAAAAATGTGCGAGACCACGAATGGCAATTAACCCTATTAAACATACCACCATAATAACGCTGATCGCGACGGCACCTGCATTTAACCAAACCCAAGGAGAGCCTGATTTTGTCCATTTTGAGATGGAAATCTTCATTTTCATTATCCTTGTAATACTTACAGTGAACCGTATTTGTTGCGTAATCTATGGCGGATGACTTCAGCAAAAGTATTCACCACAAAGGTAAATAGAAAGAGCGAGAAGGCGGCTAAAAACAGCACACGATAGTGGGTACTTGCCACTTCAGCTTCTGGCATTTCCACAGCAATGTTGGCCGCGAGTGTGCGCATCCCTTCGAAGATATTCACATCCATTATTGGGGTGTTACCGGTCGCCATTAGCACTATCATTGTTTCACCCACTGCGCGGCCCATACCAACCATTAATGCTGAGAAAATACCTGGGCTGGCGGTAGGTAATACAACGCGCACTAGTGTTTGCCAAGGGGTAGCGCCTAAAGCTAAGGAGCCATAACTTAGGTGTTTAGGCACTGAGAAAATAGCGTCTTCAGTGATAGTGAAGATAGTAGGGATAACAGCAAAGCCCATGGCAATACCAACGACTAAGGCGTTGCGCTGATCAAAAGGGATGCCGATGTCATCAGTAATCCACTGACGTAAATCACCACCGAATAGCAGCACTTCTACAAAAGGTGCAAGCTCGATACTGGCAAGTGTCGCGATTACGACCACGGGAATCAGTAATGCTGCATCCCACCCTTCTGGCACTGCGTTACGGATGCTTTTGGGTAAGTTAGCCCAGCTAAAACCAAAAGCTAAAATAGCGATGGGAATACCGAGCAGCGTAAGGAAGATACCGGCTAAGTTATTTTCAATAAAAGGGGCGAGCCACAGGCCTGCTAAAAAGCCTAAGATAACCGTGGGTAGTGCTTCCATTAATTCAATCAGCGGTTTTACTTTACGACGCATCGCTGGTGCCATGAAATAAGCGGTATATATTGCACCGCAAATAGCCAATGGTGTGGCAAGTAACATAGCATAAAAGGCCGCTTTTAAGGTGCCAAATGCGAGCGGCATTAAACTGTATTTTGGTTCGAAATCGTTGTTCGATGCAGAGGATTGCCAAATGAATTCAGGCTTTTGATAACCTTCGTACCATACTTTTTCCCATAGCGCGGCCCATGAAATATCTGGGTGTTCGTTATCAACATTCCACAGCGCAATTTCGTTGTTCTGTTCAACTAGTAAAGCGTTAGAGCGTGGTGCATAAGCCATCGCTGAAACATTGCTAGTAGCGATAGAAGATTTTAAAGCAATGCGGTTAGCAGTGGCGTTAAATAGATATAAATTGCCTTGATCATCCACCGTTGCAAAGCCTTTACGGCGGTGCTCCATTGCGGTGATGGATATGGCGTTAGCGGCTTTTTCAAAACTACGAATTTTTTCTAACTGCCATTGATTATCGTCACTTCTAACTAAAAACCATTGCGATAACTCGCCGTGAGCATCGCCAATAATAAGAGAGTTATTACCGAGTAGCAAAGAGAAGCTGGTAATGTCAGTGTCACTTACTTCGATCATCTGCGCAGCTTGTGAACTTGATTTATCGTGCAGGTCATAGAGTGCAATTTGGCCTTTATCACCAGCACTAAGCAGCCATCTATTGCCTGGAAATAATAAGATATTAGCTGATTTGAAGGCATATGCAGGCAGTTTGAATGATTCATTGCTAACTTCTAGCTCATCACTCAGTAAGTTGAGCTCAGCTATTATATTGGTCTGCGTGAGCGCTCCATTTTCGCCAGCAACAATACTCCAGTTTTCTTCGTCGTTTGCAATAGCCAACAAATCAATGCGAGTATCAGCCACTTTAATAGGGGCTTCACCTAACGGGTAGCTTAATGAAGGGGTAATAAGCCTAATCCCATCTGGGTAAGTGCTAGTGTATTGGTGTTTGATAATGCTAATTTCGCCATTATCAAAGCCCACAGCAAAAATTCTGGATGGCTCTGACACTATTGCCAAGCTGGTGGCTTTTGCGCCTTTAGGAGCAATGATCTGCTGCTGGGAGAGTATCGTGCCATCGTGAGTATTAAAAAATACTATTTGCTGGGTATCAGTAATACGCAGGCCAATTTTGGCTTGCTCTTCAATAGCTAAATAGACGGTTTTTCCAGAGCCAGGGCTTTGGTATGCAACTATTTGGCCATTGGAATGTACTTCTTGCTCGATACTAGCGGTTTTAAAAAGTGGCAATATTTCCCATAACAGATAGAAGAAAATCAGCAAGATAGCTACGATAATACTTAAGCCGCCTGCGGCGATGCTTTTGCTGGCTAGTTGGTTTTTAAATGCACGAAATTTTCGATTTCTCACCATGGCTGGTGTATTAAAATCGATATCAGGTGTTGATGAAGGTGAAGCTGAGGTTGAAGTGCTACTCATACTAGATATTCCAGTTAAAAATACTATGATGAGAATATAGGCTCTAAATGTGACAGAAATGTTACAAGCGCGATTTTAGCTGAATAAATAGCCAATTTTAGGGGTTTGGCTGCTGATGTGTTTTAAAATTTCAATGCTAAATGCGCTATGTGAACAGTAGCCAGAAAATAAAGAGCAGTTGTTATGAAAAGTATTATCTGAGGCACAGATAAAAAAAGAGGAGCCTTAGGCTCCTCAAATGATAGGCGGATTGAACTTTTGCAAATTGCTCCATCTTAGGGGCTTTACTCTGGGAGTAAGCTATTTAAAATGGATCAATTGAAGTGCTTCAACTTAAAGGCCTAGCGCCTTCATTTGCTTGATAACAACTTTAGCAGGTAGTGGGATGTAGCCATCTTTAACCACCACTTCTTGGCCTGATTTAGACATAACCATCTTCAAGAACTCACGCTCCATTGGTGGCAGTGCTTGGCCAGGCTTTTTATTCACATAAACATATAAGAAACGTGCTAGTGGATAAACGCCTTTTACAGCGTTATCGGGTGTTGCCGCAACGTACTCACCACCATCTTTCTTAGTCAAAGGTAAGGCGCGTACAGATGAAGTTTTATAACCAATCCCTGAGTAGCCAATACCATTTAGAGAAGTAGAAACAGATTGCACAACAGAGGCAGAACCAGGTTGTTCGTTGACGCTGTTACGGTAATCGCCTTTGCATAATGCTTTTTTCTTGAAATAACCATAAGTGCCTGACACTGAGTTACGTCCAAAAATTTGAATGTTTTTGCTGCCAATATCTCCGCCTAAACCAACATCGTTCCATTTAGTGATATCTTTATCCCCACCACATTTACGTGTTGCAGAGAAAATAGCATCTAGCTGCTTAATGCTCATGCCTTTGATTGGGTTATCTTTATGGACAAAAACAGCCAGTGCATCAATAGCAACGGCAACAGGAGTAGGCTTGTAGCCGTATCTTTTTTCGAAAGCAGCGACTTCTTTATCTTTCATTTTACGGCTCATAGGCCCCATGTTAGATGTGCCTTCAGTCAATGCTGGTGGCGCAGTAGAAGATCCTGCCGCTTGAATTTGGATATTGATGTTTGGATAGTGACGCTTAAAAGATTCAGTCCAAAGTGTCATCAAGTTAGCTAGAGTATCCGAACCTACGCTTGATAGATTGCCAGATACACCTGACGCTTTACTATAAAGAGGTAAATCTTTATCTAATAAATCGGCAGCGTTTAGAGTTAGTGTGGTAGTACATAGAGTGGCAACAGCCATCATTTTCATCATTGGTTTCATTTTTAAGCTCCTGAAAGCTAGTTGAGAGAAGATGGAGCTACTGTAAAAGTTAATTGTGACAGAGATGTGACAGCAGCTAAATGATTTTAAAATAGCTGCATTCTTGAGGCTCAACGGTAAACTTAAACAATCATTGAAAGCAACACAAAAAATAGTGCAATCAGGTATATCCCACAATAAAAAGCTATGGTTAAATACGTATATAAAATAAGTAGATAATAGCAGCAGTGTAAAGAGCAAAAGCGCTCCTTTTTCATTCATGCAGCAACGCTAACAACCACTGTAACCCTAACTAAAACAATCAAATTATTGGTAACTACAATGAATAATTCTGAAAAAACTATCTCGGCCAAAGGCGAATTAAGTTTAATGATACCTGCTGATAGCCAAGCTAAGAATATGTTTGGTGACATTTTTAGTGGCTGGGTGGCTTCTAAGGCGGTGCTTGCGGCAGAAGTGCGTTCTGGAAAAATATCAAGAGGGCGTGTCGCGACTATTTCTGTAGGGGCGATGGAATTCATGTCACCGGTATTAGAAGGTACTATATTGAGTTATTACACTACGCTAGTTGAGCAAGGTAATAGTTCTATGACTATAAAAGTAGAAGTTTGGGGTAATTGCCCAGACAGTTCTGATTTACGAAAAATCTCAGAAACCAGCTGCGTTCAAGTCGCTATTGATGGCCATGGGCACATCAGAAGTTTGAGCTTCGGCCAGTAATTAATCTAATATGACTGCTATGCGCAAGGCAAGGAATACTGTTTTTACTAAAATCAAAGGTTAGTGCAAGTGAAAAATTACTAGGGAACTGATGAGGCATTAAGAAGAGTAGGGGTCGAAAGTAGTGGTAAATCATCCTGATAAACCACTACCTTAATCCCTATAGCATCGCATCCTGCGCTACTTCACTGAACTATCCTTGCCAGCGTTGTATCCCTTTCCTAGGGTAATCTTTTTATTATATCTTCCTGATATAAAAAGAAAGTAGATTGCATAAGGTCATCATAACAGCGTAGCTGTCCAATTTGTTAGACGCTAAAGCAATTAGGAGTTTTTCCTAGTTATGGGATTGTATTTTAATAAAGACTATCGCTAATACTTTAATGAAATATAGTTTCTATATGGCAACAACTTTAACTAAGCAACTTAGTGGTTGCTTCTCAGGGAAAATAACTTGATTATCGATATCAACGCATTTCCATTCAGAAATCACTCGACAAAGCCTACTCGGCGCTCTAAATCTCACTGAAAGGCTAATACGCTCGCCAGGTTTTGTGTAGGGAATCTGGATTTTGGAAAATTCAGGAATAAGACCATGACTGATGCCAATTTTTTCGTTCGTAGCACTTTCTGATAAAAAAGCTGTTACGCACAACGCGTCATCATCTATATCTAAGCATTTTAAAAAATAATTTTCCCAAGCTGTCTTTCCGGTATTGATAACAGACCAAGTTTTAACAAAAAATTGACCTGGGGAAACAGATGAATTATCGGGGTAAGTTATATCAGTAATAAACTCGGTATCGAGAGCTTTGGTTGTGGCTGACAGTTTACAATCTGTCATGTTCTCGCTGAAATAAGGGGTTAATAGCTCAATAGGATGGGCATCAAGTGCAGCAGCTATTTTAATCAAAGTAGAGAGGCGAGCTTCGCTAACATTGCCTTGTAGCACGTTATATAAAGTTGCTCTGGAGATGCCGCTGTTTAGCGCCAGCTGTTTTTTAGTGATGTTTTTAGCGCCGATTAAATTATTTAAAACAGCATTAAAACGATAATTATTCATAGTGCTCAGTAATCTCTAGCGAAGTATTTCAAAGTGATGTTTAGCATAGTCTTAAGTGAGTTGGCTTTTCAATGAAAAGCTGATTGTCTCTCGCAATTATCTAGTTTTTTGAGTAAGTTATGTTTTTCTACATCGTGAAAATGAGCGAAATAAGCCAATGATTAATACCATATCGATTAGTAACTATCGCTCACTGCGCAATTTGGTGATCCCGCTGGATTGTTTAAACGTAGTGACCGGTGCTAATGCCAGTGGCAAATCTAACTTATATAAAGCGCTGCGTTTACTAGCAGAAACCGCCCAAGGTGGAGTAGTTAATGCGCTTGCCAAAGAAGGCGGGCTAGAATCTACCTTTTGGGCTGGGCCTGAAAACATCTCCAAGAGAATGCTCAGCGGTGAAGTACCTGTACAAGGGGGCCCGAAAGCTAATAGAACACGTTTAAGACTCGGTTTTTCAGGGGACGATTTTGGCTATGCTATTTCTTTGGGTTTACCTGTGCCTTCTGACTCAGCCTTTTCATTGGATCCTGAAATTAAGAGAGAAACGATTTGGGCAGGTAATAGTTATCGTCATGCCAGCGCCTTAATTGATCGAGATGGGGCAGTGATTAAAACGAGGGCAGGCAGAAGCTGGGAAGTGTTGATGCAACAAGCCAATACTTTCGATAGTTTGTACAGCCAAATAGCAGACCCAGTAAGAACACCGGAAGTGGTCAGTTTAAGGGATAATATACGAGCTTGGCGATTTTATGATCATTTTAGAACCGACGCCGATGCGCCGGCAAGGCAGCCGCAACTAGGTACTCGCACACCAGTATTACATCACGATGGACACGATTTAGCAGCAGCGCTACAAACTATTAAAGAAATAGGCGATGTACAAGCGTTAACCAGCGCGGTCAGTGACGCATTTCCCGGCGCAAAATTAAGCATTGATATTCAACACGATGGGCGGTTTGCCATTCAATTTAGTCAGTATGGTTTGCTTAGGCCTTTGTCAGGTTTAGAGTTATCAGATGGTACTCTTAGATATTTACTGTGGGTTGCGGTGCTGTTAACTCCAAGGCCTCCGCCTTTAATGGTATTGAATGAGCCGGAAACGAGCTTGCATCCTGATTTGCTGCCTGCACTGGCAAGGTTAATCATTAAAGCCGCTGAATCGACTCAAGTGTGGGTCGTCTCTCATGCGCCTCGTTTAATCGCAGCTTTAGAGCAGGCAAAGAACTGCAATTCAATCCGTTTAGATAAGGAGCTTGGCCAAACAAAAGTGGTTGGCCAAGGGATGCTCGATGCACCGATGTGGGCTTGGCCCGATGGTGGTATGTGAGTAAAAGCGTTGTTTGGCCTAGACGATGGGGCGTTTTAGTGAGAAACGCTCAGCCGTTTTAGTATATTGATCGCCGCCCATTTTACCTACCGCTGCAATTAACTGAGGATCGATTTTATTGTCGACTAAGCAGTTGTCGTCCACAAAAACGGCCAACACATCAAGCAGGATCATACTGCCGCCCATTGGCTGATTGGAAATTTCTATTATTTCTCGCAGTTTGCACTCAAACCTCAGCGGTGCATGAGCAACACCCACTACATCAACAAACTCACTGTCAACGGTTGCTATATTCAGTGCTGTAAATTCGTCTACATCTGCAGGATAATTACCGCAGCTGCTATTCATTACCTCCACTGCGCTTAAATCAACTAGATTGACCACGCACTCTTTAGTTTCGCGCAAGTTTCGCAATGTATCTTTATCTTTCAAATCACGAGGCAGTACTTGAGTGATACTTAATACTGGCGGCTGACAACTGGCAACAGTAAAAAATGAGTAGGGCGCTAAATTGTTAATACCAGCGCTACTTTTACTGCTAATCCAAGCGATAGGTCTCGGTATAACTCCGCCCACTAATAGCTGATATTTACTGAGTACATCAGTTTCTTGCAAATTGAAATACATGTTGAGTAACTCTTTGATTATCAAAAAAGGTTGGTTAAAGCAATAATCATGATTGTACTCGATTTTGCGGTTGGACGTAAAACAAGGGCTGCCATTTTTGGATTAATTAGCAGGTGAATACTCTATGTACTCACCTGCCACGCAGCTAGAAACCGAGCTTTAGTAAGATCTAAACTTCAGCAACCGCAATAACAGCCTCTTCAGCTTGTGCTTGGCTTAACCATAATTGATAAGCGGGTAGCTGTAACATGGTTTGCATATATCTATTTACTTTGTCAGGCACTGCGATGGCGTAACTATGAAATCTTGCCACAATCGGCATATAGAACGCATCGGCAATAGAAAATTGCGCAAATAAGAAGCCGCTTTCTTCATTTGTATCAGCACTCGTATCGTTATGTTCTAAACACTGCTCGAAAATTTCACAGATGCGGGCTATATCCTGCGTAGCTGATGCAGACAGCGTAATAGGCGCAACAGCACGACGACAATTCATCGGCATTTCATTTCTAATCGCATTAAACCCTGAGTGCATCTCTGCGCAAATTGAGCGTGCAATGGCGCGTTTAGCTTGATCGGCAGGCCAAGCTTTACCTGCTAAGTGTTGTTCATTAAGATGCTCGCAGATGGCCAGTGAATCCCATATTGTTATATCTTGATCAATTAACACTGGCACTTTACGGCTAGGGCTAAAGCGTTGCATGTCGTTATTCATTTGTGCTGAATATAACCAAATTTGCTGTTCTTGAAAGGCTAAACCAAAATGTTGCATTAATAGCCAAGGTCTTAAAGACCAAGATGAGTAGTTTTTATTACCGATAACTAATTGCACGTTGAACTCCTGTTGCGATGTTGTGTTGATACACGATTTGCATATGCATGAATGTATTGAGATAAGACTAGAATGAAAGTGCATGGGTTACCAACCAATGTTTTTTATGGCTAGTATGAATATTTTTGGTAGTAAATAGCTTTCAGTGTTTTTTGTAAGGTAATATCCTAGGCTTATCAACATTCAGCAGCTATCTGTTTCTGGATGGAAACTAATCAATAAAAGGCTAGCTGTTTTCATGGATATTGAATTATTACGCACGTTTGTTGCAGTGGTGGATAATGGCAGTTTCACTCGTGCAGCAGGACAGATTTATCGTAGCCAATCAGCGATTAGTATGCAGATTAAACGCTTAGAAGAGCAACTTGAACGCAAGCTGTTTTTGCGCAATGCTAGGGCATTAAAGCTGACTTTAGATGGCCGAGCACTCATTCCCTATGCCAGAAAACTACTAAAACTGCACGATGAAGCGATGGATAATATCTTAAATCGCAGCCAAGCCAAAAATATTCGTATTGGTTGCCCCGATGATTTTTCTCACACATTATTGCCTGATTTAATTCAAGTGATGCGCAGCAAAATTGCCAATGTGCATATCTCTTCCATTTGCGCTAATTCTAATGTATTGCGCCAGCACTTAGATAATGGCGAACTAGATATGACCATCATTACCCGCCCAGAGAATAGCAATGAGGGCATCTTGTTACGCCAAGAACAAGGTGTGTGGCTGTGTAACGACCCAGCGTTATTGCAACAGCGCCCGCTGCCATTGGCGTTGTTAGAGCCTGGTTGTAAATTTCACAGTTCAGTTATCGATGGCTTAGAAAAAGCGGATATCAGCTATGATTTAATATGTGATGCCAGTAACTGTGGCTTACTGATAGAGCTGGTTAAACGCAACTGCGCGGTCAGTGTTATGGCTGCACATGCGGCCCCTGATAGTTTAACTAAACTTAACGTTGTTGAGGGATTGCCAACGCTACCTGTGGCTGAAATTGTTATTTGTTTAAAAGGCGGTAACCCGCTGATTGAGGGCATATCTATTGAAGAAATTGCCAGTGATATGAAAGCGATGGCCAGTAGATAAAATAAAAGCCATTATAAAAACGACTACAGCCAAATCTTTCACGACATTTGTGCGTATAATAGCGCTGCCTTTTTCGCTTCTGGCGATTACGCACTCTCTCTCTTCTTTACAGCTTAGTTCTGCATTACGCCAATTATTTTATTTTATCTTATGGCAAGCTCTGCTTATATCAAACCCGGCTTAGAGTAAGCACAATGTTCAACTTAAAATGCTGTTAGCAATCATGTGTTATGAAAAGCTAATCAAGGATATTAATGTCTGTCGATAAACCATCGCTAGCAATGGATGATGAAGAACAAGAAGCAAACTGGGTAGCGCTACTTAGTTTATGCCTAGCGGCTTTTATCATACCTTTGGCGATGTCTGCTGTTAACTTAGCATTGCCACAAATAGCGCTCGAGTTGCAGGCAGATGCTGTGCGCTTAAGCTGGCTCGCAAGCTTGCCTTTATGGGGCAGTGTTATTTTTATGCTACCCATAGCGCGCGCTGCCGATATCTGGGGGCGCAAGCGTTTGCACTTAATCGGCTTAACACTTTTTTCAGTGACATCTGTGGCAGTGGTTGCAGTGGATCAGGTGAATCAATTACTGGCATTACGGGTAATTCAAGGTATTGCCAGCTCGTTCATTTTTGCGACATCCCTTGCGATGGTAACCACTTTAGCAGGGCGAAAACACCGTGGTATGTTTTTAGGAATAGTATCCACTTGTGTCTATTTGGGACTAACACTTGGGCCAGTGGTTGGTGGGTGGTTAACGCAATGGTTTGGCTGGCGCAGCGTATTTTGGCTCCCAGTATTTGTGGTGATATTTGCGATAGTGCTGATTGCTTGGTTCGTTGAGGAATCAGCAAAAGGGAGCTTGAGTGAAGCGTTAACTTGGTACCAGCGTGTTGATTTAAAAGGAGGAGCTTGGTTCGCTTTAGCAACTAGTTGCATTTTTTTTGGCTTGGCAGGATTGCCACAGTGGCACTATATCGGATTGTTTTTACTCGGCTGTTTGGCAGGTTGGGGTTTCTTACGACAACAGAAAACAGCAGCACATCCTTTAGTACGTATTGATTTATTAATGCAAAATCGGACTTTTATTCGCTCTCTTGCGGCCAGTTTTTGCATGTATAGCGCCAGTTTTCCGATTTTGTTTATCATGAGTGTCTATTTACAATATATTAAACAGATGACACCCGCACAAGCGGGGCAAGTTATCCTACTACAAGCACTTTTCATGGCGCTTGTGGCACCTTTTGCTGGGCGTTTATCAGATAAGTATGAGCCTCGTATTATAGCAACGCTTGGTGCTTTGTTCTTTGTCGTAGGCGCCTTGGTGCTGGCGGGTATTGATGCGCAATCTAGCATAGTGCAAGTGCAGCTAGGACTCATTGTGTTAGGCATTGGTTTTGGCTTGTTTTCATCGCCTAATAATAATGCGGCAATGAGTGCTATTGATCCGAATAAATTAGGTGTGGCGGCGGCACTACTAAATTTAGGCCGCACCGGTGGCAATATGTTTAGTACTGCAATCGTGGTGGTATTGTTTAATTATTTTTTGGGTTATAACACCATTAGCCCTGAGCAGTTCCCTAACTTATTTTTGATTATTAGAATCTGCACAACACTGTGTGCTGTTTACGCACTGTTCGGCGCTTATTTCTCTTGGACAAGGGGCAAAATAGGTCAGCGTTAGCTGCGTTTGACGCCAGGTAATAGTTATTTTTGAAATGCTTTCATCCACTGCATTAGATGATTCAACAGTTGCTGCGCACCATTGGGCAGTTGCCTGCCCAGCCTGGTGACTATATGTGTTTCTCCTGAGTTGAGGATATCATCTGCTAAAGGAAGTGCGACTAACTGTTGATCGGCAATTTCACTGGTAATGACAAATTTAGGTAAAAAAGTAATTCCCATATCAGTGCGGACAAACTGTTTCAACACCGCTATCGAGTTAGTGGTAAGGGCAGGAGTAAAATGCAAGCGCTGTTTAAACTCCGCTAGCGCCAATAGTTGGCGTACCCCAAAACTACTTTCCGATAAAGCGACAGGGTACTCTAGCAAAGCCTCCAACAATAATGGTTCAATACTATTGGCAAGAGGATGATTAGGATTAACCACCGCACATATCGGCTGCTGTCTAGTCACATGTGAGCGTATGTTTGGATGATTGGCAGGATGAAATAATAAACCTATATGCGCTTCATCAGTTTCAATTTGGCGAATCACTTCATTAGTGCCTGCCAGTGTGATGGATAACGTCAGTTGAGGAAACTGTTTGGTGAACGCAGAAAGCGGCCCATGCATTAAATCATTGACAAAACCTTCGCCGATCACCAGCTTAATATGGCCTAATTGCAAACCTTGTAAAGCTGATAGTTTGGCTATGCAGCTCTCTTCATGGCTTTTCGTTTCAAGGTAGTAGTGCAGCACAATTTCGCCCGCTTGGGTAACGCCAATGCCAGTGCGATGTCGCTCTATTAGCTTGCAAGCCAGTTCTTCTTCTAATAGTGCGATATGACGGCTAATAGCAGAGGGAGCTACATTTAATTTATCTGCAGCTCCTCTTATAGAGCCCGCTGTTATCGCCTCGTAAAGATAAGCGACTCTCTTTTGTTTAATCGACACTGCTGGCTATCCTTAAGCGGTATACAGTCAAGAACACTAGACGAAATGCTGCTGCGCCAAAGCCACCCAGTAACTAGCGCCTAAGGCGAGTACTTCGTCATTAAAATCATAGTGTGGGTTATGCAGCCCTTTGCCGCCTTCCATAGGACCGTTACCTATCCAAATATACGCGCCGGGTTTAGCTAATAACATAAAGGCAAAGTCTTCAGAACCCATACTCGGTGCTTGATCTAGCAATACATTTTCAGCGCCAACTAAGGCCGTTGTCACGTCGCTGCATATTTTAGCATGCTGCGGATGGTTTTCAGTGCAAGGGGCTACACGGCGATAATCAAGCTCACCCGTGGCGCCAAAGGCTGCACAAGTGCTGGTGATGCGCTGGCGCATTAGCGCTTCTATCTCATCTTGATGCTCGATAGAAAAAGCACGGCAAGTACCTGATAAAGTGACGGAATCTGGAATGACGTTGTACGCTTTACCACCGTGCATTTGCGTGATGCTCACGACAGCTGAATTGAGAGGGTCAAAATTTCTGCTAACAATGCTTTGCAGCGCGCCAATTAATTGCCCTGCTACCATAATAGGATCAGTCCCTAAGTGGGGCATACCCGCATGGCAACCTTGGCCGCTGATGGTAATGTCAAACAAATCCATCGAGGCCATCACTGCGCCTTTGTGTACGGCGAATTTACCTTGCTCGATCCCCGGCCAGTTGTGCATGCCATAAACGGCATCTACATTAAACTGCTCAAACAAACCTTCATCGCACATCATTTTAGCGCCGGCTTCACCTTCTTCAGCAGGTTGGAAAATAAACACCACAGTACCGGCAAAGTCTCTGTTTTCAGAAAGGTGCTTAGCCGCGCCTAATAGCATTGCGGTGTGGCCATCGTGGCCACAGGCATGCATTTTCCCATCGTGGCGTGAGCAATGTTCAAAATGATTTAGTTCTTGTAAGTTAAGCGCATCGATATCTGCACGCAAGCCAATTGAACGATCGCCAGACTTATTACTGGGTAAAGAACCTTTTAAAGTAGCGACTACCCCCGTCACAGCTAATCCGGTATGCACTTCTAAACCAAAACTTTGTAGTAACTGTGCAACTATTCCAGCAGTGCGGTGTTCTTCATAGGCCGTTTCTGGATGCGCGTGAATATCTTGGCGCCAGGTGCGCATCTGCTGGTGTAGTTCACTATCTTTGGCTATCGATCCCATCGTGGTTCCTCTTTGTTTTTATAGGTGGTCCATAAGTAACTTATCAATAGTTGTTTAGATAACGTATAAATAATGTTACAGAGATCTGCGTATAACCTATCGAGCGATAATAAGACAAGGCAAAAATTGGCGAAATAGCGAAGTCAATGTGCCCCTGTTTATGGGTGTTACAGGGGTAAATGAGCATATTGAGCCGGTTTTTAACGCCGTATTATTGAGCGCAGTTATCATACCTTTTAGGGTAAATTATGCAGGGACCTCTTATGGATAAATTTCAATTATAGTATTTCCCGCATAGTTCGCGCTAATGCGTAATCCGCCTTCATCGGTAAGCATGTAAGCCACTTGATTTTCATCTAAGTGTGCTTTTGCTTGAGCGATTGAGTGTGTCGTTACACGAATGGCAATGCCACTAGGTTGCTGTTGTGCAGTGCAAGGGATGTCAACACCCGTAAAACGTATTGTGGCGCGAGCGGGACTGAGGATTTCAAAATCGCCTCTATCTGTGGTAGCAACCAAAAGCCCATCTTCGACACTCACAGCCTCCTCACCGTAGATACCCGCAAAGCGTTGGTAAAAATCTGCTGGGTTTTCAGCAATATAACTTACCATGGTAATCGCATTAGCGCCATTAGCATGCGTCATCCAATCTTTAACCCAAACTAAATCAGGCTTGTGTTGATGGCAAAAGAAATTTGAAATTGCCGGTTGTTGTGAGTTTATTAACATCACTAATGAAACAACCGCTTCCTCTTGTGAGCCATCAGGGCGGTGGGCAATGCGGCGAAAATCAACGATGCCTTGGTTTTCTACACCGCTTTGCTCTAGTATTTGATGATCTGCTCTGGCATCTTCGCTATGCAGCGCAACCAGTGATATTCCCTCTTTGCGCTCTATCGAGTTTTGAATGAAGCGGCCAAAAGCGAACCCTTTCTCGTTGGCCATATCTAATTTGCTGTGATCGTAAACACTGATTAGCTCGATAAAGTTTTCTGGGAACATTAATAAATGATTATCAGTGCCCCAAGGGTGATGGTGTCTGGGGTTGATAAAAAAACCTAAACGCGCAAAATCCGCAGCAGCCTTGTCCATATCTGCAATGGCCACTAGTGGATGATCGATACCTAAATGATTTTTCTTGTTGGTCACCATATTTACCTGCCCTCTTATTGTTAGATAATTTTACTGTTCTTGAGCTGTGCAGTCGCACCTAATACTGTGGTGTTTTCAGCGACATCTTTAACAACGACAGCGCCACCGGCCACCTTGGCATTTTTACCAATCTCGATATTACCGAAAATTGCAGCACCAGCGCCAATAAAGGCACCTCGCCTTACTTTTGGGTGACGATCGCCACTGCCTTTGCCTGTACCACCTAATGTAACATTTTGAAAAATAGTCACATCATCTTCCACTACAGTGGTTTCGCCGATAACGACGGCCACTGAATGATCTAAAAATATGCCACTGCCGATACGTGCCGCTGGATGGATATCAACACCGAACAAGGTAACTGTTTTAGCCTGTATAAAGCTGGCCATTGCACGTTGCCCATGGTGCCAGCAATAGTGAGCAAAACGATGGCATTGGAGTGCTTGGTAGCCTGCAAAAAACAGCAATGGAGAATAGTGATCTTTGATACTGGCATTGGCACGCAATTGGCACAGAAGATCCGCTAATGCTGCTCCTTTGATAGATGTTTGCAGTTCTTTTTCAGTGCATTGCTCAAGTTTTTGATTAGTCACTTGTGAACAAATTATTGAGTAAAGATAGGCTTGCCACTGGGTGACCGCGCTTTGCTCATCGGCCAACTTCTCGGCTAAGATGTGACACAAAGCCGCCTCAAAATTAGCATGATCTAGAATGTTTCGCTGCAAAAAATTGCCTAGTAAAGGGCTGTTTTTAACTTCTTGCTGAATCTCTTGCAAAATAGTTGGCCACAATTTCAAGACATCTATTGCTCTTAAGTAATCAGACATATCTATTAACCCTCAACCATCTTATGTAGCTTGTAGCTTGTAGCTCGACAACTCGCAACTGCCTCTACCTCTACCCAACACTATACCCAAACTGAACGGGTGCATCTTGCGCGGTTTCGATCCACACACTTTTGGTTTGGGTATATTCAAGCAGCCCTTCATAACCACTGGAACGACCATAACCACTTTCGCCAAAGCCACCAAAGGGTGACATTACATTGATCGCTTTATAACTATTTACCCAAAAAGTACCAGCATTGACTTGCGCCGCCATACGATGGGCACGGCCCACATCGGCGGTCCATACTGCGCCTGCTAAGCCAAAACGGCTATCGTTGGCAATTTCAATGGCTTGTTCTTCATCATCAAAAGGGATAACAGATACCACAGGCCCAAATATTTCTTCTTGCGCCACGCTCATGCTATTAACAACGTCAGCGATGACGGTTGGATTATAAAAATAACCGCCTTCACCGCCAGCGACATTACCAACACTGCCGCCCGCTGCGATTGTCGCGCCTTGTGCAACGCCTTGTGCGACAAGCGCTTTGATATGGTTGAACTGATTAACATTATTAACAGGCCCGACCATGGTATCTTCTAACCAAGGCAGGTTCAGAGCTATTTTATGAGTGGCACAGGCAAGCCTTTCTACAACTTGCGCGTAAACCTTTTTGTGTACCAGTAATCTTGAGCCTGAAACGCAGCTTTGCCCAGCTGCTGCAAAAATAGCGGCTTGTGCGCCGATGACAGCACGGTCTAAATCTGCATCGTCAAACACTATATTCGCTGACTTGCCACCGAGCTCTAATACACAGGGAATGACGCGCTTAGCAGCAGCACCTGCAATTAAACTACCCGTTTTTGGGGAGCCGACAAAAACCACTTTTTTACAGGCCTTATTGTTGATAGCAGCGGTACCAGAAGTATGGCCATATCCGTTGATAATATTCACTAGCCCTATAGGGATACCTGCATCCTCTAACAATTTGGCGAGTGCGGTAGTACTTAAAGGGGTTAATTCTGAAGGTTTTAAAAGAACAGCGTTACCAGCGCAAATAGCTGGCGCGATTTGCCAGCCGCCGGTAAAAATAGGCGCATTCCAAGGGGTGATCTGCACCACAACACCGAAAGGCTCATGGCGCGTATAATTTAAATGACTAGTAGGTACAGGGATAACTTGGCCAGTCATTTTATCGCACCAGCCTGCATAGTATTCAAACATCTCTGCTACTTTAGCCACTTCTACTCGACAATCACGTAGCGGTTTGCCGGCAGAGATAGACTCAAGCTTGGCTAGCGCTTCCGCTACTTCACGTATTTTAATACCGCAATTGTACATAGCGCGGCCGCGTGCTGTCGCACTCATTGCCCACCACTGGCGCTGTGCAATAACCGCTGCTTGTGCTGCATCTTCCACATTGCTAGCGCCGCTATCTTGGTATTGCATGAATATTTTACCGGTGGCAGCGTTCACTAAATCAATATTGTCACCTGTGCCTGGTACAAGTTCACCATTAATCCAACTACCGAATTGATCAGTGCACCCTTCAATGCCCAACAGTGAAGTTAATAATGCGGCGACTTGGTTTTCACCATTATTTTCTAATATAAATGTCATATCGGTACTCTCTACTCTTGGGGCTTAAACACGGGATCTAAACTTGAATCTGGATCGAGTTTCGGGAACTTGGTTACTAGATTCCTAATTTTTTTAAAGATAGCTCTTCACAATGCAATTAAAGTCTTTTTCACCAGCAATCGAGTCTTCACTGGCAGCCCATATTGCCGCTGCTTTTTGGCTCATTACTAGGTTGGTTTTCATTTCCATATCCGTAATCAGCTGCTGTGCTAAACGCACATCTTTGCGCATTAGCGCCATAGTGAACCCAGAGTCAAAGCCTTCATTTAAAATCCAACGCGGGAAGTTAACCTCGCTAATGGCGCTGCGCCCTGAGCCTGCATTTAATCCTTCAATTAAAGCGGTGGGATCAAGTCCGGCTTTTTTACCTAATGCTATCGCTTCAGCAGTGGTCACTAAGTGCGCTGCACACAGTAAGTTATTGATCAGTTTCGCCACGTGGCCATTGCCAGATTCTCCTAAGTGCACTACTTTGCTGCTCAAGGCTTTTAAAAAGGGCATTGCGCGTTCAAGCGCCGATTTTTCACCACCGGCGACGATAACCATAGAACCAGCAGCCGCGCCCGCAGGGCCTCCGCTAACAGGACAATCTAGCATTTGATGGCCATGCTGGTGTAAAGTTTTCGCAAGCGCTCGCGTCACATTCGGCTCTGAGGTAGTGGTATCTACAACTAAGGTATTCGCGCTGGCGTGCTCTAATAAACCACCAGTACCATTACCTGCACCTAGCACCACTGTTTGTACGTGTTTAGCCATCGGTAGTGATAAAATAATACTTTGGCTTTGGTTACAAAGAGCTTGAATACTAGCAACGACTTCAACACCGATTGCTTTTGCCGATGCGCGTTGCTGCTCGCCTAAATCGGTACCCACCACATTAAACCCTTCACGAATTAGCGTTTGTGCCATTGCATTGCCCATATTGCCAAGGCCGATAATGCCAATTTTATTACTCACTGTATTTTGCGTCATTTTTATTCTCTTAATGAGGGAGCATGCTAGTTAGTTTCCATCCAGATATGCACCTGTAGCGGGTACGATTGAGACGTTCGCAGTAGGGATGGGTAATTAATTAAGTTGTCTTAGATTAAAATGTCGTGCTGCAAAAATATATAAAGTAAATTCACTTTATTGTTCTCAAAAAAGCAACGCTCTATTTGGCTTGAGTGTAAACCTGTGACGGGGCTTTATTTTGATAATCAAAACATCACGTAAGAAAAATTGAAGAGTAGTGAATTTAACGACAACATACGAAAGGGATTATTTCCTAGCAGTTCGTTGCAGTGCTAAAATGGCGCGTAAATTTTAGCTAATGAAAAACAACACTTTTGAGGATGCTATGCATAAACTTGAACGCTTCTACTTCCCCTTTTTCATGGCGCTATTTATGTCATGCATTATGTCGTTTGTTTTAACTGCATTACATATGGGGTTTAGTAGCGAGCTATTCACTAAATGGTTAGAAGCTTGGAGTGTGGCGTTTATGGTGGCATTTCCAGCGGTTGTTTTCGTGGCGCCTGTGGTGCTAAAAATATGCACAGCACTGAAAAGTAAAACTAAATAAAAGATTTACAAGAGCAGTGCCTGCACGTTTTATGTCAAATACCGTTACGTAAATTTATTAGAGCGTTAATCGTTAATACAAACCCTGAAAGGTTTTGCGCGTTGCTGCTGCAAAGTAGCTATCTATAAGGGTTGTGTAATCAAATACTAATCTGCCCGTCGCTTTTTGCACCGCATTAGCATAGGGCGGTAAATTTGAGCATTCAAGTAAAATAGGGCCAACTTCAGGGTGCTCTTCAATCATTTTAAGTGCAGTGGCTACCACTTCTTGTTGGATTTTTTCAGGTTCTAAGGTGCCTGTTTCATCTAATATTGGTGCTCGAAAATATGGCTGATCTTGTAAGCCGTAAATAACGGCACAATCGGGGTTTTGCAAACCTGCTATAGCCAGTAATTCATGGCTTAAACGCTGTTTGTTCGCACAGATTATGCCTATTTTTTGGCGTGCGCCTATCGTGCGTTCCAGCATAGGTAATTGCACTAAGCTCGATAGAATCACCGGGATATTAACCGCATCAGCAACTTTCTTTTGATAGCGCACCATATAGCCGCAATCACTGGTGATCGCCTTTACCCCCATACTTTCCATGTATTTAGCAACTTCAATCACATTGTCGATTAACGACTCATCGCCTTGCTCTATTAGCCTTTCTAAAGTGACATCTGGCACTGTTTTATAAAGTACTGGGTAGTTGTAAGTAGAAGCGTTGCCTACATCTCCGGGTATAAAAGGTGTTGAGCAATCAATCAGCAAAATGCCGATGCCAAACCCGTAACTATCGGCTTGAGGGCGCACGTGATATTGAGTTGTCATTTAGCTAATCTCCTATGCTGCTTTAACTAAAAGTCATTGGTGTCCGGTTTAATTTTTGTTGTTCTCTAGCTCATTGATTTTACGTTATCGACAAGTGTTATTTTACCCAAAAATATCGATTCAACTATGCTAGAGAACCACAAATCAAAGTGTTAAAGGGCTTACATTTTTTAACTGGACAGTAATGACTAAAAGTAATTTATAAAAAGGGTTTTCCTAAAATCATTAAAAATAACAATGATCTTAAAAATCTCGTAGATTCTGTATGAGCCCTGCTTAATAAGATGAGTTTAAAAATCATCTTTCGCAGCAGTATATGGGAAATTAAGTGCGAACACGAGGCTATAGATTAGTGGTCTTTATAAGAGCGAGGGTAGGGTGTGTTACGGTTAAAAAAGAAAGAGTTATGATTTTAAAAGTTATCTTAAAAAATATCTTAAACACTACCGCTATTGGGTAGTGTTTAAGAAGTTCTCGCTACACTTACAACTTAAAGTAGCTGACTTGATCTTTAAGCTGTGCCGATAATTCTTCTAGTGCGAAAGCAGCGTTAGAATTATCTTGTAATGTCAGGCCAGTATGTTGTGACATACTCGAAATCTCTTCAACGCTTTGATTGACACTGGCAATAGTATCAACTTGATCGTTGGTTGCCTCTACCACTTCTTTGATCTTTAGCAGTGAATCTTCAGCGTGATGTTGGATGTTTTCGAGCAGGTTGTTGGCTTCCTGTGTTAGAGCTAAGCCGCTGTCAACTTGTGGCACTGTGGTTTGCATGGCAGTAACAGTTTCTTGGGTATTAGTTTGTACTTGGTTAATCATTGTTTCTATTTCACCGGTAGCAGAGCCGGTACGTTGTGCTAAGTGCCTTACTTCATCAGCAACCACTGCAAAGCCGCGGCCTGATTCGCCGGCTCTTGCCGCTTCAATAGCCGCGTTTAATGCTAGCAAGTTGGTTTGCTCAGAAATTTCACGAATCACGTTAGCAATGCTGCCAATCGCTAATACTCTTTCTTGAAGAATATTAACTTGATCGACTGAGGCTTTAACTGTGTTGGATATTTTTTCGATCTCAGTGGCCACTTCAAGTACCGCAGCGCGTCCTTTTTGTGACAACTCAAAGGTTAAAGTAGAGTTTTCATCAGTTTGTTGTACTTTATCAACAATCGAATTAAGGCTCTGATTCATTTGGTCTAAGTTTTGCGCTGCGGTAGCTGTGACGGCATTTTGCTGTTGCGCCGCGCTAAGTGCACTCTTTGATCCAGAAGCAACCGTACTTGCCTGTTCAGAAAGCTGTGAAGATGCAGTCATAATGCCAGTCACAGTTTGCTTGAGCTTAGTTTGCATTACAGAGACTGAGTGCATCATGCTGTGTTGATTGCTGGCCTCAATTTGCTGGCTTAAATCACCTTGTGAAATGCTCGCAACAACTGAAGATGCGGTAGCTGGCTCGCCACCTAAAGCAAGTTTTATGCTGCGCCCTATTAAGAAGGCGATAATCAAACCGAAAAATACAGCCACTGCTAACAGCGATATCATCCACCACTGAAAACTACTCGCTACGTCTCTGGCAAGTGGAGTCGCCTTTTGATTAGCTGCTTCTTCATAATCAATAAACTGGTTGATAGCACCTAGCCAGTCCACGATTTTTTGCCTTGCTTGAGATAATAATATTTCAGTGGCTTTATCGATTTCTTGGGCACGCTTATGTTCAATAATTTGGACTATTAAAGGTAGGGTGTCGCGCTCTATCTGTTTGATATTTTCCATAATGCGAGATTCAGATTTGCTCATGTGCATTGAAGAGGATAAGAGTTTATCCATATCTTTCGCTGACATTTGATAAAAATCGTCTAAATCGTCGATCAAAGTGACTAAATCGTTCAACTCATTAGTGGATCTCGCCAGTACTACGTCGCGTATGGCAATTCCCCTGTCGTGAACACTGCCTCTAAAATTTATTGCATAGCGCTGTTTTACTGAGTTAACGTCAGTTATTTCAGTTAGTGTAGCATCGATAAAATTAACTTTGTTAATGCCGATAACCGTTAGCATCAGCATCATCAGTAGAATGAGTGAAAAACCAGCCGCTAACTTATTGCTGATTTTCATAGTCTTTTTAGAACTCATATTTGCCTCGGAAGTTACAACGTTGAATATTACAAAAAACAGCCAACAGAGCATTGACTCTAATGAATGAAAATTTAGAAAAGCGTTAAGGGTTGCAAATTGCTACACTCATATTACAGAATGCTTAGTCTGAATAACATAAAATATTGATTCAAAATTAAACTAACGATAGTTGTTTATCTTCTAACTCCCAGCTGCTAATCAAGCTTGATGACAGCGATTGATAGCAAAAAATATAACAAGATTAACGCTTATGATAACTTTTACTTTCTAATTGGCTGTAAAAATCTAAGCTAACGTAAAGTGGCTCTGCAGTAGTAGATGCCTGCAATACGATGTATTTAGTCTGTTGTTGTATGCAATTGTTGATTAACTCACACATCATGCTTTTTGCAACGCAGCGGCATTGAAAGGGCGGCTAAAGGTGACCTCCTGCAAGCCTGTTACATTTTTATCTTCATGCACCACGATATTTATCTTGTCATGATGCTGTGGATAATCAGCTTATTACTGTTCAAGACTGCTTAAAAATTTACCCAATAACAGATTTAATTGCTGTTGCTCTTTAGTGGATAAACCACAAGTGAGCTTAGACTGAGTCGCGACATGTGACGTGACTGCCTTATCTATCAAGTTAAACCCTGACTCAGTAAGAGAGATAATAAAACCTCTGCCATCGTTGGGGTTGGCGATACGATCAACTAGCCCAGCTTTTACTAATCTATCGATGCGATTGGTCATAGTCCCAGAGGTGATCATCATAGTCGTCAGTAACTCATTAGGCGATAAAGCGTATGGTTTGCCGCTGCGACGTAGCGTGGCCAAGACATCAAAGCTTGCATAATTTAAATCATGAGCAGCAAAGGTTTTATCCATCTCCTTGGCTAAGTGCCCATTAACTTTTTTTATCCGACCTATCAGTGCCATAGAGCTGACATCTAGATCGGGGCGCTCTTTATTCCACTGTTTAATAATATTATCTACTTTATCCATGGGAATATGATATCACAATATACCTTGACATCAAGGTATATTGTGATATCTTGACGTCAAGATAAATTTGGAGTCGATAGCATGTCTAACAAACTAATATTAATAACCACTGCATTAGCACCGATGATTTGGGGCAGCAGCTATATAGTCACTACTGAATATTTACCCCAGGGCTACCCTTTAACTTTGGCAGTGTTACGAGCACTGCCAGTGGGGTTGCTGCTGCTGATGCTTTGCCGTCAATTACCTAGTGCCAATTGGTGGCTTAAAATAGTCATACTAGGGGCACTCAATTTTTCTATTTTTTGGTGGTTACTGTTTGTCTCCGCTTATCGATTGCCAGGGGGTGTCGCTGCCACTATTGGTGCTATTCAACCATTAATGGTGCTTTTTTTAGCCCGAGGATTTTTAGGATCACAGATACATATATATGCTATTGCAGCTGCAGTCTCTGGCATATTTGGAGTGGCATTATTGCTGCTCACAGCAACAATACCACTGGATGAAATTGGCTTACTAGCCGGTGTAGGTGGCGCTATTTCTATGGCTTTTGGCACGGTATTAAGTAAGAAATGGCTGAGTGAAAGTAAGCAAAACTCAGTCAGTTCTCTAACTTTCACCGCCTGGCAATTAGTGGCGGGAGGAATTTTATTACTACCCGCTGCGGTTATTTTAGAGCCGGCACTACCCAACTTAAGCAGCGAAAATATATTCGGCTTAATTTATTTAGGATTAGTGGGAGCAGGTCTTACTTACTTACTTTGGTTTCGTGGCTTAGCTAAGTTGTCACCAAACGCTATTGCTCCGCTGGGGTTCTTAAGTCCGGTCACTGCTGTGTTCTTAGGCTGGATAGTGCTAGAACAAAGTTTATCAGCACTACAATTTTTGGGTGCAGCCATTATCTTTTTTAGCATTTGGCTAAGTCAGCGAAAACCACCACAAACGCTTTTACAACTGGGCTCTAATGCTCACAAGAAATGCAGTTAAATATTAATCCAACACTTTAAATTAATAGGAATACTTATGAAAATTACAGTATTAGGAGCAACAGGCAATGCGGGTAGTCGGGTGGTAACTGAGGCGCTTTCTCGCGGCCACGAGGTCACTGCCGTGGTTAGATCGGCAGCGACTAAGACTCTCCCCGCCGGCGTTAAGGTTATTACTGGCGACGCTAGTAAAATAGCGGATGTGACGGCGTTCAGCACAGGACAGGATGTGGTGATTTCAGCTATCCGCCCTGCTTCTGGGGACGAAAGAGACGTTATTGCGACAACCCGAACGCTGATGGACGGTCTCTCGAAAACCGGTGCACGATTGCTGGTAGTTGGCGGGGCCTCAACACTCATAGTGCCAGGTACTGGTGGTAAGACGGTAATTGAAGATGCAAATTATCTACCAATATCGGCACGACATATCGGCAAGGCGAGTGCTGACCAATTAGAGGCCTGCCTGGCAGAAAGCCGAGTTGACTGGGCATACCTTAGTCCCGCTGCACAGTTTTCTCCTGGAGAACGAACTGGCAAATATCGAATGGGTGCTGACGAACTGTTGGTTGATGCCCAAGGTATATCAAAAATATCGATGGAGGATGCTGCGATTGCACTTCTCGATGAAGCGGAACAGCCCAAACATCACCAAAGCAGATTTACTGTCGGCTACTGATTTTTGGCAGGCTTGGCCTGCCCATCTGATACCCTAAATGGTATCTAATAATAAAGGAATTATGATGAAAAATATTATAACGATGGCGTCGCTATTTCTATGCCTATTTACTTCAACCATCAGCTACGCAGATGGTGTGATGAGCAAAACGGAGAAGATACTAATTGTTCTTACCAGTCATACTGAACTGGGAAATACAGGTAAAAAAACAGGATTTTGGTTGCCCGAACTAACACACCCTTATTATGAGTTTACCAAAGCAGGCTATTCAGTCGATGTCGCTAGTATAGAAGGTGGAATGGCCCCTGTAGACAGCAAGGCATTTGAAGAAAAAGATGAATATCATCAAGTTTTTTTGAAAGACGCCAAGCTCATGGCAAAAGTAATTCAAAGTATCCCGCTAGCAGAAGTAAACCCTAATGATTATCAAGTGATCATGCTCGCGGGCGGTTCTGGTCCTATGTGGGATTTCCCAGACAATAAAGACATTAATCGCATTTCCTCTTCCATATATGAAAACAAGGGCATCGTTTCCGCTGTATGCCACGGTAATGCTGGTCTTATAAATATCAGGTTATCAGACGGGAAATTACTGATTGCAGGCAAGCGTATCTCTGCCTTTACTAATGAAGAAGAAGCTTCACTGGGAACAACTGAAATAGTACCTTTTCAATTACAAGACAAGTTAATTGAACGAGGGGCAATTCATGTATATGGAAAAGCTTGGGAAGAGAATGTAGTCGTAGAAAATCGTTTGATTACTGGACAAAATCCAGCATCGGCAAAGAAAGTAGCTCAAAGTATTATTACCTTATTGGAACAAGAATAAGCTCAAGCTTTTTGGGAAAGAGCTATGAGGAATAAAATCCAAAGTGCTAGAAATTTACCATTTTCCGGCGATGCTGCGCCGCATTTTCTGAGTGCCGAAAGGGTCTCGATCTTGAGCGGTAAACGTATCTCTCCAGTGCGCGAAAACATATCAGGTTATTATAGGAGCTGTTTTTGCAGTGTTTAGTTAAGGTAGTGGGCGAATTGCTGTTGACGTGATATAGCTATAAAATCAGATTTTCATATGCTCGTTTCACTAATTTTCCCACCAAAAAATGAGAATTAACCGATGCTAAAATCAATTCATCATGCAGCTATTATTTGCTCGGACTATGAAAAATCTAAGTACTTCTATGTACAGGTTTTAGGCTTGCAGGTGTTAGCAGAGAATTACCGGGCGCAGCGCCACTCGTATAAATTAGATCTAGCGCTGCCAGATGGCGGCCAAATTGAGTTGTTCTCTTTTGCAAATAGCCCCGCTAGGCCCAGTTACCCTGAAGCACAAGGGCTGCGACATTTAGCGTTTAGTGTCGATTCCATCATCCAAGTAATAGAGCATTTAGCAAGCCACGGCATCAGCGTAGAAGAGGTGCGCGTTGATGAATACACGGGTAAAAAGTTTACGTTTTTTGCCGATCCCGATGGTTTGCCATTAGAGTTGTATGAGAAGTGAGCTAAAAGCTAAAAAATTTATTAGCTGTTCACAAAAATATCAAATTTTTCCTGTAAATTTAGCTCCATTTCATGAATGCGCTGGATAAGCGTTTCATCTAACTTTTGCCCAGCGCTTAATAATAAACAATGGGCACTATTGATGATATCACGGCTCAAGGTCATGCTTGTTTTCAATTTATCACTGGTAATGCGTGTGTCGTACACTAAGGTTTGTGCTTTTGCCATTTTAGGCATTAATTCTTGCAAGGCGCTGACTATTTCAGCGTTATAACGGCTGGCCACATCGTTTTGCATATAGCTAAAAGCTTGCTCTGAGCTATCGGCTTGCTGTTTGTAAAGGCCGCTGGTCAATTCTATATAGTCGTTTAGTGCGCACATTATTTGTGCTCTTAGATCAATATCCGGTGCTTTTAAGCCCTTGGGATAACCACTGCCATCTAAGTATTCGCGATGTTGAGAAATAATTTTCCCAGATGGATACAGCGGCTTAACGCGCAAACAAACGGCTAGGGCATGCAAAGGGTGCAAGTGAAAGGTGCGCTGTTGTTGCACTGATAATAATAAATATGGGGTCGCCAGCAGCTCATCACTAAAACTGAGCTTTCCTATGTGGCGTAATTGCCATGCAAAATGCAGCTGTTTAAGCTCATTACCAGTTATGTCAAACTTTGCAGCTAAATCTAGCAACAGTTGATTGAAAGATAATGGGGTGCTGTTATTGAGTGTTTTCAATCTTGAGTCAATCAAGGACGAGAACATTTTCACTATTGCTCGATAGCTCTCTTGCAGTTCACTATTAGTGCTTTGTAATTGTTGTGTACGCTGGACAACTTTCTGCTCTAGTGAATGATTAAGCTCTGCTAGTTGTTGATTTTTTTGCTGGGTCAGCTTTTCTAATTGCTGGTTTTTTAGCATTAATTGCCTAAGCGAAAAGCTCTTGGTGACAGTGGTAATAACCTCTTGATCACTCCAAGGTTTGAGCAAAAAGCGGCTAATATTACCTTGATTGATAGCGCTAATGGTTGCATCGACATCGGCGTAACCACTGAGTACTACGCGCTCTGTGTTCGGCCATTTTTGTGCCACTTGGGCTAATAGTTCATCACCTGACATTTGCGGCATGCGCATGTCGCTAATTACAATATCAACCGTTTCATTAGCAAGGATTTCTAAAGCTTCATTACCTGAGGCAGCACAGTGAATTTTACATTTTAACGGCATTAACAAGCGCTTGAGGGCATTTAAAATGGGCTTCTCGTCATCAACTAGTAATACGCTGTTTTGGGAGTAATCTTGATCAGTCAAAATGTCATTCCTTGAGGTTGCCGATAAAATAATTGTTAATAAAAAAACGGATTAAATTTTAGGTTGAGATTCTAAAGAGGTCGCGTCACTAATGATAGGCAGCTCAATGCTAAAACAACTGCCCAAGCCTAATGTGCTCTCTACTTTAATAGTGCCGTGGTGCTCTTCAACAATACCATAAGAGATAGATAATCCTAGCCCAGTACCTTGGCCTACCGCTTTGGTTGTATAAAAAGGGTCAAAAATATTGGCTAGTTTTTCAGGGGCAATACCTTCGCCATCATCGCTTATTTGGATGATGATTTTATCGGGCAGCGCTCGGCTACTAATTTTAATGAGGCCGCGCTCTTTAACGGCCTGTGAGGCATTGATGATAATATTGAGAAAAACTTGATTCATCTGCCCCACAGATATCATGGTTAAAGGCAATGGTTGCAAATCGAGTTGTACTTCGCAGTGATATTTCAGCTGGCTATTGACCACTTTTAAAGTACTTTGAATACATTGATCAATATCGTAAAGGGTGAATTTATTATCGTGATCAACATGGGAAAATTCTTTTAAGCCTTTGACAATATCTTTAACCCGCAAGCTGCCTTCTTGGGTATCTTTGAGTAATTCATCAATATCTTCCTCAATGAAAGCCATATCAAATTCCGCTTCTTTCGCGATAATAGCGGTTAATTGTGTGCTACGTAGCTGCTCATCTGTTTCTAAACTGAGTATACGATAGTGCTCTATAAGCCATTGGTAACAAGTTTGGTAGCGTTGTAACGTTGCGATATTGCTGATCACAAAGCTCATAGGGTTATTTATTTCATGCGCGACACCTGCGGCTAATAAACCTAGAGAAGCCATTTTTTCCGATTGCAGCAACTGAGTTTGCGCTGCTTTAATTTCTTTATTCGCCGCGGATAACTGCTGGTTACGTGCCTCTAACTGCGCCGTTCTGCTGATGACACTGGCTTCTAAAGAAAGATTTAGTTCTTTTAGTGCAACCTCAGCATTATCGCGCCGCTCGCTGGCGATACGTAAGTTTTTAGCCATTGAATTAAACGCTTTAGCAACATCCGCTATTTCATCGCGCCCTCTAACGGGTACATCAATATCTAAATCACCTTTTGCGATCGATTTGGCTGCAGCGCGCAAAACTTTTAGCTGACCCGTTAAGTAGCTACCTAATATCAAAGAGAAAAGAGCAACCAAAGACATTTCAACTAAACCGATAATGGCACTGCGCTGTTGAGCTTCACTGATAATAGCTATTATTGGCGCTATATCTAAACCCAGTTCAACTCTGCCATAAATGACACCAGCCTCTGATATATCGGCAAAAGTATCGTAGATGCCATCGGTAACCGCTGCTACTTGTAAATCTTGTTTGAATTCACGATCAAGTGCTACTTGATCTCCACCGCTGGCGAATAGCTGGTTTTGAGGACCTAAGACACGGGCATACTTTAAATCGTGATTTTTCAGTACTTCACTAACAAAAGCTTCTAGGGAAGCTAAATCGTAGGAGAGTACGCCATCTTTGGTGGTAGTAGCAAACAACGTTGCTGTGGTAGTGGCACGCTTTGAAAGCGCGTCATAGTTACTTGATTTGAGATAATCTAAGGTCATAGAAATCAAAGCTAACAAGAGAACAGCTTCTATTAAGGCTATACCTAATATTGTTTTTAATCTAAATGACACGCAGAGTATCTCGCTGTATTTACGTTAAATTTAGTTTAATAAGTGTTCTAAAAGCTTGATGTCTAAGGCGCGTACATCATCCCAATCACTGCTGATCGCAGGGCCTAAGTTTTTAAACTTTACACTCGATAATAATTTTTTCCCCCGCTCGGAATCATACATACCTAATAAAGCACTTTGTATCAGTTGTGCTGTTGCAGTGCCGAGCCTGGGGTGAACTGCCACCGCGTGGGGCGTGTAGCCAGGTGTTGTCCAAAGCACTTTGAGCTTATCGCTGACGGCTGCATCCGTATTGTTAAAGGTGCGCATCACGCCACCGCCAGCGGGGAAGAACCCACGGGCAACACTTAAATAAACTGAATCGTGGGAAGAAACGTATTTAGGGGTGATTTTGAT
>JBALXS010000051.1:0-32670 GCA_036960485.1 Oceanospirillaceae bacterium
TCTTCAATCGCTTGGCGATGCCCTGCAATTTCGGTTGCCAGCTGCGTGCGCTGATTTACCAATGCAAAGGTACTTTCTGTATTACCCACTAAACTAGTGGTTAAATTGATAAGATTATCACGCAACTTTTCTAATGTTTGATGGCGCTGACCTAAACTAGTGAATTCAGCCACCATTACGTCTACTTGCTTGCCTTGTAATGCTAATTGATCACCGCGACGACGCACCCCCATAATCGGGGTTTGCTCGTGAATAGAGGTGGTTGATCCTTCTGTTTGCAACATGCAATCATAGGTTAAAGCACGCTCTTGCTTTAACAGTTCTGTTTCTGTTTCAACTGCAATAACGCTGCCTAGCGCTCGATTCATGTACGCTTGTGCATGTTCGTTATCAGTATCGATAAAATGCGCTAAAGAATTAGGCTTAGTTCTATTTAACCAATCACGTGAACGAGTGGTATTAATAATACGACACCCTTTTAAGTGACGCCCTTTACGACGATATAGCGTAATCGCTTCTTTGACGTGATCTGCATCAACAATCAAAGCTTCACGACGAGCACCCAAAAATGATTCTATGGCAATGCGCCACTTATCATCATTAATATCAACCATTTCACACACAGGTGTTGATTCAATGCCGTAATCTGCCAACAGCGCCATTAATTCGCGCGTGTTGTGCCTGACCGGTGCCTTACCTTGTTTTAGCTGCTCAACCTGGCCTTTTTCATTCTGGATCTTACTGCGCAATTCGTTGATACGAATAACTGATTCTTCAAATTTACGCCCGATATCGCGGCGCACAGTATCTACTTGCCCTTTAAGCTGCACTAAGGTGCTATCAACTTCTACGGGTTCTGTAGGCCAACTACTAGCCAGCATATCTTCACCGCTGCGCCATAGCTCAACACACTTATTCAGTAAAGGTACAAATTTTTCAGGTAGTAAATCTGCATGTTCAGCAAAACCAACCGTGGTACGCAGTAAATTGTAACTGTTCTGTATTTGATCTTTTACGATACCCTCTTCATGTAACTGAGCAGTAATGGTGGTTTCTAACGCTTTTATTTGATGAGCAGAGTTGGTGTTATTAAGCTGGGCACGAGCATTAGCAAGATCTTGCATCAAGCTATTTAAGTCAGCTGATTGTTTTTCAAGCTCACCTTGTAACTTCGCTTCTTTGACTTGGTTTTCTTCAAGACGATCAGCAGAACCTTCTTTTTTCAGGTCAGCATTTTCAAAACGAGTTTCGTGTACTACCCACTCATATTCCACTGCGTTTTTAACATTGCGCTGTATGCCAGCGCAAAGTTCTTTTACCTTGCCCAGTGCATCAACTCTGTTAGCAACTTCAGCGGTTTTTTCTTCCATCGCTCGATATTCTTCAAGGGACTTTCTAAAAGCGCCGACGTGAACTACCTTTTCTTCTAATACAAACTCGCGTACAAAGCGGGTTGGGCTATCGATAGGAACAAAACGCAGGGCATTTTTGAAGTTTTTAATAAACTTTTCATCATCATTAGGGCGGCTCATATCTTCTGATAAATGACTGACTAAATCTTTTATGTAACGACTAACGCGCTTTTCTAGGATCATTTCTGGGCATTGCTTAAGTAATGCTGTTTTAACTACGTCCCAATCTTTTGGTAAGCGTCCATCGCCTTCTTTAGCACTAAAATCATCAAGCTGCACTGAAAAGTTAGGCAGGATAAAACGACCTAACACTTCTTCATCTGGAGAGGCGGTGTTGGCGCTAATGGCGATACCCACACAGGTTTCAGTGGCGGTTTGTGTATCAAAAAAGCTCAGCGCTAAATAAGAGATAGAATCTTCACGCGCTGTGGCTTTTTTGCCACCATCATCCATAAAACCTAAGCAATAAGTGCGTAATGATCTTTCGCTTTTTTGCCCAGCTGATGCGTTAAAGCTAATGTGGCGTTTGTTACCGCCTAGCAACACCGTTTGTATAGCATCAAGCAGCGAAGACTTACCAGAACCATTGGGCCCAACAATTGCCACATTACCTTTGATAGGAATCTCAACAGCACCAAGTACATACCAGTTTACCAGGACAATTCGATTAAGCTGTTTCATCGTTGCTCTCCAATTCGCTATCTAGCTGGCTATTAGTTGCGCTTTGTTCTGCTTCAATTTTTTGCTCTTGTGTATCTTGCTCGTCACTGGCTTTATCAGAATGATCGCCAAGTTCACTGTCTTGTGCGTCAAGTGCTGCCTCTTCATCGTTCGTCAGTGCATCTCGACTGTTTTCTAAATCGCACAATAGCTCTATCTGTTTAATGTGATCTTCCACCACCACTTGGCGAATAGTAGGCAACACACTAAATAACACGCTTTTAGGGTTAGTTTCGTCTACTTTACCGCGCTCTATTAAGCCGTGGCGTGCAAACAGAGATAACAGTTCTTTTGTACGCGTTTCATTCGGAAGGTCTTTACCCGTTAATGTTTCAAACAATGAAAGTAACTCGTCGGTGCTGGTAAAAGCTTTGCCATTTTCGATTTCAAAATTTTCAAGTTTTTGCTCGTACATCTGACGCATACACAGCAATATTAGCGATTCATCTAACTTCAGTTTTAAATTTCGTTCATGTCCCTGCGGTAACACGCCTAGGTAGGCTTCATCAGGCTGGTAAATAAATGACCAGCCTATTGCCGCAAATAAATCTTTAAAGTAATCAATATGCGCTGATATCAAAAAATAGCTCTGGCGATGCGAACTGCGATCAGCATGGATAAATTGATTAGTCATCAACAGATTAGCAGCGTGTATAAAATCTTCTTCTTGGTACTTATCACTGCGACTAATAATTTTTTGTAAATCGCTTAGCATTACTTATTTCCTTGTTGCGTAGAAGAAATGATAAAATCTCGGCACTCGACCATATTATCTACTTCTATATATTGATCTTTAAATTCGATTTTATAGCGATCATTAGTCGCTTTACCCTGCTTACCTAATGAAGCTAAATGTCGGATATAGCTAAAACAGATATAGTCTTCAATGGTATTTATCTCGAACTGGTTGGCGTTTAAAGTGGTGTTCTTACCAAAGTGGCGCGCAAGGTATTGTTCAATTCTATCTATTTTCACCTCGCGTCGTTCTTTGTACTGCTTAAACAGCTCTCTTAATTCTATTACTTTAGGATCAATCACTTGCTGATGGATTACCCTAGGCGCTACTTGTATACGTCGTTTTATTGGAGAACGAATACTGCTAGGCGATAAAAATCCTACATTTTCAAGCTGGGTAATTGGTTGTTGCTGTAACAGCTTTTCATCATTGGCCACTTGTTTTATTAAGCGCGATAAGCGCGATGCCATACCCGGTGTCGTTTTATCCATATAACGAATAGTATCTGCTACGCGTTTTTCTAGCTTGTAGCGGAAATCATCAATGCTATCAAGGCGCTTATCAACAGATTCAAAGATACGGATAATACGATTTATGTGCGTATGCACCATTGATTCAGCATCTATATATTCGTTTTCAAATTGCAGCTGATAATGGTGAATTAACTTATCTAGCTTGAGTGGGTCAAACTGCAAATCCCGTAGCATGGAAAGAATTTGGCGGCGAAAGCGAAATGGGTTGTTCTTTGTTTTCAGCGTTTTATAATCTGAAACAAGTATTTGTTCAACAAAGGTATCAAAGAATTGCTTAACAATTTCTTGTGGGCTTTGTGATTGCGCCAACGTAATCTTTAGCTCGCGAAGACCCAATAACATATCGGTAAGATGCGCGCTAAATTCAGATGATGCCTGCGCCGCTTCTTGTAATGTAATGCCGCGTCCATCTGGATCGTTAATAGCCGCTTCTAATGAGCTAAGCACATTGAGCACCGCGCCACCATAAGAGCGTTTTTCCATTTTTGCAATGGAAACTAATGAGCGCAGTAGGTAGCTATTAGAAGGCGCCATTAACACGTAGCTTTTATAAATTTGCTGTTCTTCTTCGAGCCAGCCGGTGTTCACTAAACGACGATATATTCTGTTGGCATATTCTGCGGTTGATCTTGGAGGCTGATAATCTTCTTCAATATCTTCCTCTTCTCGCTCCCAAATTCGCAGCCCAATACGCACTACTGTATTTTCAATAGTTGAACGCACCAAGTCTCTTGCAATAAACGGTTCTATCAAGTCTTCATCGAAGAAAAGATCGGCCAGTTCTATTAATACAGTTTGATATACATGCCTGTTTTTACCCGATAACGGGACAAACAAATCTTCTGGAAGCTTATTAAAAAGCATCTATCACCTAGTTAGAAAGTTAAGATTTTTATGATGGTCTTGCCATACAATTTCAATAGTGTGCACTTTTGAAACTCTCTTTATTATTGGCAAACTATTTATTTCTAGCAAACTGTTTATTTATGGCTACGATCGGGCAAGTCCGACAGACTGCCAGCCTTGTTTTTTATTCGAACAAGAAGGTAAACAAAAATAAACGAAAATAATACTGAGGATTTTAGCTTAGTCTTAGCAGACAAAAAAGACTTTAGCTCATTGAATCTAATAAATTCATGCTTGTCACATCTACAATCATATATTTGCAGTTCTTTAGCTTAAAAAAACTGCACTTTTAGCACATCTCACTCAATATTTAATGCACAGCCGCTAAGTTTGCAATTAAACGCTGCAAGTCTTCTGGAGTATCAATACCAGCAGGTGGTGATTCAATTGCTTGAGCGACATGTATTCTATGGCCATACCACATGGCACGTAGTTGCTCTAAACATTCGGTTTCTTCTACCGCTGCTGGAGCCCATGTTACATACTTATTTAACAGTGCCACTTTATAAGCATAAATACCAATATGTCTCTGCCAAACAAACCCTTGAGGAATTTCGCTAGGCTGTTGCAGCTGGTTAAAAGCATCTCGTGGCCAAGGAATAGGCGCACGGGAAAAGTACATCGCTAAACCATTAATGTCCGTTAATACTTTTACACTATTTGGGTTCAATAACTGCTCTAGAGCTTGAATTGGCTCGCTCAACGTTGCAATACTTGCCAGTGTTTGTTGCGCTAGGTTTTGTGCTACTTGATTGATAATGACAGCGGGAATTAAAGGCTCATCACCTTGCACATTGACAACTATTTCATCATCCGCTAATTGCAAATACTCGACCACTTCTTGCAGCCTATCGGTACCTGTTGGGTGATTTTCACGGGTCATACACACTGATGCGCCAAAATTGCGTGCTACTTTTTCAATACGCTCATCATCAGTTGCTATAATGACTTTGCTGGCATTAGATTGCATGCATCTTTCATAAACATGCTGAATCATAGGTTTGCCAGCAATATCAGCTAACGGCTTACCTGGAAATCGAGTAGAGCCGAAACGTGCAGGTATAACAACCGTGAAATCCATTATTTTTTTAACCTCTCTTCCGTGGTTAAAGTGCGCGCCTGTGCTTCTAGCATCACCGGTATCCCATCATTAATTGGATAAGCTAAACCACTGCTACGACAGATAAGCTCGTTAGCCTTTCTGTCCCATTCAACCGGTGCTTTAGATACCGGGCATACCAAAATATCTAATAACTTTTTATCCATTGTTTTTCTCTCATGCTGGGCAGCTAAACGCTGCCTGTGATTTATAAATTGAGTCTTAATAACTTTATTTAAACTGCGTCTAAACTAGCTCATGGCTATATAAAGCACAGCTTCATTAATTATGGTTGATTTGTGCTATCACAGCTAGCTTCTCAAGAAGATGCTGCTTAAAAGAGCTATCTATGTCCGCTGCTACTTGCAGATAATAACTGTTTTCAGGTGCATAGTTTACACACTTTACCGCATCTTTTTGCGTCATACAGATTATATGCCTACCTTTGGGAATTGCTTTTAGATTTCCCTCAGCTACCAGTACTTTATCTTGTGCACTGGCAAACTCGAAATCAGCGGCACTGTATTGATGATGATCTGCAAAACTATGCTGTACTGCATCAATTCCTAAGCCGTGCAGGCTGTCATAAAACCTTTGCGGGTTACCAATACCAGCAACAGCATGTACGACTCCCTGTTGCTCTTGTATCAATATTTCAAAATCAGCCAAGCTTATAAACTGCTGATCTTGGAGCCGGTACCAACCTTGTGCTTGTATTTGCATGCTGTAGCTAGAGCTAAATTCATTATCATGTTCACCATTAACAATCACAAAATCCACACTTTTTAAACGTTCCGCAGATTCTCGCAAAGGGCCAACAGGTAAACAGTGTCCATTACCTAAGCCTCTTTTACCATCTATAACCGCGATTTCTATATTTCGTCCCATGCGATAATGCTGCAAACCATCATCACTAATAATCAAGTCGCAATCGTTATTAGCTAAGAGGTACTGACAAGCGCTAACTCGATTGGGATCAATCACTAAGTTAACCCCAGTGCGTTTTACAATCATTAGTGGCTCATCGCCACTTTGTGCAGCATCATCATTTTCTTGTACTTGATAAGGAAAATCTTTTCGAAGAGCACCGTAACCTCTACTAACAACCCCTACTTTGAAACCTTGTTGTTGTAACATTTCGATTAGATAAATGCTCACTGGGCTTTTACCGGTGCCCCCTATGCTGATATTACCCACAATAATGACCGGACAGTTCGCTTGCCACTGCTCTTTTAACAACTGTTTTTTCTTAAGCTTTGCCAGTGTTACAAATAGGTATTCAAGTGGCCAAAGCAATAATATCCAAGTAGCCTTCTTTCGATACCAAGCATTTGTTATTGCTTTCATTCTGGTGTTTCTATCTTTAAGGTTGTGATGCTTAATTTACTAAAGCCTAACTGTCCTGCTACGTCCATTGTTGTGATAACAAATTGATGTGCTGTTGCGGCATCTGCAGTGATGGTCAAATGTAATTTTTTATCAGTATTCTTCTGAGAATTCATCGTTTCTTTTAAAGCTTTTTTAATAGTATTTAAATCATTGCTAATTAATACCATACCATCAATTTTAAAAAGACCATTCGCATCGATCAGCACTTCAACCGTATTAATCTCAGCGGGCTTTACATCGCCCACTTCAGCTTGCGGCAAATTAATACCTAAACGCGACTCTTTAGTGAAGGTGGTTGATACCATAAAAAAGATTAGCAATAAAAATACGATATCAATTAGCGGTGTCATATTGACGTCGATATCTTGGCGTAACCGGCGCTGGAACTTCATTAAAAAAGGCTCAGTGATTGAATGGCCATGTTAGCTAAAGCGTAATTAATCATGTTTTTCTCCGTGCATGCTATCAACAAGCTTTACCGCTTCTTGCTCCATTTCTAGCACTAACGAATCTACTTTACGATGAAAGTAGCGATGAAAAATAAGCGTGGGTATCGCCACAAACATTCCAGCTGCAGTGGTGATCAAGGCCTCTGAGATTCCCCCTGCTAGGACACCTGCGTTACCACTACCCTCAAGCATGATAGTAGAAAAAACCTTAATCATGCCTATCACAGTACCTAACAACCCTAGTAAAGGAGCTATTGAGGCTATAGTGCCCAGTGCTGTCAGGTTTCTCTCTAATTCGTGCACCACAATAGCCGCAGCTTCTTGAATACTCTCTTGCATGCGTTCACGAGAAAGAGATGCGCTATTTAATCCCGCTATGATAATGCAACCTAATGGGCTCGCCGCTCTAATCTCCGTCATGCGTTCCTGGGTCATTTGATCATTATTCACCCACAGCCAAACGCTTGACATCAACTCTTTAGGTGTTACATTTTTACTGCGCAGTGTTATTAATCTTTCTAAGCTAATTGCTAGTGATAACACAGAGCAAATAACGATGGGTATCATCAACCAACCACCTGAAAACAACACTTCTAACACAAAAACTCTCCTTAAATAGCTCCCTTGTACAGGGGCTTTATCAAACCAATTAAATTTTAGTAAACGCTGCTAAACTCCAGCTTGTATTTCGTATAAAGATTAAAACGGTTTTTCAGACAAACTTGAGCTAAATGGCTTAACTCTTTTATAAATAAATTCAAAATGTGCTTTCAGCTATCATGTGCATGACTTTTAACCACTTTTGACATCCAAATATAGTAATAAATTTTCGACATTATAAAGAATTTTGCAGTAGTTGGCTTGTTTAAATCCTTCATTAAAACACATTTATAATTGCTGTTTTAAGTTCAAACTTAAGCGGCGAAAGGCATTTCCAAGCAAGTGAATACTATTTTAAGGCTGCCAATATCGACGTTTATTCTGTAAAAAGCTACTTACCTCACAACCTTCGGCTGTTGAACGCACTTCAAGACTGCCCTGTAAGTCAGTGCGATACACAGCCATGCCAGCCAGTTTTAAGCGCTGTAGCACTTTCCCATGCGGATGATTATAACGATTACGATAGCCACTACTCACTAAAGCGCTATTAAATTGCTCTGCTGCTAGAAGAGCAGCGTGAGTAGATGTATTACTGCCATGATGACCAACGATTAGTACTTTATCTATTGCCTCTTCTGTTTCTCGATCTTCACTAGCCAATAAACGGCTTTCAATGCTTTTTTGTGCATCTCCCATAATCAATACTTTGCAGTGCTCACTCGCTATCTCTAATACACAGGATTTATTGTTAGTCTTTGCTTCTTTCGTCACATCAGGTTGGCGGTAGTAAAAGGACACGCCTTGCCACTGCCATTTTTTACCACTTTCACAAACAGCATTCGCTATAGAACCATTTCCTGCTAACTCACTGTCTAACCGCTTAATCCGCAAATAGCTTTGAGCAGCTTCTAGGCCTCCACTATGATCATTATCAGTATGACTTATCACTAACAGATCTAGTTGCTTGATCTCTCTTTTGGCTAATAACGGCTTTATTACTGCATCAAAGTAGTTAAAACCACTATCAAAAGCGGCGCCGGTGTCATATAGCAAAGCATGTGAATGCGTTTCTATTAACACCGCTAAACCTTGACCAACATCGATCAAGGTTAGCTTAAACTGGTCCCTCGTGGGCTTTTCAATAACCGGCGGATAAAGTATTAGCAATACTGCACCAAGCCCCAATAGCTTGATGCGCTTGGGTAATGGCAGCATAGCAGCGAAACAAGCGAGTGTAATAAGCAGCATAAAGGGGACAGCTATCACTGTTATTTCAAATAAAAAATATTCACTTTGCTCTGCTATTTTATCAAGCACTATCCAAAAATAATCCAAACAAGCAGCCACGAAATTTAGCAATCCTTGCCAGCCATATGCCGCTACTAACAATGCTGGAATAAGTAATAAAATTAACAGCGATATAAAGCTAATAGCAAACAAATTAATCAAAGGAGATAGCAACGAAACTTGTTGGAAGTACAATAGTAACAATGGCATTAAGCCAAGCCACACCAACCACTGGCCATGTATAAGTAGCCATACTGTAGACCCTCTTATGCGTAAGCCTTGCAAGCAAATAAGACTCGCTACCGCTGCAAATGATAACCATAGGCCTGGCTGCATAACACTTAGCGGCTGCCAGCTGATAATAATTATTAACGCTAACCACCAGCGCTGCCACAAACCAACCTTAGCACTAAAAAAACTGCCTGCAATTAAAATAAATGCCATTAGCCAAGCGCGCTGCGTAGACAGGCTTGCGCCTACCAGCAACACATATGCAAGGCTTAACGATAAGGCACCAATTTCTGGCATTAACAATAATGGTAAAGGAAACCTTACTGCGCGCAACAGCATTGCTATAACAAAAAACAGCCACCAGCCAATGGCCACCATAATCCCTATATGCAAGCCACTAACGATGAGCAAGTGCACGGTGCCAGTGGCACGCATTTGCTGCCATTGCTGCGCTGTAATTTCCGATTTATCGCCTAGTACTAGCGCCATTAATGTACTTTTTGAATTATCACTAATCTCTAATTTCTGCAGCCATCGTTTGAGCGAATGGCGCAAGCCTGCCAGTTTAGCTGCATGTTTAGTTACATGCGTAATTTCTCGGACATAACCCGTAGCATTCACGCCATTGTTAATTGCCCAAAGCTTAGTATCGAACGCACCTTCGCTGTGTAAAGCCCGTGGACTTTTAAGGCGCACCTTTAACGTTAGTTTATCCCCTGCTTCAGGCTGATATTTTGCACGATATAAATTTAAAGAAACCTTAGATAACTTAAGGAGTTTACTTGCACAGCGAATCGAATCCACCTTCATAGTGAAACGACTAAAGCTAAAACTGTTACGCGGAATCTGGACCACGTCACCAATTAAAGTACAGTCTCTACTATTGTTAATATCATCAAATTGCTCGGATAAAAGCAGATGACCATGCAGCGCAGCGAGACAAAAAGATATTAAATACAGGCTAAAGTAGCGTACTATTTTTGCAACGATGGAATATTTTAAAAGTGCTTGCTTAAAACGGCAGTAACAAAAAGCGATCAACCCAAGAATAAGCAAAACACTTAACGCTAACATACCCGGCAAGCGCTCCAGGAAAGCAGCACTAATGACGCCTGCTACATATAAAAAACTGTAAACAAGCATACTACTCTCCCTTTAATTTCAACTATTTGAAGTAATTGACCCATAACATCGATGTATCATGATGAAACCGCAGTAGTTTTAACAATTTTCGGTCTATGTAAATTAATTCCTTGCTCAATTTAACTAGCTAAAAATTAACTCTTGTGCATAATATAGTTCACTCGATTGTTAAAGTTTTCGCCATGCCTCGTAAATTCATAAAAAAGTACATGCCTAAAGAGCAAAGCTTAAAAAATAATCCATCGCTTCGCTGGCTTAGCAAGTATCTACATCACCCCTCTTTATGGCAGTTAAACCGAAAATCTGTTTCTAAAGCTTTTTTAGTGGGTATTTTTTGCGCCTTTTTACCCATTCCTATGCAGATGCTAGTTGCTGCTATATTCGCTATTCTCATTCGCTCTAATCTAGCAGTATCAGTTAGTTTAGTATGGATTACCAATCCTATCACTATTCCACCAATTTTCTATTTCACTTATAAAGTAGGCACTTTTTTGCTCAACAGCCAGCCGCTTGAAAATGAGATGTCTTTTAGTTATGAATATTTAATGTCAGAACTAACGGCGATTTGGTGGCCATTGATCACCGGTTCTTTATTTTGCGCCGTAGTGTTTTCAATTATGGCTTATTTTTCTATTAATGCTTTTTGGGTATGGCATGTACGAAGTAATTGGAAAAAGCGTAGAGCAGGCAAAAAAAATCAGTGACTTATCACTGATTTTTTGTCTTCTTCGCTATTTTACTATTGTTAACTACAGCTAACTAATTTGCCCATCTTTTAAAATAAGCGTTCTATCCATTCTTTGCGCTAACCTTTCATCGTGTGTTACCACCACAAATGAAATCTGATATTCATCGTTTAAACTATCCATCAACGCTTGAATGTCCAATGCAGTTTGTCTATCTAAATTTCCAGTTGGCTCATCCATCAACACACAAGCAGGCTTAGTAACTAGTGCCCTAGCAATAGCGACACGCTGCCTTTCTCCACCGCTTAACTGTGCGGGTTTATGTGTCAAACGGCTTTGCAAACCTACAGCTTCAAGCAGTTCTGTGGATTTTTTAATGACTTGAGCTTTACTTTCACCAGCGAGCAATAACGGCATAGCAACATTTTCTAAAGCATCGAATTCGGGTAACAAATGATGGAACTGATAAACGAAGCCCAGTTGCTGATTACGCAATCGAGTACGCTTACGCTCCGATGTTTGGTAAAGAGACTCTCCTGCGATAAAGACGGTACCTGAAGTAGGCGATTCTAAACCACCTATTGTGTTGAGCAAAGTTGTTTTACCGGATCCTGATGATCCCATAATGGCAACGCGCTCTCCTTTAGCGATCGAGAAAGAAACGTTGTTTAACACGTTTAGCTCTCTTCCGGCTTCTTTAAAAGTACGAAACACTTCATGACAGACTAATACATCACTCATAACGTAAAGCCTCCGCAGGTTGGGTACGAGATGCTTTGAAAGCCGGGTATATCGTTGCTAGAAAACTAATCGCAAAAGCCACAAGGACGATCACTAATACATCTTCCCAAATGAGTTGCGAGGGTAAATCACTAATAAAATATACATCGGGACTTAATACTTGTACGCCAAAAAGCTGTTCAAAAAACTCCACTAAATCACTAATCGTTAGTGCTAATATTATTCCCAAAACAGTGCCTAAAAACGTACCTAAGCTACCAATTACTATTCCTTGCACCATAAATATACGCATAATAAGCCCCTGAGTAGCCCCCAATGTGCGCAATATTGCAATATCTGATTTTTTGTCAGTAACCACCATCACTAAAGTGGATACAATATTAAATGCCGCTACAAAAACAATTAAAAAGAGTAACAGCCCAACCATCCGCTTTTCCATTTGAATCGCTTGAAACAGGTTCCCTTGAGTGCGTGTCCAATCAGATATTTGAAAGATACCATCTAACTTAATTGCTATATCACGTACGGCAACTGGCGCTTTGAATAAATCATCGAAAGTAAGTCTTATTCCTTCTACGCCCTTCATGCGCTTAATTCTAGCCGCATCGGCAATATGAATATAACCTAATGAACTGTCTAACTCAGCCCCTACCGAAAAAGTACCGACCACCGTAAACCGTTTTAAGCGTGGGGTTACACCTGCAATGCTAACAGACGCTTCTGGTAGTACTAATGTTACTTTATCATTAATATTCACACCCAACTGAGCTGCTAAGAGATCCCCTAGAACAATATTAAAAGAGCCAGCTGTTAAGTCTTCCCAGCTGCCAGCTGCAATATGTTGAGTAACAATAGAAACCGCTTTTTCAGCTTGTGGGTCAACCCCTTGTACAAAAGCAGGTTTAACTTGACCATTATTGACCAACATACCTTGTGCCTTTATAAAAGGAGCACTGGCTATAACGCGCCGATCAACAGAGATTTGCTTGGCTAAACTTTGCCAGTCACTGATAGTACTGTCATATCCGGTAATAGTGGCATGGGGAACCATACCTAAAATTCGACCGCGCAATTCACGATCAAAACCGTTCATAACAGAGAGAACCACAATAAGTGCGGCGACACCCAACATCAGCCCTAGCATTGAAACTAAAGAGATAAAGGAAATGAAATTATTGTTGCGCTTAGCTGCAGTATACCGCAGGCCAACATACAGGGAGAATGGTTTAAACATGGTGGCGAATTAGAACATATAAATTAACTTAACTCTAACGAAATCAATAAAAAACAGCGCTTTTAAGAACGACTTTAAAAATTGACTTTAGTTCATTGATAATAAAAAGAGCACATGCAAAAGCCTTAAACTGCTATCTTAACGATTCTAAAAAGCGTGGCGTGTTAATAACCATCAAGAAGAGTCTCAGCTTAGCCATATACAAATAGCTGGTAGAAGCAACTTTAGGGTTAAAGTAAAGCTAGCAAATCAGATTAAATATGAAAATGATTTTCACGATAACTCTAGATAAAGGTATCTCGAATAGAAAAAGTGACATCTAATTATTTTGTAATAGCATTACAAAATGTTCTTCCTATGTATTGAGAAAAAAGCTCCACGTCATTATTTAAAAGATGGAGCTTTGCTAATCTTTACTAGTGTAATTTCATTTTTGGACGCACTACTTTTGCAATCTTTTCGGCCACAATCAGTAATATCGCTTTAGCCCAACCATGTACTGCAAATTGATGCATTCGATATAGTGAAATATACATAATGCGCGCAATATGCCCTTCAATAAACATCGACTTACTAGTCAAGTTACCCATCAAGTTTCCTACTGCACCATAACGGCTGAGGCTGACTAAAGACCCGTAATCTCGATACTGATAGCTTTTTTGTGCTTTGTGCTCTCTTGACGCCATTATATTGGTGAATACCCTAGCCGCCATTTGGTGGGCTGATTGCGCTCTAGGAGGCACCCAAGATCCGTCTTGATTTTGAAATCCACAGCAATCGCCTAACACATAAATATCATCACTAACGGTCGATTTTAAATTGGGTTTCACTAAAATCTGATTGAGATGGTTTAACTCGAACACTTCCAGATCTTTAATAAAATCAGGCACTTTAATGCCTGCAGCCCAAATCATTAAATCAGCTTTAATTAACTCATCATCGCTAGTGATATAGCCGTGAGCACACGCTTCTTTAACCTTAGTGTTCTCTCGAACAATGACACCTAAGCTTTGCAATTCTTTGCGTGCAGCTTTTGATATGCGCTCAGAAAGAGCCCCTAATACTCTAGGTCCCGCTTCAATCAAGCTGATACTTAATTTATCAGTACTCATATTAGGCATGTTATAAGCTTTAACTAAAGCCGTTACATTAAGTAATTCTGCCGATAGCTCTACACCTGTTGCACCTGCTCCTACTATCGCAATGTTTAAACAGCTGTCTTGCTCATCACTTTGATTAATACGTAAAAATTGATTGAGTAAAGCGATATGAAATCGCTCGGCTTGTTTTACGGAATCTAAGAAGTGGCAGTTTTGCTGCACACCTTTTGTGCCAAAGTCGTTACTTTGAGAGCCTATCGCCATGACTAATAAATCGTAATTTATTTCGCGCTCCGGTAATATTTGTACGTTGTCTTGTGTATAGCTCGCGGCTACTTTAATAGTTTTTTTGGCGGTATCTACAGCTGTAAAATCACCTAGGCAAAATTGATAGCCATGTTTAGCTGCGTGTGCATGATATACCACACCATCAATACTGGTATCTAAAGTCCCTGTAGCCACTTCATGTAATAATGGCTTCCAGATATGTGCTCGATTGCGATCAATTAAAACCACTTCTGCTAGCTTTTTTTTACCTAGCGCTGCCCCTAATTTTGCGGCAAGCTCCAATCCGCCCGCGCCCCCTCCTACAATGATGATTTTATACATAATTTTAACCTCAATAATATTATAGGATTAATGGCTAACTAGAGCGATTAAAGACCAGCATTCCTATAACAATTGAGCATTCGTTGTAACTTGTAACTTGTAACTTGTAACTTGTAACTATCAGCTTTAATCGAACCAGCTAATCACAACCTAAGTTGTGATTTTGCAAAGTTCAATTAGTTCATCCCAACTTGCCAAGATAGCGCTGTAAACTGAAACCTACAGTGAGTGAAAGTCTGTCAGCAGCGGTTCTTAAATCAGGCGCAGAGGTACCATCTTTTTGTCGACCGGCAAAAATGATCAAGTTACCATCGCCAGATTCACAACTGCGTACATCTGCATATTGTTTGCGTAAATAGCTTAATAACTCACTGTGATCATTTTCTCGACCCCAGCAGTTAAGTACCAACCAGCCATTTACTTTTAACTGCGCAGTACATAAGTCAATGTACTCATTACTCACTTGAACAGCTTGCATCCCCTCGTCTGTATATAAATCAGTCATTATCAAATCGACTTTTTTACTCACACCGCGCTTTAAATAAGCACTTGCATCTTCGCAATGCAAAGAGATTTTTTTACTGGTAGGTAGTCTGAAATATTTCTTAGCGATATCAATGACGGCTTGTCTAATTTCAACCGCTTCAATACGCACCCCAGCAACGCTGTGGCGCATAGCTTGTAACAAACTACCAGCACCTAAACCTAATAATAAAACTCTTTTAGGTTCGCAAAATAGCAGTGACATCATCATTGCTTGGGTGTAAGCATGTTGTAATAGATGCGGCTGTTGAGTTAATTGTATGCTTTGCTCATCTCCCACTCCAAAAGATAGGATACGACAATCCCCTTCTTCCATTACAGCAATGTCGCCATACTCATCGGTTTGGGTGTATAAATATTTCGGTGTATTCAATTGTTTCTCATTGCGTTAAATGCTGATGTGAGCTACGAAGCTGTCCGAGAACTGTGACCGTAGCGAGATTTAGTCTCTTTGAGGCAAATTTAGAGGCCCTTTCAGGCAAATAGTTGTGCCATTTAACGAAAAGGAAAGTTAAATTTGCCCGAGTAGGCTAGATCACAGTAGATCAGTCTGTTCTCGGGCGGCCTCCTAGCTTATCTATTTTGGCTAATAGAGTAGCAAAGATAGAGAATATAGCTAAGTTTTATTTTTTTGCAATCGATTAGTAATAACTAATTTCCATCCGGAAACAGATACCTACTACGAACACCTCACTGAATCAATCTACACACCACTAGATATAGTAATTTGGAATAACCAAACGCCCCTGTCTAATGGTACGTATCTTGAATCATTGAACCGCTCTCGCTACGGTTCCATTTCAGGATAAAACTAACTAACATTCAACAGCTGATAAGTTAATAAATATTTAACACAATTGCCACAATAACCACTACTTCGACTAACTCGATCGTCGCGCCTGCCGTATCACCTGTTAAGCCATCTAATCTATTTAGCATCATATTGCGCAAGGCAAACACACCAACCACGGCCGCTAACACAATGTTGAAAGGTGCGAGCATTAATGAGCCGACAATACCTAGTATGCAACTGCAAAAAACCCATTGTTTGGGTGCATACTTAACTAATATAGCGCCTATGCCGCCTTCTCTGACATAAGGCGTCATCAATAATAGTATCGGCAATAATGAGCGGCTTACTAGTGGTGCTATTAACAACATCCAATGTAGCTGAAGTTGAATAATGGCCACTATAGCACTTAATTTCAGTAGCAATGTGCACACCAACATCACAACCGCAATAGGCCCGCTACAAGGATCTTTCATGATAGCGAGAGTGCGCAGCTTATCCCCTTGGCCACCTATCCAAGCATCACAGCTATCCGCCAATCCATCAAGATGTAGCGCACCGGTTATTACCACCCATAAAGTTAACACTACTGCACCTGTGAGAAACGCGGGCGCGGCAGATAAAGCCATAGCAACTGCGGCAAGCATAATGCCAATCAACAGACCTATTAACGGATAAAAGATAAGCGATGACGCCACTGTTTTATCATCAGGATAGTGCTTAAATTTCACTGGGATTTGCGTTAAAAATTGCAGGGACACTAAGAAGCTTTTCAGGTAATTCAAAATTCTATACTCAATAGCTGCCCGTGCTCTACCGGAAAGTTCAACATCGAGGATATCGGCAATTGCTGCTCTTGACTCAACAAGTAGCGCATCACGCCACCGTGCGCTATTACCAGCACTGTTTTATCGCCGTGCTGTTGCTTAATATCGGTAATGGCCACATCAACACGTTGGCTAAACTGCGCCAAGCTCTCGCCGTTGTTAGGTGGATATTGCTCAGGGTCTGACCAAAACTGTTCTAATTTATCAGGGTACTGCTCCATTACCTCAAGCGCTGTTTTATGCTCCCAATCACCAAAGTGGTATTCAGCTAGCCCCTTTTCGATAATCAGTTCTATACCTTGCTCTTGTGCTAACTGCTGTGCAAATTTAGCGCATCTTTGCAAAGGCGAGCTGATAATTAACTGCCAGCGCTGCCCTGTCTCTAAAAAAGTGTCAACACTGGCACGCATTTGCTTATAGCCAAGCTCAGTGAGTGCTACATCGGTTGAACCGATGTAAGCGCTGCCCGCAGTGGTTTTACCATGGCGTAATAAATATAGAGCATTATTGCTCATCTAGTTTACCCGCCACTGCAGCTTCTTCAAAAGTAGCCATTTGCGCATGTAATTTACACGCCATTTGTAACAGCGGCACGCAAAGCGCTGCACCACTGCCTTCCCCTAAACGCATCCCTAAATCTAGTATTGGGGTCGCTTTTAAATGTGCTAACATCAACTTATGGCCAGGTTCTGCCGAGCCGTGCGAGAATATCATCCAGTTACGGCTCTGGGGTGCTATTGCCACGGCAACCATTGCGGCAGCACTGCAAATAAAACCATCCACTAAAATGGTGATACCACATTGTGCTGCACTGATGTAACTACCCACTAATGCTGCTATTTCAAAACCGCCCATTTTTTGTAATAACTGTGCTGGGCTATCTTGGGTATTAAGTGATGTATTAAAATGCTTTTCTAATACTTGCTCAATAGCAATAACTTTTCTGCGAATCCCCTCTTCATCTAGACCTGTGCCAGGACCGGTTAAACTCGCAGCTGTCTCACCACTAATCGCAGCTGCCAGCGCCGTTGCAGCAGTTGTATTACCAATGCCCATATCGCCGCCAATAAAAAGCTGACAACCTAATGCTTGTGCTTTTAGCAGGCAATTGCGTCCTACCTCTAATGCTTTTGCACATTGCTCACTTGTCATCGCTTCGGCATCTAGCATATTTGCAGTACCGGGCCCTACGTATTCATTGATAACCCCTGGAAATTCTGTCGGCGTCACTGTACCTAAATTAACAATATCAAAAGGCGCTAATAACGATTTCGCCAGTACGCTAATTGCAGCGCCGCCATTAGCAAAATTAGCCACCATTTGCGCTGTTACTTCTTGCGGAAATGCCGATACTCCACTGGCTGCAATACCGTGATCAGCGGCAAATATGCAAATATAAGGTTTATCTACACAGGGGGTTATACCTTGCATTGCCGCTAAGCTTATCGCTATTTCTTCTAGCTTACCCAAGGATCCTAAGGGTTTGGTTAATTGCTGTTGACGCGCTATGGCTGCTTGTTCAGCTGCGCTATTTAATTCTTTTATTGGCTCAAAAATCCAATTATTCATGTACGTACCCTTTATTGCTTATCTTTTTACATAACTTTCAACATGCTTTTAGTAAAATCTATAAAAAGCAACTATTCACTTTTTTGATCTTTTAACACATGCGCTAAACCAGCCACAGCTAATGTAACTTTATGACTGATAGCCGCCAGCTCTTGATGCAACAACCCTGCTTGATCGCAAAATTCTCTGCTCATTTCGCCCATAGGGATAACGCCCATGTTGGTTTCATTACTCACAAAAATCACATGCCCTTGTAGGCTTTCTAATACTGCTAACAAGCGTTCTTTCTGTGCTAAATAAAAATCAGTGTCTTGGCTAAACAAGCAATTGGTCAGCCAAAGTGTTAAACAATCCACTAGCAAACAGTTATCTTTTGCATCGTTTTGCGCAATGATATCTGCCAGATACAAAGGCTCTTCTACTAACTGCCAAGTGCTAGGCCGACGCACACGGTGCTGCTGTATACGTTGTTGCATCTGCCCATCACCGGATGTGGCAGTGGCGATATAAACCACGGATAAAGCACTTTCGAGTGCAGCTTGCTCTGCCAACTTAGATTTGCCAGAGCGGGTACCCCCTAAATATAATTCAATCATTTTTCAGCCTAGTGATGACTAAAGGTGGTGGCATTAATTTTATCTGCTTCTTCGTCTAGAATTGTCTGCGGAAACTGACTCATAAAGCAGCAGCACAAGTTTTCACCGATCATTGTTCTTGGGCCTAATGGATGATCTATGTGTTTATACACACCATGGGAATGTCCATGTGAGTGTTCATTCTCAGGTGAATGGTCATGTGAATGGTCATGCTCGTGCGAATGGCTATGAGAATGATCATGCGAGTGGGTTTCAGCGCTAGCAGATTCTTCAGGATCAACGAACTCAGCATGATGATGATGCACCTCAACCTCACCTGCTGCTAGTCTGCGCTCAAAAGACTGCATCAACGTTTCATTGGCAGAACTTACAACCTGATCAACCATAATTTCCCGTAAACGTACTTCAAAAGCATCAATCACTTTTTCATGATCGTTTAAATACGGTGTTTTAATAAATTCAATTTCAGGATGCAGCGCTGCAATATGATCAACATACGCATAAATTCGTTTGATCAAGCGTCCGGTAAAAAGAAAATAAGGCGCGACCACTATTTTTTTAAAACCTAACTTAATTAGGCGCTCAAGCCCAACGCCGACAGATGGATATGTTACACCTGAATACACAGTATCAGCCCAGCCAAAGCCCATATCTTCATTCACAATACGCGTCAGTTTCGCGGCTTCAGCATTTGCTAGCGTATCAGATGTGCCACGTCCTACGACCACTAGCATAGTATCGTGCATGCTCGCAGGTGGCGCTGCACAATCAACCTCTAAGGATTGATAAATGCGCGTTTCGAACGCTTCTATCATCGCAGGGTGCAAACCTAACTCACTACCGTAGTGAATCTTTGTATCAGTATTTTCTAACTGTTCTTGAAAATTAATCAACACACTTGGAATGTCATTGCGTGCATGAGTGGCGGCAAATAACATGCCGGGAACAGCGTAAATATCATCAACACCTTGTGCCACTAGCTTGTTAAGCCCCATATGAATGTTAGGTGCTGAAAACTCTAAAAAGCCGTATTCAATCGGCACATCAGGAAAGCGATTTTTTAGCCCAGCAGCCACACGAGAGAATTCTCGTTCTGCATCTTTATCACGGCTTCCGTGACCACAAATCATAATGCCAATCTTTCGGCTACTTTGGTTATCTGACATTTCAACTCTCTTCTTTAAAAGGTTTAATTCAACCAATCACATTAAATAATGTGACTGCTCTTTAAATGATTACTAACTAATTTTTGGTATTTTTTAAAAAACTTACACACGCGGTTACACATGCGCTTACCCGTAACTGGTGCTCTTTTTCAGTCGAACTTAATATACCAATACGCAGTAGAGCTTGTTCTTCAATACCAGTATTTAATGCGCTATTGTCCAAAGCGATAACGCGTATTAAAACACCGGCTTTTGCAAAGCAATCTTGCACTGCAAGTGCTTGTTTTAATGACATTTGATAACTGCTAAACAATGGTTGATGGGTTTGCCAAGGTATTTCAATACTGTTGATTAGCGGTGCAAATATATGTTGTGTTAATAATGCAGCTTGCGGTATTTGCAAGCGTGCCGTTTGCTGCCAAAGGGTATCTTGCATCGCTTTGGTCGCAAGGTATTGTGCTGGGCCATTTATCATCCACAAGCCAAGCTGTTGCTCTATGCGCTGCTTTAATGCACCACGACAAAACGCAAAGCCTATGCGAATCCCCGCCAATCCAAAAAACTTGCCGAATGAGCGTAACACTAGCATGTTATTAGGCCACTGATGACTCAAAACTGACTGCTCTGGCTCCATATCAATGAAGGCTTCATCGACGATCATATAACAGTCTGTGGCTAATGTATTTGCCCATTTAATAAGCTGTTGCGGATTAATCAATAAACCCGTTGGGTTGTTAGGATTGATCACTACCACATGTTGTTGGTTATTAAGCGACAGCTGCTGATTAATACTTGCAACCGCTTTTGCTGTGTCAAATGCAGGATATTCATTTAGCTCGAACTCGGCTTGTTGCCAGCTTTGGCGATGTTCACTATAACCGGCACTGGGTAGCAACACTGCCTTTTTTGTGACGCAAAACGGTAAGTTCTGAATCAACATTTGCGAACCAATCAACGGAATCGATTGTTCACTACCATAATAACTACTCGCTGCTTGTAAAAATGATGGCTGCAAATAGGGTAAGTGCTGATAAGCGCTACTAGGTACATCATCACAAGGGTAGCTTGCAGGATTTAAGCCTGTCGATAAATCAATCCAGTGCGCTAAAGGGACAAAATACTGAGCGCTGGCGCTAATAATATCACCGCCATGTAAAGCACTATTTACGCTAGTGTTTTGTGCAACATCTAACTGAGATTTTAAACTACTGTTATTGCTTTCTCTCATTACATTCATCTCAATAACACCACGCCGATAAAGCAAGCAACACAACAACCCATAGTGTTAGCGTTCTGTTAACCAGAAAACAAGCGGCATCCACTGAAATGCAAGTGGCTTGCTCTCCCTGTTCTGGTCCTAGAATTGGCCGCTCTTGGTATTGGCCATGATAAACAGAGCCTCCACCTAAACGTACATTAATAGCACCTGCACCTGTTGCCATGACAGGCCCTGCATTAGGGCTTTTCCAATTAACTCCTTGTACCTTCCAGCAATGCAATGCACTGCGCGTATTTCCCAACAAGGCATAACTTAATGCACACAAACGCGCCGGAATGTAGTTTAAAACATCGTCAATGCGCGCAGCCGCCCAACCAAAATAAAAATAGCGGCTATTTTTATAGCCCCACATTGCATCTAATGTGTTGCTTAATCGATATAGCACCACACCTGGTACACCTAAAATCATGAACCAAAAGATAGCAGAGAAAATAGCGTCACCGCCATTTTCTAGCACCGATTCAGTGGCTGCGTTACTAATTTGGCATTCATCTAATTGCGCTGTCTCGCGGCTCACAATCATGCTTAGCGCTTTACGTGCCCCTTCAATATCATGCGCTTTTAAAGGCTTTGTCACCGCGGCTGCATGCTCTAATAAACTGCGCCAACCCAGTGCAACATACAGTACTATGCTTGCGTATATTACTGCCGTAAAATCGCCTATAAGCCCCTGTGATATTAGTGATTGTTCTATTACATAACTTAAGTAGGTAATAGGTAATACAACTAATATCCAAGCGCAGATGCCGAGTAAATAAACACTAAAATTAGGCACTTTGGCAGCACTTTGAGTCAAATTCAGCTTACGTTCAACATAAAGCGCTAAGTTACCGAAATAAACCAATGGATGATGCCGTGACACTTCACTGAATTTATAATCTAGCGCTAAACTGCACAACAGCACACTACAGCTAAACAGCATTGGCGTGTGCCTTATCGGCTAGATTGGTTAAGAACTCTTTATGCGCAGCAGGTTCTTTATCTGCTAAGTTTTCATCTTCAAGTGATAACAGCTCAGCCAATTTACTAAACGGTAATGCTTTTTCTACTTCATCCGCAAGGCGCTCAATTTGTTGTTCTCTAAAGGCTTGATAGTCAAAGGCTTTGATTTGATCCATCCCTGCCCAGCTTAGAGTTTCTCGCAATATAGCATCGCCTTCCAGCAGTCCGTGCAAATAGGTACCACGTACACTGTCATCACTATTAGCAGCACCTTCTAAAACACTTTCCAAGCTACCTTGCTTAAGAATACGAAACCAAGCACGCTGTAAATCTTCACCACTGCTGACGCCTGCATGTATTTCATAGCCACTGATTTGGCTATCACTATGCAAACACTGCCCGGTTACATTGGTTAAGGTTTTCACTTCATCTAGTGTGGTTTCTAAATTGAGCAGACCTAGCCCTGCAATAGAACCTGGGGCATTTTCAATTCCCTTAGGATCGTGAATCATTTTACCGAGCATTTGATAACCACCACAAATACCTAATACTTTACCGCCTAAGCGTAAATGGCGTTCGATAATAGGTTGCCAGCCACTGGTCTTTAGCCACTGTAAATCGCTACTGACATTCTTGCTGCCTGGCAAAATAATTAAATCAGCCCCCGTATACATTTGTGCATCGCGTACAAATTCACAATCTAGCTGTGGATGTAGACGCAGCACATCAAAATCGGTGTGGTTACTCGCCCTTGGGTAAAGTGGAATTGCCACTTTAAAAGGTGTGATGTCGGTGCTTAATTGCGTTTGATTAACCGCATCTTCCGCTTCTATATGTAAATTAGTGATGTAGGGAATAACGGCAAGAGTAGGCACTTGGGTTTTCTGCTCTAACCAATCTAGTCCTGGTTGTAATAAGCTAACATCACCGCGAAAACGGTTAATAACAAAGCCTTTGACACGGCGTTGTTCACTTTCACTGAGCAATGCGTAAGTTCCAAAAAGATGAGCAAAAACACCCCCGCGATCAATATCAGCCACAATTATCACTGGACAATCTATGGCTTCTGCAAAGCCCATATTGGCAATATCGTGCTCGCGCAAATTGATTTCAGCAGGTGAACCCGCCCCCTCTATCACTGTTACTTTATATAATGCTTGTAGCGCTTGGTGCGTGGCAACCACGCTTTTTAATAGTTGTGGCTTGAACTCATGATAGACCCGCGCTTTCATGTTGCCTATTGATTGCCCATTGACGATCACTTGTGAGCCAACATCAGAGTTTGGTTTAAGCAGCACCGGGTTCATTAAAATACTGGGCGCTAAATTAGCCGCTTGTGCTTGCACCGCCTGCGCTCTACCAATTTCGCCGCCCTCTTTGGTGACCGCACTATTAAGCGCCATATTCTGTGATTTAAAAGGAGCTACTGCGATTTTGTGGCGCGCTAAAATACGGCACAAAGCCGTAACTAAGATGCTTTTACCTGCATCTGAAGTCGTGCCTTGTACCATAAGACTGTGCGGCGCTTTAAAGCCTACTTGGCTGGTCCTGCTCATGATTGAGTTCCCATTTCTTGTTGCTCATCCATGGTGAGTAATAAATCTTGGAGTTTTTGATCGTAGCCTTGTGGGTTTTCCCATAAGCCTCGTTGAGTTGCTTCAAGTAACCGCTCCGCCATTTCTTCCATGGCGTGTGGGTTATTTTCTTGTAAAAACTGCTGATTTTGTTCATCAAATAACAAAGTATCTGCCACTTTCTTATATTGGTAATCATCAATTAAATTGGTGGTAGCATCATAGGCAAACATATAATCGACACTGGCGGTCATTTCAAAAGCACCTTTGTAGCCGTGTTCGCGCATCGCACTTATCCATTTTGGATTTAATACACGTGAGCGAATAACACGGTTCAACTCTTCTTTTAAGGTGCGTATTTGCGGTTGTTCAGGGTTTGAATGATCTGAGTGGTAGATGGCAGGTGCGGTACCAGACAACTGCTTTACAGCGTTGCTCATACCTCCTTGAAATTGGTAATAATCATCAGAATCGAGAATATCGTGCTCGCGATTATCTTGGTTTTGCACCACCACTTCTATATTTGATAATTGATAAGCGAAAGCATCTGTCGCCGGTGCTGCGTCGCCTTCACTATTGGTATAGGCGTAACCACCCCAATTGAGATAAGCATCTGATAAATCGCTCGCTTGCTCCCAGCAACGCTCATCAATTAACCCTTGTAGCCCAGCGCCATAAGCGCCGGGTTTTGAGCCAAACACCCGATAACTCGCTTCGCGCTGTGCTTGCTCTTTGGTGAGGCCATTCGCAATTAATTGCGCTGTGCGTTGCTCTACATTGCGCGCAATTACATTGCTATTTCCTGGATCATCCATATCGCAAATCGCTTGTACTGCCGTGTCGTAAAGTTTCATTACATTGGCGAAAGCATCTCGAAAGAAACCAGAGACACGCAAAGTAACATCTACTCTAGGACGACCTAACTGCATACAAGGGATGACTTCAATATCAACCACACGTTGTGATCCAGGTGCCCATACCGGCCTTACACCCATTAAGGCGAATGCTTGTGCAATATCATCGCCACCGGTGCGCATAGTGGCGGTTCCCCAAACCGATAAACCTATTTGTTGTGGGTACTCGCCGTGCTCTTGTAAATGGCGCTCTAGTAATGCCTGTGCTGATTTTTGCCCAAGCGCCCAAGCAGCGTTTGAAGGCACTGATCTATTATCTAAAGAGAAAAAATTGCGCCCGGTGGGCAGTGTATCTAAACGCCCTCTTGTTGGCGCGCCACTGGGGCCCGGCTCAACAAATTTACCAGCTAAACCGCCAATTAAAGCGCTAATTTCTTGCTCTACAGAACGTTCAAGAACTGTTTTAATAACATTTTTGCAATACTCAAGTTGAGTTGCTGTGCGCGGATAAGCGGCCAGCTCAATTAAATCTTCTTCTTGAATGACATATTGTGTTACCCATTTCACCGCTAATAACTCTAAACGTTCACGGGTATCAGCTTGTGTTCGCCATACACTTTGATCTACATCGACTAACAAAACAGGCTTAGGGCCGGTGTAAACCACCGTACTTGCTTGGCTTGGATTAAAGATTGGCGCGTCTGTCTTTGCATTTTCAGGTGTATCTGCAGCGCTATCCATTAATTTAAAGTCAGCCGCCATGTTGTGCAGTAAACCTTCATCTTGAATGCTCTTGCCTCTAGGCAATCGTAACAGCGCAATAATAGTATCCACCAGCTTAGCTTCTGCGGGTAGCTGGCCTAAAATATGCAGGCCGTGGCGAATTTGCGCTTCTTTAATATCACATAGATAGGTATCTAATTGATTAAGTACTTCTTCTTCGTGCTCCGTTTTAGCATTATCAGAGGTATTGTTTTGGGTAGCTTGTAAGTTAAGCTCATCTAGCACATTGGTGCTTTTAACTTGCTCTAGTATTTTATCGCGCAGCCATATTTCACGGCGACTATCCATCCCCAGCGCTTGGTAATATTCATCTACTAAGGCTTCTAGTTCCGCCAACTCACCATAGGTTTCTGCACGCGCCATTGGTGGCATTAAATGATCGATCACTACTGCTTGGGCTCTGCGTTTAGCTTGCGCGCCTTCGCCTGGATCATTCACAATAAAAGGGTAAAAATGCGGCATAGGGCCCAGCGCTATATCTGGCCAACACTGCGCACTTAGTGCTAATCCTTTGCCGGGTAACCACTCTAAATTGCCGTGCTTGCCGACATGGACCACCGCATCAGCTTGATAAACGTGGCGCAACCAAAAATAAAAGGCAAGATAGCTATGGGGAGGTACTAAATCAGGATCGTGATAGTTGGCGAGTAAATCAATATTAAAACCGCGTGCCGGCTGGATGCCAACAAAAACACTACCAAAGCGAATGCCGGCAATCATAATGCGATTATCGCGAAATTTATGGTCTTCACTGACATCACCCCAACGTTCTATGACGGCTTGTTGGCAAACGGTTGGCAGCTCTGAAAAATAGCGGCGATAAGTGGCAACATCTAAGCTTTGCCAGCAGCCTAAATAATGTAACGTATTAGGGTTGTTGGTGACACTTTGTAAGAGTTGTTCGATCAGCGCATTGCCATTTTCTGGCAGTGCAGCTTTACTATTTTTTGATGATGCCGCCTTGCTATTTTCTTCGCTTAGTTGATATCCCGAATCTTGCAAGGCGTTGAGAATATTAATACAAGAGTTAGGTGTATCTAAGCCAACACCATTACCAATACGCCCATCTTTAGTGGGGTAATTGGCTAAAATTAGCGCGACCACTTTATCTTCATTAGCTTTGCTAGCTAAATGTAAATATTTTTTAGCCAAGGTGATCACAAAATTAGCGCGCTCGTGATGAAGCTGATAACGCACCACATCAACTTGAGCGAGTGCGTCTCTATGGCTGGCACTTTTAAAGCTAATTGCTCGTGTTAACACTCGCCCATCTAGTTCAGGCAGTGCCACTTGCATAGCAACATCACGTGAGCGTAATCCTTGTGAAAATTCTTGCCAGTCTTCTAAGGTGCTACTGGAAAGCACTAGTTGCAGCACTGGAATATCCACACTAAAAGGCGAGATAAAGGTACTAGGTTGCGATGACAACTCTGGCGTTTGCGCGCGATTACTAGCAAAACCGGTGGTATTCAAAATAAGTTTAATTGCAGCGCGTTCTAATAGCGAATTAACTAAAGTTATCGATTCCGGGTCTTTCAGGGAAGCGATAGCAATCGGTAATGGATTCAAACCTTGTAACCGTAACTGATCAATTAATTGATCAAACATTTGCGTGTTGGCCGATTGTAAATGGCTGCGATAAAACAATACTGCCACGCGCTGCTTTACTAGTGCTGCACTATCTCTATCCAGTAGCTGCTGATCATCTGCTGCCCAAAGTTGTTGCCACTGGTACAAGCTGGCAGGTTGGTTGTTACTTGATGAACTGCTTGACAAATCATCAGCAGAATCGGGGTTTGAAGCCGGCATATATAATTGCGCGCGCGGCAATACTTGCGGCTCTCTCCATTGAAAGTCACAATTAAAATAGCTTTGTGCAAGGCAGTGTAATAAATGTTTGGCGTTTTCAACCCCACTTTCACGTAAGTAGCGCCATACACGACGATGCACTACAGAGGTAACATTACTTGCGCTAGTTAATTGTGGGTCTTCGCTATCATCCCCAGGCACTAATATTAATGTATGATCTGGCTGTTTTGCCCAATCACACAAGCGCTCGAAACCATAGCTCCAGTAGTTTTGCCCGCCAAGTAATGACACGACAATAAGCTTGGCATGGCACAGCACTTTTTGTTCGTATAAATCAAAAGCAGCGGGCTTTAATAATTGCAACCAATTGGCAATGCGCACACTAGGTGCTGCACTACTTGCCAATTTACTGACCTCAAGACCTGCAGAAAGTGCAGCTAACTGACTATCTGCAGCGGTTAAAATGATGATATCTGCTGGGGATTGATCTAGATCGATAATCCCCTCTTCATCGACAAAACCACCAGGCTTTGCGGCCAATAAATGCATTAAACAAACCTTTTCTATTTAGCTGAGCAAGTACCCACTAAATCGTGTTTAGTGGGTACTTCACAGTACTTTTATTACTTACTTAACTTACTTAAAGTCTTAACTAAATTCGCTAGCTTAGCTAACTATCGCAGGTTGCAGCGCTGCTTCTATAGCTGACTTTTTAATATTTTTGCCAATAAACACTAGCTGAGTACAAGGCGTTTCATCTGCCTGCCACAAGCGATCAAAGTGAGTATTAATACGCTTACCCACTCCTTGTACAACTTGACGCATCGGCTTGTTAGGCAATGCCGCAAAACCTTTAGCGCGATAAATATTATTAGTATCTAGCAAGCCTTGTAATATTGTTTGCAGCTTTTCACCATCGACAGTACCGATACTAATAACAAACGAATCAAAATGATCTTCAGCATGGCTGTGTTCGTGGCCATGTTCATGATGAGCATCATGGTGGTTATGTACAGTATCAATATGCTCTTCGGTGGCAGCGCCTAGGCCGAATAACAAATCTAATTCAGCATTGCCATCATCGATGTATAAGGTTTTAACGCCTTGTGGTAAACGCTCATTTAACACGGCAGTTACGTCGTTGCGCTGCTGGTCATTTAATAAATCGTTTTTGCTAATAACCACTAAATCTGCCGCACTAAGCTGATCATCTAACAGTTCTTGTAAACTTGGATCGTGATCTAAGCTTTCATCCGCTAAGCGTTGCGCTTGTACTTGTTCTTCATTGGCTGCAAAACGCCCTGCTGCAATAGCAGGTCCATCAACCACCGTTATCACCGCATCAACAGTGCAATGCTCTTTAATACCAGGCCAGTTGAACGCTTGCACTAAAGGCTTTGGCAGTGCCAAGCCAGAGGTTTCAATTAAGATGTGATCAATGTCATCACGTCTGGCAACGAGCTCTTGCATCACCGGTAAAAACTCTTCTTCAACAGTGCAACAAATACAACCGTTGGCTAATTCATAAATACCGTTTTTGCCTTCTACTAGGCTTGCGCTTTCTTCTTCACAATCTAGCGGGCAATTGCGTAGCAGTTCAGAATCAATGTCTAACTCGCCAAACTCATTAACGATGACAGCAATGCGCTTGCCGGCGGCTTGGCGCAACACATTAGAGAGTAAAGTCGTTTTACCACTACCCAAAAAGCCGGTAACTATCGTGGTCGGTATTTTATTCAGTTTCATAGTGTTATCCGTTTGTTTTGTCAATTTGAGTCTTTTGCTCAAGTTGCGCTAAATCGTTGATGACGCCTTTGCGCTTGCGAAAAATATTTGGTTTATCTTGGCTGTAAAGATGCGAGTCAGCAAAATTATCGGTATCTAATACATGGCCGACAATAATAAGTGCCGTCAGCTTATAGCCTTTTTCGGCTACCTTATCGCTAATATCAGCTAGTGTGCCGCTAATTTTATCTTGATCAGGCCAAGAAGTACGATAGCAAACGGCCACTGGGCAATCGGCACCATAATGAGGAATTAACTCGGCTACTATCTTCTTGATATAGGTAATACCTAAGTGAATAGCCAGTGTTGCACCTGATTTAGCTAACTGCGGTAAACGCTCGCGCTCTGGAAAAGGTGTTTTACCTTCGTAGCGGGTAAAGATAATCGTTTGTGACACACCCGATAACGTTAGCTCCTTTCCTAAATAAGCGGCCGATGCAGCAACGGCACTAACCCCGGGTATTATTTGATAATCAATTCCCAGTTGCTCTAAACGTCTGATTTGCTCACCAATGGCACCATACAATGACGGGTCGCCACACTGTAATCTGGCTACATCTTGCCCAGCTTGCTGCGCTTTAATAAAGTACTGTTCCATCTCGTCAAGATTGATGGTGGCAGTATCAATAATATGTTCAGCGCTATCTTCCACTTCTTGCAGCACTTCACGGGGAATAAGCGATCCGGCGTAAAGCACTACCGGGCAAGACTTTAAAACTCTAAGGCCTTTGAGTGTCATTAACTCAGGATCACCTGGGCCCGCTCCAATAAAATAAACTGTCATCTTTATTACCTTTAATTAGCGCGATTGCTTAAATTACAGCTTTTTGCTGTAACCACGTGGGGTGTAAACCCACTCTTTAGTGCCGTTAATAATATGTTTTGTCTCACTGTTACCGACACTTACCATCGTGAACATATCAACATCTTTTGCATCCAGCTGTTGTAGTTCAATAATCGTAATACACTGCTCTGGACGGGTAAGCTGACGTCCTATCATTACGGGTGTAGTTGCAGGGCGAGAGCTTAATAAAATGTCACGCGCTGCATTTAACTGCCAATCACGTTTCTTTGATACTGGGTTGTAAAATGAAACCACAAAATCACCTTCAGCAGCACACTCAATACGCTTTTTGATGCTTTCCCAAGGTGTTAATAAATCTGAAAGGCTGATGGTGCAGAAATCATGACCTAACATAGCTCCAACTGCGCTAGCGCCGGCTTGCATTGCAGAAATACCTGGAATCACTTCAATCTCAACATTCAACCATTGAGGAGAATTTTCTAGGCCTTGAAGCTGTCTGTCGAGTAGCTCAAAAACCAGTGTTGCCATGGCATAAATACCAATATCTCCACTGGAAATTAGCGCTGTATCTTTACCTTGCGCGGCTAAATCTAACGCGAGTTTAGCGCGATTAATCTCTTCGCCTAAAGGTAAATCATGGCGGTTTTTACCCACACATATTTCACCTAATATATCGATATAGAGGCCATAGGCGACTAGATCAGTACTCGCTGCAATCGCTTGCTTCGCTTTAGGGGTTAATAGTGCTAAATCACCGGGGCCGGTGCCTAAAATAAATAATTTTTTCATGTTTACATGTTCTTTTTTATGTTTGGTTAATAATTTTGGCTACTTTTTCAATAGCCAAAATTGCTGTGTGTTTGTTAGTATTGATCAGTTTTCTTGCTTGTCAGTTTCTTGATAGGCACGCCCAATGGCACAAGTGGCCACTTTAGACTTTTGTTTACTGAGCATTAATTCACTACTGCGTAGTTGCCTATCAATTCGAGCTCCGTTTTGTACTTTATTACGAACCCCATCTTGTGCTTCATTGCCTACATTCGCATCGATCAATTGAGCACTGACCAACGCGGCGGACTCTGCTACACCATAAGTACCGACTGTTTTAAATACATATTCAGAAGGCGTTTGTAGCTGATTGTGCACTGTATTTAATTGACTTGCGCTATAACATACAAAAGGTATATTTAACTGCTTAGCCAACTCAATTAATCCTACCTCGTCGTCTTTAATATCAATGCTAGCAAGCGCGCTAATTTGTTCAATTTCCAAATTGGCCTGCTTTAAGCTCTGCTTTAAAAGAACTAATAAATCTTCTTTTGGGCAGTGGCGTTCACACCCCATGCCGGCGGTGTATAAAGGTTTTAAATAGCCATTAGCGGTAGTTGAAACCAACTGTGCACCCAGCATTTTTGCCACTTGCGATGCCAGTTCATTTGCGCCGCCTTCGTGGCCTGATAACAGCGGGATAACAAACTTACCCGCTTCATCAATAGCCAGTACTGGAGGATCAGTTAGTTTGTTATCAATAACATCAGCCAGCGTTCGAAAAATTATGCCGGTGGCGCAGATGAAAATTAAGGGCTGCGCTTCGCTAAACGCTTGTTGCACCACTTCTTTAAAAGGTTGCGGTTTATGCAACAGGCTAGGTGCGTCTTTCCCTACAACCGCTTCTTGCTGCATAATTGCAGCCAAGCGTTTGGCAAGTATGTAACCTGGCGCTGTTAAGCTGACAATCTTCATCAGTGATTGATACTGCGGTCTTTGGTTATAACAAACAGTGAAAAGTAAGGCCCTTGAGTACTTTGTAAACTGCTGACATCAGTATTAATTAACTGATTATCGCGGGAGATATACTCTAAATAGTTAGCGTGTTCGGTTCGCCCTGTTTCAGCTAACAGCGCCAGAATGCGTTGCCTTGCAAGACCTGCCTTCATAATAACTAGTGAATCGTGCTCTAGTAAGGCAGTGCGAATTTGCTGATCAGTATGCCTGCCACTGATAACGGCAAAGGACTCTCGCTGTAAGGTAAGCGGCAACTGTAATGCAGCAGCAGCGGCGTGCACGGAGGATACTCCTGGCACTACTTCAATTTTATGCTGATCTTGAAAACGTTGCATAATGTAGCTAAATGAGCCGAAAAATAGTGGATCACCTTCGCACAAAAACACCACATCATGGCCTTGTGCTAATTGCGCTGCTATTTCTTTAGCTCCTGCATCATAAGCAGCATTCGCACCTGAACGCTCTGTGCTCATCGGCATCGGAAGTGCTATATGTAATTGCTCTTTAGTCACTTGTGCGAAAGCTTCTCTGGCAATGTGTCTCGCTTGTGACTCACCTTGCTCATTCGCTAAATAGCTAACCACTGGGCTATTTGCTATCAGCTGACACGCTTTTAAAGTGAGTAATAATGGATCACCTGGGCCAACGCCAACGCCGTATAAAGTTGCCATTCTAGTAATCCCTATTT
>JBALXS010000052.1:0-30121 GCA_036960485.1 Oceanospirillaceae bacterium
GTGAGCTTTTTGAGAACACTCCTCCACAGATAAAGCCAATTTTACAAGAGGGTGTAGCTGCAGGTGTTACAGTATTTAGCGCTTTCCAACCACTTGATAATTTAAAGGGAGTGGACTGGTATATTGGGGTTATCCTAGATAAAAGTAAAGTTCTCAAAGAAGCCAACTCTTTTGGTTCTGCTGCTATTATTGGTAGTGTTTTAAGTGTGCTACTAACCGCTATCGCGCTGTTCTTTACCGTTATTAAACTATTTAAGCCATTAGATAACTTACAAGAATCGCTGGTTGAAATAAACAGCGGTGATGGCGATTTAACAAAACGCTTAGTAATAACATCAAAAGATGAATTTGCTCGTGTATCAACTGATTTTAACCAGTTCATTCAATACTTACAGAGCATTATTATTGATGTTAAATCTATTTCTGGCGAAATAAATAGCAAAACCTCTGAGAGCGCAGAAGCCGCCTCGAAAACTGCGACGGATTTGACCAAGCAACTCAACGAACTCGATATGCTAGCGGCGGCAATGACTGAAATGTCGTACTCTGCTAAAGAAGTTGCAACAAACGCACAAAAAGCAGCTACAGCAGCACAAACAGCTGATGCAGAAGCTTCGCAAGGTACTAGCGTTGTTAAAGAAACTTCGCAGTCCATCGCCCAACTAGTAGATGACATGGATGAAACAGTGGTTACTGTTAACTTGTTAGTAAAGTACAGTGATGATATTGAATCAGTCCTCACGTCTATTACTAGTATCGCGCAACAAACAAACTTGTTAGCTTTGAATGCCGCTATAGAAGCTGCCAGAGCCGGTGATATGGGTAGAGGCTTCGCTGTTGTTGCCGATGAAGTAAGAGCATTGGCAGGTAGGACTCAGCATTCTACAAATGAAACCAGTTTGATTATTGGACAACTCCAAGAAGGTGTTAAAGAAGCGGTTGATAAAATTGAACAAAGTAGAGCTCTTGCAAATTCTACCAATGATAAAGCAACCAAAGCTGATGATATTTTGACAAACATCCGCAACTCTATTTCTGAAATTAACGAGATCACTATCCATATAGCGAGCGCAGCGCAAGAGCAAAGTAGTACCAGTGAAGAAATTAACCGTAACACTACTAATATTCGCAACATTAGCCAAACAGTGTCGAACCATGCTCAAGCGCAATCTGAATTATGTGTCAGTATGACTAGTTCTACCGATAAACAAAGTGAAGTGTTAAATCAGTTTAAAGTTTAAATTCAAGAGATAAGAAACTGAGATAATTAAGGTAGTTCGATTCGATTTAAATAGCTTCTTTTGATAAGAAGCTTTTTTTCGCCTAAAATTCGCTATCCCCACTTAGATCATATTGATAAGTCGTTCGGTTTATCCATCTCAATTGTTGTTCTCATTCAATAGAGGCTAGAGTATGTCATCGCTTTAGTCGCCTTATCACTCTTCATTTATGTTTTAAAAATAGGATTTCAATGCTTAAATTTATTGCTCGATCAAGTGCGTTACTAGTAACAATTTTTTGTAGCGGGTTCGTTGCACAGCACGATTTGGCGGGATCTGTGCGTATTTATAGTAATGATTAGAACACTCATCACATTGACCAAATGTGCAAGTAGCTCCAAAAGCATTAAAGTAACTGACTCCTAGTACATCGACATACACATTTCATTTAACCAACCGCAGTGGTGACATTGTAGGTGTAGTATGGCTTTGCCAATAGCTAAGCTTAGTGATGGCAAATCGTGGAAAATCAAACAGGGCAAGTCGACTAAAAACTAATCATTTATCGAGAGAAGAATCTGTTTAAGCTGCTTAATAGATGTAAGTGGTGATCTAAATATGCAGTGTTTGGTTTTACAAAAGCTTTACGAAACTAACCATTGAACTGATCTCAGAGTTAGGCTCGCATTAAAGTTCGTGGTACTTCGCACTAAACTAAGTTTTTAGGGAAGAACCTTTATGGATGAACGCTTCGTATCATATAAAATCTCGCTCTATCAGCTTATCTGATAGAATTTTTTTGTTGATAGTAATGAAAATAAAGAGCCAATATAAGAGAAACTGAGAGTGCGGTAATATTAGAATAATCCGCAAAATCTCGATTCTAGTAGCCTTCAAACCTTCAAACCTTAAACAGGTTGCAAAATAGTTAAAGCTATTTTGCTGATAAATAAACTAAAGCTTGAGAAATTAGGTTCAACATTTTACAGTCATCAATTTAGATTGAATTATAAACGAGAACTCACCAATTCTAATGAAGGAAAGTTAACTTATGCGTTACATCCCCCTTGATAATCAACCAGATTTTTGTAAACAAGTATGGAACCAAGCCCGCCAAATACCGGTTGCAAAAGTGGCTACTTACGGGCAAATCGCTAAAATATTAGGACCCCCTCAAGGCATTAAACTCGAAGAATATAAAGAATTCGGGGCACGTTGGGTAGGTGATGCTATGGCTACTTGCCCTAAAAATGTGCCTTGGCAACGTGTTATTAACTCTCAAGGGAAGGTCAGTAAAAGAGTTGAGGCACAAAAGCAGCAACAACTATTGGAAGAAGAGGGAGTGGTGTTCGTAGCGGACAAGCTTGATTTAAAACTGTATCAATGGAGTGGTAATGCTGAGGAAGAAGAGCCGAACCAAGCTTCTTTATTCTAGTTATTGAGGTATTATTAGTCGTTTTCATGTAACTAATTGTTAGGAGAAAGCAGTATATTTCGTTAATTTAAAAATAAAGAGTGCAAAAGTTACCAAATTAAATGGTAGCAGATTTAATTTGAGGTCTTAATTAGTGAATGTTTGCTTATAAATAGCGCTCTAAAATAGTTAAATTTTATATGTCCTCTATTGAGCTTCATGGGTATTGTTATGACAGTGAAAAATGAAAATAAGCTAACATTACGCAATATAAATAAAAGATTGAAAATCCTGCCAGCATTACCTTCTTCTGTTTGTGAGCTAATGCAACTAAATTCTGAAAGTGATGATTTTTTTGCAAAAATAGCTGAAATATCTCAATATGAACCATCATTAACAACCCGTGTATTAAAAGTTGTAAACTCTATAAAGGCGTCTCCAGTTAAACCGATAACGGATATTAATCAAGCGCTTGTGAGAGCAGGTTGTGATGAGATCCTGTCTTTTATTACAATGATGTCTGTGGCTCAAGTATTTACCCCAGTTAGCGATAATCAAAAAAAGTTATGGCAGCATTCAATAGAAGTAGCCCTTTTCTCTCGCTACTTAGCCAGTAACAATCCATCCACAGACGTGGATCCGAATCTAGCCTACACTAGCGGTTTACTGCACGACATCGGGCGCTTAGTTCTCTTTAATCTGTCAACCAGTTCGGTTGATTTTATCGCGTCAAAGCATTGGTCAACACCAGTAGAACTTCCTGAAATAGAGAGTCAATATTTTGGTTTTACGCACGCGCAAGTTGGATACCTTGCAGCGAAGCGTTGGCAGCTTCCACAAGTGATAACTGACGTCATCATGTTTCACCATGTTTATGCTGAAAAGGAGTTATTAGGACTTTCAGGTAACTTCAAACAGCTGTTATACATCATTCAATTATCCGATTATCTGAGTATGTATCTGATGAAAGATAATGCTTGGCAAGAACTCGACGATGCACAACTTTTAACCGAAATAACTCATAATTGCGTTTCTAAAATTAGTAAAAATTTAAAGATAGATAGCAACCATCTAATCTTAGAAATACCTGCCATTGTAGAAAAGGCCAAGCAGAGTATGAGAAAATTAAGAATTTCATAAATAGCCGCTTTATCTGAAAAACATTTCGAGCTGTTTTGTGGCTTAGGCCTTTTAACTCTGTATTATTGAGTGTAGTCATCATGTCCTTCAAGGTAAGTTATGCTGAGATCCCAGTACATTGCTTCTATGTACTCTTGAAGGTAAGCAAAAATGACTTTCAGTGTTTTGCAAAAGCAAGCGCTGTATTTAAAAGACCTTCAATAACACAGTCCAGAACTTATAGACTCCTCTTTAAAGGACGATTTAAAGATGCATCTTAACAAGTATAAATTTATGTGGTTTTGTGTACCGCATCCCAATAATCTGTTACGTATTAGTTGCAGGTTAATGAAAGCGTAAACAGCCCAATAGCTTATGTGCTATTTTTCGAGGACTCTAGCTTTATGCTCCCAGTAAAACATTCGTTTTGTCTCTTTATTAGCGGTAATCCAGCCAGTGGAAAAACCACACTGGGTAACTATATTGCTCGCCAGCTTTGCTTGCCATTAATTGATAAAGATGATTTTTTAGTCAGTTTGTTCGAAACAAAAGGCATTGGTGATAATACATGGCGACAAACTTTAAGCCGCGAAGCTGATCTTGATTTTATAAAGGCAGCGCAGCAAACAAAGTCAGCAGTGTTAGTTTCGCATTGGCGAGCAGAAGACGGACAGTCTCTGTCGGGCACCCCAACAGTTTGGCTACAAAAGCATTTTGAGCAAGTGATTGAAATATATTGTCATTGCCCTAATCGGATAACTGCACAGCGTTTTCATGAGCGAAAACGCCATGCAGGGCATCTTGATTATTTAAAAGATCTAGCGCAGCTAGAGCAATGGTTTGAAAATTACTCGCAATACTTACCGTTGAATATTAGTGGGTTAATAACGGTTGATACTGAAAATTTAGCTTACCAGCGCACCCTTATTAGTAAAATTAACGCATTATTGGTAAATGCTAGTTATATAGAAAAGTAGCTTTTGTAATAAAAGTTAATCAGGTAGTAGTGCTTAAACAACATAATTATAGGAGGGTAGTTTTAGTGTAGTAATAGCTCAAACCGTTAACAAACTTAACGATTGGGCGCTGCTTGCAAAGCAGTGCTGTATTTGTGAATGGGTGTTTAAGATGAGATTTTTAATTAAGTATTGCCTGTCATTTTAAATGCTCAGATAGCTCCTAAATAGCTGCTTATAGATAGCGAAGGATGGCAGTGTAGCTGCCATCCTTCGCTGACCTTCTTGTTAGGAAGTTGGTTCAGATAAGTGCTCTTTTTCCGAATTAATGGATAAATTTTCTTTTAAAGAGAATTCCTTAGTAATACCGCTATTACGCCATAATAAATACACCGCAGGTAGCACCAGTAATGTCAAAATGACGGCACTGACCATGCCGCCCACCATCGGAGCAGCAATGCGACTCATTACTTCTGAGCCAGTGCCATCTCCATACAATATCGGCAGTAGGCCAATAATTATCGCAGCGGCGGTCATCATCACTGGGCGTACTCTAAGCCCCGCTCCTTGTAACACCGCTTCACGAAGAAGTACGGATGTAGGTATTGTTTTATCTGTTTGGCATTGCTCTAACATAGCTTTGTAAGCTTGGTTCAAATATACCAGCATAATGACACCAATTTCGACTGCGACACCTGCCAGTGCAATGAAACCAACACCCACCGCTACAGAGAAATTAAACCCTTCTAAATACATTAGCCAGATACTACCCACCATCGCCAGTGGCAGTGTACCCATAATAATTGCCACTTCAGCTACATTTCTAAAGTTAATGAAGAGTAAGATTACGATGATCAATAAAGTCAAAGGCACGACGTACATGAGTTTAGCTTTAGCGCGCTGCATATACTCAAACTGGCCCGACCAGTTAATAGAATAACCGGTCGGGAGTTCTAGCTGTTGTGCGACGACTTGTTGAGCATTTTCAACGTAGCTGCCAATATCCATTCCTTCAATATCAATCAGCGTCCAGCCGTTCAATCGCGCATTTTCACTTTTTATCCCCGGGGGACCTTCTTCGATATAAATATCGGCGATGTCGCCCAAGGGAACTCGTTGGCCGTTAGGCGTGACGATAGGCAGTAAGTTTAGCTGCTCTGGTGAGTTTCGAAAACGTTGAGGATAGCGTAAATTAATTGGGTAACGCTCAAGCCCCTCAATGGTTTTTGAGATATTCATACCACCGATCGCGACCGAGATTACCTGTTGCACGTCGGCAATATTTAGGCCAAACCGTGCCGCTTTAAGCCGCTTGATATCCACTTTAATATAACGCCCACCCGCGACGCGCTCTGAATAGACAGAAGCAGTACCGGGTATCGCTTTTATAATGGTTTCAAGTTGTTGGCCTATTCGCTGAATCGTTTTAAGATCAGGCCCCGCTATTTTAATACCCACGGGTGTTTTGATACCGGTGGCTAGCATATCGATACGGGTTTTGATCGGCATCACCCAAGCATTAGTAATACCTGGGATTTTTACTAACGCATCTAGTTCCTTTTTTAGGCTCGCGGGGGTAACGCCGTCTCGCCATTCACTGCGTGGCTTAAATTGAATGAACGTTTCAATCATGGTCAGTGGTGCAGGGTCAGTGGCGGTTTCAGCACGACCGACTTTGCCGAATACTGTTTTTACCTCAGGTAAGCTGCGAATTAATTTATCGGTTTGTTGCAGTAATTGACGTGCTTCACCGATAGAGATGCTCGGATAAGTGGTCGGCATATACATTAAATCCCCTTCATCTAGCGGTGGGATGAATTCACTGCCGATTTTATCCAACGGCCAAAGACCAAGCAAACAAATCGCCACGGCGCTCAGTAGCGTTATTTTTGGATATTTAAGGGCTTTTCTCAAGACCGGGAAATACATCGCTGAGAGCACTCTATTGAGTGGGTTTTTGTGCTCAGGCAGTACTTTTCCACGTATGAAGTAGCCCATCAATACCGGTACTAGTGTAATCGCAAGTGCTGCGGATGCCGCCATCGCGTATGTTTTAGTAAAGGCTAATGGCGCGAACATTTTCCCCTCTTGTGCCTCTAGCGTGAACACGGGGACAAAGCTCACCGTGATAATCATCAAGCTAAAGAATAGTGCGGGGCCAACTTCACCAGCGGATTCTGCGACGATCCGCCAGCGGTTTTCATTGGTTAATGGGGTTCGCTCCATATGCTTGTGCATGTTTTCGATCATTACGATAGCGCCATCAATCATGGCGCCGATGGCTATCGCGATACCTCCTAGTGACATAATGTTGGCATTAATGCCTTGCATGTACATGACAATGAACGCCGTTAAAATACCGACAGGCAAGCTAATAATGGCAACTAAAGAGGAGCGCACGTGGAATAAAAAGGCAACACATACCAATGCAACCACCACAAACTCTTCAAGTAGTTTGGTCCAGAGATTATCAACTGCGCGGCCAATTAACCCAGAGCGGTCGTACACTGTGACAATTTCAACGCCCTCAGGTAATCCCTTTTTTAATGACTCAAGTTTAGCTTTCACGCCATCTATAGTGTGCTGAGCGTTTTCTCCAAAGCGCATGACGACAACGCCACCCGCTACTTCACCTTCACCGTTTAGCTCTGCTACAGCGCGGCGCATTTGTGGACCGATGTTAATGTCAGCAACGTCTTTAAGCAGCAGTGGTGTGCCGCTATCATCTAATCCTAATGGAATGTTTTCAAGATCTTCACGGCTTTGGATATAGCCGCTAGCACGTACCATGTACTCGGCTTCCGCCATCTCAATGACCGATGCGCCAATTTCTTGGTTACCGCGTTTAATCGCTAGTTGGATGTGTGAGAGGGGCAGGTTATAAGCGCGTAATTTTTCAGGATTAACGCTCACTTGATACTGTTTTACTAAGCCGCCAATGGCGGCGACTTCTGAAACACCTGCTACCGTTTGTAGCTCATACTTAAGAAACCAATCCTGTAAACTACGTAGCTCACTAATATCGTGCTTGCCACTTTTATCGACTAACGCATATAAATAAACCCAGCCAACACCCGTCGCATCCGGTCCTAACTGCGGTTTAGCTGCCGCGGGTAATGAGGGGATGACTTGGCTGAGATACTCTAATACTCGACTGCGCGCCCAGTACATATCAGTATCATCATCAAAAATAACATACACATAAGAGTCGCCAAAAAAGGAGAAGCCACGCACAGTTTGAGCACCTGGCACCGATAACATTGCAGTAGTAAGCGGGTAAGTAACTTGATCTTCAACCACTTGCGGTGCTTGCCCTGGGTAACTGGTTTTAATGATTACCTGTACATCTGATAAATCGGGAATTGCATCTAACGGGGTTTTTTGCAGTGAATACAAACCACCGACCACCAACATTAGTGCTGCCAGTAATACCATCAGCCTATTGTTCACTGACCAGCGAATAATAGCGCCAATCATGGCTGAGACTCCTGTTCCATCATTTCACTTATTTGATCGGCAGGGGCAGTGTCTAATAATCGATATTGATTGTTTTCTCCTCGCGCTAGTTTTACGGCTAACTCTTGGCCAATAGCTAATTTGTCAAAGTTAAGTTTTTCATCGAGTTTGAAATTCATGGTCATTACTGGCCATTGCCATTGAGGGATCGCTTGGTGAGTTAATTTTACTTGCATTTGATCACGCATTTGCTGATCTACTTGGGCTAGTACCCATACTGCACTAGGCTCCTCATCTTTCATTTTTGCGGTGCCTTCTTGTTCATCTGCTACGTCAATACGCTTAAAATCTGATGTTTTACTTGATTCAGAATCCAGTAAAAACTGCGCAGAGCTAACTACTATTTCGTTCTTTTTCAAACCTTCAAGTATTTCGATACGCTGTGAATCACTGCGCCCAGCAGTCACCGCGATTGATTTAAAGCGCCCTTGTCCTAGAGATAGCACGACACGATCTTGGTTGCCAACACGAATCAGCGCTTCTCGCGGTACACTCAATATCGGTTTCGTTTGTGGTACTTCAATTTTAACATCCGCGTACATATTCGGCTTTAGGACTAGATCTTGGTTATCTAAGCGTAATCTCACTCTTAAAGTACGGTTCATTTTATCAAGGGTTGGGTAAATATAGTCGACAGTAGTACGCCACTCTCTATTTGGTAGATAATCTAATTTTACGCTGACAGGGGCACCGAGTGTTATCAAGCTTGCTTGACGCTCAAATACTTGCGCTTCTACCCAAACTTGATCTAGTGCGACGATCGACATCAGCATTTTTCCAGGCTTTACAAAAAAACCTGCTTGCATCGCAAAGTTTTCTACTACACCGCTTATCGGTGCATAAAAAGTCACACTTTGTTGTAGCTCACGATCTTTACGCAATTGGCGAATAGCTTTTTCAGGTAACTGTAATGAGCGTAACCGACGTTGTGCTGCATTGATTAACCTCTTATCGTTGCGCTTTAGGGCAAATATAAACTCCTCTTGTGCATTGACCAGTTCCGGAGAATAGAGCTTATATAGTGCTTGGCCTTTTTTCACCGGTTCGCCTGCTGAAGTCACATAAACTTTTTCTAACCATCCCTCAACCCTTGGATGCACATGGACCATTTGATCTTGATTATATTTAACATAGCCGACGGTATTGACCTGCAATTGCAACGGTTGTTGTAGCACCTTTGCAAGCTTTACGCCTAAATTGTTAACGACCTCAGGAGACACACTAATGGTGCCTGGACTACTGTTATCTCCGCTAGGATAGAAAGGCACTAAATCCATGCCCATTGGTGATAAGCCTGGCTTATCGCGACGAAAATTAGCATCCATCGGCGCAACCCAGTAAAGCGGTTCAGGCTCACTACTACTTGACATAGTGTCTTGCCCCATAGGGCTCGCTATCCCTAAGTAAGGTTGAATATAGGGTAAGGTGTAAATAATTAATGCTGAGCCTATAAGCGCGCCACTGAGCAATAAACTTATATTTTTTATCGTGTTATTCATCTTTAATGGTTAATCCTGCGCTGTATTTGAAGAAGAGCTAGGCGAAGTTAATTGCACTGGCCGCTCTGTGGTGGCTAATAAATAGTTCATTTGGGCAATAAGTTGCTGTTGTTCTACTGCGATATTAAGTGCATCAATGCGTCCGTTTAACTGCACAATGCGCGCACGTACCACTTCGCTAAAGTTGCCATTATCAGCGGTGTAAGCATTAAGTGATGCTTGGGCTTGTTGTTTCATTTGCGGTAATACTGCACGGCGATAAAGCTGTGCACGTTGAGTTAATGTACTTTGTTGTACTAACAATGCATTGAATTTGGTGTTCATATCGCGCAATAACAGTAATCGATCACTGATATTGGCATCGCGCTCTAAAGCCGCTGCACGCACATTGCTGCGTGGGCGCTGTTTAGAAAACAACGGAAAATCCATGCTGATTCCGACACTGACAAGATCAGAGCGATTTACGCCGTTAGGATCACGCTTTCGATAACCATAACCGAGCTTGACACCCCATTGCGGTTTGAACCCTTGGCGCTCTAATTCAATGGTGGTTTTATCGCGCACGATGGTTTTATCTAACATTTCAATCATTGGGTGATGCAAGAATCTACTGGCCTGAGTATCGGATGAACGCGTAGTTGTTTGTGAGTTAGTAGTAGATTGCAATAACGCTAACTGCGGTAATTTATTTTCGTAAATGCGCTTTCCAGTCGGCGTACGCCAATTACCATCAGCAGAAACTAACCATCCAGTAAGCTGCTGCTCTAGCTTAGCTAGCTGCTGTTTAAGTACACTCAGTCTATCATCTAGCAAGGTGCGCTCAAGCTGGGCTCTTACAATATCTTGCTGCTGAGTATTGGATGTAACCGCGGCATAACTAGCCAGTGTGAGCTCTGCTAATTGATCAAATAAAGGCCTGCTCTTTTTGATCAATGTAATGCTACGACGCACCTTTAAGCTATCTAGCCACAGTGTTGTAACCTCTAAGCCAATCTTAGCTAAGCGCAATTGGCGTTGAAAAAGCTGGCGTTCGCTGTTTAAACGACCACGTTTCTCACGCAGCGCCAAGGTATCTCCTCTAGGGAATACTTGGCTGGCACTGAGTTGTATTTGGGTCATTCGCTCTTGATTAAAGCGCAGTGTATCGGTGGCTAAATTTGCTAGAGTTGCACTCAATTTAGTATCGGGCAATTGCCCCAAAGCAACCGCCCGTTCGCGTATAGCTTCCTGTGTGAGGCTGCTACTGTTTTGCCATTCATCTTTATTAAGCGCTATATTTAACGCTGCATTTAAGGTTAGTTTGCTGGTTTTTGGCTCAGCAGCAATGGCAGTAACACTGCCTAAATTAAATAAGCACAAACTGAGCACGACGCTCAGCCGCACAGAAATAGATAGCATAAATCCCCCTACGGGAAGTAATTTGAGTTTTTTTACAAAGAAAAGCTAAGCGTTCTCGTAGAGGGAAGTTCCCAATAGCGACAAGGCGAAGTGGTGATTTAGCGCGTTATAGTGCTATAGGGGGGCGATACAGTAGGGAAGTGCTTTGGGATAGTGCGGCGCATTCATAACTTGTGTCCAATGAAACACGATACGGGAAATAGAAGTCAAAAGAGGTGGTTGGATAAGCAGTAGCGCATTGAAATGAAACGCAATCAATATCACAGCAAAGGCAGTTTTCTGTCATCATTGTAAGGTAGCAATCTTCAGCCATTGATGAGCTGCAATTCACGTCAGTAGAGGCAGTGTTTTGAGACATCGATAGCTGCATTTGTTGTGAATGGATGCCAGCCGTTGCAGATACCGCATACAGTTGAGCAAACAACGTCGTCAGGATATACAGCACAATTATCAATTTATTCAACGTTTTTGACATCACTTAAAAACTCATTAACCGCTAGCAACACACAATAAAGAAATACATATTCAGTAACTGAAGAAATCCTAAAATCTAGCATAGGTCACCGCGATTGACAAAAAGTTCAAAAAAATATACTCAAATAAGGGCAAGGTTTACTTTACTCGTTTGTTGAGCTCTAAATTATTAAAACAATTAGTTTTTTATTAACTATCCGCTCTGCAATTTATTACAAATAGGCTGATTTCAAATCGTACTATTGAATAAGTTTCCTAAAATTCTAGTAGTGACCGCTTACGATTTGACAATAAATTAAAATGTATACAATGCCTAATCCTGAAACTTTCAACTATTATTGATCGGTATTCGTGCCTAGCTCTAGCAGATGTCAATAAGCATAGTTATCAATCACTTCTCGTACTTTTTGCAGAGATTTTTTTAGCACCTCAATGGACACAGAGCCTAAGGCGATGCGAATAGCGTGGGGCACGCTTTCAGAGGTGGCAAAAGGTTCTGCATTTGAAACGGCAATATTGTCGCGTAATAATGACATGACTATTTGATCTGCACGTACTTCTTCTGGTAGTGGCAACCATAGAAAGTAGCTGGCCGGGTGGCTTATATAAGCAAAATTAGCGAAAATTTGTTGAGCAATGTTTTGACGTAATATCGCATCTTGGCGCTTCTCGTTTTCGAGTGTGATCACTGTTTTATCTTCAATCCAAGTACAGGCCAGTGACGTCATCAAACTGGGCGTATTCCAGGTGGTTGCTCTTATGGTACGATCAATTTTTGCCACCCATTTTTCAGGCGCAGCAACATAACCTACGCGTAACCCGGTAGCGATGCTTTTAGAAACTCCCGAAACGTATACACAGCGATTAGGGGCTATAGAAATCAGCGGTGGCGGTGGATTTTGTGCTAAAAAAGCATATGCGCCATCTTCAATAATCAGTAAATCATGTTGCTCGGCAATGGTTGCAATACGTTCGCGCTGTTGCATATCAAGCACCCAACCTAAAGGATTGTGCATCGTTGGCATGGTATAAATGGCGCGCACTTGGCGTTGCTTACAAACATTGGCTAGCGCTACCAAATCGGGGCCTTTTGCAGTCACAGGGATTGATACTAGCTCTAGGCGATGTACTTGGGCCAATACCTTGAAACCTGGATAGGTTAAGGCATCAGTCACCACCACATCGCCTGGATTAAGCAAGGTCATAACAGTGCAGGCAAGGCCATGCTGAGCACCACTAACAATCAATACTTGTTGAGCGTCCACTTCTACGCCACTTGCTTTTAAATGCTTAGCAATGATGGCGCGCTCGTGCTTGCGCCCCGCGTGAGGTTGATAGTGCAAAAGTGCTTCTAAATCACCTGATAATGAGAGTTGGCGTAAACTGTTACGTAATAACTGCGTTTGGCTTGGCAGTGAGGGGGAGTTGAAATTGAGATCAATCAAGCCTTCACTCGCTTGGGGTTGATCTATGCCATTGCCAACGGGCAGGGCTGTTTCGCGCACAAAAGTGCCACGCCCAGCTTCACCACTGACTAAACCCATGCTCTCTAGTTGTGCATACACTCTAGAGGCAGTGACTAAGGCAATTTTGTACTGTGTAGCGAGTTTTCGATGGGTGGCGAGTTGGAAACCAGGAGGCAGTTGGCCGCTGTGAATCTGTGCAGCTATTTCATCGACTATGCGTTTGTATCTAGGACTAGGCATGTAAATTGTATCCATGACAATTATTTTATTGTCATGATGTTAGTGGATATACTGTGGATTAACAATTATTAATTAATGATAATTACTAGCGAAAACAATAGCAGTAAAATAATAACAGGAGAGCATTATGCATATAGCCATTTTAACCTTTGATGGATTTAACGAACTAGATTCGCTGATCGCCTTAGGCATTTTAAATCGTATTAAAAAACCAGGTTGGCAAGTATCAATAGCAAGCCCCACGCGTACAGTAAAATCCATGAATGGCGTCGTAATTGAACGACATATCCCGATTGAAGAAGTATGCACAGCAGATGCCGTTATTATAGGAAGTGGCATGAAAACCCGCGAAGTTGTCGCTAACAGCGAATTAATGCAGCAATTACAACTAGACCCAACTCGACAAATATTGGCAGCACAATGCTCTGGCACCTTAATATTGGCAAAACTAGGCTTGTTAGGAAAAGTACCTGCCTGTACCGATTTAACCACCAAGCCCTGGGTGCAAGAAGCTGGCGTAGAAGTGCTTAATCAGCCTTTATTTGCCAGTGGTAATGTTGCAACGGCGGGAGGCTGTATCGCTTCGCAATACCTAGCGGCGTGGCTCATCGCTAAAACAGAAGGTATAGATGCCGCAAAAAGTGCCATTCACTATGTAGCACCGGTTGGCGAAAAAGAAAAGTATGTAGACATGATGATCAGGAATGTAGAGCAGTATTTATAGTCAAAACACAGAAGAGCAAAACAGCGCAAAATTAGCCGCATGGTCGCTTTTATGAATACGCTATAGCGCGCTAATAGCTGCGCTGATATTATGACCCGATAAAATAGCGAGATATTCTCCTATACTAGTATTGACAGGGTTCCCATGAAAATAAGTCATAATTTTGATAGTGGTAAAATTGAATGTATTGAGGTTAATACTGACGGTAATATCACTTTAAGTATTCCAAAAGATAACGCATCTGATTTTTATCAATGGTTCCATTACCGCTTAACCGGCGCTAAAGATGTTACCTGCAATATGAAAATAATAAATGCACACGGTGCTAGCTATGTTGAAGGGTGGACAGACTATCAAGCGGTCGCCTCTTACGATCGCCAAGTTTGGTTTCGAGTAGACACCAGCTATGATGGTGAGTCATTAACAATCAATCATACTCCTGAATGCGATAGCGTTTATTACGCTTACTTTGCACCTTATTCTATGGAGCGTCATCGCGATCTTATTGCCAATGCACAGCTTAGTGAGCTGGCTGAGTATATCCACCTTGGTTACACTTGTGATGGCCAAGATATGGATCTTTTGAAAATAGGCGAAGATGGAGAAAACAAGAAAATTTGTTGGATGATCGCACGCCAGCATCCTGGTGAAACCATGGCACAGTGGTGGATGGAAGGCATGCTTGATTCACTATTAGATCCAGAAGATCCGATAGCGCGTGAATTACTTAAAAAAGCAGTATTTTATGTAGTACCAAATATGAACCCTGATGGAAGCTTGCGTGGGAATTTAAGAACCAATGCAATGGGAGCTAACCTTAACCGTGAATGGTTAGAGCCGAGTATGGAGCGTAGCCCTGAAGTCTTTTTAGTGCGTGAAAAAATGCAGCAAACCGGCATGGATTTTTGCTTAGATGTGCATGGCGATGAAGCATTAGCTTACAACTTTATAGCAGGCTCTGAAGGCATTCCTAGCTGGAATGACGCGCGCCAGCAGTTACTTGATCATTACCAACAAGCATTAGTGACCGCTAGCCCTGATTTTCAAACCGAGATCGGGTATGACAAAGATAAGCACGGCGAAGCACTAATGACCGTCGGCACCAATTACTTAGCAGAGTACTTTAACGCGTTAGTGATGACGTTAGAAATGCCGTTTAAAGATACGCAGGCAACCCCGGATAAGTTTGTTGGATGGTCACCAATGCGTAGTCAAAAGTTGGGTGTCGCTTGTTTAAATGCCTTACATAGCACGATTGATAAGTTGTAATTAGCTTAACTCGCTTGCTCTGTCTATAGAGCCAAGCTAGGTTATTATAGAAGTAGATTGAACTAATCTGCTTCTATATTCTTTTTAAGTTTTAAGTGCACAACGACAAAGAGAGTGATCGCCATACCAGCAATTTTGTAATCGCTAAGTCCTACTAATAATATCTTCCCTTCTGTTTTATTACGATTTTCACAGTCAATAAGTGCTACCAATTAAACTCACTGATTAATGCTATGCTGCTAGTGCTAGCTATGGGCATACTTAGTGAACTATGCTTATGACGCAAGTATTTGCATACAAAAAAAATATAAGGGGTACTAATTATGCAAGAAATCACCAGAATAAATCATGTTGGCCTGCGAGTAAGCAATTTAGAAGTCACTCGAGCGTTTTACGAAAAACTTGGTTTTGAATTCATAGTGGGGCCAATTGGGCCCGAACCTGTGGCAATTATGGAGCATTCATCAGGGGTAAATATCAATTTTATTTTAAATTCAAGCGAAAAAAATACTTTGAACATACTAATGGATGTGCCGCAAAAACATACCGGCTTCACGCATGTAGCACTTGAAGTAACAGATCTAAAGTCAGCGCAAAAGTACCTTGAATCTATCAACTGTGCCATAACAGAAGGGCCGATAGTAACTCCACTAGGATCCTTTATATTCATACGCGATCCCGATGACAATGTAATTGAATTTCATAAGCCAGCTTGAACGATATAACGACATAGACACAGAAAATTGCTCAATTTTGCGAAGAGAATGCAACCTCTTGCTAAATGCGAATAGTTAACGCTTAATGAAAGAGTAAAAAATAAGCAGCTTGTTGGTATTCATCTCTGGTGATTGAAATCTGGTTTTACTCGCGAAAGAGAACTTTGCACTAGAGTAGGCTGCACACAAGCTGATAGATTGTTATTAAAATAATGAGGTGGTGTTATGTTGCAAAAACTTAAAAATGATATTCCACAGGAAGCCTTTGATTGGTACGACGAATACGCCCACGGTAAAATGGATAGAAGAGCCTTTATGGAAAAGCTAGGAGCGCTAACAGCCGTTGGTTTTTCAATGAGTTTATTAACTTCCGCCTTATTACCGAACTATGCACTAGCTGAACAAATCTCGTTTAATGATCCTGATATTATAGCCAGCTATAAAGTGTTCGATTCGCCTGCTGGCTATGGCAAAGGGCAAGGTTATTTAGTGATGCCTACTAATAAAACAGGTAATTTACCAGTGGTATTAGTTATCCATGAAAACCGTGGTCTTAATCCTTATATTAAAGATGTTGCTCGGCGTTTAGCCAAAGCGGGCTTTATCGCCTTCGCACCTGACGCACTATTTTCATTAGGTGGCTATCCTGGCAATGATGACGAAGGTCGAGCAATGCAGAAGAGCTTAGATCGTACTAAAATTCAACATGACTTTGTCGCCGCTGCCAAATTCTTAAAAAACCAGGTAAATGGTAATGGAAAATTAGGCGCAGTGGGCTTCTGTTTCGGTGGATATTTAGTTAATTACTTAGCTGCCGTTGATGCAGGTTTGATTGCAGCAGGCGTACCTTTTTATGGAACACCTGCCACAAAAGAGCTGCGAGAAAATATTAAAGCACCGCTATTATTACAGTTTGCAGGGGTAGATGATCGCGTAAATGGCACATGGCCAGAATACGAAGCAGATTTAAAACGCTTAGCAGTACCTTACCAAATGCATTCTTATGAAGGTTCTAAACATGGTTTTCATAACGATTCTACCGGTCGATATAACAAAGAGCATGCTGAATTGGCTTGGCAGCGCACGATTGCCTTCTTTTCAGAAAATCTTGTTTAAGTGAGCTAGTTATTGGATTTTTAGGCAGTAATATTACGATCCGATAAACCAAGAGGTAGTTATGATTATTAGTCATCTAATAGGCATTATTGGAAGTATTTAATCCGCTTATCAGGTGCTGATGACCCCACAAGGATTGATGGGCTGGTGGAAGAATAATGTAAGAGGTGGTCGTGAGCTAAGTAGGGCGCTTGAGTTTAGATCTAATGGTGGTGGCCCTGATTTTAAGGTAAGTGAGCTTATAAAGTAGTTTGGCAGCATAGCGGTGAGATGCCGTCACAATGGCAAGGTACTGAAATTAGCTTTGAATTAACGATCGCTAGAAAATCAGGTTAGCATGTTTTTCGTCACGTGAATTGGCAGTCGAACACGCATTTTGTGACACATTGAAGCACCAAGTAGACAGTGTTTTTATTAGGTTTAAAAGATTTAATTGAAACGGGTACTGGCAAACCATCCCCAAACGATACTCTGATAGATCATAGTTGATGGTTACAAGTTACAAACGTAAAATGATAGCCAGCGCAATATTAATTGTGCTGACTTTTTTTGGGTTTAAAGACCGCCGATGCAGATGTACTTGATTTCTAGGTAATCATCTAAGCCATATTTAGAGCCTTCACGGCCTTGACCTGATTGTTTCATACCACCAAATGGGATGACTTCTGAGCTAATCGCTACTTCGTTAACGCCGACCATTCCATAATCAATTGCTTCTGCTACACGCCAAGTACGTGACATGTTTTCAGTGAAGATATACGACGCTAAACCGAACTCAGTGTCGTTAGCCATCGCAATGGCTTCCTCTTCAGTGCTAAATTTGAATACAGGGGCTACAGGACCAAAAATTTCTTCTTTCGCAATGCGCATATCAGCGCTAAGATTAGTTAAAACCGTAGGCTGGTAGAAGTGATCACCAGCGCTGTCAATTTTACCGCCAGTGGTGATTGTTGCACCTTTTGCCGCAGCATCTGCGACTAATGAGTCAACTTTAGCAACGGCTTGCTGCGTAATAAGTGGACCGATAGTGGTTGCACTGTCAAAGCCGTTACCCACGGTAAATTCATTTACCTTAGCGGTTAGCTTAGCAACAAACTCATCATAAATAGTATCTTGTACAATCAAGCGGTTTGCACAGATACAGGTTTGCCCAGCATTGCGAAACTTAGTGCCGATAGCGCCGGCTACTGCTTTGTCAATGTCAGCATCATCAAATACGATAACCGGTGCGTTGCCGCCTAGTTCCATTGAGGTACGCTTTACCGTTTTAGCACATTGTTCCATCAACATTTTGCCGACAGGGGTTGAGCCTGTGAACGTAAACTTCTTAACGATTGGGTTAGAAGTTAATTCAGCGCCAATTTCAGGTGCATTCATGCCGGTTACGACATTAAACAAACCTGCTGGGATACCTGCACGATCCGCAAGTTCGGCCATTGCCAATGCTGAAAGAGGAGTTTCTGCAGCAGGTTTTAAAACGATAGCACAACCTGTTGCTAATGCAGGGCCTGCTTTGCGAGTAATCATCGCATTAGGGAAGTTCCAGGGCGTAACGGCTGCCACCACACCAATTGGCTGTTTGATAACAATAGAGCGGCGATCAGCGGTAGTGTTTGGGATGATGTCACCATAAATGCGCTTACCTTCTTCTGCAAACCATTCAAGAAATGATGCACCGTAAGCCACTTCACCACGTGACTCTGCAATTACTTTACCTTGCTCAGCGGTCATGATGATGGCTAAATCTTCTTGGTTGGCCATCATTAGTTCAAACCATTTACGCAACAAGTTAGAGCGCTCTTTAGCGGTTTTCTTTTTCCACGATTGCATCGCAATCTCAGCTGCTGCAATTGCAAGCTTAGTTTGCGCAGCGCCTAAATCGGCAACTTGCGCGATCACGGTGCCTGTGGCTGGATCGGTAACATCGAAAGTGGCACCGTTATCGGCATCTACCCATTGGCCATTGATATAAGCTTGGGTTTTTATGAGTGAGCTATCTGTTAACGCTGAAATCGGCATGGTATTACTCTCTGAAGTAGTGTGAAAACTTTTAATGGTCAAAATATTTGCAGTACTGGTTGCAAAAGTCACATTTGTTATTAATTTGTCTATTTATATAATCGCTATCTGAAATCAGTCTTGATAGGGCCTCATTTGTAGCTTCTATAGGACCAGTATTGAAAGGCCTATAGAAAACGCCTGTATGAAAAGTGACGGTATTAAATTGATAGCGACAATGTTTTATATAAGTTCGAGTTCTGTCAAAACAGTACGGGCGATGCGAAAGCACTCTACGCCTTGTGGAACACCACAGTAAATAGCGATTGCATGGATAGCAGAACGGATTTCATCAACGCTAACACCATTGGTAATCGCGCCACGCAAGTGCAGTTCCCATTCGTGCATTTTTCCTAATGCTGCAATCATGGTTAGGTTCATTAACGAACGGGTTTTTGCATCAATCGTTTCATCACCCCAACCAAAGCCCCAGCACCATTGTGTCATTGCTTCTTGGAAGGGTAGGTTGAAAGCATCTGCCTTAGCTAAATTATCAGTAACGTATTGATCGCCTAACGTGGCTTTACGCTTACTCATACCTAATTCAAAAAGTGCTTCATCCATCGTTGTATTCCTCTAGTCGTTTTTAAAAATGCATTAAAGATCCCCGGGGCAAGCGCTCTCGTTACATTCGACTTCACTTTGTGAAGCGGGGTGTTGCTAGTGACTTTGGGTGCTAATAAGTTCACGCCTCAAAAGTCGGGGTATTTACCCTTGATGATTTAGGCTACGCCTAATTCATCTTTATTAAATAAGTTGTAGTGCAATTTGTGCTGCTTCATCTAAATGCTTGGCACAAATCTCCTGTGCGCGTTGGGTATCACGCTGTTCTATAGCATCGACGATGCTTGATAAATTAGCAGGGCCCTGGCTCTTACGCTCGCTTGAACTTAATGTCATCGCACGTAAGCGAGAGATACGCCCATTTAAGCGTTCAACCAAAGCCCAAGAGACATTTTTTCCTCCCGTGGTAAAAATTATATGGTAAAACTCTGTGGTAATTTTTAACGCTTGTATTACATCTTCTGCTTGCAAACAATTGGCGATATCTTGATTCAATGTGCGTAATTGTTTAATCGTTTCTGCATCTGCATTTAATGCACAGCTTTGCACCGCAGCACACTCAAGCATGCTACGAATCTGATAAATCTCAGTGACATCCTCGCGGTTAATTTGTGCTACTACAAAACCAGAGTTTGGTATTCCTTCAATCAACCATTCGCTTTCTAAGTGTCGAATACACTCACGTACAACCGTGCGGCTAACTTCCATCGACTCACATAAACTGCGCTCAACTAAACGCTCCCCAGGCTTAAAAACCCCTTTAGTTATGGCATCCCTTAATGATTCTAAGGCATTTTCTTTCAGTGTTTTTGGTCTATCTACCTTTAACATAACAACAGCTAACTCCAGCTTAAATTCTTAACAATGATGGCTGCCCTAGATAAATTGCTAATACTTAATATGTGAGAGAGTTCACAAGTGAGTATTACTAGGAGGTTATCCGAGAATAGCTATCGTAGCGAGAGCAAGGTTATTTGAGGAAAATTTGGCGATCATTTGCGGCGAATAGCGCGCTATTTAACAAAAATGAGCGTTAAATTTAACCAGATAACCTTGGTCGCAGTAGATTAGTCTCTTCTCGGGGAATCTCCTTGGGGCTAAGCGTAATCTTTATAAAGATTAACGCTGTTTTTAGGCCAATAAAAGAAGCTAGATCTTACGCTAATTATTTACGTTTTGTTTGCATATCGAAAGATTATATGATTGTATACCATTATACAACATTCAATATTAATTAAATTGCCAGTAGAGAGAAATAATGAAACCTGAAATTAGAAAAATTGTTAGCTACGAAGAAGAAACCTTAATTGAAGGCTTTAAAGGTGTTGAGACCCCGGTTCGTATGTTCGCCGTAGCAGCGGTCATCACCAATCCTTGGGCAGGCAAGTACGTAGAAGATCTACGCCCTGAAATCAAAGCGTTTGGTCCAATTTTAGGCCAAGTCTTGACTGATAAGATCAGTGCAATGGCTGGTGGCGCTTTAAATATTGAAGCGTTTGGTAAAGCTGCAGTTGTCGGTATGAATGGCGAAATTGAGCACGCTTCTGCACTGATTCATACTTTACATTTCGGCAATGTTTTCCGTGACGCCGTTGAAGCAAAATCGTTCCTTTCTTTCACGAATACCCGCGGTCCTGCAAATGCAACGATCATGGTACCAATGATGGATAAAAATGATGGTGGACGTCGCTCTCACTATTTAACACTGCAATTTAATATTGCTGATGCACCAGGGCCTGATGAAGTTGTAATTGTGCTAGGTGGAGCAACGGGTGGACGACCACATCACCGTATTGGGGATCGTTACCAAGAGCTAAAGGAGTTGGGGCATGACATTGACAACCCAGCAGCGGTTTAAATCGGCAAACGGGTTAGCTTACACTAAGTGCGGTAGCGGTCCTGCTATCGTTCTTGTGCATGGCGTTGGGTTGTGCGCGCAAGCATGGCTGAATCAAACGTCAGATTTGTGCAAAAATAACACAGTGTATGCTATCGATATGCCAGGCCATGGTGAAAGTGAATTACTGGCAGAGGCTAATGCGGACCTCGATGAATACGTAGATGCAATTGCTCAGTGGATCGATGAAGAGCTAAATACCGCTGTCATTATGATGGGCCACTCTATGGGTTCAATGATAGCACTGCGCTTTGCAATCGCTTATCCATTACTTTGTCGCGGAGTCGTGGCATTAAACTCGGTTTATAGGCGTACGGATCAAGCGCGAATTGCCGTACAGCAACGCGCCCAAAGTATGCTCGATAATCCAGAGCTTGATAGAGTGAGTACGCCTATTCTGCGCTGGTTTGGTGAAGCGCCAACAGGGCATATAAAACAGATGGCACAGTTGTGTGCTAGCTGGTTAAGTGAAGCGCCTGCTATTGGATATGCGAAAGCTTACGATATTTTTAGCCGTAATGATGGGCCTTTAGATAGTGAGTTAGCAAGCATAGCGGTCCCTGTTGCTTTTATTACCGGTGATTTAGATAGCAATTCATCAGGTGAGATGTCGCAGAAGATGGCGCATTTAACCCCTCAAGGCAGTGCGCATGTGATTGAAAATTCACGTCATATGGTGCAACTCACGCATCCTGATCAAATCAATCAGCTATTGCTGAGTTTTGTCAATGAATGCCAACAAGTACATACAGGAGTTTAGTGATGTCTTTTGATATTAGAGAATTACGTAACGCTTTCGGGTCATTCATGACAGGTGTCACCGTAGTGACAGCCGTGAGTGAAACCGGAGAAAAAGTTGGCTTTACTGCTAACTCATTTACATCTGTTTCAGTTGATCCGGCGCTGTTATTGATTTGCCCAGCTAAGAATTTGTCTAGCTTTGATATTTTTAATAATTGTAAGCACTTTGCAGTGAATATTCTCGCTGAAGATCAGCAGGAAGTATCCAATACATTTGCAGGTGGTAAAGGCGACCGCTTTGCTGATATTGCATGGCATAGTAATGAGCAGGGTGTTCCACTGATTGATGGCGCGGTTGCGCATTTCTCATGCACGACTTACAACAATGTAGATGCAGGTGATCATATTGTTTTAATAGGCCAAGTTAATGTGTTTAACACCAACGATAAACTAGGCTTGGGTTACGCTAAAAGCGGCTACTTTAGCTTAGGCATGGAGCATCGCGCAGAAGAGCTGAGCCAAAAGCAAGCGGGAATAGTCGGTGCTGTTATCGAATATCAAGATAAAGTATTACTGACTAAAACGGATGCAGGTTACAGCTTACCGCAAGTACAAAGCAAAGTAGGACAAGGCTCTTTAGAAGCGGCTCGTCAATACTTGAGTAGCAAAGGCTTGGATGCAGAGTTAGGTTCAGTTTTTTCTATCTATGAGAATTTACAAGATAAGCGCTTTAGTACTTATTACCACGCACAGGCAGCGACTGATAATACGGCGCAGTTAGGTGAGTTCATCAGTGTTTCTGAGTTGGCAAATTTAGAATTTGTTACCAATGATATAAAGAGCATGATGCAACGCTACGCGATGGAAAAAAACAATGGTGTATTCCGCATGTATGTCGGAGACAACCAATCAGGCGACATTCACTGAGGAAGAAACCAATGAAATTTTCTCTTTTCGCGCACATGGAGCGCGTACACGACGAACAGACTCAAAATGATCTTTATCAAGAATTTTTGTCATTGTGTGATATGGCAGATAAAGGTGGGATGTGTACTATTTGGACTGGCGAGCATCATGGTATGAACTTCACTATTGCGCCGAACCCTTTTCTAAATTTGATAGACCTAGCGCATCGCACAAAAAATGCACGCCTTGGAACAGGTACAATAGTGGCGCCTTTTTGGAACCCTATCAAACTTGCTGGCGAAGCGGCTATGACAGATATCATCACTCAAGGTCGATTAGAGCTTGGGATTGCACGTGGTGCTTATTCATTTGAATATGAACGTATGATGCAAGGTGGTATGGATGCATGGGAAGCAGGAGAGCGTTTGCGTGAAATGGTTCTTGCTATTAAAGGTTTATGGGCAGGTAATCATACGCAGGATAGTAAGCATTATCAGTTCCCTAAAACAAGCTCTTCACCTAAACCGACGACCCCTGATGGTCCGCCGATCTGGGTGGCCGCACGTGACATTAATAGTCATGAATTTGCAGTTGAAAATGATTGTAATGTGCAAGTGACGCCGCTTTGGCAGGGTCTTGAAGAAGTTGAAAGCTTAATTGAGAAGTTCAATCAAGCTTGTGAGACGCATAAAAAACGTCCTAAAATTATGATTTTACAGCATGCTTATGTAGGCAAAGATGAAGCGGAATTAGAAAGAGCAGCTAAGCAATTGAACGAGTTTTACTGCTACTTCGGCGCTTGGTTCAAAAACGAGCGTGAAATCGATCAAGGATTGATTAAACGTTTAAGCCCTGAAGAAATTGATGGGCATCCGTTTTATACTGCAAACGCGATGCGTAAAGATCTAATGATTGGTACATCTGCACAAATCATTGATCGTTTAAAGCATTACCAAGATTTAGGTTATGATGAATTCTCCTATTGGAGCGATTCAGGAATGAACCGTGAGCAGAAAGAAACATCGCTCAAGCGTTTTATCGATGAAGTTATGCCAGCTTTTAACTAGCATTGGTTAAAAGAGACCTCTAAGGGTTGTTGAACATTAAGAGAGTAACAATAATGACAAATAAAAATTTACCGCACTTTCAGTTATTGATAGATGGCCAATGGGTTGAAGGTAGTGAGCAACAAGTTATGGCGACTGAAAATCCTGCCAATGGCCAGCAGTGGGCAACCTTTGCTTGCGCCAGTAAAGACGATGTTGATCGCGCGGTTAAGGCAGCAAGACGCAATTTAAACAAAGGTCCTTGGGCGCAAATGAATGCGACCCAAAGAGGCGCTTTGCTTTACAAGTTAGCTGATTTAGTTGAAGAAAATGCCGCTAAACTGGGCGAAATCGAAACAACAGATAGTGGCAAGCTAGCCGCTGAAACAGTAAGCCAATCGCGCTATGTCGCAAGCTATTACCGCTACTATGCAGGTCTTGCTGATAAAGTTGAAGGCGCTACGCTGCCAATCGACAAACCAGATATGCACGTCTTTACCACACCAGTACCTATTGGTGTGGTTGCCGCAGTCGTGCCTTGGAATGCGCAGATGTTTTTGACGGCATCTAAACTTGGACCAGCACTGGCCGCTGGATGCACAGTTGTACTAAAAGCATCTGAGCTTGCGCCAACGCCAATGTTTGAGTTAGGCAAATTAATTCAACAAGCGGGTATTCCAGATGGAGTTGTATCCATCATTAGTGGTGATGCACAAAACTGTGCGATTCCGCTTACTTCACATCCTGATATTGACCGCCTTGCGTTCACTGGCGGCCCAGAAACTGCCAAGCATGTGATTCGTAATACAGCAGAGAACTTCGCAGTCACTTCATTAGAACTTGGTGGTAAGTCACCAATCATCGTTTTTGAAGATGCGGATCTAGAAAGTGCCGCCAACGGCTTAATTGCAGGTAATTTCGGTGCATCAGGCCAATCTTGTGTGGCGGGGTCTCGTGCATTTATTCAGCGTCCTATACTTGAAAAAATGCTTGAGCTGATTTCTGAGAAAGCAAAAGGTATCGTGATCGGCGATCCTCAAGCGAGTGATACTCACATTGGGCCTCTTTGTACTATGGCACAGGTTGAGTGTATTGAACGCACATTAGCAACAGCGCTTGAGCAAGGTGCAACTATTCGTTTTGGTGGCAAACGTGCACCGCAATTTGGTTCACAAAACTATTTTGAGCCAACCTTAGTTGAATGCCCAAATCATGATATTCAAACGCTTAAACAAGAAATGTTTGGCCCTGTTATGTCTATCGTTGCTTTTGATACTGAAGAAGAAGCAATCGAAATGGCTAACGACAGCATTTACGGTTTAGGTTCGGGGGTATTTACTCAAAATATCGCCAGAGCACACCGTGTTTCTAGCAAAATCCAAGCGGGTATTTGCTGGGTTAACACTTATCGTGTGACATCTCCAATTGCACCGTTTGGCGGCATTAATCAATCTGGTTATGGCCGTGAAGCAGGCTTGCAAGGGATCCAAGATTACATTCGTACTAAAACGACTTGGATCAACACTTCATCTGAACCCATGAGTAATCCTTTTGTGATCAGATAACACCAAACAGTTTATTTCTTAAGCATTTTTCTATGATCTAGCGGTTCACCACATAAGTGGTCAACGGCTAGCGTAGAGCTGTGCTTATGAGATTTTCCTAGAGGATTTCTCCTCGATTTTAAATAGAGTACTTTTGCTCAATTTTTGCAGTAGGTATTCGCGTGTCTGGCGTTTGTAAAAACGTCGAAAATTTTGATTCTGGAAATAATAATGACAATAAAAAAAGCAATCACAGAGCTAGAAGTTGAAACTTCTTCCTCAGGTTTTTATCAAGGCTTCAATCAAATAGTGACAGTAGGCGCTAAGATTTTAGTGATTTTACTGGTTATCTGGGCAGCAATGAACCCTGAGGGTGCTGGTAGCGTTCTTAGTGGTATCAAGAATTGGTCTTTTACCAATTTAGGTGCTTGGTATATCTATGTGATGGGTATGTTTGTAGTGGTCTGCTTTGTGCTGGCATTAGTTCCTAGTTTTGGTAAGGTAAGATTAGGACAAGTTGATGATCGCCCGGAGTTTTCTTACTTCTCTTGGGTTTCAATGATGTTTGGAGCCGGTATTGGTATTGGCATGATGACTTACGCGACAGCGGAGCCTTTGTACCACTTTGCCAATAACCCAGATACTATTTTAGGTCTTTCCATTGCGAACAATGAAAATAATGTTCTACCTTCAATGAAGTGGGCATTTTTCCATTGGGGCCTAAGTGCTTGGGGTTGCTATGCCATGATTGGTGTGTGCTTGGCATTCTTTAGTTATAACCGTGGCTTACCTTTGACGATTCGTTCAGCATTGACGCCATTATTCGGCAAATCTTTAGAAGGGCCTCTAGGGCACGTGGTTGATATCTCAGCGGTTATAGCCACTGTTCTTGGGGTTGCTGTTACTGTTGGTTTTGGTGTTAGCCAGTATGCTTCAGGCATTTATGAAGTATTTGGTTTTGAATGGCTCTTAAATGAAGATAAGTCACCTTCAACCAATGGCATGCTCTTTGCCTTAGTTATAGTGATGGGACTATCGATTGTTTCTGCTATGTCAGGTGTTGGTAAAGGGATTAAGTGGTTATCAAATATCAACATGGGATTATCAGCAGCGCTGATTGCTTTCTTTGTTATATTTGGCTCTACAGCACTGGCTTTTAGCGCTTTCTTTGAAGGAACACTACTTTACCTATCTGAATTGCCCGTTCAATTATTCACCTATTGGGGAGCTTCAGATGAAGAGCCAGGTAAGGGATTACACTCTTGGCAGTCAGGCTGGTGGACAGTGTTTATCTGGGCTTGGTGGATAGCATTTGCACCATTTGTTGGCTTATTTTTAGCACGTATCTCCAAAGGACGTACCATTCGTGAATTCATCATTGGCGCAATGATCGCACCAACGTTGGTTTCTTTTGTATGGTTTGCTTTCTTAGGTGGCACAGCTATTGATTTAGAGTTAACGGGTAAAGCTGCAGGTGCGATAGCAGGCGCTGGTCAAGAAGCACAGTTGTTCATGACGCTTAAGCTGCTGGTATCAGAGTCGATCTATCCAATCTTGACGCTAATAGTGCTAGTGCTATTAACGACTTTCTTGGTGACATCCGCTGATTCCGCTATTTTGTGCGTAAACACTATCAACTCAGTGGGCGTGTTACCCAATCGTAGCAAGACACACATCATCATCTGGGGCGTAATGTTTACTGCTGTGATTGGTGTATTGCTGGTAGCGGGTGGCTTGGGCGCGATTAAATCTGCAATGATTATTGCGGCGGTGCCATTTTCAGTGATCATGGCATTAATGACAATATCATTATTAAAAGCACTGATTAATGATTTACGTCGTGAAAACTCTTTAGCGGCATTAGGTGAAGAACAAAACGCTTAGCCGTTAGTTATATATGTTCAAGAAACAACAGCGGCTATTTTTGATAGCCGCTTTTTTTTACCTACAAATTGAGCCAGTTAAAGCTTTGTACATTTCTTCTTCTATGTATCTGCAAAATCAAGTGCTTGTAAATACCGATATGAGTAACATAGATTATGTACTTTTAGAGCAACGGGTAAAATCTCACTAACCCTCTGTTTAAAAACTGCTTTATAATCGTGTTTTTAAGTTATGAATTGGATTTATGATTTTAAGTCGCGTGATTAAGTACACAAATGCAGGAGAGAATAGATGAGCCAACAATCCCTTCGAGCCAGTATGTCAAGAATCATTGAATTTAACGCTGATTCCGGACGCCTAGCTCGCTCAATCGACATTTCACTTATCTTGTTAATTACTGCCAATATAGCGGCTATCATTTTAGAGTCAGTCGATTCGATTTCTGCAAATTACAGTCAGGCGTTTTATTACTTTGAGCTGTTTTCAATTGTTGTGTTTACAATAGAATATTTGATTAGAGTGTGGTCTTGCCCTGAGCTTAAAGAAGAGCGTTATAGCGATGATTTAAAAGGGCGCTTGCGCTATATGGTTTCTATTCCTGCCTTAATAGACTTGATCGCAATTTTGCCTTTCTATCTAACCATCTTCTTTGCGATTGATTTACGTTTCTTACGTGTTTTCAGAATATTAAGAATTTTCAAATTAACCCGTTACTCCAATGCAATGAATACCTTATTGCAAGTGTTGAGGGATGAATCTAGCTCGTTTTTTGCAGCCTTCTTTATTCTCAGCATTGTGCTTGTGCTTGCATCAAGTGGTATTTATCTGTTGGAACATGATATTCAACCTGAAGCTTTTGGCAGTATCCCTGCGGCAATGTGGTGGGCTACAGCTACGCTAACTACTGTTGGCTTAATGTTAAGAGTTTTTTTTGTGGATTGTTATAATAATCGAAATAAGAGTGTTGAAGAGCCCGAATCTATTGGCTTTAAGTTACTCATATGAAATTATAAACATCTACAAACTTAAAACGACTGTTATTGATTGTTTTGTAGAGGTGATATTTATTATTTGCCATAGTTTCAATCTTTATCTGCAATCAATATGTAGGTTTAAATAACAGTATTTGAGATATATAAATGAACAATGACTTAATGTACAGAGAAGATCAATACGGCGTCCGTAATTATAGAACAGGGTTCCTAGCTATCCTGACCTTCGGAGTATTATACCTATCAATTGCTGTTTTTGCATTGATTCTCCTATATTTGGAAAGCAATGCAGATGGATCAAATATTAGGACCTATGCAGACGCATTTTGGGTTTTGATGATGTCTGCATCAACTATCGGCTTCGGAGACTTCTACCCAATTACGTTTGGTGGACGAGTGATAATTGCACTTATGTTCTATCTAGGGGTTGGCTTAGTAGGATTTATTGGAACTGTTATAGCGGATCGAATACTGGGTTTTGCAGATACCAATGTAAAAAACCGAGAACTAAGGATGCAAAATGCAGAAATTTTGGCTCATAATCAACTTCTAGAGAAGAAGTTAGATAGATTGATTAGTCATATAGAAACTAAATTTTAATTTGATAGTCTTGCATTGAAGCAAAACAGCAATTAAGTGACGTAAATTTTCCATGCTTTAATAAATACTGAACGAAATTTTCTTATAGAAAAGGAGAATCTTCAATACTTACTAATAATAATGAGCAGTCTAATAATTCACAGCTGGACGAATCAATTATCAAAGAATTACTTAAGAAGATCATAGCTGAAAAATAATGTCAAAATAACATAACAAACGACTATGGTTTTAATTTGAGGTGATCTGAGGTTTTATCTATAAAAAATAAGTAATGTACTACTGTTTTCTGGAGTAGTTAAAATGTCCGCTTAGTGTCTGCTGCCTGAGTCTGGTTTAATTATCTGAAGTAGCTGCCTATCGAAGCTTTCGGCCAAAAGCAGTCATTTTAGGTGTGAGAATCAACAATCTATTTTCTGTTTTTCATACAGTGAATCAAGAAATTCCATATCATTAGATAGCTTTTGTACCATCGTGGCGCACTTTGTCACAAAGTGATATTCTCGATTCTTTTTAAATTTAGTTAGTTAAACTTCTCGCGCTGTTAGATAGTGGGACAATAATTCGGGGGAAGTGAGGCGTCTCGAAAACTACAACTTGCAATTTAAAAATAACCTATAAATTAACTCGTTGACTGACCATCAATTTCACGTAAATGAGACGTCGCACAATTAAGCTGTTAGGCATTAAGCTGTAAGTGTAAATTTAGCTAAGGAATATAAATGTTAAGAATGGCTTTGGTTATTGGTAATGAAAATTATTCTG
>JBALXS010000052.1:30131-32336 GCA_036960485.1 Oceanospirillaceae bacterium
CCGAGTAATGATGCAAGTGATATGTCTAAGTTATTAACTGACAAAGATTTTGATGTCAGGCTCAAACACAATTTAAATATGGAGCTTCTTGATGAAGAGATTCTAGATTTTTATGATGTAGTAAAAGAAGGAAAATTTGTAACATTATTTTATTTTGCGGGTCACGGTGTGCAAGTTGATGGCCAAAACTACTTAATGCCTGTTGGACAAGAATTCAGAGATCAGACACAAATTAAACATCGTGCATATCCTTTGAATGAATTATTAGATAGGTTAAGTGAAAACAAAAATAATCTCAATATTATAATTCTTGATGCATGTCGAAATAATCCATTTGAAACTAGGCGCGGTTTTGGTGGTTCGGGTTTAGCTGAAATTTCGGTAAATAAAGGAACATTTATTGCGTTTGCAACATCGCCTGGTAAGACAGCGTCTGACTCGAGTTTAGCTGGCCGTAATGGATTGTATACAAGTCATTTATTAAATTCTTTAAAACGGACAGCTCTTGGGTTAGACCAAGTGTTTAAGTTGGTACGCGAAGGGGTTTTTAATGAGAGCAATGAAACCCAATTACCTTGGGTTTCAAACTCGTTAATTGGTGATTTTTGCTTTGACACCAAAGTAGATAAAGTAAAATCCTTACCAGCAACATTTCAAGAAACATGTCATTTCGAGTTTTCTTCTATAGTCCCTCAAGATAGAGTATTTACAAAATTCATTCAGCCAGTAAGAACATGGGGTGAGTTAATAATTCACCTTGAGCTTATTTGTGAAGAAGGGCATTCCGAAAGACCATTTTGCGTAGAGATATTGTCCAAAGATGAAAACATTATCCCCTTGTTATGTGTTACATGCGGAGGTAATGTTGATTATGGGTACGGTCTCGTTACATTTGAAGAGTATTTAGAAAACAACGCTGAATATGGTTGTTTTTCAAATAAATATGCATTGGAAAGTGCGAAAGGCGCGCCAGAAGGTTCTGAATTGTATTATTCGATTAACTTTAGTGAGAGGCTAACTGCAAATCAATTAGTATCGTGGCCTGCTATTTTATGGAATATTGAAAATACAGATGAAGCAAGCCTTGGTAGTTTTCATGCAACTCTTATTAATATGGTTAAAGATCCACTGTTAAAATATCCATCTTTAGAGCAATTAATGGATCTTTTAAAGTACTTACCAAAATCCCAGCAAGGGGCTTTTGTCAAAATAGTTATAGATAACGTTCATGAAAACGAGTGTGGTAACAAGTTTGTCAAATCATCGTATGATTATGTACTTACTGGTTATTGTAATATTAGAAAAACGTTTATTGGTTATGACAAACGGTTTTGTTGCATTCCAGAGAAAACGGAATGGTTAACATATTCTGATTTAATTAACATTCTTTCACATGTTCCTGAGTATCAATTAAAAGAAAAGTTACAAATGAATTTGATGATGGGATTTATTTGGAAGGATGATGAAAAAATCGAATTTGAAGAATGTTGTTTCTTGCTTGGTCATCTCGATTCAAGAATAGTTATACCCGAATAAAATGCCTAACAAGCTATTCAACTAGACGCGTAGCGGTTATCTTTTTTTTTGCAAAAGACGCATACAAATAGCCAACATGCTCCGGCGGTTGCTGGCGGCGTTATTCTTTATCTGAAATGTCTGCTTTGTGTCCAGACTGTGTGAAAACTCAGATCAAACTGTTAATTTCCCGTTTCTAAGAAAACAGGCGTTATCTAAGCGATTGATTTTATTGATTCGATAATTTAAAAGATACATCAGGAAGGCGTAATTTACTTACTTTTGGGAGTTTTCACACAATCTGTGTCAACTCCAGCCTCTTTTGAGTGTTTTAACCGATGGTGAAATTGGCCAAAGTTGCCATTCCCTAGGTATTAATCAGATCTTTAAAACGTGTATCCTCATCCTATATGTTTATAGTATTTAGCCTGATTAGTGTATTGATACTACCATTATTAAAAACTGATTATAAAAACACCGTTATTTTGATTTGGGACTAATATCGTGCGAGCTTGCACATTGAACTCTAAGTATTATGCGCGTTTACACTTGTAAAATTATAGAAACTACCTCAGTATCAATAATATAAGTATGGTCAAAAAAATAACCTGAAACTCGTTATTTTTACAAACGCACATGCGCGTTTAGCCAGGGAGGGTTTTAATAAAATGGATATTATCTCAAACAGAT
>JBALXS010000053.1:0-32106 GCA_036960485.1 Oceanospirillaceae bacterium
TTCAAACGCTATACCGCTGCCACCAACAATAGTGAACCAAAAACAGGTAATAACAGAGCATGCGCGCGATTAAACTATTATTTCAATTCATCTTATCGATGGCGGTGCTTGGGATCATTGTAGGTACAATTAGTATGGTCGGCCTTTATTTGTATTTCACCCCTTCTTTACCGGATGTTGAAACGCTTCGAGAAATTCATTTTCAAACCCCACTTAAAGTTTTATCTAAAGACAACAAATTGATAGCTGAATTTGGCGAGAAGCGAAGGTTCCCTATTAAATTCGAAAACATCCCTAGCAAATTTGTCAAAGCACTCCAAGCGGCCGAAGATTCTAATTACTTTGAACACAATGGCGTCGATATTAAAGGTTTAGCACGTGCAGCAGTTCAACTCGCCAAGACAGGCAAGAAGAAAGGCGGTGGCTCTACCATCACTATGCAGGTAGCTAAAAACTTCTTCCTTACTCCTGAAAAATCGTTCTCTAGAAAGTTTAGCGAAATATTACTCGCTCTTAAAATAGAAAACTCACTCTCAAAGGAAGAGATATTCGAACTTTATATAAATAAAATTTACCTGGGCCACCGCTCTTACGGCATCCAGGCTGCATCGCGTGTTTACTACGGCAAAGACATTAACGATATCAACCTCGCCCAACTCGCTATGATTGCCGGATTACCTAAAGCGCCTTCTGCTTACAACCCTATTACTAATCCGAGTAGAGCCTTAGCTCGTCGAGACTGGATTATCGGCAGAATGTTAAGCCTTAATTACATTTCTCAAGCAGAACATAATCAAGCAACCGCACAACCTGTCACTGCTTTTTATCATAGCGCCAAACGAGAATTATACGCCCCTTATATTGCAGAAATGGTACGCAAACAGCTTTTCAAAAAGTATGGTGAAAACCTCTATACTGATGGCTACACCGTCATTACAACTATCGACAGCAAAATGCAAACATCTGCCAATAAAGCAGTGCAAAATGGACTACTTGCTTACGGAAAAAGGCATGGCTATCACGGCGCAGAACAAAAAATTGTTATTGATAGCTTAGACGAATCTGCCAGAATTTCATTACTCAAAAAAGTACCGACTCATGCAGGCATTGAACCCGCCCTTGTCACTCAAGTTAGTGCTAAGGAAGCGACTGTACTGCGCAAAAATGGGGAACTGGTAACCCTTCCTTGGAAGAGCCTATCTTGGGCGAGAAAATTTAAAAACGTCAACAGTATGGGCCCTAAACCTAAAAAAGCGAGTAGTGTTTTAGCCATTGGCGATCAAATCCGCATTCGCACTGAAATAGACAGCAAAACCAAAGAACCATATTGGGGCTTGAGTCAAATACCCAAAGTACAAGGTGCTATGGTTGCCATGGCGCCCAAAAACGGCGCGATCCTTTCATTAGTGGGTGGATTTAGCTTTACTCACAACAAATTCAATCGCGCAACTCAAGCACTTAGACAACCCGGCTCTAACTTAAAGCCGTTTATTTATGGCGCTGCTTTAGAAGCAGGGTTTACTGCCGCTACCACTATCAACGACGCCCCTATTGTGCTGCAAGGAGCTAGCCTTGAAGCTAATTGGCGCCCAGAGAACTCTTCACGTAAGTTTTACGGCCCAACTCGACTCAGAGTCGGTCTGTATAAATCGCGAAATCTGGTGTCGATACGGCTATTACGTGCCATCGGTATCGATGCTGCCTTAGATTATTTAGCTAAATTTGGCTTTGATAAAGACAAATTGCCCACAAACTTATCGCTTTCATTAGGAGCAGCCGATGTAACACCTATTGATTTAATTGGTGGCTATGGCCCTTTTGCCAATGGTGGCTATCGCATCGACACCTTTTTTATTGAGCGTATACTAAACCAACCAGGCGAGACAATTTTTCAAGAGAAGCCGCGCACGGCTATTAATGACAACCAACTACCATTGCATCAAAACTACATTCCAGCACCTAGAGTCATCGACGCTCGCGATGGTTATGTCATTTATAGCATATTACAAGATGTCATTAAACGTGGCACGGCAACACGAGCAAAAGTATTAAAACGTTCTGACTTAGCCGGGAAAACAGGGACCACCAATTTACAACGCGATGCTTGGTTCACAGGCTTTAATAGCGAGATTGTCGCCACTGCTTGGGTAGGGTATGACAACCCAGCTCCTCTAGGGAAACGAGAGTTCGGCGGGACAGCAGCTCTCCCCATCTGGATTGATTTCATGAAAGAAACGTTAGCAGGCAAACCTGAGGCACCTGTTAAGCGTCCTAGAGGATTAGTTGATGTTAGAGTGAATGCAAAAACGGGCCTGCGCTCAAAAGGCGGCAGTGAAGCAGTTAATGAGATAATCAAAGCAGAAGATGCACAACGCTTAGCTACTCAAAGTGCTGAGGTTAACGATTCAACAACAGACGATCTATTTAACTAGTATCTATATTTAAAGCTAACCTCAACTTACAAATATTAATAAAGCTATGATAATCCAAGTAATATTATCATAGCTTTATTAAAAGCTACTTTGACCCCACATTCTCTTTGCTCATAACTCCTTCGAAAGACAAAACTCTTCATTTCCATCTACACCATTCCAACAAACACACCTATCGACAACCAGCTTTTACTTAGGCACAAAAAAGCCCAGACTTACTGGGCTTTTTAAAATATACCGCCTTCAAAAACACAAAGACGATAATTCTCATTTACTGCTAATTAGCAATCAGATAATGAATTCAGAGGGTAATTAGCCGGCATTGGCAATCGAGCAACTCCTGAGTCAATCGCCGCTTGCGCTACCGCTAATGACAATCGACCTAGCAAACGACTATCCGTTGGCTTTGGTATAATATATTGAGCACCAAAGCTAAGTGACTCTAAACCATAAGCTGCCAACACATCTGCTGGCACTTCTTCTTTAGCTAATGATGCCAATGCATATACGGCAGCAGTTTTCATTTCTTCATTAATCACAGAAGCACGTACATCTAAAGCCCCTCTGAAAATAAATGGAAAACCTAAAACATTATTCACTTGGTTCGGGAAATCTGATCTACCCGTTCCCATGATTACGTCATCACGTGTTGCATGCGCTAGTTCTGGTCTGATTTCTGGATCTGGATTTGCACAAGCGAAAATTATCGGCGTTGGCGCCATTTTTTTCAACTGGTCAGCAGATAGTAAGTTAGGGCCTGATAAACCAACAAAAACATCAGCACCTTCGATAGCTTCATCTAAAGTGCGCTTATCAGTTTCTGTCGCAAAAATTGCTTTTTCTGTAGTTAAATCTTCACGCCCAGAGTGAATAACCCCTTTGCGATCTAACATATAAATATTTTCGACTTTAGCGCCTAAATTAATTAGCAGCTTCATACAAGCAACAGCAGCAGCACCTGCGCCCAAAGTCACTATCGCAGCTTCGTCTATTTTTTTACCAGCGATTTCTAAAGCATTAATCATGCCCGCAGCGGTTACAATAGCAGTACCGTGCTGGTCATCATGAAATACTGGAATGTTACAGCGCTCAATCAAAGCACGCTCTATTTCAAAACACTCTGGTGCTTTAATATCTTCTAAGTTGATACCACCGAAGGTATCAGCGATACGTGCAACTGTATCAATAAAAGCTTGTGGGCTTTCAGAATCTACTTCTAAATCGATGGAGTTAATACCTGCAAAACGCTTAAACAATAGCGATTTACCTTCCATTACCGGCTTTGAAGCCAATGGGCCGATATTACCTAAACCTAAAACAGCTGACCCATCAGAGATAACAGCAACTAAATTACCTTTACCTGTATATCTATATGCATTTTCAGGATCTTTTGCGATTTCACGACAAGGCTCAGCGACACCCGGACTATACGCCAAAGACAAATCTCGTGCCGTTTCAGCGGGCTTAGTCAGCTCTACACTTACCTTACCTGGACGAGGAAACTCATGATATTCTAGGGCTGCTTTATTTAGATCTTCAGACATAAGTATTTTTCCATATTAAATTTGACACGAATTAAGATTCTATAGAAAAGCCGGAAGCCAAACAACCATATAACCATTAAGATTAAAGAATAGTCGATAATCCTTAATAACTGGATTTATAAGCCGTTTTTTAGTACGGATTGTTCAATCAAGAGCAATTAATAGCATACGTTTTAGAAAAAGGTCTTTTTGATTAGTAACAAAAACATCGATATGCAGAGCCTTTCCAACGCAATACTAATTAAAGTACTTGCTATAACCAGCCAAACAACAGGTTGGCAGCTATCTAGTAAAATTTAGGCAAAAAAAAGCGCTTAGACTAATAGCCATAAGCGCTTTTTTAATAAGACGGGAATTACTTACGTGCTGGGATAGTCGCAAAACGCTTGTTGAAGCGATCAATACGGCCACCAGAAGTAGCATCTTTCTGCTTACCGGTATAGAAAGGATGACACTGGCTACATACATCAACGTGTAAGTCTTTGCACAAAGTAGAGCGTGTTTTCATTTCATTGCCACAAGAACAATTAACTGCAATGTCGTCGTACTTAGGATGGATATCATTTTTCATGGGAGAAACCTTTTAGGTTTTGCGCCGCCACTTGATCTATTGCCAAGTACCGCACTGTATTAATTGCAAATTTGCTTGACTCAAAATGAGCCAGGCGCATATTATACAGATCTCACTAAAACTTAGCAATATCTTTAAAAATCCACAGCAATAACTCCCCAGCTTTTCAAAGACAAATTTAAATACTGCGAACTACCATCAATCCCACACAAAACAGTATTGCGCTTACAAACCTATATTGCTTTGAAAAAACACATAGCATAAACTCACTCCATCTAACCTTACAAATGACTGCCAATAATGTTTTTACGTGTAGCGATTCCCTCCCCACTTCGCAGATTATTTGACTATTTACCCCTTGATTCAACCGCAATATACACCCCGGGCATTAGATTAATCGTCCCTTTTGGTAGCCGCAAGCTGGTCGCTGTTTTAGTAGAAGTGACTAATGAAACTCTAGTAGATCCAAAGAAACTAAAACCAATAATCAGTGTACTAGATGAAACACCCCCTCAAGCGAAATTTATTTTAGACTTTGCGCTTTGGTCTGCTCAGTACTATCAACACCCAGTAGGTGATGCACTACTCCAGTCACTACCTATACATTTGCGCAAAGGTGAGCCCTGCGAACGAGTACACGAATTTTTATTACACGCAGTAGAAAACCCTCAACAAGCTTTAAGTACACGAGCAAAGAAACAACAAACTACTTATCAACTCATTAAGCAACACGAACAAGGCATCAGCCTAGACGCACTAAAAGCAGAATCGGGCTCAAGTAGCGCCCTTAAGGCGCTTATTGATAAAGGGCTGGTAGAAAAAAGACATCGCCCGCACATTCACAAGCAACCTAATGATCCACTTAAGGAGCCCGCAAAAACACTTAACAGCGAGCAATTAACAGCCGTTACAGCCATCAATCAACAACAAGGTTTTAAAGCTTTTTTGCTGGATGGCATCACAGGCTCTGGTAAAACAGAAGTGTACCTGCAAGTCATCGAACAAGTATTACGTGCGGGCAAGCAAGCTTTAGTGCTAGTACCAGAAATTGGCCTCACCCCACAAACCGTATCTCGCTTTAAAGCCCGTTTTAATGTGGATGTCGTTTACATGCACTCTAACATGAGTGATAAACAACGCTTCATCGCTTGGCTAAAAGCCCGTGATGGTGACGCACAAATAGTAATTGGCACTCGCTCTGCTATCTTCACGCCATTGGCAAACCCTGGCATTATTATTATCGATGAGGAGCACGATCAATCTTTTAAACAACAAGAAGGATATAGATATAGCGCTCGAGACTTATCTATTGTGCGTGCTCACGGAGAAAACACACCCGTCATATTAGGTAGCGCTACTCCATCATTAGAATCACTACACAACGCACAATTGAACCGCTACCACTATCTCACTATTGATAAGCGCGCTGGCAACGCTATACCTCCAACTGTGAATTTGCTCGACATAAAAGGCGAGGAATTAACTTCCGGCATCAGCAAAGATTTAATCCATCAAATCCAGCAGCATTTAAACAACGAAAACCAAGTACTAGTTTTCTTAAACCGACGCGGCTTCGCTCCATCACTTAGCTGCCACAACTGTGGCTGGATTGCTCCTTGTCGTCGATGCGATGCCCGTTTAACATTACACCAAAAACCTCCTCACTTGCACTGCCACCATTGTGGTAGCCAAAAGCCAATTCCTAAACAATGCATAGATTGCGGCAGTAGCGAGCTAAATGCAAAAGGTACTGGTACTGAACGAGCAGAACAAACATTGAACCAACTATTTCCCGACTTCCCAATTTGGAGGATAGATAGAGACAGTACTAGTCGTAAAAACGCGATGCAGCAAATTATCGATGAAATAAATCAGAACCAACCGGGTATTTTACTCGGCACTCAAATGCTCGCCAAAGGCCATCACTTTGCCAAAGTGTCTTTAGTGGCAGTACTTGATGCTGACGGAGGACTATTTAGTACTGATTTTCGCGGCATGGAGCACACAGCACAACTCATCACCCAAGTCTCGGGGAGGGCTGGCAGAGAAAAAATTCTAGGCAATGTTGTGATTCAAACCCATCATCCAGAACACCCTTTACTACAAACACTGGTCAACGGTGGTTATCGTGAATTTGCCAATAATGAATTACAAAACAGAGCATCATCTAAGTTGCCACCTTTTAGTCACATTGCCATTATTCGTGCCGAAGCGAGCAACCCAGGCCGTGCTGAAGCTTTTTTACAATTAGCCAAACAAACGCCAAATATCGATACCATATTCAACTTCGGTCCATTCCCTGCACCGATGGAGAAAAAGGCCGGCGTATTTAGATCTCACTTAGTACTACAAAGCCCTAAACGTCCTTTATTACAGCAATTTTTAAGTCAGTTCTGTCTATTATTAGAACACCATCCACTCGGCAGCAAAGTTAGATGGTCAATCGATGTAGATCCTTATGATATGTTTTAGTCTTTTATCCACAGCCTTACTGTACATTACACCTGCGTATTAAGTAGCAGTATATAACAAACAGTAAGAGGAACTCTAAACTCCCAATAAAATGCTTACCACAACCAATCAACAGGCATCTATTCTTCATTTACATTACGTCTGCAAAAAGCGATAATAGCTGGCTTAATTTCGCAAACTAATTCCTTATTTGGTAATCACTTTCAAATGAAACAGCACATCACAGGATTAATTCAAGCAGCGCTTGATACCTTAGTCCAAAACGGTTCACTCCCAGCAGATATCAATCCTACTATTATGATTGAAAACACCCGCGATAAAAGCCACGGCGATTTGGCTTCTAACGTAGCCATGACTTTGGCCAAACCTGCTCGACGTAACCCGCGTGAAATTGCCACTTTGATTACCCAAGCTCTTCCACAATCCGACGTTTTAACCAAAACAGAGATTGCAGGTCCAGGCTTTATTAACTTTTTTATCACCAGCGCATCTGCTACTAAAATAGTAGAAGATATTTTTGCTCAAGCAGAAAACTTTGGCCGCTGTACTGTCGAAAACCCTGAAAAAGTACAAGTTGAATTTGTTTCTGCCAACCCAACAGGCCCTTTGCATGTAGGTCATGGCAGAGGAGCGGCATATGGCGCTACGGTAGCAGACATTTTATCTGCAACAGGCTCAGATGTATCAAGAGAATATTATGTCAATGACGCTGGCCGTCAAATGGATATCTTGGCTGTTAGTGTTTGGCTACGCTATTTAGAAGAATGCGGAGAAAACCTGACTTTTCCAGCCAATGGCTATAAAGGACAATACGTATCTGACATAGCGCTACAAGTTAAGCAAAAATACGCGCTAAAAATGCAATTTAGCAGCGCACAAGTATTTGCTGATTTACCTTTAGATGAGCCCGAAGGAGGTAACAAAGAGCAGTATATAGATGCGTTGATTGCACGCTGTAACAGTTTATTAGCAGATGATTTCCAGAACCTATTCAATGTTGGCCTAGAAGCTATTCGTGATGACATACGCGATGACCTGTCTGAATTTGGCATCGATTACCAAGAGTGGTTTTCTGAGCGTTCGCTCACCAGTACCGGCGATGTAGATAAAGCACTTATACGCCTACAAGATAATGGCCATCTCTATGAAAAAGAAGGTAACTTGTGGTTTAAATCAACAGATTTTGGTGATGATAAAGACCGCGTAGTAAAACGCGCCAATGGCGCTACGACTTATTTCGCTTCTGATATAGCCTATCATATGAACAAATTTGACCGCGGTTTTGATAAAGTAGTTAACATTTGGGGCGCCGATCATCACGGTTATATTACGCGGGTTAAAGCTGCAATTAGCGCTTTAGGCTACGACTCAGAGCGCTTAGTTGTGAAACTAGTGCAATTTGCCATTTTATATCGCGGCACTGAACGTGTACAAATGTCTACACGCTCAGGATCATTTGTTACTTTGCGTGAGCTTCGCAAGGAAGTAGGAACTGACGCTTGTCGCTTCTTTTATGTGACGCGCAAAGCAGACAACCATATGGATTTTGATTTAGAACTCGCCAAATCTCAATCTAAAGACAATCCTGTTTATTACATTCAATATGCGCACGCTAGAATCTGCAGCGTTCTAGACAAACTAGCAGACAGCGAATGGCAACTGGACATTGATGCCGGCCTCAAGGTTTTAGGAGAGTCATCAGATGATAACGAGAAATCCATTTTAAACCTATTGGCGAAATATCCTGAAACACTTAAAAACGCAGCTACTAACTACGAACCTCACTTAGTCGCTAATTACTTAAAAGAGCTAGCAAGTGAGTTCCACACTTATTATAACTCCAATAAAATGTTAGTTGAAGAAAGCAATGCTCGTAACTCACGCTTAACGCTAAGCGCAGCAGTTCGCCAAGTACTCGCCAACGGGCTATCTTTATTAGGGGTAGACGCCCCCAATAGGATGTAGATAGCAAACATGGCATCCAAGAAGGATTTTGCCCCAAAAAAGCGTACCGCGAGCAAGCCCCAAACCAAAAAAGCTAGTCCTAAAACACCAGAAACTAGCCCAGCTAGCCCTGCCCCCAGCAGGGCAAGTACCGCCGTGCGCAAAAAACCTTACAAAGCTATCATTGCCAGTTTAATTGCTGTGAGCGCTATTGTGTTACTTTTAAAGCAACTCTCACAAGTTAATCCTCGAGAGATTAGGGAATCTGGCATATCTGCACTTATCGAAGATAAGCTGAATAACCAATCCGCAGCGCAACCAATACCGACAGCCAATTTCAATAACAACCAAAGCAATAACAAGACTAAAACGACTAACAACGCACCACAAAAAGCAACAGCAAAGCCTGCAACAACAGCTAAGAAACAAACAACATCTACCGATAACATTGCGAAAATACCCGTCGCTGAAAAATCGACTAAAACAAAGCAGAAAGAACCCTACCAATTTTATAAAATTCTAGCTGAAAACAGCGTTGAAACAGAAACAATAGAAGCTTATAAATCAACACCTAAAACTGCAAACCTCAAAAATAGAACTTTGCTGCAAACCGGTTCTTTTCGCAACGCTAAAGACGCTGAAAGAATGAAAGTCAGGTTATTGTTAAACAACTTTGCTAAAGTAAAGGTGAGTAAAACAAGCTCTACTAGTGGTACTTGGTACAGAGTACGCACTGGCCCTTTTATCACATTCAACCAGCTTAAAGCTGCACTTATCAAACTTAACAAACTCAATATTTCTCCGATTCAGGTTCCTTTAAAATAACTAAGCATCTCTAAAATAAGCGAATACCCTCTTTAACCTAGATTCGGCGATTGAGCGCGGAAAAGAAGTGCAAGATATTGGTGTGCATAGGAAAACAAAAATTTTGTGGTCACCTTATTGGTGATGAAAATATTTTCTGGTTTTCTAGGTGCATCAAGAGCTTATGCTTACTTTCGTGATTCAACTGCCGAATGTAGGTTTAAGCAGCTATTAAAGCTGCTTCTCTTGAATTTACCAAATAAGTAACCATAGACTATTTATCGGAAAATTTGCACTAAGCCCAGATTCAATATTTCGCAAGCAAACACCCGTCTTTATAATATAAAGCAAGCTTAGTACGAAAATCTTTATCATTAAAATAAGGTATTACTTTTATGACAACTATAGTTTCTGTACGTCGCGGAGACAGCGTTGCAGTCGGCGGTGACGGCCAAGTATCTCTCGGCAACACTGTTATGAAGGGCAGCGCCAAAAAAGTTAACGTCCTCGCTAAACATTCTGTTATCACTGGTTTCGCTGGATCAACTGCTGACGCCATTACACTACGCGATTTATTTGAGCAGCAGCTAGACAAACACCAAGGCAACATAGTAAACGCGGTTATTCATCTTGCGAGAGAATGGCGCAGCGATAAAGTATTACGTCGCCTAGAAGCTTTGATGCTAGTAGCAAACAAAGAAAAGACCTATTTATTATCAGGTACTGGTGATGTTATTGAGCCAGAACATGGTGTTATCGCTATCGGCTCTGGTGGCAATTTTGCCCATGCTGCCGCCATGGCCCTAGTCGAAAACACTGACTTAGACGCCAAGAGCATTGTCGAAAAAAGCTTACACATTGCTGCAGATATTTGCGTATTCACTAACCATAATCAAGTGATAGAAACACTCGTTACTGAAAAGTCAGCTTAGGAGCTCAACATGTCTGATATGACACCACGCGAAATAGTACACGAATTAGATCGCCATATTATTGGCCAAGACGCCGCAAAAAGAGCAGTTTCCATCGCCTTAAGAAATCGCTGGCGCCGCATGCAACTTGATGAAGAGTTGCGCTCAGAAGTTTCACCAAAAAACATTTTGATGATAGGCCCAACTGGCGTTGGTAAAACTGAAATCGCCAGACGCTTAGCAAAGCTTGCCAATGCTCCTTTTATTAAAGTAGAGGCAACTAAGTTCACCGAAGTCGGCTATGTTGGGCGTGATGTTGAAACTATTATCCGCGATTTAATCGATATGGCCATGAAAATGGTACGCGAGCAAGAAACTAAAAAAGTACGTGCTCGTGCAGAAGATATCGCAGAAGAGCGCTTACTAGACGCCCTACTCACTCCCGCAAGAGATGACAAATCAAATCACAGCGATACATCTCATGAAACTAACAGCGCTACACGGCAAATTTTTAGAAAGAAATTACGTGAAGGCGATTTAGACGATAAAGAGATTGAAATAGAGTTGGCCCAAGCCCCTGCTGGCGTTGAAATAATGGCACCACCTGGCATGGAAGAAATGACCAATCAGCTACAAAGCATGTTTTCTAACATGGGTAGCCAAAAGAAAACCACACAGCGCTTAAAGGTAAAAGAAGCTTACCAAGCTTTAGTAGAAGATGAGGCAGCCAAACTTGTAAAAGAAGACGACATCAAACAAAAAGCGATCTTTGCCGTTGAGCAAAATGGCATTGTTTTTCTCGATGAGATAGATAAAGTCTGCAAACGTGCTGATTCTGGAAGCTCCGGAGGCGATGTTTCAAGAGAAGGTGTGCAGCGTGATTTATTACCTTTAATTGAAGGGTGCACCTTAAGCACTAAGTACGGCATGATCAAAACAGATCATATCTTATTTATTGCCTCTGGCGCTTTTCACTTAGCCAAACCTTCTGATCTAATTCCTGAACTTCAAGGAAGACTACCGATCAGGGTTGAGCTAAACGCTTTAACCGCTGACGATTTCAGACGCATACTAACTGAACCAAAAGCTTCGCTTACTGAACAATACAGAGCGTTGATGGCAACCGAAGGCGTTTCTATCACCTTCAGCGAAGCTGGTATTGCACGTATTGCTGAACTCGCGTTTCAAGTAAATGAACAAACTGAAAACATCGGCGCTAGACGCTTACATACCATGATGGAAAGGCTACTTGAAGAGCTTTCGTTTAGTGCTTGTGATCAAGCTGGCGCATCTTTAAACGTAGATACGCAGTATGTTGATCTACATTTAGCTCAGTTGAGCCAAGATGAAGATTTAAGCCACTATATTTTGTAATACCCTCGCCCACCTATTTATTTTTTATAGGTGGGCTCAGATAGAGAACTACTATGAAAAAAACGCCTACTGACATCAAACTTCACCGGAAGTCAAAAAGCTTAGAGCTAACTTTTACCGACGGCAATTATGAATTAAGAGCTGAATATTTGCGAGTTCACTCCCCCTCAGCTGAAGTAAGAGGACATGGAGTAGGACAGGAAACACTACAAGTAAAAAAAAGGTTTGTTGGCATTTCTGATATCGAAATTACCGGCAACTACGCACTGAAAATCAGCTTTGATGACGACCACGATAGCGGCTTATTCACCTGGGATTACCTATATGAACTGTGTGTAAATCACGATTCCTATTGGCAAGCCTATTTACAAAAGCTAGCTGATGCAGGAGAAAGCCGCGATTCAGGGCTCATTGGCTTGGGCTGATAAGCAAGAATTAAGGTGTTTTTCACGCTGCTCTCTTAAATAAGAAGCGAAAAGCCACTTATAACCAAGCTAACCCTTAATCATTACAACACTCTCATTTGAGTCTTTATTGAAGCATTGAGAATAGATTTTAAGCAAACACAAATCAGAACAACACAAACAATATGAATAACACACTTGGCGTTTAATTTTTTATTTCTGATGAGCACACTCGCTAGTTTATATCCATCAACATTGATATATAAGCAATTGATTGTAAAGCTTTAAAAATAAATTATACATTCTCTCCACAATATTGCATTTTATCCTGTATAATGCACCGCTATTTACGCCCAAACAACACTGAATCGCAGTACTTAAAAGAGTGCTGAGGTTTTAATACCTATCCTAAATAATTCGACGAGTAAAACGATGTCTGACTTATCCAAATACAGAAACATTGGTATTTTCGCCCACGTAGACGCGGGAAAAACTACCACCACAGAACGTATCCTAAAGCTAACTGGCCAAATTCACAAAACTGGTGAAGTACATGATGGCGAGTCAACAACCGACTTCATGGAACAGGAAGCTGAGCGCGGAATAACTATCCAGTCTGCTGCTGTAACTTGTTTCTGGAAAGATCACCGTTTAAACGTTATCGATACTCCAGGCCACGTTGACTTCACTGTTGAAGTTTACCGCTCACTGAAAGTACTTGATGGCGGCATCGGCGTTTTCTGTGGATCTGGTGGTGTTGAGCCTCAGTCAGAAACAAACTGGCGCTATGCGAACGAATCTGGTGTTTCACGTATTATCTTCGTTAATAAATTAGACCGTATGGGTGCTGATTTCTTACGCGTTGTTAAGCAAACTGAAGACGTACTTGCTGCTAAGCCATTAATCATGGTTTTACCAATCGGCATCGAAGAAGATTTCGTAGGTGTTGTTGATCTACTTACTCGTAAAGCATACATTTGGGATGATTCAGGTCTTCCTGAAAACTTCGAAATCACTGATGTTCCTGCGGACATGGTTGATCAAGTAGAAGAATACCGTGAAATGTTAATCGAAACTGCTGTTGAGCAAGACGATGACGTTATGGAAGCTTATATGGAGGGCGAAGAGCCTTCAATGGCAGACATCAAGCGTTGTATCCGTAACGGTACTCGTACCATGGCGTTCTTCCCAACTTACTGTGGTTCTGCATTCAAGAACAAAGGCGTACAAAACGTACTTGACGCGGTTGTTGATTACCTACCGAGCCCGACTGAAGTTGAGCCTCAGCCACTTACAGATGAAGAAGGCGAGCCTACTGGCGCTGTAGCAACTGTATCAACTACTGAATCTTTCAAGGCGCTAGCATTCAAAATTTCAGAAGACCGTTTTGGTGCACTAACGTTCATTCGTATCTACTCTGGTACATTGAATAAAGGCGATACTATCCTTAACGCTGCGACAGGTAAAACTGAGCGTGTTGGTCGTATGTGCGAAATGCAAGCAGATGATCGTAAAGAGCTATCTTCAGCTCAAGCCGGTGATATCCTTGCGATTGTTGGAATGAAAACTAACGTTCAAACAGGTCACACTTTATGTGATCCTAAAGATCCAATCGTGCTAGAAGCAATGGTATTCCCTGAGCCAGTAATATCTATCTCTGTAACACCTAAAGATAAAGGTTCTACTGAGAAAATGGGTATTGCTATCGGTAAAATGGTTGCTGAAGATCCAACCTTCAAAGTTGAAACGGATCAAGATTCAGGCGAAACTATCCTATCAGGCATGGGTGAGCTTCACTTAGATATCAAAGTAGATATCCTTAAGCGTACTTACGGTGTTGAGCTTGCAGTAGGCGAGCCACAAGTTGCATACCGCGAAACGATCACTGCTGAAATTGAAGACTCTTACACACATAAGAAGCAATCTGGTGGTTCTGGACAATTCGGTAAAATTGATTACCGTATCAAGCCGGGCGAACCTGGAACTGGTTTCGTATTCTCTTCAAAAGTTGTTGGTGGTAACGTTCCTAAGGAATTCTTCCCTGCAATCGAGAAGGGCTTCAGAGGCATGATGGGCGAAGGTGTTCTTGCTGGATACCCTGTACTTGACGTTGAAGTTGAACTTTACGATGGTGGTTTCCACGCCGTTGACTCCTCAGCTGTTGCTTTCGAAATCGCTGCAAAAGGTGCTTTCCGTCAATCTATCCCTAAAGCATCTCCACAGTTAATCGAGCCTATCATGGCTGTTGACGTATTCACTCCAGATGATCACGTTGGTGATGTAATCGGTGACCTTAACCGTCGTCGTGGCATGATCAAAGATCAAGAAGCTGGTGTAACTGGCGTTCGTATTAAAGCAGATGTACCTCTTTCTGAAATGTTTGGTTACATCGGAAGCTTACGTACAATGACTTCTGGCCGTGGCCAGTTCTCTATGCAGTTCGAGCATTACTTACCATGCCCGAATTCAGTATCAGAGAAAGTTATCGCTGACGAAAAAGAAAGAAAAGCAGCTAAAAATAAGTAATTCTTTAGTCGCAAAAATCAACCGCAGCTAACTACTGCGGTTTTTTTATGTCTGAAAGAATCTTTCACTAAAAGCATTAACTTAACAATTTCAAGCAGGCAACCACTGCTACTTGACAGACAATGCATATTCTCCATCAACTACATCCCCATTGTCTCGCTATAATGCCTAATGGCGCTAGCTAAGTGCTGGGCATTATAATACTATTGCCCCTTAAATTTAGTCATAAGTATTATAGGTAATATATGCAAGCGAGTCTTCAAAGCCCTCCGAGCAGCAGTATATTTAGATTTAAAGAAGATCGCTGGCCAGTCGTTATTATTCTCAGTTTGACTGTTATGGACTTTATTTTATATTTTGCAGTAACCAGCATTACTGTCTTTATTACTTATTACGCGCTCATGTTAATCCCTAAAGGCGTCATTTGTGCCTGGAATCACCATCATCAACATTTGTTCACTTTTCGCAACAAACACCTAAACAGAATTTTAGAGTTTTTCTACGCTTTGCACACAGGCGTTACGACGCACTTATGGCGCTTGCATCACGTGCTTGGTCATCACTTAAACTTCTTAGATCAAGAAAAAGATGAAAGCCGCTGGAAACGTAAAGATGGCACTAAAATGGGAGTATTAGAATATTCTCTAAATGTAGCGCTTACTGCCTATCCTCGTGGTTATACAGTGGGAAAAAAGCATCCTAAACAATTGAAAATCTTTGTACGCTATAGTGCGCTAACCTTCGCCTTAGTTATTGGACTAGTGATATGGAACCCACTCGCTGCTTTATTCTTATTCATTTTACCCATGATAAGCAGCTTAATATTTACCGCTTATGTCACTTATGAACATCACAGCGGTTTAGATACTCAAAATGAATTTGAAGCTTCATACAATAATTTAAATCCAGTCTTTAACTTTCTGACAGGTAACTTGGGCTACCATACAGCGCATCACCATAAACAAGGCGTTCATTGGTCAAAGCTACCACAGTTACACGAAAAAATTGCCGCTAAAATACCTGAAAGTTTATATCAAAAATCTAACATTACTAAATTGTTATTAGGCGGCTTCATACTAAATTTTTTTACAAAATCAAAGACTGAACGCTGATTTACCAACATAAAGAGCTTTATGTTTACGGGCAACACCCACTTAAAGAATTTCTATACAGCCTAAATTTTTTCATTTTGAAAATAGCAACTCTAGAAATTCTTTAAGCACAACATACAAGTTATCTCACTATCTTAAAAGTAACTACTATTGCAAAAATGCCCCTTTAAACCAGCTCCATACACCGAAAGAAAACCCTGGGAAAATATCGATACCCGCTGCTGATTTAAGTAAATACAACACTAAAATACCCAATATAGCACTAAAAGCTAAAAACACTGACAAAGCTGCCGCTTGAATCAGCAAACCTAATCGCCTCTCGCGCGCGCTCAGCTCTCTTCGGTTACGCCCAGCAACAAATACATAGTAATACCGATAGCGAAACAGCTTGAGCGTACTACGCACATCAATGGCATGATTCCCCCAGGTTCTGGCACCTATCGCCAGCTTAATATTTGATAGCTGTTCTTCTGTGAAACTGTCTTGTACGTGTTCAGGCATCCTTTCCAATAATTTTCGTAAACCCGTATCATTTTTAAGCTTATTACGTGCTTCGGCATTTTCAGCAGCGAGTTTATGCATACCATTCCTTTAAATGTTAAATCTATAATTAATCACAACATAACAATGCTTAGGTAACAACTGCTTAAGTGTATAATTTCGATAATAAATAGCAGCTTGATGGAATTGATACCCAGTTAGTTTGGCCATTTCGCTAGAGAATTGCAGCGCTTCAAAGCTATCCTTTTGCTGTTTCCATTGGTTTTTGCTGTAATCAACTGGCTCTCTTTGCCCGAACTTAAACAGCTTACCTGATTCCATCAACTCTATCCAAGCGGCTACCCTCTCTCCATTGCTAATTCACGAACTACCACCTCAAATGAAAGCCGATCAATTTCATTTCTTCTAAAACCAATCCCTGAAAAACTATCATGTGGAAATGTATCAGCGTATATATCAGCATATTACCTAATAAAGGTAGAAGGTAGATATCGTTTAAAACATACCTGCGTATTCATGCACTTCACTATTAGTTGCGTCAGCAGCATACTACGCCGCCTAGGCTATAGGTACTGATTGCCGCCGCTCTTGCAAGCGCGCAGATAGCGTAATAATGCCTATCTTCTTGCATAAAAAATCCCTCTTTTATAAATACAGTAATCCCTCTGCATATGACTTACTGGTTATTTTTTCTACTCCCTGGTCACATTGTGCTATATTTGAAAAACCTTGTAAATACAGTTTAATATTCATCTTCTAATGCTATTTTTAGATGTCATATAAAGATATTTACTTCCATTATTATAAGTTTTATTACTTCTTATCTAGGTATTTAAATAACATTAAGACTGACAATCTGTTTTTATTAGCAATGATTTCATATGTGCTTAGTCATTTTTGAGAGCTTCTATCACCACTTGGCACTATCATTATTGAGCTCTAATTTCATTGAACTTGAGTAACAAAGATAAGGGCGCACAACCACTGCAAATCACAGGCACCGAGCTTACAAAAACTATAAACACACTTTACCCAAGTGAAGGAGATCGAGATGAAAAGGATATCTACTCATTACTCATCAATAGAAGATCAATATGATGTCATCGTCATTGGTTCTGGCTATGGCGGTAGCATTAGCGCCTCCAGATTATCTAGAGCTGGGCAAAGTGTCTGCCTTTTGGAAAGAGGTAAAGAAATCCTTCCAGGGGACTATCCTGATACAGAATTAGAAGCCTTTGAAGAATTGCAAATAGATAGCTGCCACGGCAAAGCAGGCTCCCCTACAGGCTTATTCAATATTCATGTTAATAAAGAGCAAAGCGTGGTTGTAGGATGTGGATTAGGTGGTACCTCACTTATTAACGCCAATGTATCACTAGAACCCGATACCAGCGTTTTTGCACAAAGCTGCTGGCCGACGCAGATCAAACAAGATCTTTCAACACATTTAAAACAAGGCTTTGATAGAGCGCGTGAAATGCTTAAAGCAACTCCTTATCCCACTGGTACTGATTTAGCGAAAACAAGTGCTCACCAAAAATCAGCGCAGGCAATGGGCGAAGCTGAACACTTCTATCGCCCACCTATCAATGTAAATTTCACTGCGGGCGTTAATCACGTAGGAGTAGAGCAACCAGCCTGTAACAATTGCGGCGACTGTATTTCTGGCTGCAATGTTGGCGCAAAAAACACCACTTTAATGAACTATCTCCCTGATGCATACAATCATGGCGCATCTATTTTCTGTGAAGTCTCAGTCAAATATATACAACAAGTTGAAGGTGGTTGGTTAGTTCATTATCAACCCACTAACGCCAGCGACGCCCGAGAATTGTTCTCAGCCCCCAGTTTATTCGTGCGCGCTAAACTCATAATTCTCGCCGCTGGTACTTTAGGCAGTACTGAAATCATGCTGCGCTCTAAGCAACAAGGCTTAGCACTGTCTGCGCAACTTGGTAACAGCTTTAGCGGTAATGGAGACGTACTAGGCTTTGGCTATAATTGCGATCAAGCGATCAATGGTATTGGTTTCGGGTCTATGCCAGAGCAAGATTTCAAACCTGTCGGCCCGTGTATCACCAGCATCATCGACTTGCGCTACAAACAGCATAAAACCGAGCGCATGGTGATCGAAGAAGGCTCTATGCCTAGTGCATTAGGCAGCTTATTACCCAAGATATTATCTATAGCTGCCAACAGCGTAGGCATTGATACTGATGCTGGCTTAAGAGATGTTTTTAAAGAGAAAATGCGTGAACTTAGTAGCAAATTTAGAGGGCCTTATGCAGGTGCAGTAAATAACACACAAACTTACCTTATTATGAGCCATGATGACGCACAAGGAGTGATGCAACTAGAAGATGATAAGCTACGCATTACTTGGCCGGGCTTAGGGATACAACCGAATTTTGAGTTCGCCAACACTAATCTTCTAAATGCCACCAAAGCTTTAGGAGGCGAGTTCATCAAAAACCCGCTTTGGGACAAACGGCTAGATTTCAGCTTAGTTACCGTTCACCCCTTAGGTGGGTGCTGTATTGCCCAATCTGCTGAGCAAGGAGTAACTAATCACAAAGGCCAAGTATTCAGTTCTTCTACAGGAGATCAGGTATATCCAGATCTCTACATCTGCGATGGCGCGAGTATTCCTACTTCATTAGCGGTTAATCCACTACTGACAATCTCAGCATTAACCGAGCGCTGCTGTGCTTTAATTGCCCAAGATAGAGGCTGGATCATAAACTACGATTTACCTTCAAGTACTACCAGAGAAGAACCTGCACTCAAGCTCGGCATTCAATTTACGGAAACAATGAAAGGCTATGTTTCTACTCATGGGTTGAATGAGACAACACTTGATAAAGATACCATTAGCACTTTTAAACAAGCAGAAGCACGAGCCAAAGCAGCAAATTCACCGCTACAATTTACTATCACGGTCAGCTCTACCGATTTAGAAACGTTGCTTCATAGCCCTGCTCATAACGCCCACATTACCGGCACAGTGCTAGCTCCTGCAATTTGTGATGGTCCACTGACAATTAGTGCCGGCACATTTAATTTATTTGTCGTTTATCCACACTCACCTGATACTAAGCATATGAATTATAATATGCAGCTCACTTCCAAAACAGGTGATAAATATTATTTCAGTGGCTATAAGTTTATTGAACAAGGTGCAATTGGTGATGTATGGCCTGCAACGTCAACTCTATATGTTGATATTTATCGCGGTAGCAATACTGCTGGAGAAATTATAGCCAAAGGGATTTTGCATATCGCACCACTGGACTTCGCCAAACAAATGACCACTATGCAGGTGAGCAATGCACAAAACCATATCGAAAAGCTCAGTGCTATTGCCCGTTTTGGTCAATATTTCGCAGGATCTTTATGGGAAAGTTATGGCGGAATTTGCTATCAACAACCATTATTTAACCCTCAAGCTGAACCACGTAAAAAAAGGCCTCTGCGTACACCTCCCCCATCAATCCATTGGTTCAAAACCGAAGATGGCGTCGATTTAAGGCTTAGCCGTTACAATGCAGGCACAAAGGGCCCTGTGATGTTGGTACACGGGCTAGGAGTTTCATCCAAGATTTTTTCAACAGATACTATCGATACTAATTTAACCGAATACCTATGCGCAAATGATTACGATGTATGGTTACTCGATTTTAGAGTGAGTATTGATCTAGCTTGCGCCGAGCAGCAATCGAATGCAGACCAAGTTGCAAAATATGATTTTTCCGCAGCCATCAACACGATAAAAAAACATACTCACTGCCAATCAGTGCAAGCAGTTGTGCATTGTTATGGCGCCACCACTTTCTTTATGTCAATGCTAGCGGGTTTAGAAGATGTGCGCTCTATTGTCTGCTCACAAATTGCAACGCATCTAGTTATCCCGAAACTAACCCAATTAAAAACAGGCGTACACTTGCCAGGATTTTTGCAAACCTTAGGCGTGAGTGAAATGACCGCTTACACTGATACCCGACAAAGCTTAGTGGATAAACTTTACGATAAAGCAGTGGCTATCAACGCCCTTTCGCAAGCTCAAGGGCAATGTAGTAGCAGTGTCTGTCATCGTATTACATTTCTTTATTCTTCCCTGTTTCGCCACCAGAATTTAAACCAACAATTACATCGAAATTTGCACGAGCTATTTGCAGAAGCAAATATCACCAGCTTGAAGCACTTAGCTCAAATGTGCAGGCACGAGCAATTAGTCAACGCGGACGGTGAGGATAGCTATTTAGCAGATGAACATAATTGGGAAAATTTAAACATCCCCATCTATTTTATTGCTGGCGAGTTAAATGAATGCTACTTGCCTAAAAGCACCGAAATCACCTATAACTTACTATGCGAGAAATTTTCGGCTGTGCAATACTCCAGAAATGTCATTGCGCAATACGGGCATATTGATTGTATATTGGGTGCGCGCGCAGCCGTTGATGTTTACCCTGCAATACTAGCCCATTTAGAAGAAACAGCTATTAGCTAAATTTTTACCGGCACTACTGTTACATTATTCAAAAGAGCATTCTAAACGGCGTTCCTAAGCGCCTTTTTTTGTTTTTTGATAAAAAGTATTACCTGTAGTAGCTAGTATGCTTAAATAACCAATAACCAATAACGATTTGAGGCTCCCAGATTGACAAAGACTGATTTCCAATTAGATAATTTCGATAAAAAAATCCTTAATATAATGCAACAATCCAACCGCACTACAACGGAGCAAATTGCCGAAAATATTGGATTATCTGCTGCCGCTGTGCAAAGGCGCATTAAGCGCTTACGTGCTCAAAAGATCATCAGCGATGATGTTTCTATTATCAGCCCAAAATCAGTACAGCGCCCCATGACCCTTATTGTACAAGTCACTTTGGAGCGAGAGCGAGCTGATTTAATGGATGATTTTAAGAAGGAGATGAAAAACAACGAGCTAGTTCAACAATGTTATTATGTTACTGGTAGTTCAGATTTTATTTTAGTGATCACCGCGCGAGATATGGAAGATTACGAAGCTTTTACCCGCAGTGCCTTTTTCGATAACAGCAATATACGTAACTTTCAAACCAACGTAGTGATGGATAGAGTAAAAGTTGGCTTAAACGTGCCGTTAACATTAGATTAATTGTCATATAAACCTGTTGAGGACTTTATTAATGATTGTGTTATTAAAACCCACAAGCAGCGTTGGGATATAGAAACTGATTTTAGCAATCGGCAGACAATATTAGGTATGAATATTCTAAGCTGTAAATCTCCAGATATGTGTATCAAAGCAATATGGGCGCATTTTTTAGCAAACAATTTTATTAGATTATTGATGGCGCAAGCTGCTCAAATACACAATTTAAAACCCCGAGAAATAAGTTTCAAGTGCACGGTACAAATATGGAGCACATATAATTTACTTGAGAAGCCAAGTGATGAAGAATTGTTTATCTTAATAGCAAGGCGAAAGGTCAGGAATAGGCCTGGGGGAATAGAACCACGAGCCATAAAAAGGCGGCCGAAAGCTTACAAGTTACTCATAATTAAGCGTCATGTAACAAGGGGGTTTGTAATAAAAAAGGACACTTAGTAAAAGTTAAATAACATAATAAACAGTAAGTTAAAACTTAACTAAGTGCTATTCTACTCTGACCCCAATTATTTGACCCAATTATTCCTTAATTTTTTTCAAACAGTGAGACACAGATGTTTGTAATTCTTTCAATTTATTTAGAGGTATATCTTGCTTTAGGTTTGTTAAATCATGAATTATTAGCGTAGTTAATTGTTGGTTAATGTTATTAACATTATCTTTACAAAAACTGTCAATCAACTCATTGTGGCCCATCATCAACATAAGAACGAGGATGTTTTCTTTCCGTTTATTAATGATATTTATATCAGCACCCACAGAAACTAATATTTTTATTATTTCATAATGACCAGCTTCAGCTGCATAAAAAATGGCGCTACGCCCCTCAATATCAGTTTGATTAACATTAGCACCATATTTAATTAAGATAGAAACATTGTCGGCAAAATTTTCATACGAAGCGATCATCAAAGCAGTTATTCCACCTTTGCTTGCTGTATTTGGATTGGCACCAGCTTTTAACAACTGGGTTAATATTATATTGTTTCTTGATACAGCGTGATATATTGGTGGACTTTGGAAGTATTTGTCTTTCCTATTTATATCTACTCCTTCTGAAATCAAATATTTAGTCATATCATGATTTCCTGAGAAAATTGCAAGATGAAGTATAGAAATTCCATTTTTGTCATCACAATCTACACCGCATATCTTTACCAAATCTTTAAGTATATTTAAGTCCTTTTGGTCAAAAACTTTTTCGATAAGATCATATATATCAGCTGACTTTGTATTTTCATTTAACCTACGGTTTTCTATCTCGCTATCAGTAGCATTATCTAAAGTTAGAAAAAAAAGCAGACTAACAATTATAACGTAAAGAAAATTATTTTTTTTGTGCACATTATACCTCACTGACAATTTGCTTTTGCCTTATTTAACATAGCATATGGGCTATCATAATATTTATTCATATCAGGGTTCTTTTTAAATTGATCTGTCAAAAAAGTCACCGCCTCTATTTTAGATAACCTAGCTCTTTTGCCAAATTTTGCATAATGAGCTTCCTTTAAACGTTCATCTATTGAAATTAAAGCTAAAGCATTTAAGAGATTAATTTTCACTTTTGGCCCCACTGGGCTGGATATTCTGTTAACAAATTTATTAAGCCGTTTGAACGCCCCCATTATAGGTCCTGTTTTACGTACAGAAAGTACAGTCTGGCTTATTGCATTATAATTTAGACTATACGAGAACGTCGTTTCTTTTAAACCGATAGATAAAAAACTTATCGGATTTGCATGATTATAAGCTGACATCTCGAATAACCCATAAACATCCACCGCCTCAACCGGATTCCCCCCAACATAAGCAAACGTATTAACCCCACCTGCAAGCCCAATCGGATCACTCTGTATATACCTCCCCAGGCTCGCATCATAATCCCTAAAGTAATTCTGACTATAACCCGTTTCCTGATCTTTATACTGCCCCGGAAACTTCAGCTTCATCCGTGCGTTATTCGCCGCTTGTACATCTTCACCAAAAGGTAAGGTATTAGACTGCCAAAGCACTTTAGCATCTGTACTTGTCATTAACTGAGGCGTACCAAGATGATCATTATGAACAAAAGCCAGTTCACCTTGAGACTGCTCTGCATAATCTACAGTGGCCACTCGCTGGTTATTTACATATAAATATTCTTTAACTACTTTCCCTGCGGCGCCCGTTTCACCTATCATTTGATCAAAGGAGTTATAATGAAAATGTATTTATACGCCAGCTACAACGCTCTCAATGTTCTTAGTTCAAGTACTAAATGAAGATCGCTCTTGCAGCAAAGCAGCGAATAACTTAATCATTCAGCAACACGAAGCTCAAGCTATTCGGAGCTAGAAGAACCATCAAGTTTGCTTGATTGATGGCACTTCATTGACAATGCATGATACTGAATAAAATCAGAAAACATACCCTCAGCAAGGTGCTCAAAAACCGGGGCTAGGTTTTCCAATATGTCGCCTACTCGCAGTCAATTATCTAACCAGCGGAGCGGTGTTAAAAGTAAAGCCTTTCGTTCAAGGTAATAAAAATGATAGCAATGATGCCTTAGCTATTGCTGAAGCAAGTTTGCGACCAAATATTCATTTTGTGCCTGTTAAACCTCCGAAAAAACAAGATGTTCAAAGCTTGCAGAGAATACGAGAGCGATTAATTAAGCAGCGCACAGCAGTTATTAATCAGACACGAGGTTTGTTGGCTGAATATCATATTGTCTGCCCTACAACAGGCACCGCTTTTCTCTACAAGCAGTTACCACGTATTATTGAAGATGCAGAGCAGCCACTTACTGTCACTGCACGAATCTTTTTCCAATCTATATTGATGAGCTAACACAATTGAATGAACGTGTTAAAGAAACGACTGAGCGCTCTCATGAAGTGCTGAAGCAGGATATCCATTATAAACGCGTGCAGATAATACCAGGGATAGGCCCTATTACCGCAGCTGAAACAATTGCAGCTATTGATACAGATAAACAGTTCAAAAATGGTCGACAGTTCGCAGCATGGATAGGTTTAACACCTAAACATTATGCCAGTGGTGAACATTGTCACATGGGCAGAATAAGCAAGCGGCGGAACGGTCGATTGCGTTCATTGTTAATTCATGGGGCAAGAGCTGTTATCAATTGGGTGGGGGATAAAACAGATAAGCTCTCTTGTTGGATTAAGCAGTTATTCACACATAAGTCACCAATAATAGTCATTGTCGCATTAGCAAATAAATTGGCTAGAATACTCTGGTCAGTGCTTTCTCGTGGCGAAAACTATCAACCGAATTGCTAGTCTATAGGTAATCAGGAGTAAAGAAGCATACCTTCGACGGTGCAATTGGCACTGATGAATACAACGGTTAAGCGTTGACTGGAACCTGTGTTGGGACAGAGGCTTTTGAAGCCAAGTGGGTGCCAAGGCAGTCAACCCGTCTTAAATATCATCATGGCTCGAACAGGGAATTGTTCATCAAAGAAGCCGCATATATGTAAAAGTACCGTCTATTTATCAATAGTTAATAAGCTTTCGAAACAAGACTGGGTATTTTATAGAGTGTGACGGCACGATAAATACGACAATTTTAATTGACTATGATGGGGTGTCCATATATGTCCTATCTTAGTATGTGAGCAGTTACACAATTATTTTTACAGCCTCTCATTATTCTTGATTACTGGAGTCAGGCTCCAAATATATTTCCCAATGTTTTAGTATATCTGGTTCGCCAGATAGTTTTACTAACTCAGTAAGTTTATTACTATTACCAAATTGTTTATACGCAGCAGCGTACGCAAACATTTTAATTTCTTTAGAACCTGTCAATATGTTATTTTTAATATCAGTTTCAGTTAATAAATTTTTTGATTGATTGAATAGCAAAGATATTCCGTCAACCAAAAATTGATCAACACTTTCTAAGCCTTTAATGAACACATATAGCTGTGCAAAATACTGTTCATCAAGAAAACAAAGATAGCCCAAAACATTTAAACGAATTTGTGATTCAGGATCTCTTAAGTGTTTAAACAAAGCTAAATAGTGCTTAGATTCTTTCGTACAATAAAAAAAACAATCACAAACTTCGTTTCTAACTTCACGGTAAGAAGATTCTAATAATTCAAATAAATATGAAAAAATTGGGCGTGCATCTTCTCCCATTTCCGATGAAATATATGCAGCTTTATATTGGCAAAGTCGATTATTTGATCTTAACAAAGGAACAAGCTCAATCATAGATGGAAGTTTATTATGGAGTGCATTCCCAGCCAAGAAAGACTGATCGTAACTATCTTCATATTTACCCTCCAAAAAATTTTTCCTAAGCTCATAAAAAGTTAATAACTCAAAATCTTCTGCTTTCATTAGTATTCCCTCAAACTTCTTTCAATATCATCAAGTCCACTTTGTTCCATTTTTATCCTATTTTTATGGTCATGATAATCTTGAGTATTTTTATTTGGTTGTATTTTTTGATCTTCTCTTCTTGATTCCAGACTAGTTGTCAAATCACATTTAGCACATTCCTTCTCTTTTTTACTTCCAAAATTCACAATATCTTTTATATCCTGTTTTACCTTTCCATAAACTCCGTCTGTCCTTTTATCATTTGTAAAAAGGCGACCGAAAGCTTACAAGTTACTCATGATTAAGCGTCATGTAACAAGGGGGTTGTAATAAAAAAGGACAGTAAGTTAAAACTTAACTAAGTGCTATTCTACTCTGACTCAAGTTATCCTAAATGTGAGTATATACAGAGTACATGACCCAGCCGGATATATTTGATATGAGTATAAATATTACAATTTTACGCCTTAGTTTTGTTCTAGTTGAATATGGCTTAGCTCTGAACATTAAAAATGAAAAACTCGTAACAGAGTATAAAATAACTAAGGCAGCTAAATATGTTCCGTAAATACCCCAATACTTTAAGCTGCTAATAGCTAGCGACGAGCTTAAAAAAACTCCAAATATAAGTGCTTGAATAATTGTATGTTTAATCATCTTCTGCCCCATATGCAATAGTGGAGTTTTTCAAGGTAGTTGTCGTGTTTAACTTTACGCTGCCAGAGATTTTACCTCAGGATTCAGCTCCACTGATTCAATAAAACTCTAGTTTCTAGTGTTTTTTGACCAGCGTTCAGGCTTCTTTTGTTTTGCCGTTGCATACACTTGTTCTCGCTGCTTTAAAATCATTATATCTTGACCTTCATGCCGCTCATTCGGAGTCACAAACCGGATACCACTATGGCGATGCTCTTCGTTGTAACCGTCTACAAACAGATCAACCCAGGCTCTGGCTTTATCTAAACTTGAAAAACCTGACTTAGGCCACTGAGGACAGTATTTCACTGTCTTGAACAACGCTTCTGAGTAAGGATTGTCGTTACTTACTCGCGGTCGGCTGCGTGATGTCACTACGCCAAGATCATACATTTTAGCTCGTAAGGTAAAGCTCTTCATGGGTGCGCCATTATCTGAATGGAGCACTAGATTACTGGCGATACATTTTTCTGACCATACGCTACGTTGCAGTAATGCTGCGGCATCCTCACCATTTTCACTGTCAAAAACTTCAGCTCCAACAATCTTTCGGCTATAGATATCCATGATTAAATAGAGATAGTAATGCAGGCCAATGGTACCTGTTGGCAGATAACTGATATCCCAACTCCATACTTGGTTAGCCGCCGTTGCTGTATAGCTTGTTGGCTTTTTACTCGCCTTTCTAGGTTTGCTATGGCCACGATACTGTAGTTGGTTTTCTTCTTTTAAAATTCTATAGAAGCTCGATTCCGATGCAATGTACGTTCCAGTATCAGCTAATATCGGCACTATTTGGCTTGGAGGTAAGCTGGCGTATTCTGCGCGATTACAATATTCTAATACTGTCTTTCGTTCTTCCATTGAGAGCTTATTAGCCGGCTCTTGTCTTATAGCCTCAGGGCGCAGGTCAGGCTTAACACACTTGCCATCATACCAGCGTTGGAAGGTGCGCATATTGAGTTCGATTGTGTCACAAGCCTGAGTTTTAGAAGCGCCTGCTTTGATAGCTTCAAGTACACCATTAACTGTGTTCTGGCGCTCATTGAAGTGTGTCATAACTCCTCGTCCAGACTGAAGAGGGCATTGTACTTTTTTCTCAGTACCAGTAACGCAGCGGTCTCCGCCAAAGCTTTTTCTTTTCTATGAAGCTCTTTTTCGAGTTCTTTGATGCGCTTTTTATCGCGTTTATCCGATGGCTTAGCCAGTTGTTTATCACCTTCAATAAACCCAACCTTCCATTGTTTAATTTGCTGCGGGTATAAGCCTTTTTCTCGGCAATATTGACTTAACTCTGTTTCAGACAAAGTGGCTGTTTCTAATACAAATGTAAAGCGCTGTTCAGAAGAATACTGTGTCGTCATTGTCATATCTTGGTTGTTGTTGAATTTTCTGCTCCAAGTATACAGAGTAGATTTTGAAATACCTTCTTGGTCAGCAAAGGCTCTAATAGAAAGACCGCTATTAAGATAACGATTAACAATAGCTTCTATTTTCTTGGTTGGATAATGTGCCATACATACTCAATGCGCCCTAAGTGCTATTAATTTAAGAGACGACAACTATCCTGACACAAAGGGCAAAGGGCAAAGGGCAAAGGGCAAAGGGCAAAGGGCAAAGGGTATATGTCCTATGTTAAGAGTGATTTTAATTTGATTACCAGCCATTTTTTTCTTGTTTATCTGACAAATACGAATTAATAATGCCTATAAATATAAGCGATAATACGCATAAGCTGATGTATATTGTATTAAAAATTTTGCCATGAGTGTAATCAAGGTAAAAGTGTTTCATGATGGTCCAAGAAAAAGCTGTAAAAATTAAAAAGTACCTATACATTATATAAATTATTATTTTATGTAGCAGTTTAGGTTGTTCGTGTTTGAAATATAGCTTAACTAATTTTCCAAGGTAGTAGGTATACATCCATATAGCACATATAGTAATAATAAGACCATACCATATATTTAGTGTCCATCTTTCGTTCAAAAAAATAATATCCATTGGCCACACTTGTAAGTATTTTGAGTTTTATTTATTACACGAATTTCGGATAGGAGCGTTATTTCTAGTACGTACCAGTCCATTATAAACTGATTGTGAAACTACTTCAGCGGTAACAATTCCATAAACCCCTGTAAACCCCATGAATTTACCAAGTTTAGCGGCACCGTATCCAGGGACTGAAGCAAATGTTGCGCTTCCAAGAGCATTGATATTAATGTCATGGTCGACAGCTATTTGACTAAATAAATTTGACGTAAAAGCTTTTGCTGTGTTTTCTCTTACTGTTTTACCACCTCCAATAGCTAAACTAGCAGCAAAACTCACACTAGCTCTTAACGTTGCACCACCAATTCCATACTCATCTTTATTAGCACCAAATGTGCCTGCTGCATTTACAGCAGCAGTAGGAATATTTTTAGCCCTACTACGGGTGTAATTAACTACGGCCATAGTAATAGAAACACAAGGGCCGCATAAACCTTTAGAATCTGAATATTTTAACGGACTCACCCCCACATAAGCAAAGGTATTAATCCCACCCATCAACCCTATCGGATCACTCTGAATATATCTCCCCAAGCTCGCATCATAATCTCTAAAGTAATTCTGACTATAACCTGTTTCTTGATCTTTATACTGCCCCGGGAACCTCAGCTTCATCCGTTCGTTATTCGCAGCTTGCACATCTTCACCAAAAGGCAAGGTATTAGATTGCCCTCTAAAACCAACAATACTTACGTCAAAACCAGTCACTTGACCATCATAGTACTGGCCGTGATTCATAAAAGACAGCATTTAGAATCGGGAGAGATTCCAAGATAATCAGGCGTCATTATCTAAAATAATTCTTAATGCTTCGGTGTCCTCCGCATCGAAATCCGTATTAAGATGAACATGAAAACCATCTTCATAAGCACCTAACGCCAGTTTAGAAAACGTCTTAGCTAATAATAGAAACGCTTGCTTATTCCCGTATATTACTGGAACTCCAGATTCGATTTTAATGGCTAATTTTTCTTCTATATCTTCAGCATATTCAAACGAAATTCTCGATTTTTCTGACTCATCATCAAAGTCATAGCTAAATTTTTTTCTCATTTTCATCTCACAAGTGTTAATCAACAATGTGATCATTGCTAATCACCTTATTTTTGTTTTTCACCTGGCGTGTAACCTCGACATTAGCATGGCGAATATTGGGATCATTTGGTTTTAGAGGATGCGTCTCAACTCTCAAGCTAACTTTCGTATTAATTGCATCTAAAACTTCTTTTACTTTCGGGTTTACACTCTTTGTAACATTAGCTTACTGCGCTAACCGAAATCTGTGTCATAACTATATTTAGCTCCGCACCATCTATGAAAGTTATCTGTAACATTCCCCACTCTCTGATATTTCTAGCGTTACTTCCAGAGTCAATATTACCTAAGCGCATGCTTATGGCAGACTTGCTACGATCAATCAGTTCATGTTTTTTATGCATAGTAGCGCTAGAAATCACAATTTCGTCCCACAGTCCTATACTTTCAAACCCAATATACCCATGACAGGTTATGAGTTTTGTTAGGCCATTAGACTCTTCGATTCTAATTTTTACCGAGTCATAATCAATTTTCAGATCATCAAATTCCGCATCTGCCCATAAAACCGTATTAATCTGATTCATATTACTCTCAAAATGGCCAGTCATATTGAACTTTCTCTTTTGATTTAAATCCACCAGAAGTCACATTTTTTCGACGGTCAATATGAAGGTGGTCTACTGTATGAAGAGGATCCGGTGTACCTGTAAAATTTGGATCGGCGGCATGAGCTTTTTCAATTCTTACTCTTATAGGCCCATTGGAATCCTCACCTACAAACTTGCGACTAGATGACTTAGTTGAAGTTTCTTGTAAATTTGAAAGACTTTTCTTTAACCTATTTGGGTCTGTAAGAATATCTACCCCATCCGGAGTAACAACAAAGTCTGCTTTCTTTGCAACATTAGCTTATATTTTCAACTGAAAAATCTACTTCATCCAAATCTATGTGTGATATATCACCGGTAGTTAAATCTTTAACTGCCATATAATTGAGGGGCGGCTCAAATTTAGTCGTACTTGAATTTTTTGAAGTGAAAGTCAGGAAGTAGTACTTTTTACTTTCACTTTTCAAGCTAACTATAACTCTATGTGTGGCCGCCTTCCCTATGTTGGTATGCCTACATTCTGGCTTTACATCATAACCATAGGGTAGCAAAAATTGCTCGCTATCAAGTATTTGTCTCTCCACCATTAATTCCCAATTAGCTTGAATCCAATTTTCAACAAAATATGGATCATTATCCCAGTCAAGATTTTCCATAATCACACTTAATTGTGGCCAACAAACTAGAATAAACTTCTGAAAATTTAAGATTGATTGATTTATAGACATAACAGTTATTCCTTGAAAGATAGCTTTTTCTTATCGAGAGAGCCTTTATAAGACCTAGCCCTATTTACATCGACATGGTTAGACTCTTTAAACTTACCCCACTCTTTAGGATCTATGTGGTATGAACGACCAGTTTTAGGGTTCACATACCCGCCAGTACCGCCCGCTGGATCAATCCCTTTCTTTTGAAAACCCTTCTTCGTAAACATTTCATCAATTTCTTTAGCTGACTTATTCTTAAACGGGTTCCCCAGCCCTTTCCCTGCGCCCTTTGTAACATTACTGGAATGCTATAAAGAAAATCTTAAACCTCTAGCAAGCTCTCATCAAACCAAACATCCTCATAATCACCTGCAATAAGGAACCTCCATCCCGGTGACAATCCAAGATATTTTTTGAGCTGAGGGCACCAATCATCAAGATGTTCTACATGCAATGGTTTAAAAAAGTCAGGATCACCTGAAAGTTCTTCACCAGCATAAATGTACCAACCAGTCGTATCACCTTCAGGGGAATGTCGAAAACCATTGATCGGCACAATTCCATCACGAACATTAGTAGCAATGCCAACCTTAAGATCACTTGGGGAAGGCAGAAAATCTGCTTCAAATTGTCTACACACCTTTTTTTGTAACTCTTCTATTACAGTTACCATCATAACCCTAAATCCTTCTTCTGCTGCCTTGAGAACCGACTCATTTCCGCCCCCTGCTTATTCGCGCAAGTCGGGCAATGCGGTTGAACAGAATCAGCATCACGCATACGCGTCTTATCTATCGTTCCAGTTCGATAGTATTCTTTTACTAGAGGGTCCTTATGATCAGCGTATTGTTTAGGTGTTCTCGCACCACAATCTACGCACGGTTTACCCTGAACTTATTTTCTCTGAGC
>JBALXS010000054.1:0-1510 GCA_036960485.1 Oceanospirillaceae bacterium
ACTCGGGACCTACTGATTACAAGTCAGTTGCTCTACCAACTGAGCTATGTCGGCATCTTCAATAATTAACTCGTTTAATTTCCTGTAGTTTGTCGCTGCAGTGCATCTAATCGAGGGCGCAAATAATAATGGTGAAAGCACTTGGTTGCAAGTAAAAAATTAACTTATTTCTATATATTTATAGATGTATTCATATAGTTGCATTTTTCAGTGCATTAGCGTTATTCAATGAGGGCTGCGCTAATTAATTGCTGAGTATAAGCTTGCTTAGGTGCATTAAAAATTTGCTGACATAAGCCGCTTTCAATTATTTTACCGCTGCGCATTACCAGCACTCTATGGCTTAATGCTTTAACCACGCTTAAGTCATGACTGATAAAAATATAGCTGAGTTGATAATTTACTTGAAGCTTTTTTAATAAATTAATAATTTGAATTTGAATGGTACGATCTAAACTTGAGGTTGGTTCATCTAAAATAATTAATTTAGGTTTTAAAATGAGCGCACGTGCAATAGCTACTCGCTGGCGCTGGCCACCTGAAAGCTCATTGGGATAGCGTTGCACCCAGCTAGGGTCAATTTCAACCTCTTTCATTACTTCTTCTATGCGTTGCTGTCGCTCTTGTAGGGTGCCTTGTTGATGAATGTCTAAACCTTCACCTATGATTTCGCCTACTGACATTCTAGGGCTTAAGCTACCGTAAGGATCCTGAAATACCACCTGCATAGATTGGCGGTGCTGACGCATTTTTTGCTGGCTTATATCTTGTATAGCATTACCTAAAAAAGTGATACTTCCTTCACTTTTTTGTAACTGCAAAATAGCTTTAGCTAGTGTTGATTTTCCAGAACCGCTTTCACCGACGATGCCGAGTGTTTCACCTTTATTCACCGTTAAGTCAACGGCGTCTACTGCTTTAAAATGATCGTAAACTCGACTAAAAATACCGGCACGCAATGCAAACCATACTTTTAATTGATTGACGTCTAAAATTGTATCTTGGGTCACAGTATCTGGTGCACTGCCTGTTGGCTTCGCTTCCAAAAGACGTTGGGTGTAAGGGTGCTGTGGAGCCGCAAAAATCTGTGTTTTACTCGCGCTTTCGACAATGCGGCCTCGCTCCATTACCGATACCCGATCAGCAACGTGTTTTACTACACTCAGATCATGAGTGATAAACAACACGCCCATCGCCGTTTCTTTTTGCAACTCTAAAATAAGCGTTAATATTTGTGCTTGAATAGTTACATCTAAAGCGGTAGTTGGTTCATCTGCTATGAGTAAATCTGGTTCGTTTACCAGTGCCATAGCAATCATTACACGTTGTCGCTCACCACCTGATAGCTGATGAGGGAGAGCTTTTAGTTTTTCGGCTATATCTCTGATACCTACTTTTTTAAGCCAATCGAAAGCGAGCTGTGCAGCCTGTTTCTTACTGCATAGTACATGCAGTGAAATAACTTCAGTGAGCTGCTTTGAAATGCTGTGTAGTGGATTAAGAGAGGTCA
>JBALXS010000054.1:1520-31645 GCA_036960485.1 Oceanospirillaceae bacterium
CATGGGCTCTTGGAAAATAACACTTATTTTATTACCGCGTATTTCTCTTAATGTTTTTTCACTTGCTTGGGTTAAATCAGTGCCTTGCCAGTTAATAGCGCCACTAATAAAGGTGAAAGGAGGGCTGTCTAATAATTGCACTATGCTCATTGCAGTGACTGATTTCCCAGAACCACTTTCACCGACAAGAGCGTGAATTTCACCCGTATTTATCTGCAAATCTATATCAAATACCACTTGATTGAGCTGGTTATTAAATTGAAAGCCAAGATTGAGCTTTTCTATCGCTAACAAATTCATTAATAACTGCCTCTAGGGTCAAACGCATCTCTTATCGCTTCACCAATAAACACCAGTAATGACAACATGAAAGCCAGAATCAAAAAAGATGAAAGACCCAGCCAAGGTGCATGTAAATTTGCTTTACCTTGTGCGAGTAAATCGCCTAATGAAGGGGAGCCCGGAGGTAAGCCAAAGCCTAAAAAATCCAATGAAGTGAGTATCGTCACTGAGCCGGATAAGGTGAAGGGGATGAAAGTGAGTGTGGCTACCATGGCATTAGGTAAAATGTGCTTAAACATTAATCGCCGATCACTCATGCCTAATGCTCTTGCAGCTTGCACATACTCTAAATTGCGACCACGTAAAAACTCCGCTCTTACGACCCCAACGAATCCCATCCAAGAAAAGAGCAATACGAACGTAAGCAGCCACCAAATATTGGGGGTAATAACGCTGAGCATTATGATCAAAATAAACAGCGTTGGCATACTGCTCCAAATTTCGATAATGCGCTGGAATACTAAATCAATAGTGCCGCCGTAAAACCCCTGTACCGCACCTGCAGATACACCAATAATGGCTGATACAATGGTGACTGCAAAGCCAAACAATACTGAAACTCGAAAGCCATATAATATTCCAGCGACAACATCACGAGCCTTGTCATCTGTACCTAACCAGTTATCTTTACTAGGCGGGCTGGGGGCTGGGCTGGGCAAATCGTAAATAATAGTGTCGTAGCTATAACGCACTACTGGCCATATCATCCAGCCTTGTTTTTCTTCTATCAACTCGTGGATGTAAGGATCGGTGTAGTCAACGTTAGCATCTAGATCTCCGCCAAAGTCTAATTCACTATAATTGATGAAAATAGGCATATGTAGTTGGTTGTTGTAGCTTATCAAGAGCGGTTTATCGTTGGCGATAAATTCCGAAAAAAGCGAAATAGTAAAAAAAACTGAGAAAATCCACAAAGCGCAATAGCCGCGCTTGTTGGCCTTAAATTTTAACCAGCGCTTTTGATTGATGCTCAAGCTAGTAATAGGGGAAGCAGCTGTAGGCATTAGTTTCCCTCAAAATTAATACGTGGATCAACAATGCTGTACATCACATCACTTAAAATACTCATCAATAAACCTATCAAACCGAAAATATATAAAGTGGCAAAAATAACCGGATAATCGCGTGCCAGTGTCGCTTCAAAACCTAACAAACCTAGCCCATCGAGTGAGAAAATAACTTCAATTAACAGCGAGCCTGTGAAAAATATACCGATAAAAGCAGCAGGAAAACCTGCAATAATGATCAGCATGGCATTGCGAAAAACATGGCGATATAGAATGTTATTTTGGGTTAAACCTTTCGCTTTTGCGGTGATGACATATTGTTTGTGAATTTCATCTAAAAAGCTATTCTTGGTCAACATAGTTAAGCTGGCAAAACCACCAATCGTCATTGCAACGACAGGCAAGAACATGTGATTGAAGTAGTCAGCTATTTTTTGCCATGTAGTTAACTGCTCAAAATCGTTAGAAACCAGGCCGCGCAGTGGAAATAAGTCGAAATAATTACCGCCCGCAAAAAGAATAATTAACAACACTGCAAATAAAAATGAGGGAATAGCATTGGCAGCTAACACCAGCGATGTGGTCCAAATATCAAAACGGCTACTGTGGTTAATGGCTTTGCGAATGCCTAAAGGAATGGAAATTAAGTAAACCAGCAAGGTCGTCCATAAACCTAAAGAGATAGAAACAGGCAAGCGTTCAATAATAAGTTCACTAACAGAGCGTCCTCTAAATAAACTGTCACCAAAATCAAAACAAATGTAATCCCATAGCATACTGAAGTAGCGCTGGTGCATAGGTTTGTCAAAACCAAATTGCTTATTAATAGCGGCAATATCTTCTTTAGTTAATCCTATAGAAGCACGATAGCCTTTACCTGCGTTTTCTTTATTATCAGGCTCTGCAGCTTTATCGTTGCCCGTTAGCCTATCAAGCATAGATGCATTTAGGCCCATTTGCTTCGCTATCATTTGATCGACAGGGCCGCCTGGTGCAGCTTGAATTAAAAAAAAGTTAATGGTTATGATTGCTAATAATGTGGGAATTATTAGCAGCAGGCGGCGTATAACATATGCTGACATCAAAAAGACCTGTGCTTAAATATCAATAAGTGAAAGTGCGTTAATTGGTTGCATTGCGCTTAGGTAAACGAGCCGCTTTTTTAGCATCATACCACCATGTACTAACACCTAAATCGTATTTTGGCTTTATGGCTGGCCGAGAAAATTTATCCCAGTAAGCAACACGATAATACTTGTTGTGCCATTGAGGAATAACTAAGAACTGCCACAATAAAACTCTATCCAATGCCATTCCATAAGCTTTAAGCTCTGCTAAATTCTGCTGATTATCCATGATTTTATCAATTAACATATCAACCAGGTCACTGGTGTAGCCAGAAGCATTATAGGTGCTGTCGATAAATTTTGAATGGAAATAATATTTAAAGCTGTTGCTAGGGTGCACGCCTCCACCCATCTGGTGAACGATCATGTCGTAATTTCGCTCACGTAATCTGTTAGTTGCCTGTGCTATGTCAACAGTGCGTATGTCTAATTCAATACCGATTTTTGCTAAGTTTTTCCGAAAGGGGATAACATAGCGCTCGTCAGTTGCGCGCCATAACATAATTTCAAATTTGAAAGGTTGCTGTTCTGCATTTAATAGTTTGCCAGCTTTTAGCTCCCAGCCAGCTGCTTTGAGTAGCTTTAGAGCTAGTCGGCTTTGGCGGCGAATTCTGCCAGAAGCATCCGTTACCGGTGGATTATATTCTTGTTTAAAAAGTACCGGGGGAAGTTGCTCCGCAAAGGGTTGTAAAATTTCTAACTCTCGATCTTTTGGAATACCGCGCGCCATATAAGCGGAGTTTTGCAAGTAAGAGTAGCTACGGCTATCTGCTGAGTAAAACAGCTTTTTATTGGTCCACTCGAAATCAAACATCAAGCCGATTGCTTCACGCACTCTTTTATCGCTAAACTTGTCTCGTGTGGTATTGAAAATAAAACCACGCATTGCTCTGGGTGTTTCATTGACAATTTTATCAAGCCTAATGAAGCCTGCATCGAAATTCTTGCCTTGGTAAGTAGTGGCCCAAAGCTTAGAATCAGATTCTGAGCGAAGATCAAATTCCCCTTTTTTTAAGGCTTCAATCATAACGGTCGCGTCTTTATAGATATCTACTCGTTTAAAATCAAAGTTAAGGGTGCCTTTTTGAGTAGGGTGATTTATAGCCCAATAATCGCTATTGCGCTGATAGATGACATATTGACCCATTTTGAAATCTTTTAAACTATAAGCTCCACTGCCCAATGGTGCTTCAATTAAAGGTTCTGCTAAATCCTTATCTGCCCAATAGTGTTGTGGGAAGATTGGTAAGTCGACTAGAGAGAGCATGAAATCTTTATCTTTTTTAGGAAGTAAGAACTTAACCTCTAAATCATTGATAATTTGTGTGGTGACGCCTTCAAATGTTTTAGCGAATTGGTTAACCCCTTGAGTCATAAATTTATCAAAGGTGAAGCTAACATCTGTGGCGGTTAGTGCTTTGCCATCTTGAAACACGGCCTTTGGATTGAGTTTAAAGCTAATCCAACTGTAATCATCAGGGTAGCTAACACTCGTGCACACTAAGCAGTAGTAGGTGCTGTCTTCTTCCAAGTTAGTGACCATTAGCGAATCGTAAAAGTCAGTGGCGTTAGGTGCAGAGGTTCCCCGTTGGGCGTAGCGGTTAAAATTGTCAAAAGTAGCGATGCTAGCGGTGGTTAATGTCCCTGCATGTGGAGCATTGGGGTTAACATAGTTCCAATGTTTGAAATCTTGGCTATATTGAGCTTCCCCTCTTAGCGCGATGGCATGAGAGGTAGTTATATTCTGGGCAAAAGACAAACTACTGGTAATTATACTTAGACACAAAAGAATACTTTTTAACATGAGATCTCCACTCATTAATCTGCTAAATAACAAAATGAAATACGATGACTTTTGGTTGATTAGTTACGAATATAAGCTCAATTTACTGCAAACTCTTTATCGCTTATTTATAGCTACTATTTTGGAAATTCTAAGTTGTTGTTTAAAAAGTAACTAATATCAGAGTTTTGGTATTATAAAAGCTTTAGCAAGACTAACTTATTGAGTTGAAAATGTCTTTTAACTTTTTGATAACATCTCGTCTTTAGATTACTGCGCAGGATAAGGGTATGCGCAAGAAAGCATCTCTATATTTGCTCATAATGGCTACTTTCTGGTATTTGTCTACATAACTAGTTGAAGATCATCATTTATATATATCAATGAAATTACAGTTGTTATAGTGAAAATTTTAATTATATTGAATTTTTCAAGTTAATTGTGGTCTTTTTAAGGCTACTTAAAATAACGAGTGCTAATTCACAGACGGCTGTCTACTACGATTCTCCATTAGCTCAATGTTAGTGCTATTAGAGATCGTTTTAGAAAGCGTAGGCAGTACACTTTAGTTACGCTTATCATCCATATTGGATAAGCTTCACTATGACTGCTTTTGTGGACGGATACTCACCAGAGATTGCAATAATTATGTTCAAATCTTTTTTCCCAAACCCGAAATGGTTTTTCTTATCCGTTGTGGTTTTTGCCAGTATCACCTGCAGCATCTGGTATGGTTTTAATTCACAAATAGCACAGTTCATTGGTTTAGATGTAAGCTCAGAAAAGCCTGTTATCGGTTTAGGCTATTTCATTACAGATTCGTTTTTACTCTTTTATGGTTACTATTTTGTCTGCACGGCGATCTTTTCCTTATTTTGGTGTTCTATATCTCCTCACAAATGGCAGATGTGGTCTATTGTTGGCTCTTCTGCAATTATTTTTTCCACCTACTTTTCAGTACAAGTATCGGTAGCGATTAACCATTGGCGCCGGCCATTTTTTGATTTAATCCAATCGTTATTAAAACCGACAGAAGAGGGGGTCGAGAAGATAGTTTCGCAAGAAGAGGTCGCTTCGGCTACTTCGCAATTACTTGATCTAATGATGATTTTTGCAGAAATTGCCTTCTTAGCTATTTTTATCTATGTGGCTACCCGATTCTTAGTCAGTCATTTTATTTTTCGCTGGCGCACCGCGATGAATGATTATTACACTGCTCAGTGGGCGCAACTAAGAAGTATTGAAGGTGCATCACAGCGAGTGCAAGAAGATACTATGCGGTTCGCTTCTATCATGGAGGGATTAGGTGTTGCGCTAATAGATGCAGTGATGACGTTATTTGCTTTCTTGCCAGTGCTTTGGGCTCTATCTGAGTATGTTTCAGAATTACCGGTGGTAGGTGCTATTGCTCATCCGTTGTTTTATGCAGCGCTATTTTGGTCAATATTTGGCACGGGGTTATTAGCATTGGTAGGCATTAAATTACCGGGGCTTGAATTTAAAAATCAAAAAGTTGAAGCAGCTTTTCGTAAAGAGTTAGTGTATGGAGAAGATGATAGTCAGCGTGCGCAGCCTATTCACCTCACCGAACTATTTAGTCGAGTACGTAAAAACTACTTTCGATTATATTTTCATTATATGTATTTTAATGTCGCTAGAATGATGTATTTACAAGCTGATAATATGTTTGTACTGATATTGCTAATTCCAACTATAGCGGTTGGAGCGATTACTTTTGGTATATTACAGCAGATCCTGAGTGCGTTTAACCAAGTAAGTAACTCATTTCAGTACCTGGTAAATTCTTGGACAACAATTGTAGATTTACTGTCAGTTTATAAGCGCTTAAGCTCTTTTGAAGCTGCTATTGAGCATAAGACAGCAGCTATGCCGATGGTTGAGCAGAAGCTTTAACGAAGAGGAGTGTGGGGGTGAAGAAATAACTAAAGCTTAATGCTATTTATCGATTAAGCTTTAGTAATTTAAGAAACAGATTTTTGTAAAATATTGCAGTTATAAGTTATTGATTAACCGCGAGGTATTTTAATTTCACTACCTATTTTTAAAGTACTATTTCTTGATAACCCATTGAAAGCTAGAATGTCATTAACACTTATTTTATGCATCTTAGCGATATCCCATACCGTATCGCCATTGTTAATCTTATGAGTTCTGTGAGATTGGCTAATCGCTGCCAGTTGTGTTGATTTAGGGTTGTTAGTTCTAGGGATTAATAATACTTTTCCAACACGAATTTTTGAGCTACTAAGCGAGTTTGCTTGTTTTAATGAGCGCGTAGAAATGCCGTGGTTTTGCGCAATCATTCCTAAGCTATCACCTGGTCGAATCTTATAGCGTGTCGCAGTCAAATATTGAGTATAGGCCGGTGAATTGAGCGCTAGTGTTAAACTGCTTGCCTTATTAACAGGTACTAAAATTCTATGAGGACCGTTAGTTTCGGTAACGTTATTGCTAAATCCAGAGTTAAGTTTTTGAAATAGCGATTTATCTAATTTGGCAATTTCTGCTACTTTCTTGAAATTAATTTGTCCTTTAGTTTCAATTACTTTGAAAAAAGGTTGATTGGCAATTGCTGGAATTTTGATTTTATACTTACGCGGGTTTTGTACTAAATCAGCAATGGCTAGAATGCGCGGTACATATTGAGTTGTCTCTTTAGGTAGCTTAAGGGACCAGAAGTCTGTAGCTAAACCTTTTTCTTTATTAATCCTGATGGCTTTAGAGACAGTGCCACCACCGCCATTATAAGCGGCGAAGGTTAGCATCCAATCACCGTCAAAACGCTTATTTAAGCTGGCTAGGTAATCAAGCGCTGTTTTTGTTGAGGTGATTAAATCGCGCCGCCCATCGTAGTTATCATTAATAGTGATACCTAAATAAATAGCAGTACTTGGAATAAACTGCCAAATACCAGAAGCTTTGCCATAAGAATAAGCGTTAGGGTTATACATACTTTCAATAACAGGTAGCAGTGCTACTTCGCTTGGGAAACCGCGGTTTAATACTTCGTTTAGAACGTAATAATAATAGGGGTTAGCTTGCTCGCTAACTTTAGACATATGCAGTGGGTAACGATTGTATCTTTTAACTTCATTTTTCACACGAGGCTGCTCAAACAGATCTGAAAACTGTAGGTTTTCTCGCGTTAGCTGCCATAAACCATCATCGTTAATAACAGTGTTCGTGTAAGCCTTCTGTTTTAACGGCTCTGCATTTTTATCAAAAATATTATAGTTGCTATTATAACTTGTATTTACTGCTGTAGCTTTACATCCCACTAGCGATAAAAGGAAGAAAATAGCAAAGATTTTTTTTCCGAACATTGTAGATAGCGCCTAATATTTAAATTTTAGCTAGGCATTTTAACAGTATAGTAGATAAGGTCAATGCAGCAATGATAACAAGCGTTTTTATAGATAGTTTCAATGAACAGAAAATATTTATAAATTATTGTTTTAAAATATATTTTTCCATTTTCTCAATGCAGTAAAGACATCTAGTTGATTGGATAATTCTCTATTGCAAAACTGATGTGCTCCATACCTGACATTTTCTTTATCGCAGCGTAAAAATGGATTGGTTAGCAATTCTTGAGCGATATTTGTGGGTAGGGTAGGCTGCCCTAAAGCTCTTAAATTTTTACAGTGCTCAATTTGTTCAGTAATGGCCGAGTTATCAGGTTCTACTGCTTGGGCAAATGCTAGATTGCTTAGCGAGTATTCATGAGTGCAGTAAACTTTTGTGGTTTCAGGAAGGTGTTTAAAAAAATCCATTGCGCTAAGCATTTGCTGCATAGTGCCTTCAAATACTCTGCCACAGCCAGCTAAAAATAGCGTGTCGCCACAGAAAACTAGATCGTCGTCAGCATCATCTAATACGTAACATATATGATCAAGGGTATGTCCTGGAACTGCTTTAACCTTTAATGTTGTATTAAATACTTGCAGCGAATCCCCATCTGCTAATGGATGGGTGATGTTAGGGAATTTACATTTTTGAGGCCCATAAACAGGTACTTGGAATTTTTGAACCAATTCATCAACGCCGCCAGTGTGATCGTCATGAAAATGCGTAATAAGTATTGCATTCAAACTTTTTTTGGATTTATCAAGCTGATCGATAACTGCTTTTGCATCGCCAGGATCTACTACAACTACGCCATCAGTATGATCGTGCAGCATCCATATATAATTGTCAGCGAAGGCTGGAATAGGGGTTGTTTGAAACATAATAATTTCCCAAATAAGTTAAACGATAAAATATAGCAAAAGCAAGAATGCTATTTTGCAGCGCATAGCAGGTATTTCATAGCAAAAACAACACTGAACGTGAAAAGCTCTAAATTGAGGCGTTCTGCACAACAAAACGAACGATATTAAGATAAGTCATGAAACTGGCTAAATGAAGTGAAATCGGTGTGCAGTATTGAGCGCAGTTATCATCGTTCTATGCGTGAAGTGTTGCAGAGATTTTAGATTATCACTCAGCGGGTTAAAAAATATAAGCCCTCTAACTCATTGATTTGTATTTGCCTGTTAAGGCTAAAGCGGTACTTTTCAATTAAACGACACTTGTCGTTGACGTAAAATCAATGAGTTACAGAGCAACAACAATTAAACTGAATAGCAATGATAATTTATATCAACACCATTAAAAAATCCTGTTAACATTAAAGCCATTTCATGATTAGACATACTAAGTAATTAAATGAAAAAGCAAATAGAGCAACACGATATTGAAAGCATTCAGCAGTGGTTTGATACTGAACTTGGGTTAGAGTTGTTAGCAGCTCAACGCAGAGCTATTAACCGCTTGCTACCGAATTTGTTTGGTTACTTTTTAGTAGAAATAGCGATTAGCCCAAATATGCAACTCTCTGCTGAAAGTTTGATTGGTCACAAAATAATAGTAAGTAATAAGCATAAACTGGGATTATCTGATCACAGTATATTATGTGAAACCACCGAACTACCATTTGAGCAGAATAGTGTTGATGTAGTGTTATTACACCACAGTTTAGATTTTACGGAAAATCCACATCAAGTATTGCGAGAAGCCAATAGAGTATTAAGACCCGATGGTTATTTGATAGTTGTTGGTTTTAATCCTGCTTCATGGTGGGGAGTGCGCAAGTTGTGCTCCCGAAAAGTCACAGCGCCTTGGCAGCGTGGGCAATTTATTTCACAGCGCCGTTTAGGGGATTGGATGAGTCTTTTAGGCTTAACTCAAATACGTACCCTAACTGATTATTATCTCCCTCCTTTTACTTCTAAAAAATGGCGTAATCGATTTCAAAAAATTCAAACTTTTGGGCGTAAATCAGTCCCAAAAAATGGCGCTTTTACTGTTATACTCGCGCGCAAAGATGTTGAAGGTATGACGCCAGTAAAACGGCTTACCTTCCCTAGAAAATTTTATGCATTACCGGTTAGAGAACCTGCTACAAGGGAGCAAGTGCGTGAAAGAAGTTAGGATATTCACTGATGGAGCCTGCAAGGGAAATCCAGGTCCTGGTGGCTGGGGAGCAGTATTATATTACGGTGATCAGCAAAAACAGATATTTGGCGGTGAACAAAATACCACTAATAACCGCATGGAACTAATGGCTGCTATTGAATCTCTTGCCATTTTAAAGCATCCCTGCTCGGTTATTTTAACCACTGATTCGCAATATGTGCGCAAGGGGATCAGCGAATGGATTTCTGGCTGGAAACGTAACGGTTGGAAAACGTCAGCTAAAACACCGGTTAAAAATGCTGATTTATGGCAGCAGCTTGACGAAAAAAGCCAACAACATACAATCGATTGGCGCTGGGTGAAAGGGCATAGTGGTCATCCTGACAATGAATTGGCTGATGATCTTGCTAATCGCGGCGTTGGAACAGTAAAGTAAGTTAGCACTACGCTGATTGAGTAATAGCGCCACTAGGCTGATTAATTGCTAAGCAGTACAAATATTTTATAGCCTGCCTTAGCGTTTTTTAAATTGAGAGCAAGCTTAATCGAGAACAGACTTTATGAGACAAATCATACTTGATACAGAAACAACGGGTTTAGAGCCTTCACAGGGGCACAATGTTATTGAAATTGGTTGTGTCGAAATGATTAAACGTCGTTTGACTGGCAATAACTACCATCAGTATATAAAACCAGATCGTGATTCCGATGAAGACGCTATACGTATTCATGGTATTACAAACGAGTTTTTGGCTGACAAACCTAAGTTTAGCGATATTACCCAAGATTTCTTAGAATATGTTCGTGGCGCAGAACTAATTATTCATAATGCACCTTTTGATATCGGCTTTTTAAATGCAGAACTAAAGCGTAATGGCTGTAGCGAAAAAGTAGATGATATATGCTCTGTGGTTGATTCTCTGAAACTTGCAAGACGAAAGCACCCAGGGCAGAAGAATAATTTGAATGCTTTGTGTCGACGTTACGGAATCGATAATTCTCATCGAGAATTACATGGGGCTCTACTCGATTCCGAAATACTCGCAGATGTGTACTTAATGATCACGGGTGGCCAAACAGATTTAATGCTAGCTGAAGAAGATGAAAACGCTGGTAATGATGGTTCGATAGCGGTCAAAAAATTAAATGTTAGTGGAGATAGTTTGAAAGTTGTTTTACCTACTGAAGATGAAATATTAGCACATCAAGAGTTTATTCGTTTGCTTGATAAAAAGTCAGATGGACAGTGTTTATATTCTCAAGCATAAAATAGCTAAGGTTACTGGTTATTTGTAATTCACCAACATTGATACTTACAGTTGAGATCTTTACGCCAAGTTGACGTGTAAGATCTCAACGTAAGTTTTAAAAGATTTTATTCAGTGCGCTTGTGTAGGTAAGCTAAGGATTGGTTTATCGCTAAGGCTACTTGACTACTCATTTTTTCACGTTCAGCGGTACCAAGATAAAAGGCCATATCAATGTCATGGCGAATATAACGTGCAGGCAACTGAGTTAAAGCTAAACAGCATAAATCAGCTAGAAACTCCTGATCATATTCACTAGTAAGGTTGTTTGCTTCTAGGTGCTCTATGACTAAATGTTCATAAAAATTATGTATATCAAGATCTAACTGCATTTGATTACCCTCAATTTATTTGCTAATCCTACTATATATTGTACTACTAGGATTACATTATGGGTATAGGACTGAGTATGGTAAGGCGTATTGTCTGATACATAACAACCTTCTAAGTGACGAATCTCTACTGAACTAACCCTATAGGTATGAATATGTACGAACCACAACTAGCAGTAATACTTAAACAGCGCTTTGGCTTTACCGAATTTAGAGCTGGCCAGCAAGAAGTTATCAGCCAGTTATTGTTCAAACAGCAATCTTCGTTGGCTATTTTTCCTACAGGTTCTGGTAAATCATTATGCTACCAATTAGCCGCTACTCAATTACCTCACTTAACTTTAGTTATTTCCCCTTTATTAGCTTTAATGAAAGATCAACTTGCGTTTTTACAGGCGAATAACATCGCAGCTGCCAGTATCGATTCTTCCTTAAGTGTGCAGCAAAGCCAACAAGTTATGCAAGATTTACATAGCGGCTTAATTAAAGTGTTAATGGTGTCAGTTGAGCGCTTTAAAAATGAGCGCTTTCGACAAGCGATCTCTAGCACTCCTATTTCAATGCTAGTGGTAGATGAGGCACATTGCATTTCAGAATGGGGGCATAACTTTAGGCCTGATTATTTAAAAATACCCAGCTATCAGCAATGGTTAAAAATACCTTTAGTATTATTGTTAACTGCGACTGCTACTGCTGAAGTAAAGCGAGACATGGCTTCAAAATTTAATATCGTTGATGAGAATATAGTACAAACCGGTTTTTATCGGCAAAACCTGGAATTAAATGTTGAATCAGTGAGTGCTAGCGTCAAAGATCAACGCTTAGTGCAACTTATTAAAGAGTACCAGTATAGCGGTAAACCAGTGGGCATAGTGTATGTCACTTTGCAGAAAACCGCGGAAAATATCGCGAATAAACTTATTACTAGCGGCATAAATGCTGCTGCTTATCATGCGGGTTTACTTGATGAGCAACGCCAAACTATTCAAAGTAAATACATGGCTAATGGTATTGATGTTGTCGTGGCGACTATTGCCTTTGGTATGGGGATAGATAAAAGCAATGTGCAGTTTGTGGTGCACTATGATTTACCTAAATCAATTGAAAACTACTCTCAAGAAATAGGACGTGCCGGGCGTGATGGGCAGCATGCGTATTGCTGTACACTTGCTAATTTGGATAATTTAAATACCTTAGAGAACTTCGTGTATGGCGACACGCCAGAGTTAACAGCAATAGAGTATGTCATTAATAATATTAGAGATGAGCAACAATACCAGCAATGGGAAACCCAGATATATTCACTCTCTAATAATAGTAATATTCGCCAGTTAACACTTAAAACGCTGCTTGTTCAGTTAGAGCTTATGGGTATTTTGCAAGCGAAGTATAGTTATTATGCGCAGTTTAAATTGCAGTTATTAGTACCACAAGAGCAAATATTGAGTACCTTTAATTCTGAAAGACAGCAGTTTTTACAACAGATTTTTCAACATACTGATTTCAAAAAGGTCTGGGGGATACTCAATTTTGATAGCTTATTTCAAGCTTCTCAGTGTGATCGCGCTAGAGTGGTGACCGCTTTAAATTATTTAGAAAGTAAGCAAATGATTACGTTGCAGACTAGCCAAATAACCGAAGTCTTTAGTGTTAATACTGAGCGGTTGATTGAGCCAAATCTCGCGACACAATTGTATCAATATTTTTTGGACAAAGAGCATAAAGAAATTAAACGTATTCAGGCATTAGTCGACTTCTTTGAATTAGATAGCTGCCTTACTTATAACTTAGCGCAATACTTTGATGATAAATCAATTATGGAACAAGGATTTACGCATAATGACGGTTTGAATCAGTGCGGGCATTGCAGTGTGTGTAAAGGCAAAGTGGCTAAATTAGCTTACAGTAAAGACCATCATTGGCCAGAGGCTAAACAACTTGAACAATCTTTGGTAGGGTTAAAAAATGCGTTGTATCAAGTGGGAGTTACAGATGATTCACATGCGCTTGGCTGCCGCTTTTTAGCGGGCATTAGTTTGCCTATATTTACAAAAATAAAAGCGCGAAAGCTCGCAGGATTTGGTTGCTGTGAACATCAGCGCTATCAACAAATCATGAATAAAATAGAGCAGATTATGTGAGTTTGGTAGGGGTATATTTATTAAACTTAATGAGTAGTCCTTAGATATAACTAAACAGGTATGGCTCAGTAACGATACCTATTTAGCTTCTTGAGTTTTAAGCGCTAGAATATGGCTTTAGCTGTCCAAGGTGTTGTTACATCCATAATTTTGGCGATAGTGGGTGCCACTTGTACAGCTTGGGCAAAAGCTATCTCTTGTTGTGGTACATCGGGGCCAAAGAAGATACAAAAGCGATAATCTTCTTTAGTGCCTGGGCGCATACCATGATTAGATTGATACTTAGAAACACCTCTAATAGAGCCCGTTCCTTGTAAGTCTTTTTCAAAGCTCACGTATTGGCCTTCTTTACAGCTAAAAACCAACACATCAGCTGCTATATCTTTAGGTAAAAGAGGCTCTGGCCAAACTTCCATGCCTATTTCTAATAGCTTAGATGTCACAAGTTCTGCTTCTGCATCAGATCTTGGTGCAACAAATAACATGCTACCTTCACTAGACCAGCGACAACCTTCAGGTAGTAATAAATCGCAATGCACGCTATCGGGCATTAAGTGATGGCCGTGATCGCTCATGATGGCGAAGTTATAGTCATCCAAAGTACCGGCATTGCGCAACTTTTCAATTAAAGCGCCAACTTGAGCATCAGCCGTTCGCAACGACATTTCAGTGATTGGGTGCTCAGTACCATATAAATGTAAGAAGTAATCGGTAACCGCGATTTCCGTCATGATTAAATCTGGGGCTTTATCAGAGTTGATAACTTCAGCTGCCATCTCTAACAATTGATAATCAGCTAGCACACCAAGAGCTAATGTTTGAGCGCGATCATCAACAGGATTAGTAATTGATTGTGCAGATAAGCCAAGCTTTGTTAAGCGCTGATTTGGATCTAAGTTCTTATGCTTCATACGCCAATTGGCATTTTCAGGATGTGGGCTGCCATCGACCCCAGTACTGAGCACATCATCAACCCACCATGGGTTTACATACAAATCACAATCTTCGGGGCGTACCATTCCAAAGCCAATATTTACTACATCACCGCCGGCTTCTTTGGTGAGAGATGCAATTGTTTCTGTACGTACATCATAAGGGTTTGACCAGCGAAAAACTTCGCCATCCCATATTTTATTACCATAGATGCCATGTTCACTAGATGGACGCCCTACAACCATCGATGTACGTCCAGGAAAGGAAGTACCACACACTTCTGGAGTCAGAGCTTCAACGTATGTGCCTTGTTTAGCAAGGCGGTCTAGGTGGGGTAATTGATGGCGAATGCTTTGAAATTTTTCACAGCTTATGCCGTCAATCATAATAAGAATGAGTTTGTTCATAATGTGCACTCAAAAAAATAATCTATGTTGAAAATGGTTGAACTTGTCTCAACCATCATTTAATTACAGGGTTGTTAATCCACAGCAAGTATTAAACCCTTGAAACGCTTTATTGGAAAGAAATAAGCTCGCTAATTTAAAATTTTTTGCATGGCGCTTAGCAGATATTATCTAACAACTCAGGAATATCGCCGATATGATCTAAAATGTAATTTGCTTCGTGTAGTTTTACAGCACTGCTGGTGCCTGTTAAAACCCCCACCGATAATTTTGCACCCGCGTTTTTAGCCATATGTAAATCATGAGTGTTATCACCCACCACCATTACCTCGCTTGGTAATAAATTCATTTGCTGGCAAAAAGCATCTACCATTCCAGATTCGGGTTTAATACCGTGACCGCTATTATAGCCGCAGATAAAATCCATTTTTTGCACAACCCCAAAAGCTTCAAGTGTACTTCTAGCACCCTGTTCACTGTCGCTGGTGGCTACGCCTAATTTGATGTTACGAGAAATTAAATTGTCAAATAATACATTTAAATCGGTTGCTGCAACGCTGTTATGCTGGCTGTGATATTGAAAAATTTCGTCAAGCTTATCGACCATGTTTTGATCAGCATCTATCGCTATAAACTGACTCCAGCATTGAGCTATCTGCTGATTGTTAGCAGCGGCTAGCAAAGAACCAGCGAGCACTTGGTTTGTTTTTTCATCGTAGCCAGATGCTGCAAGAATTTGCTGAGTAAGGATTGGATCGTTGTTAGAAAAATAGTTGGCTGCTTCAATGATAGCGGGCATCCAAGATGTGCTGAATTCAATTAACGTTCCATCTTTGTCGAATAAAATACCTTTTATATTCACGTGTTTAATCTCAAAAAAGTTGTAGTAATGCTCAATCCTTTAACACAAAAGAATTTAAGCTAAGTAGTAGGTTGGAGTTGTATATAAAATTAGTAAGGTTGATTATTTGCTTATTTGCAGTGAAAATTATAGTGACGAAGAATGCGTTTATAGTCATTCTCGTCACTATTGTTTTTAGGAGCTTTACAAGAGCCTTATGAGGTTAGAAGGCTTGGTAAGACTAATTATCAGCAGAACTCATTTTTCGAGTTGCTAGAACACGTTCCAACCAACCTAATTCCATTTTAGGAACTGATGAAAGTAGCATATCAGTGTAATCATCAAAGGGCGGTGCTAACACCGCAGATTTTTGACCGAAACGTACCAGTTCGCCTTTATACATCACCGCGATGGTGTCAGAAATTGCTTGTACGGTAGCTAAATCATGAGTAATAAATAGATAGGCAATATCGTGCTTTTGCTGTAAATCCATTAATAATTGTAAGATGCCGTCAGCGACTAATGGATCTAGTGCAGAGGTAACTTCGTCACAAATGATTAAAGAAGGCTTTGCCGCTAGTGCTCGAGCAATACACACTCGTTGCTTTTGACCGCCTGATAATTCAGCAGGGTACCTATCTATATATTTCTCACCGAGCTCAATTTGCTCTAATAATGCAATTGTTTTACGACGGTTTTCAGCCCCTTTAATGCCAAAATAAAACTCTAACGGGCGGCCTATTATTTGCCCAATAGTGTGTCTTGGATTCATGGCAACATCGGCCATTTGATAAATCATTTGTAAATCGCGAAGCTGTTCTTTGTCGCGATTTTTCAAAGCACTAGAAAGTGTTTTACCATTAAAAATGATATCACCACCCATTTGCGGTAACAAACCGGTAATGACACGCGCTAGTGTTGACTTCCCAGAACCTGATTCACCCACAATAGAAAGTGTCTGGCCCGCGTGCAGCTGCAAGGTAACATCGTTCAAAATTTTATTAACGCCATCGTAAGCAGCATCAATATTCTTTACTTGCAAGATGGCAGGGGAATCTGGTTCTGCCTGTTCTGGCTTGTTCATCGCCCTGATAGATACCAGGTCCTGAGTGTACTTTTCACGCGCGTGATTAATGATTTGATCGGTGGTGCCGTACTCAACCATTTTACCTTGACGCAACACCATAATATGGTCGGAAACTTGCGCAACAACCGCTAAATCATGAGTGATGTAAAGCCCTGCGACTCCGGTATCATCAATGGCAATTTTTATCGTTGCTAGCACTTCTATTTGGGTGGTGACATCAAGAGCAGTGGTAGGCTCATCAAACACAATTAAATCGGGTTTAGCGCATAGTGCCATAACCGTCATGGCACGTTGCAACTGGCCGCCTGATACTTGGTGTGGGTAACGTCTGCCAAAAGTCTCAGGTTCTGGAAGTCCTAATTTTTCATACAGCACTTTTGCATAATTCAAAGCTTCAGATTTGCTCATGAGCTTGTGTGCTAATGCCACTTCTATGACTTGATCATCAATGCGGTGTGCTGGATTAAAAGAGGCTGCTGCAGATTGGGCAACGTAGGCAATGCGAGTGCCACGTACCTCGTTCACCTCTTTGTGAGACATTGCCAGTATATCTTTACCTTCAATTTTTATACTACCGCCGCTAATGAGGCAACCAGGGCGACCATAAGACATGGCTGCCAAACCGATGGTTGATTTTCCTGCACCAGATTCGCCAATTAAACCCAGCACCTCACCGCGTTTTAAATTAAAGGATATGTCATCAACTAGGGTGAGTTTTTTAGGCTTTTCCCCAGGCATACTGATATTGGCAGATATCTCTAAGTTTTTGACTTCTAAAAAATGCGTATCAGACATTATCTGCCTCCTTTTAAACTACTAGTGCGGCTTAAAATAGAATCTACCACTAAATTGATACTGATCGTCAGTATGGCAATAGCGGCGGCTGGAATAAGTGCAGCGGGAATTCCAAAAACGATACCATCTTTGTTTTCTTTAACCATCGAGCCCCAATCAGCATCTGGTGGTTGGATACCTAGACCTAAAAAGCTTAATGTTGAAAGGAATAGCACAGCGAAGGCAAAGCGTAAGCCGAATTCTGCAAATAACGGCGAAAGTGCGTTTGGTAATATCTCACGGAAAATGATCCATATAGTGCCTTCGCCTCTTAAGCGAGCAGCTTCTACATAATCCATTACTACGATATCAACCGCTACCGCTCTTGATAATCTAAAGACGCGGGTTGAATCGAGCACACCCATCACTACAATTAACACAAACATATTTGCAGGAAGTACCGAGAGTACTACTAATGCAAAAATGAGTGTCGGAATCGCCATCATTAAATCGTTAGCACGGCTCAATAATTGATCAATCTTTCCGCCACTAACTGCTGCAAGAAACCCTAAAAAAGTTCCCATAAAAAACGACAGTAATGTTGCAGCACCTGCGATGAAGAAAGTGTTGCGAGCACCATGCACTAAACGGGATAGTATATCTCGACCGAGTTGATCAGTGCCCAGTAAAAAGTTAAGGGAAACGGGTTCCCAAACATCACCGACGATTTCATGAGGGTCAAAAGGGGCGACAAAAGGGGCGAAGGCAGCGGATAAGGCAAACACGACTAAACAAAATGAGCCGATTCTAGCACCCCACGAAAGGTGGGTGGTGATATTGTGCAATATTTTACTTATCATTATTTTGGATGCCTCAATCTTGGATTAGCAATAATAGCCATCACATCAGCAAACACATTTAACAGTATATAAATTGCAGCGAAAATGAGTCCAACTGCTTGTACTACCGGTATATCTCTGTTTGTTACATGATCGACTAAAAGCTGGCCCATGCCTGGATATACAAATATGATTTCAACTACAACCACGCCAACGACTAAGTAAGCTAAGTTGAGTACAACCACAGTGATAATTGGTGAGATTGCGTTTGGAAACGCGTGGTGAAAAATAATCTTAAAAGAACTTAGACCTTTTAGCTGTGCGGTTTCAATATAAGGACTAGACATAACATTTAAAATGGCCGCTCTGGTCATGCGCATCATATGTGCTAAAACAACTAAAGTGAGAGTAATGCACGGCAATGCAATTGCAAGAAGTTGCTCGCCAAAACTCATACCACTATAAACAATAGAGCTAGAGGGAAGCCAGTTTAAGTCGACAGCGATAAAGAGTATTAAAATGTAACCGATGAAAAATTCAGGCAGCGAGATCATGCTGATTGTGGTTATTGATATGAGTTTATCAACGATGCCATCGCGATATAATACCGCAATTAAGCCAAGGAAAATTGCTAGCGGTACAGCGATGATAGCTGCAGATGCTGCTAATAGTAAGGTATTAGTAAGTCTATCTCCAATCATGTCGCTAATGTCGCGGCCACTACTGAGTGATTTACCTAAATCACCTTGAAAGATATTGGTTAACCATGTGATGTAACGCTCTAATGCGGGTTTATCTAGCCCCATTTCTAAGCGAAGGTTATGTACGGCTTCTGGTGTGGCCGATTGTCCTAAAATACTTTGTGCTACATCTCCGGGTAGCAGCTCGGTACCTGCAAAAATAATTGCAGATATCATAAGTAAAAGGAGAAAGCCAAGCGCAAAGCGCTTGACTATAAGGTTTATCAGAGAATTATTGATAAAAATCAAATTAAGCTAACCAACACTTAGAAACGATCTTGTTATTCGATAAAGATCCTAAAGGATGCTTAACAAACCCTTTCACGTTAGTCGATAAACCATCGATGTAATCGTTAAACATCGGGATAATTGCACCACCATCATCTTGTAACATAACGGCCATTTGGCGATACAAAGCAGTACGCTTCTCAACATCAAGCTCAACTTGAGCTTTCGTTAGTAGTGCGTCAAATTCAGGGCGTTTCCACTTAGTATCATTCCAATCAGCTGTTGCGCCGTAGAAAATCGAGTAGTGCAGATCTTGAGTAGCGCGACCGCCAGTATAAGATGCACAGAAAGGCTTCTTATTCCACACATTTGACCAGTAACCATCAGAAGGTAAACGGTTTACTTGAATATCAATGCCTGCTTTTTTCGCTTGCTGTTGGTAAAGAAGTGCCGCATCAACAGCGCCTGGGAAAGCAACATCAGAAACGTCTAATACCACAGGACCAGTGTGACCGGATTTCTTATAGTGCTCAGCAGCTTTAACTGGATCGTACTTAATCTGTTCAATATCATCCGAGAATAAGCTGTAAGCGGAGTTAATTGGAATATCATTACCGACAGAACCGTAACCGTGCAATATTCTTTCAACCATTTGTTCACGGTCGATTGCGTACTTCATCGCTAAACGTAGTTCTTTGTTATCAAATGGTGCTTTATCGGTATGCATTAAGAATAAGTAGTGTGCTTTACCTGGAGTGTTCTCGATATTGATGTTTGGCAAACGACCCATTAACTTAGCCGTTTTAGGATCAAGTAAGTTAGCAGCGCTAATTTGACCTGAGCGAAGAGCAGCCATACGTGCTGTTTGATCGTTTAATACGCGAATTTCAACAGCGTCGAAGTGACCAGCATTCTTATCCCAATGATCGGCAAATTTCTTACCAAGGAAACGAACACCTGCTTCATTGGTTTCAAGCTTGTAAGGGCCGGTACCAATTGCAGCTGTAGGGTTGTCCATGCCGCCATTAGGCTGAATCACTAAGTGATAATCGGTCATCAAGAAAGGAAGATCGGCATTTCCTGACTTAAGGGTAATGATAACTTTATATTTGCCATCTGCTTTAATTGATTCTATACCACGCATGATGCCCAGTGCTGCGGATTTAGTATCTTCACCTGAATGACGTTGTAATGTTTTAGCAACATCATCTGCGGTTAATTCTTGTCCGTTGTGGAACTTCACACCTTGGCGGATGTTGAACGTCCAAATTTTAGCATCAGGCGTTGCTTCCCAAGATTCTGCCAATTCAGGTTGAGCACTGCCATCTTCTGCTGAAATAGCAACTAGTGTATTTCCCCATGCCGAAAGAATCATACCTGCGACTTGCGCTAATGCTAACGCTGGGTCAAGGCTGTCAGTGGTGGCTCCACCGGCTAAACCTAGTACTAGAGTTCCGCCTTTTTTGGGAGTTTCTGCTGCCATAGCAGGTTGGCTAAAAATGGCTCCAGCGAAAGGTAGTGCAACGCCTAAAGCGCCTGCGCGATTTAAAAAATCACGGCGGCTTAATTTTCCATTTTTTGCTTGTGCTGCTAGTTGTTCTAATGTTTGCGACATAAAGTTAACCTCAAGATGATTAATTTGATCCTAGCTTAGTGATCAATTGAAAGGCTGTGAGAAATTAATTTCTAACAGTATTTCATGAACCTAGATAGGAAAATATTCTGAGATCTAAAAACTGAAATCTTTAGAACTTCAAAATATTCGTTAATTGGTTATTCGGGTCTTTATTTTTAATAATTTAAATGTTCTAACTTAATGTGTTTAGAATCTAAATGAGAATTATTTAGTATAGATACTAAGTTATTCACATATTACACTCTAAATAAGCATTGAAGATAATATAGAAAAACGTCATAGATGTTACAGAGCTATGTTAATTGTGTGCAACAAATCTGGTTGGCTAATAAGTGAAGTAATACTTACCTTTAATTTTTGGTGAGTAAAAACTGGCATTTTATAAGCGAAGACCTTATGTATTTTGTTTTTATATTATTTTCAATGCTGATACCATCATCATGGCAAAAAAGTGATCAGACTAAAAGCTAGAATTTCCATGAGGATACTTTAGAAAAACTAAACTAACAAGATGAAACCAGTGATAACGTTATTAATTGATGAATCCTTGTAAGCCCTTTCATGCCAAAATCAATCAAACACTTATTATAACTTTAGATGCGTGCGAGGGAGTCGTACGAAATTTAGCCAGTATTTTTGGCTTTTAGGTATGGTGAACTAAGATATTAACGTGAAGAAAAACTAAAGTTTTGCAAGATATTATTGAGTAAACGGGCTGTCGATGACAGATAAGTTTGAGTCGCTCGTAAGTCAAAATTATAAAGTACAAAAATAGAAAACTTTAAATGGCAGCATGTTTTTATTTAAAATGCCGCTATTGGCTAAAAAATCTTATCAAAAATACCGCGAATATAAATAATAAATTTTGGTTAATTGCTCATATTAAAAACACCATTAAGATACTTATATTTAATAGTATTTTTAAAAGAACAATCAATTAATTAACGATAATTGCTGTTAACGAAAGACAACTGTTTTATTGCCATCAACAAACACTCTATGTTCAGTGTGCATAGCAACGGCTTTCGCTAAAGCTTGAGTTTCTGTATCTCTACCAACAGATACCAGCTGATTAGCACTGTAGTTATGATCAACAGGTTGTACTGACTGCTCGATGATAGGACCTTCGTCTAAATCTGGCGTTACATAGTGAGCGGTAGCACCGATGAGTTTTACGCCGCGTGTATGAGCTTGATGATAAGGTTTGGCACCTTTAAAGCCAGGTAAAAATGAATGGTGTATATTAATTGCGCGCCCAGCGAGTTCCATACATAAATTATCCGATAAAATTTGCATGTATCTGGCTAGTACTACGAGCTGTGTATCTGTTTCTTCAATTATGTTTAAAAGTTCTAACTCTTGCTCGCGTTTGTTTTCTTTAGTAATAGGTAAATGGATAAATCGAATACCTTCGCGTTCAGCCATAGGGCGCAAATCTTTATGATTAGAAACAATCGCAGTAATTTCCATATTGAGTTCTCCTTTGCGCATCCGGTACAGTAAATCATCTAAACAATGATCAAATTTACTCACCATAATCATTACTTTGGTAGGCGTTTCAACATTGTGCAGTTGCCATTGCATTTGAAAATCATCAGCTACTATTGAGAACTGCTCACGAATGTCAGCAATCTGTAAATCACCGGATTCAATATAAGCTAGAGAGCGCATGAAAAACCGTCCTGTATCCGGATCATCAAATTGGTTTAGTTCGTTAATATAGCATCCGCGTTCGGCCAAAAAGGTTGTTACTTTTGCCACAATGCCGCTACTTGCCTTACAGGAAGCTTTTAATACAAATAGTTCAGTGTTCAATGATTGAGTTTCCATAAGTGTCTTTTGCCTTTTAAAACTTGAGTGTCGTTACTGGTGGTTGATTTTCGATAAAATACGCCTTTGATTTTCGTATATCAATGCATTTATGAGTATCTGTATTATTTAGTTGTCAACTTAATTCCTATAAGAAATAACTGCTGTCTATATGAAATTATTTACATTTTAGTAACAAATGCTGTTTAAATGGTATAAATTCTATTCTCTTAGTTTTAAGTTCAATTAATAGAGGTGATATGGTTATTAATTGAGATTAAGATCAAGAAAATTTATCAGCTCGTGTCTTTATTTGAAAGCTTTGCAAACATAACTCATAAAACAAGGTACACTAGGCATCTAGTGATTCTGTATTAGATATATCCTCTTTTGATTTATTCGTTTTTCATTTTAATGGCTAAGTTCAAAAACTTGTCAAGTTATCGCTATTACTGTGAACGTATGCCTAAAATAGTTAGCAAGTTTATGTACAGATATAAGATTAAAAAAGGAAAACAGCTCATATTTAAAAACCAAAATGAAGCAAAGAACTAATATATTAATCGTTCTGCCTTGTCGCTTTAGTGAATAACTTTTGACAACAGCTAACTCCAATTATAAGAAATAACTTTCTATGAATTTATCAAATTTCTACACGGCTACTGAAAATGGTGGCTTCTACTTTAATAGAGAACAAGGCAGTCATTTTGCTAAAGACGTAGCGGGCGACTTTAATCCTTTACACGATGCAGATGCTAAGAAATTTTGCATACCTGGCGATTTGATTTTCTCTCTGGCACTAGCGAAACTCGGTGTGAGTAAGAAAATGAAGTTCCGCTTTATCGGCATGGTAAATGAGAATGTTAAACTCAATTTTGACGAGCAACCCGATCAACTAATTAAAGTGCTGGATGATGGTGAAAAGGAATACTTGTCAATAGAACGCAGCGGTCAAGCAAGTGCTAACCCTGAATTCGCCAGAAATTTAGCCAATAGCTATGTGGCTTTTTCTGGTCATTCATTTCCGCATGTATTAGTGCCTTTAATGGCGAGTGAAAAAGTGATGATTAACCCGGCTAGGCCGATGGTGATCTATCAGAGTATGTCAATTGATTTATTGCAATTAGATTTTACTAATCCTGAATTGGAAATCACTGATACTCGTTTAGATGTACAAGGCAAACGTGGTACAGCGATACTCCAGTTTTGCTTTAAAGAAAAAGGCAAAATAGTAGGCCATGGGGAAAAAGTCATTGTCTTAAGCGGCTTACGAGAGTTTGATCAAAGCATTCTCGATACTTTAATTTTTGATTATGAAGCTCGAAAAAATGCTTATGCATAGCGCTTAAATTTGGGTTGAACTGAATTGAGTAGTAGAGATTGGCTGTGAAAATAACTTTGTCTGCGCTACTATCTAGCAAAGATATATTACCTCACTTGCTCTTTGTTGATGCCTTACTGAGGTCTTAGCGGTTTTCTAATCTGCTAGTTTCAAGCTGTTTATAACTGTCGATCCCCCGTAAAGCGTGATTTCTCAATTAAAAATTGAGCTTATAGCACGCATATAGAGTTACTAATTTAATACTCTATATGTGGCATAAGCCTTTGTACGATCGGGTTTATTGCGTTCTCAAAAAATACTTACCAATGCTTAAAATTTCCGCCATTAATTCATTAGATAAGCCGAATAATGGTGTGCTTTGTTGTGAAAGTTTCTCTGTAACAACGCTAGATTGATTTGATGAGTCATGTAATCTAGTAAGTGATTGATTTCTTCACAAACCTGAGTATGTTACAAAGCAGCAGTTGCTATAAGAGCATCCATTTGGGTTATACCTATCACTGGAGTAATAAATAGTAGCTAATGCTTCTACAGCTTTGCTTCCTGCTTTATGAGCACCTTGCGGTAAGTTTTCGATATCGTTTGAATCTCTAGGATAAAGGTTTGCGTGGGTTGTACTTAATTGCCAGCGTCATCGGCAACTTCGTCAGTAAAACCTGCAAGCCCGCGGCCTTGTTGGCTTGCGCAGTTTGAACGGCAAGGGCATTGCCATTGTCTGCTTCTGGGCTTGTGTTTCTAACCCCTCAGTCTAATTTACTAGCGTTTTTGCCGTTGACGCTATTTCATTCCACTTGCCCAGCTTCTTTGTGCTGATTGTTAATACAGGTATTTAGCTGTTTTTACTCAAGCTATTTAATGTTTTTAGTTCTTGTTTTACTTTGATTGATTTCTCTCAATAACTTTAGTGATCAAGCCCGTTAAACTAAAAAAAATATTGAGGAATAACAAAGTGCTTAAACTAATATTAGTCGTTATTACATCGCTAGCTGTTAGCGGCAATGCATTGGCCGAAACAAAACAATATAAAATGCATATGATGCATCAAATGTCTAAAGTAGATACCAACGATATTAATGAGATGTTTCGTTTCTCTCCTGAATACTTACACATTGAAGTAGGGGATACAGTAAGGTTTAGTGGGTCAACAGGGCAGCATACAGTAACAACGGTACCTGGGATGCTTCCCGATGGTGCTGAGAAAATTGAAATTCATTCTATTCCCAGTAAAGATATTGCGTTTCCAAAACCCGGTATTTACGGTATTAAGTGTCGAGTACATAATAGGTATGGAATGGTAGCACTGATTGTTGTAGGTGATGCTTCTGTTAATTTAGGTGCAGCGAAAAATTTTAGATTAACGCGTTTTGGAAAAAAGAAAATGCAACAGCTGTTAGAGAGAGCGGAAGCTGAATTAAAAAACTAACCTTCATTGCACAGGCTTGGTAGTCATCATTAAAAAGCCACAAAATGCTGGGTTATTAGGTTTAATTGAAGTGTGTACGTGAGTTTTAGCTTCATTGATCACATCTCGATAACGTTGATAAAAATCCCAGCTCGGGGTTGGTTTGTAAGTCAAATCAGTGATGTTAAAATGGCGTAATATATTTTTAGTGGTTGTTGGCTTTACAAAAATTTCGTGATCTAACCAATAATACGCTGGTATTGCTGATATTAAACTCCATTTGGCGAGCTGTTCAGTGGCTAGTACTTGTAGCATCCCCTCAAACCCACGTTGCTGGTTTGCATGTAAAAACTCTAAAAGTGAATCGACTAAAAATGCTTTATCGTACTCGCTGAGCGCGCTGATAAAACGCTTGAATTTAGGTTTTTCAAACATCGAAACCATAGATGAGCGGCTGATTAAGGTCGCCATGTTTTGTGCACAGATATGTACATTAGCGTTTGCATTTACTGAGAAGTTTTGGTGTGCAAAATCAGTCAATTTTTGCAGAGGATGTTTCTTTAAAATAGCTCGCATTTTCGGATCTGCAAAACCTAATGGATACTCAAGTAAAAAGGTATTTTGTAAATCTTTTAATTGTGATTTGTTGAGCCTTTGTGGTTTTGTATTTGGCATAACTAACCTTTATCAATGTTAATATTGCTTGTGCGCCATAATAAGCCGGCTAATGAGCTATAACCTGAACTGCGGTCTAAAACTTTACCTTTGCCGTCAATTATATAATAACTAGGATAGCTGCTGACTTGATAGTGTTTTGAGACTACAGGGTTGCCTAGTAATATTGGCACAGTGACATTAATATCAGTAATGAAATTAACAACCTCTGTTCGATCTTGGTAATCTAGTGCTACCACAATAGTGTTTATTTTATTTTGAACAGTAGACAGATTACCCATACTAAGCTTGCAAATGCTACACCAAGGCGCAAAAAAATAAACTAATGTAGGTTGGTTGGGATTGATAATAGATGCCGCTGAATTGTCGAGAGTAGGGAGTATAAACTGACTCGCTTGGCTGCCTTGTGCCAGCATATCTTTTTGCATCCAAAACGTAAGGCCGCTAACAATAAAAAGCGCAAAAAGAGCATCTTTCCAATGTTTCATTATACGGTAGCTAAGTTTCTTTACAGTGGTATAACTAAGCGATTGATGTTTCATGCTTGGTGCGAACTCCAGTAAAATTACTTGTCATCTATCATCGCCGTCTGACGAAAAATGTAAGAACTTTAACTCATTGGTTTGTGGTTAGCTGATTATAGCTAAAGAAGCATTCTTCAGCGAAATAATACTTGTCGGTAGCGTAAAATAAACTGGGAAGCTATGCTCATATATAAGACATTAACGTGCTTAGTAAGTTTTAGCAGCGTACATATTAGCTGTTTTTAATCTCACACAAGGCAAATTAACAAGGTATAATTCAGAATTTTTAAAATAGAGTACTTATTTAGATGATTTATCTTTCAATAGTGACCGGATTATTTTTTATTATTGCTTTAAGTTTGTATATATATCGTCATTTAAAAAATGCTCGAAAAGAGCAGCTCAGGCAGCAAAAAATTCTGGATACGCATTTAGAAAAGCATCAAGCACGACAAGAATACGTGAGCAGTAGTATTAATATTATTGTGACAGCACTTGCAGGTGCGCAAATAGAAGTAGTGGAAGCGAGTATCAGATTGAAAGTATTAATCGATCAATTACGGCCTAATATCGCTGAAAATAGCTTTCCTAGTATTGAATTGGTTTTTGAAAAAACCAAACATATACCTAAATTAAAAGCATGGAAATCGTTAGATAAACAGCAGCGTAAACAGTTTTCAAAAGAAATGAATAATTTAGAAGCTGATTTTTCTGAACAAATTAGAGCAGAAGTAAAACAGTTAGGAGAAATGATGGAGCAGCGCAAATGAGTGAATTTCTAATCGTTTTTGCTATTACTCTACTAATACTAGGTGGATTAGCTGTTGCTTTATTCTTTGGCAGAGCGCCGGTGTATCAAATCTCTCGGGAGGAGGCGTTATCACTTCTAAATGAGTTAGTTAATGGCACGTTAACAGAGCTAAAGTGGTTAGTTTTTATTGGCCATGCAATTCCGATGGATCCACAACTAAATGATTTAAGGTTAGAGTGTAGTGCAATAGAGTTAGCAGCAGAGCAGGGTGATAAAGTAAATTTTGTGGCTAATTTAAAGCGCTATAATGGTGTTGGTATTGAGCATATACGTTCGGTCATTACTGACTTAGAGAAATTGATTGCAGATGCACCAGTATATAAAAGCTTTTAAGTGTTTTAGCACATAGAGAAATAGCAGTTAATAATTATTATCTAAATTAAAAGTTAAGTTTAATTATGTAATACTAAGGTTTGCAGTGAGAATAGAAGTTATAAGCAAGGTTGAATTAGGTAAGTATCCGGTATTCAAAAATCACTAGTTGGAAGCGCTATTTAAAGTTAAAATCTCCACAATCATATTGATATTATAATGAATATAATATTAATTAATAGAATTTAAATCGTAGAGTAACTATTAAGGATCATTTTTTTGATATAAATCAAGTCTGTTTATTATGTGAGCTTATCAGCGCTAAAAGTATTGTCAATACCTTGCTTTCAAAAGGTAAAAATTAAAGTAGAAGGAAACTCGAATGAGTACCAACGGGCGAGAAGTTACCTTCTCTGATTCGCAGCAGTTAGTATCAATTACAGATTTAGAAGGCAGAATAACTTATATTAATGATTGTTTTGCTAAAATAGCAGGTTATAGCCACACAGAGCTCATCGGGCAACACCATAATATTGTAAGACATAAAGATATGCCGAAAGCTGCGTTTGCAGATTTGTGGTTAAAGCTAAAGAAAAAAGAGCCTTGGCGTGGCGTTGTTAAAAATCGTTGTAAAAACGGCGATTTTTATTGGGTAGATGCCTATGTGACACCTCTAATTGAAAACGGAAAAGTAACTGGCTATCAATCAGTTAGGACATTGCCTAGCAAAAAAATGGTAACTGATGCTACTTTATTGTACAAAAAAATTAGCCAGGGGAAATCAGTTAATAGCTGGCAAGAAAACATAAGCTTAAAACATCTATTATTTTTTACTTTGTTGTTTGCTGCTGTGGTATTTCAATTTAGCATTAATGGCGATTGGCAAAGTGTTGGTATTCAATTGTGTCTAGCTGCAGTCGTCGGGCTACTTTACCGCCATGAGTTGTTTGTGGTTCCCGGGTATTTATCGAGGCTTAAAGAAAGGATAGATAGCCCATCGCGGCTTATTTTTGCCGGAATAGGTATGCACAACATAGCTAAATATAATGAAGATATGTACCAGGCACGATTAAGAACAGTTCTAGGGCGTAGTAATGATTATAGCCAAAATTTAGTCTGTATAGCGACAAGCGTTAGTGATTCATCTTCACAAACCTTAGCAGGGCTTAATAACCAAAATAATCATTTAGCACAGTTATCGAGTGCTATTAATGAAATGAGTTATTCAGTTCAAGAGATTAGTAATAATACAACTGAATCTTTACTGCAAATTGAAGATGTAAATAATCAATGCCATCAAGCTATCGATAAAGTAAAAGACAATCAAAGCTTGATTACATCTATGTCAGGTCGCGCAGAGAAAGCAGGGAATGCAGCTAGCAGCCTAATTCACGATGTTAATCACATATCGTCGCTGATGGTTGAAATAGGCAGTATCGCTGATCAAACAAACTTACTGGCTTTAAATGCGGCTATTGAAGCTGCTCGCGCAGGGGAGCAAGGTAGAGGTTTTGCTGTTGTTGCCGATGAAGTTAGAGCGCTAGCAAGTCGTACTCAAAATACTACAGAAAAAATTCACGAATCCGTAGCTAAGCTACAAAAAGCGCTGGGATCTTGGAACGCTATGATGAGCGAAAGCCAAGAGATGTCTACTCAATGTAGCCTGAAGGGCGATGAAGTTGCATCAGCTATGCATAGCGTTCTGGCAGTAATGAAAGAGGTTGTAGGCACTTCAATTCAGATCAATGAAACGACCAAAGAGCAGACAATCGTAGCAGTTGAAGTTTCCAAAAGTGTGGCAGTGATTGATCAAATAGCGCAGCAAAATGCGGTGTTTGCAGAGCAAGCTAAAGCGGGCGGTGAAGCAACGCAAAATAGTGCTCAAGATATAACGAAGTTGTGTGCTACTTTTGAATAACACTTAAACGGTATTTCTTGCGTAAAAAAGCTATAACACGAGGAATGGATTCCTCAATTGAATTACAGAAATTTAATCCTAACGTACCATTAGCATGCCTATATTTGGCGCATCAAAGATGTATAACATTATTGGTTTGCCTTACAGTAGCAAAGGTTGGTTATATGGTATTTGCGTTGTATTGATTGCAAAACTATATCTATCACACAGGGTGTGATTAAAGAAAACTAATAATCATAGTGGCAGATTTTTTGTGTTTTTAATCGATTGCTTAGAGCAGATAGAATAATGCTTTTTAGTAAATGATTAGCTATTTTCCTTCCTTTGAGC
>JBALXS010000055.1:0-31636 GCA_036960485.1 Oceanospirillaceae bacterium
AAGCTGGTACTTTTAAAGAAAAAAAGCCTCAGTAGTGAGGCTTTTTTATGTCTTATTTATATAACAGCACTAAACTTCAGCCAGCAACGCTCTACTATTTAAATAAATTGACTTGAAGCTACCACCAAGACCAACAGACTCACTTATTTTATCAGCAGCTATCTTCACATGTTTTGATATATTTTCTTAATATAGCACGACACTATAGATAGCCTTAAAGCTCTAGTTTGCGACTAAGTAAACCTGCTATTAATAACAAACTTTTAGACTTTATCCAACGCCTCCATCTGCCCTTTCACCCAAGTAACAGACTCATCATGAATATCGCTTACTGTACGATCTACGGTGATAATTGGCTCGCCAATACGGAGCGTTATTGTACCAGGTGTTTTTAATAAGCTTTTACCAGGCCAAAAAACACCTGCATTATGCGCCATAGGCACTAAAGGAACACCGGCACTCGCAGCCAGCATAGCGCCCCCTTTATTAAACACTCCGACGTCACCTGTTGCCAATCGAGTGCCTTGCGGAAATATAATTACTGGTACACCACGCTCTAACCGCTCTTTACCTTGACCAAGTAGCTGTTTTAAAGCGCCACGTTTTTGACTTCTATCTAAAGCGATGGGATCAAGCAATGCTAACGCCCAACCAAAAAAAGGAATCTTGAGCAGCTCTTTTTTTAAGACAATGCTGTGAGGTCTTATTAAAGTTTGAAAGAAGATAGTTTCCCATTCACTTTGATGATTAGAAATAACCACATAACTACCTTCCTTAGGTAAGTTTTCATACCCCTCTACAACGACTTTAATACCGCAACACCAGCGAATTAAAAATACATAGAAAAAATTCAAGCTCGTAACAAAGCGAAAACGCTGGTTAAAAGGCATCCCTCTTGCCACCATCACGCAGGTTAAACCGTGTATTATAGTGGCTAAATAAAAAGCGCTATAGTAAATAATCGCGCGTAAAAAATTAATCGCTGTACTCACATCTATATCCTAATGTTGCATGACAATTCACTATAGAGAGTGCCGTAAAACTACTGAGCTCAACAATACGGCGTAAAACTGGTCCAAAATACTCATTTACTACTAAAAACCCAGCTATTTTCGCCGGTTTTCACCTTGCCTTATTATCGCTTGCTACCATTTAGATACTCTCCAAAGCAGCTTAACCACCAGTTACAGGAGGGAAAAATGCAACTTCATCCCCCGATTTTAATGATTCTTGAGCGTTTACCATCTCTTGATTAAGCGCTATTAAAGTACTTGGATTAGAGAGCGCTCTCTCCCATTTCTCTCCACGCTCTTGCTGCAACCAACGAGACAAATCTGCAATAGTTGAGATTTTTTCCGGTAATTCAATAGACTCATTAGCTAAACCTAGCTGCTCACGAATACTGGCAAAATAAACAATTTTAATCATTTTGCGCTCTCCGCTTGCCAATGGCCACTTTTACCACCACGCTTCTCTAACAGCTTCAAATTCTGTATTTGCATACCTTTATCAACAGCTTTGCACATATCATAGATAGTTAATGCCGCTGTGCTCGCTGCTGTAAGCGCCTCCATCTCCACACCCGTTTGCCCAGCCAATTTGCATAATGCGGTAATTTCAATTAAATTTTTATCGATATTTAGCGCCAGATCCACATTTACTTTAGTTAGCATTAACGGATGGCACATAGGAATTAAATCACTGGTTTTTTTAGCTGCCATTATACCTGCTACTCTAGCAACCGCTAATACATCCCCTTTTTTGTGACCACCGCTGGCAATCAGCGCTAAAGTTTCAGGAAGCATATGCACTTCAGCATAAGCAATTGCTTCTCTAGTGGTGATTGACTTGGCAGTCACATCCACCATTTGTGCATTACCTTGGGTATCTAAATGAGTTAACTCATTCATGACTATTATCCTCTACTGCTAGTTGGTTGCGCTGCTGATTTTCATAAGGTTTTGCGTACATGCTAATCGCAATAGCTTTTTGCGTGGCCGATAATAATATAAACCTATCGTCAAACTCTTGCTGCTTAGCACCACTAATTCCATCTAGCTGACCTGCAGCAATTAGATTTGAATCATGTAGCTTATAATTTTTTTGGATTTGCTTATCTATACATCTTGCTAATACGTTAGGGTCTTCAATTTCCCCTTGTAGTACATCGCCAAAATGCACATGTACATCGCCTTTGTAACCCGTAATACCTGCAACAATACTCTCTATATCTTCAAATTCACTCTTTTCATAAACTTCTCCTGCTTGCTTAATAGCTAACTCTTTAGCTTTATGCGTGTCACATGGATCATATTCATAAGAGATGGAAACCGGCACCATGTTTAATCTTGCAGGCATTTTCGAAAAATCACATTGTTTACGTAGTGACATATGCAGCATTTTTAATAAAGCAGCATCTGTTTTATCATCACCATCTTTGGCGCGCCCCTCGCGCTGCGCTATCCAAATAGACGCCTCATCTACTACAACACTGTGATCGATATAAGAAGAGAGCTGGGTAAGTGCTTTCATCATCTCACGTGGCGCTTTCGCGGAACGCTTAACAATAAAACTTTTATTTAGGCGCATTAAATCAGAGACGTACTCTTTAGATAATAAGTTATCACCTATCGCAATACGTACCGTTTGCATTTCTTTGTGATACAGCATCCAATTAACAAAAGCGGGATCCATTGCGATATCGCGGTGATTTGAGATAAACAAATAAGCGCCGTCTTGTTCTAAATTTTCAATACCTGAACAAGATATTTTACCAGTGGTACGCCCTATCATCTTTTTCATAAACCCCGCGACTATTGACTGAAAGTCACGCACTGTATCTATTTCACCAAATTGTCGCGCCATACCAATGCGCACTACTTTTTTAGTAATATTAGGCAAATACTGATAAAACTTAGGGAATTTATAATGAGAAATAGCGCCGACAAGCTCATCGTTATGTAACAGTGCATTCAGTACTGCGGGAACTTCCGTATCTTTGTAAGGACGGATATCGCTGTAAGGATCTTGTTCAGAATTCACTATGCTTTATACCTAACTAATTTAAAGGCGCTTATTCTAGCGGTTCGTTACTATGATTGCACTTTTTTTGCCCGCTACAGGCTAATCAAGAATAACAGCAAGCTGGGCGTTTTTATCAAAACGTGCAATCAAGTTTTCTGTTTAAGGCAAACAATCATCAGCGTTAAGCTAAGAGTTCATTAAAAGGAATAAAACCAACCAATTCACCTTTTTTAACTAAGGCGTCAACGGGTATAACAATTAAACCGTTAGCCTTACTTGCTGTTGACAGCATTCCAGAGCTTTGATTTTTAAAACGCGTTACCTTACCGTTATCATAAATACCACGCATATACTCTTCACGAGTACCCGCTTTTAAATGCTCAAAATCAGCAATCACCTGAAATTTAAGTGCTGCTACTACGCTCCCACCTTGCAGCTTTGTCAAGTACGGCCGAGCGAACAAGCTAAAAGTAATTAGCGCTGAAGCGGGGTTTCCTGGCAAGCCAAATATAGGAGTGCCGTTAACTCGCCCATAAGCTAAAGGTTTTCCAGGCTTAAGCTTAATGCGCCACATGTTTAACTCGCCTAACGCATCAACAGCGGCTTTAATATGATCTTCTTCACCAACAGAAACGCCACCAGTGCTAATAATAAGATCAGCACTTTGTGATGCTTCTGCCAAAGCATCAATAGTCGCTTCTAATGTGTCTTCCACTTTACCCAAATCAACGATCTTCATCCCCATCTGGCTAATTAATGCATTGAGCATAGCGCGATTAGAATTATAGATTTTTCCGGCTGGTAGTATTTCACCTGGCTCCACCAGCTCATCTCCAGTAGAGAGGATAGCGACTTTTAAGCGTTTAAAAACGAGTAGTTTATCGATACCTGCTGAAGCTAGCACTCCTATATCTGCAGGTTGTAATTTTTTACCTACGCCGTGCAGCAGTTCACCTGCTTTTAAATCTTGCCCTTGGGGTCGAATATTTTGCTTAAAGCTGACATTTGCAGGTAAGTGAACACCCAATTCACTTACTGTTACCTGTTCTTGCATAATCACAGCATCTGCACCTGCGGGTATATGCGCACCAGTAAAAATACGGGCAACACTTCCCTCAACAAGAGCTTTAGGATCATCTCCCGCCGCTATACGCTGCGATAAAGGTAAAACTGTACTTTGCCCTGCATTCAAACTTGTCATAGCCACAGCATAACCATCCATACTGCTATTATCTTGCGGTGGCACATTAACTTTCGATACGGGTTGCTCTGCTAATATTCTGCCCAATGCATGTTGCAAAGAAATTGTTTCAACTTCAGTGGTTACTTGAGCATCCGCCAGTAATCGCTCAAGCGCATCAGCAACAGGAATGAGAGGGTTAACTTTAAAATCTGCATTAGTTACTACTTCAGTCATGTCTATTCTCATCATTAGCAGTTAAAATTGGCTATGATATTATAGCAACAACACTAAACTTACACTTGTTAAACCCTTATCTAGCCTTTAGAAATTAAGTTTATTGACAGAACACAACTTAACTACAAAAAAACTTTTTATTTTTTATCTAATCGAGTGACAACTATGTACACAATCGTTAAACACACACATATGACCCTAATGCTAATTAGTGTCACTTTACTAATTATTCGCGTCTTAGCAACCACTGCAAATGCGCAATGGGTACAAAAAAAATGGCTTAAAATTGCACCACACATAATCGATACATTACTGCTCGTCAGCGCTGTTGCATTAATGATACTGATACAACAATACCCAATAATCAATGGCTGGCTAACAGCCAAAATCATTGCTTTATGTGCTTACATTGTTTTAGGGACATTGGCATTGAAAGGGCAAAAGAATGTAATGACTAGACTAACTTTTTTGTTATTAGCACTAAGTACGATAGGTTATATGATTGCAGTCGCGGTGACGAAAAATCCGACACCGTGGATAAGCTAGTAGGTAGAGACTTCTGCATAATGTAGCGAGCGATAATAAGACAAGGAAAAAACCGGCGAAATAGCGGAGTTTACAGATGTAAATGAGCATTTTGAGCCGGTTTTTATCGCCGCATTATTAAGCGCAGTAGTTATGCTGAGGTTTCAAGTAACTTAATCGACTATTATTGATTAACTATGTCTGGTAGATAGTATCCATTACTTCAGTTAACCCGGCCCGCCAAGGGCGCTGATGAATACCGAAGTTGCGCAGTATTTTCTGGCAATTGAGCACTGAAGATGCAGGTCTTTCGGCATTGGCATACAATTGAGAGCGCGGTACAGAGTGCAATACTTGTGTCGCTAACTCCTCCTGCTGCTTAGCTCTATTATAAATAGCCTCTAAAAACTTATAACGCGTTGTAACCTCAGCTCCGCAGTAATGGTAAGTGCCCCATGCATCAGCACCATCATTTAACTGCAATATAACCGCAAAGATTACTCTGGCAATATCTGCAGCAGATGTAGGACAACCTTGTCTGTCATCTGCAGCGTACATTTCTTGCTCGGTGCGGGCATTAATTAACGAGCGAGTTAAATAATTTTCACCCCATTGTGAAAACAGCCAACTTACCCGCAATATCAAATGTTGCGCTTGCTTTTGGCGTAACATTTCCTCACCTTGCCATTTGCTTTTGCCAAAGATACCTAAGGGGATTGTTTGATCATCTTCACTATAACCACTAGCGTAATGGCCATCGAATACGTGATCTGTTGATAAATGAATAATAGGGATGTTTTTTTCCTGGCAAACTTCAGCCAGTATCGCCAAAAAATCACGATTAAGTAGGTAACATAAATCTACTTTTTTCTCACTGACCATCACCGAGTTATAACCCAAAGTATTTACCACAAAGTCAGGGTTACTTTGTTCTAATACCTGCGTAACAACCTGTTTGTCACGTAAATTAGGTGCATTAGAAGTTGCACCGATCACTTCAAAAACTTGGCTCGTAGAACCAGCTTTTAATAGTGCGCGCCCAACTTGTTCTGTAGGGCTAGTTACTAGTATTTTTATCCGCTTTTCACTTGACCAAAGAACCATCTCATACCTATAAACATTAGAAAGTTAACGCGCTTGATTAGCATTCATCTTACTGTACTAAAAGCTTCTAACAAACAGCTATTTTACGAATGCTAAAAAAACATCAATTTCACGCTTTACTCAAATACGTAAATATACCACCTAGAATCAATACGGGAAGGGCGATAGCAGCGATTTTTTCAAATTCATGTGCATAATATTACTCCAAAGATGCTATTTGTTCGTGTTGCATTATCTGATGGAGTGAGTATCAACCGAACCAATGCAAAATAGGGTTACGAAAATGTAAAGTTGTAAAAAGGTAATACCTATCAGCGTTTAGCTAGATACAAGTAACTGAGATCACTGCTATCTAGTTCTATTTTTTGTGGCCTTTTAACTCATTTACTTCAGGATAACGAAGAGCAGGAAAACTAGTTATTTATGCCTATTAGCATCATCAACTCGCTTATTTTACTAGTTTTTAGCGCTATTATTACTATTTCCTACTTTATGCAGCCATCTCAAGCATTGCAGTTTTAAACGTATAATTATAGATATTAGCCAAAATTATGCATTCATATATACCTATTCCTCATATACTCAATTAAAATTCACAAATACTCTGCCAGCCTTCACTGACAGCAATTTAATTGGAGCAACTTGAAAAAGTCCCAATCATCAAAGATAGCCCCCTACAACTTTAGCAAAGTATAATTCAGGAGCAAAAGCAGGAATATCTCGCTACGAAGTGAAGGCAAGTCCAAACTATAGAATGACTCAATAATTATTTACATTTTATCCATCAGTTAACTATTTTTAAATTTAGGAGCCCATTAATGCTTTCAAATGCAAATCGCTTTGCTAATTTAAAACTTGATCTAAGCGGCGGTTTAACAGCTGCTATTATAGCACTACCTTTAGCTTTAGCTTTCGGCGTATCATCCGGTGCTGGTGCGATAACCGGTTTATATGGCGCTATCTGTGTCGGTCTCTTTGCCGCTTTGTTTGGTGGAACAGCCACACAAATATCAGGACCCACTGGCCCTATGACAGTTGTCATGGCATCTGTATTTACATTATTCATCGCCAAAAACCCTGAAAACGGGATTCTACTAGCTTTTACTGTGGTTGTTATGTCTGGTGTAATGCAAATAGCAATGGGATACTTAAAGCTGGGCCGTTATATAACGATGGTACCTTTTCCGGTGATATCAGGCTTTATGTCGGGTATCGGGGTGATCATCATTATCTTGCAGATTGCACCTTTGCTTGGTCACACTGGAAAAAGTGGTGTTATAAACACTTTAAATGCCACTCCACAAATGCTGGCCAATATTAACATCTATGCATTTAGCCTCTGCGCTATTACTTTACTAATTACGTTACTCTACCCTAAAAAAATTGCAAAATATTTACCATCAACCTTAGCTGCTTTAATCATCGGTGTGCTGATTTCACTTTTACTGCTCCCTGAAAATAGTGTTTCTGTCATTGGCACTATTCCTACTGAACTCCCAAAATTACTTATCCCACAAATAGATATAGAGCTACTTTGGGATATGCTAAGTAGTGCCGCTCTACTCGCTATATTGGGTGCTATTGATTCTTTGTTGACTTCTTTAGTTGCTGACACTATGACCAAAACTGATCATAATTCTGACAAAGAACTGATTGGGCAAGGTATTGGTAATATTGTAGCAGGCTTAATCGGTGGTCTGCCTGGAGCAGGGGCGACGATGCGCACCGTGGCTAATATCAAAGCAGGCGCTAAAACCAATATTTCTGGTATCTTCCACTCACTAATTTTACTGACTTTGTTGTTCGGCGCCGCCCCTTTAGCTGAAAATATCCCCCATGCTGTGCTGGCAGGCCTATTGTTTAAAGTAGGGCTAGATATCATTGATTTTTCCACCTTACGCAGATTACATAAATTTCCACCATTGATTATTAGCTTATTACTAGGGGTTTTGTTGCTCACTGTATTTGTTGATTTAGTAACTGCAGTCGCTGCTGGGATATTTTTTGCCAATATAATTACTGTAAGAAGATTTGCCGATAATCAAGCTCAGAGTATGTCGGTCATTAATCACAAAGACGAAACACACAGCCAGTTGAACGTATTGGAAGCACAATACATGGTTGCCGCTAATGGCGATGTACAAGTACTCAGTTTTGATGGACCTATTAGCTACGCTTCGATTAAAGCTATCAAACTAAAATTCCAGGACATTAAGAATTATAAAGTAATGATATTCGATTTTAGCTTAGTTCCAAGTATTGATATTTCCACAGCACTCGCATTTGGAAACTTGTTCGAAGACGCTTCATTAACACCAAAAAGTGCTTTTCTATGTGGAGCTAATGCACAAGTTAATAAAGCGTTATTAGATGCAGGTGTAGTGGGTCGAATTTCAGTACAACAACGCTTTACTAGTTTAGAACAAGCGATTCATTACGCTTGTATCGATTACTGTAATGAACTGGCTACTCACAAGCTTCTGTAAACGATAGGAACATAACTTCAATTACTGATTAAAAGCTTATTCGTTGTTGTAATTTAGCTTTTCCTGCACTAGACAAAAAACGATTAAGCCAATAAGCCACCCAAGGATGGCATATTAGTGATTAGCAGTTTAACTGAGATTTACTTGTTCAGTTGAGCTGCTTTCTCCATCGCATCTTCACCTTTTTTCCATAAATTACCCTGCCAAAGCTCTTCTAACCCTGTTTCACCACAAGCGCCTTTTTGTGTTAAGTAATCAAAGTAAGCAGTTGGTTTGTGGCCAGTAATATTATAAAAATCAGGGCTACAACGACAGTAAAAGCCATTGTTTAGATATTCAAAAAATTCAGCACGGGTACTGCCAAAATCGTTCTCAAAATCGACCATCGATTGTGGGCGATACTCTATTTTCTTATCCATAGCACGCCCTAAATCAGCGGCGATTTCAGCCATAGTTTGTGGCTCTGGCCCTGTTATATCGTAAAATTTATTTTGATGACGCTCTGCACCTTCACTTAAAATAACGGCTGCCGCTTGTGCAATATCTTTAGTGCACACAAACGAGTTACGTGCTTTACCTAGCGGATTACTGAACCACCCTAAATTAGCTATACTCTCGCAATCGGTTTTCAACAAATGGTTCATAAAAAAATTATTGCGCAACACTGTGACAGGCAAACCTGCGTCAATTAGTGCTTTTTCGCCCCACCAATAATGTTGCAACATCAATGGAATACCAGCCCCTTCTCGTGATGAATGCTTTTGCGCATCATAAGAGGCTGTATTAGTGTCAGCACCCATGCAACTAATACGCACCACATGTTTGATCTGATCTTTATAATCAGCTAGCGCTTTACAAAAAGCGAGATGCCCTTGCAGCATAGGGTCAAGCGATGCGGAATAAATAGCGGAGACGCCGTCCAAAGCTGCAGGCCAAGTGCTGCTATCATTTAGATCAAACTTAACCACTTCATCGGCGCCAAGTGCGCGTAACATGTCAACTTTGTCATCGCTGAAGTAACAGGCGCGAACAGTGAATTTTTTGCTGGCGGCAAGTAAAGCCACCAACTCTTTACCTATACGACCAGAAGCCGAGGTAATTAGAACAACAGGGGTTGTCATGTGTTTGAATCCATATAAAAAATGTTAGGAATTAATTTATGCTCAAGAGTATACACAAAGCAGCTCTGAACTTTAAATGTCCAGTTGCATATTATGTAAGGGCCAATACCATCCATTTGGTAAATTAACCTGCCTGTACCTTACAAAAAGCTAGATTCTTATTACAGACTATGAAAGTATGCCCCATTATTTTAAACCACCTATAAGCCTGTTTTAGTAGCAACTACATTCTAAATTTTAGGCAATTTACATTTTTGAAATTGAGTAATACATGCATTCTTTGATAAACAATAACAACACAAGAAAATCAGGCGCTTTAAACACCGCTTTGATCTTGTTTATGTTATTAATTCTGCTTGTATTACCTCAAATGCTCGTCGCTAATCACAGCCCATTAACTCGCTTACAACAGCAGCAACTGAATCATAACTTTTCCACCCTTAAAGCTGCTCCCCAAACTAACCTGGCAGATATGCAATTTAAGCACCAAGTGCTGCACTTAAACACAACCAGTGCAGACTTTGATTTTGAATTAGAGCATAGTATTTCAGCTGATCACTCTCATGAATCAGTCTCTCTAATCAACAGCGATATTAGTCTTCTTTCTCCTATCCTTCCATGCTATTTAACAGATAGATATTCTTGCATCAAACTATTTTCACCTCCTCCTGAGTACCCTCCAAAAGTATAAATAGTATTTTCAAATATCAAGCTCGATACTTTGCATACCATTATGGTTAAGCGAATGTTTGAGTGTTTTATTTGCGGTGTTTTACTCATTTTATTGACTGAATACATCACAAAAAAATACCATTCTATTACTGCCTTTACTTAATTGTACTTCAATAATATCGAGTTTATTACTTTTTAACGACAGTAAGCTTTTTCCTTTTAGCGATTATATTAAGCCGTTTTTTATTGGCCTAATTTCGTTAAAGATAAATTTAGAGCGATGGAAACTCATATGCTATTTATTAATTTTTTACCGTTTTTTAGTATAAAACGGCTATTTACTAGATTTAAAAACGACAACATTTTCCGCAATCGTTTTCGAGCAATCTTATTGCTATGTGTTTTCAGTTTAATGCTAGTCTCTTTTGCAAATCAGGCGTTTGCTCATGGAGTAACATTAGGCGATCAGGGTTATATTCAAGAAATAACAGGCGTCAATATTTTGCCCTTTATGTACCTTGGCGCCAAACATATGATAAGTGGTTACGATCATTTATTATTTTTGTTTGCCGTTATATTTTTTGTGTATCGCCCTTCACATATCAGTTTGTACGTTAGCTTGTTTGCACTAGGCCATTCTTCTACTTTGATCATCGGTGTTTATTTTAATATCCAAGCAAATGCCTTTTTAGTCGATGCCATTATTGGCTTATCTATCGTTTACAAAGCCTTAGATAATTTAAACGCCTTTAAACGTTGGTTTAACTACCAACTGAACACAAAAGTTATGACCTTAATATTCGGCTTATTTCACGGTTTTGGCTTAGCCACTAAAATTCAAGATTTTGATATGTCAGCTGACGGCCTATTACCAAACTTAATTGCTTTTAATATTGGCGTAGAAATAGGGCAAATATTAGCGCTGAGTTTTATTTTAATCGGTGTAACTTACTGGCGCCGCTTCCCAAGCTTTATGCGCCAAGCTTACACCGCTAATGTAATGATAATGAGTGCTGGATTTCTACTCATGTTTTATCAACTTAGTGCGTTAGCCCTGAGTTAAGCATTCACAAAATGTATATCGCTATAGCCATTATTATATTTTTAAAAAGAGATTTAACATGCAAACAACGACAAAAGACAACATCCAAACAGCCAGTAGTAAGCAATTACTCGTTTCTACTTTCACAGCAGCATCTGTCGCTGCTATTTTATTAGTCACTATTGTGCTTCCTGCTGAATTTGCTCTGGATGCTACTGGTGTTGGCCGTTTTCTAGGTTTACAAGAAATGGGGGAGATTAAGCAGTCACTTGCACAAGATGCTGAAAACAGTGAGTTGGCCGAAAATGATGACTCGATTAATCAACAGCCTTTTATCAAAGCTAGCGATTTAAACGACCTGCCGACGACACAAAAAGTACCTAAGCTTAGCCCGCCAAAAGCGATTGCTGAATTATCAAAGTCAGTCATTTCAGCAAAAGTGACTACTCCAATTATCAACACAATAAAACAAAGCTACCAGATCAAACCTAATGATTCATTAGAACTTAAATTTGAGATGAAAAAAGGGACTAGCGTAGATTATCAATGGTACACAAAAGGAGGACCATTAAACTTTGATAACCATGCTGATAAACCTGGTGTCAGTTACCACAACTATAGCAAAGGACGAAAGGTAACAACTGATGAAGGTAAAATAACTGCCGCATTTGATGGTAATCACGGCTGGTTTTGGCGCAATCGAGCAGGTAAAACAGTCACCATAGTGTTAACGTTTAGTGGTGATTACATTTCGATCAAACCTGTGGTTCGCAACTAATATGTAATGTAGTTACACCGCTAAAAATGTGCACTTAATACTTTTAAGGGCACATTTATTACGCTTTTTATTTATTCACTAGCAATAATTCACCCAGCATTTTAGGATGATAAATGCAGTAGTAATCTCTTCCCCACCCCTTTGTTACTTGCAAGCTAACTTTAGCCCCTGCTTCTATCAAACCAGTGTCCCAGCTACTATCAACTGCAGTTGCTGTGTGGGGCACAATGTCTTGGTTGATCCAAGTGATTGTGTCTCCAACTTTTACAGCTAATTGCTCTTCTATTACTAGCAATTGGTGCACAAAGGCAAAGCTTTGAATGTTAACTATGTGCTCTACAGCTTGATGCTTTAAGCCTGCGGCAAACAAAGTACTTGAAAGAGCCCCTGTCACTGGCAATATAGCCAATGACAAAGCACTTTTAAGGAAGCTACGCCTAGTTAGCATTTAGCTTATCAACCATCACTTGGGCGTGTTGTTGATGTGCTTTAAAAATCTCTAACCCTGCGCCAAACAACGCTTTTACTTCACCATTTTCAATGTTTGGTATAAAACTGAATTCAACCAATTCATTAACCGCTTTATGGTAGGCTAATTCGTTATTAGCATAGAATTTATCAAATTCAACACCGCGTAACTGACTCATCTCATCAATCAGTATTTTGCTGTTTGCAGTAAGATGCTTACTTAAAAAATTATCTTCTGGTTGTGCTTTTAGCTTTTTAAGTAGTGCCAGTGCTTGCTCATTTACCGCACTGTGATCACGAATCATAGTTTGCGCAAAACTGCGAATTTTTGGATCTTCAGTGATCGCTAATGCAAGATGTGCATAGCGAATATCGATGTTATCTGCGATATAAGCCACGTGCGCTATTTGCAGATCATTTAAATCAGCAGGTGATTGCGCCGCTTGGCTCACGCCGCTCACGCCTATCGCTAAACTTGCAACAACAACCAAACTTTTAACAGATGTTATAAACTTCATATTAACTACCTCAGATTTCTAAATTGATGAGTGATTTGTGCTTGGCATTCATTAAATAGCAATCGAGTTGACCAATATATGATTCAAAGTTCTAATTATTTGATCAATCGTTCTTTTCGCCTTAGCTGCGCGATACTTTTGATATACCTTGGTTTATCACTAGGTTTACTCTATAACTAAAATGAGCTTCCACAATATTAGTTATCAGCATTAAACGACGATAAGGCATACAACTATGGATATTCTCAGCGACATTTTACATCGCATGCAATTAGCCGGTACTTTGTATTTTCGCACTGCCTTTACCTCTCCTTGGGGTGTTAAAGTGCCAGCATTTGAGGATGTTGCACGTTTTCATTTTGTGCATCGCGGGCGTTGCTTATTGCGCATAGAGGGGCAGGAAAATATCATTGCACTAGAGCAAGGGGATCTGATTATTATTCCCCGTGGCGCTGCACATAGTTTGTTTTGTGACCCAAGCACTGAACCCGATGCACTACCTTTAGACGATGTAATAAAAGCGTCTGGCTTTACAGGCCATGGGACCCTTGTTTATGGCGGTGCTGATAAGCACCATGAGTGCCAGTTAATCTGCGGCCACTTTGCTTTTAATAAACAAGCTAATCACCCTTTAATTCAGGCACTTCCTTCTCACATTCAGATAAAAAACTATGGGGAAATAACTGGCCAATGGATGCACGCAGCACTACACGTTATTGGCGAAGAAACCGGCAGTAATAAGCTGGGTAGTGATATTGTCGCTTTAAAGATGTCGGAGATTATTTTTGCACAAGCCTTACGTATTTATCTAAATAGTGAGGGCGCTGACCGCCCTGTGCTGGCCGGTTTTGCTGATCCTAAAATTGCCAAAGTTTTACAAGCTATTCACGCAAACCCTGCACACTCTTGGCGTATTGAAGAGCTCTCGCATATTGCTAGCATGTCGAGAACTTCTTTTATCAGTAAGTTTACCGATAGTCTCACCATGACACCTCTGGGATATATTACCCACTGGCGCATGCAAATTGCTCGTCAATTACTTATAGATACTCGTCGTACTATTATCGATATCGCCGAACAAGTCGGCTATCATTCAGAGGCTGCTTTTGGCAGGGTTTTTCGCAAATATTTTGACATAGGCCCTTCTGGCTATCGTCGTATTACTTTAGAAGAACAAGCACATTAATTAAAGTTTCCGAAACAACAATCATCGAGGTGTTTCTTAGGCATTTTAAATGCTTGTATTCACTGATCAATGTAAGTTTAGCCTGCACAACAAGAAAGTTCGCTAATGTCCTTGTTAAACGTTTGAGCACAAAGTTTTAAACTCTCAACCATTGTTAAATAAGGGAATAACTGATTAGCTAATGCGGTTATTGTCATATTGTTGTGAATCGCTAACGCTGCACTTTGAATAATTTCTCCCCCTTCATGTGCAAGAACCTGCGCGCCTATTAATTGCTCTGTTTCGCTACATATCACTAATTTAATGAAGCCGTCTGTGGCAAAATTTGCCAGTGCTCTAGGTACGTTTTCCATGGATAAAACCCGAGCGGTGTTTTTTATACCCAGCTCGTCTGCCTTTTCTTGCGTTAGGCCGACGCTAGCCACTTGTGGGTCTGTAAAAATAACTTTTGGCATCGTTCTCAAATCTAGCAGTGCATCGCCACCTGTCATATTTACCCCAGCACGGCTGCCCGCTGCTGCCGCTACATACACAAATTGTGGCATATCAGTACAATCTCCAACGGCGTAGATAGTAGAGATATTAGTTTGCATACGCTCATTGACAATAACCGCGCCCTTTTCAGTGGTATTAACCCCTACTGCAGCAAGATTTAATTCAGCTGTATTCGCGTGCCGCCCGGTACTTATTAATAATTTATCGCAATGCACTATACCCTGAGATGTCTTTAACGAAAAAATTGATCCATTATGAGAGACAGCCTTAGCTTGGGTATGGTTTAAAATAGATACCCCTTCTTTCTCTAAGCATTGTGCGAGTTGTTCACCCAATAGTGGGTCTTCTGTGTGCAGTAACTTATGGCGCGCTAAGATAGTTACTTTACTACCTAAACGCTGATAAGCCTGAGCGATTTCTAAGGCAATTACCGATGACCCTATCACCACTAAATGCTCTGGTAGTTCTTGAGCAAACAATGCCTCTTTAGACGTCCAATAAGGCGAATCTACTAGCCCCTTTATCGATGGAATCGTCGGCGTTGAGCCACTGGCAATTAAAATTTTATCGGCACGCACTGTCTGCTCTGAACCATCTACTTGGCTGACAATCAAGGTTTGCTGATCTTCAAAACGCCCACGCCCTTTAATCAAATTTAAGGCTGGATTACTTTCAAGAATCTGCTGGTATTTAGCAAGGCGCAATTCTTCAACACGATCAACTTGTTGCTGAGCAAGTAAGGCACGGTTTAATTCAGGTATATGGTTTTTCAAACCATTAAATGGATTACTACGCTGTTGTTGCGCCAATTGCGCCGCTCTAATCAATATTTTAGAAGGTACGCAACCAACATTGACACAACAACCTCCAATCACCTCGGCGCTTTCAATAATAGTTACTTTGGCGCCATTTTCTGCCGCTTTTATAGCGCAAGCAAACGCACCTGAACCACTGCCGATAATTGCTACATGAGGCTGGTTACGGTTATTTAAACTTTCATCGAGTTCTTGATTACTACTGCACTGAGAGTTATTAATTCTCTTTGTCATACATTGATACCCTTTTCGCTATATTGATCTTTTTCTCAAAAAACAGTAGTAACCAGCGATTGTTTAGTCATTTTAGATTTCTATTTATTTGCTCAAATGAGAAGGGTAACCAGCATTCGTTGTAGCCTTTATCAATGCTGCAACATCGGTTGTTTCATCGTTGTAAATCACTTGCGCTAATTGCTCCTCATAGTTAACTTCAACTTCTGCAACACCATCCACTGCTTGCAGCGACTTTGTCACGGTAATAGGACAAACAGGGCAAGTCATCGTCGGGACTTTAAGGGTGATCGTTTGGGGTTTAGCCAACACACTTGATGCGCTTAACACTAACCCTAATATCAAGATATACTTATTCATGCGATCTCCTTTGTGTGTTACAAATTTATGTTTTCGATCATTTATCGGGTATTAATCTATTAACGTTTAGTGCAATGACAAAGCGTTTAAAAAAGCCATAAAACCCAGTAATTACTAGTCACTAAGATAAAAGCTATCGCGGCAGCTATCCAAAAAATCACTTTACGACGCTTTTCAACTTTAGGGGTTGCGCAGCTAGTACCTAACTGGCAATTTTGTTGAGAGTAATAGAGTTTATAAGCTGCTATTGCAAAAAATATAATGACGCCAACGATAAAAAATGGACGGTAAGGTTCAAACAAAACGAGATTGCCAATCCAACTACCACCGATACCTATTAATAGTAAAACTAAGGGACCCGCACAGCATAAACCTGCACCTATTGCTGCAACCACACCGCTAATAAGAGATATATTTGTAGCTCGATTTTCCATTATTCGCTCCATTTACTTTCAATTAATAGAGCAAGTCTAAACTACGTACCTAGCTACGGAGTCAAGTTTATTGTCACTTAACTACAAGTGTTGTCACTATAGGGCAAGCGGTTTCAGAAGGATTACATTTACAGCGCGTTACTAAGTCTTCTAATAAATTTTCAAGACGAGTTAAATTTTCTATTTTTTCTTTTATATCAACTAGCTTATGCTCAGCTATTGTTTGTACTGATAGGCATTGTTGCTCTCCTAGTTGCAATAAACTGGCTATTTCGTCCAATGTAAAACCAAGCTTTTGAGCACTTTTGATGAACAACACTCGCTCAAGTATCTTTTCAGAGTAATCTCGATAACCTTGCGCAGGTTTTAATGGTTGATTGATAAGCTCGCGACGCTCGTAGTAGCGGATAGTCTCAATATTTACAGCCGCCATTTTCGCCAGTTGACTGATTTTCATACAACAGTTGTCCTAAATTGATGTGAAGGTAAAACTCGATGAATTTACGTAAATAATTACTTTTCTTGCGTGAATATCTAAGTTTTGCCAATTTCAGTTTGCCGTGCAACATCTCGCAATACATCATGAGGAATAGCAGGTACAGTATTGCCATCTCTTCCTTGCATCGTTTGATTGGCAACCATGCTGTTAATTACAGCCTCTTCCACGCTTTGTACAACCGCTTCAAATAATGGATCTAAATACTGATCACCAAGAAATTTCAAATCTTGAGCGGCATCATTCTTTGCTGCTAACGCTTGACTGTTTTGTGTTGAAAAAGCTAAAAACAAATCGCCGGAGGAATGATTACCAATCGTGCCTAAGCGCCCGATTCCTAAGGTTGATCTCCTAGCTAACCGTTTTAGTTGGTGCGGTAGTAAAGGTGCGTCTGTTGCTATCACCACGATGATGGAGCTGAGATCAGCTACAGGAGTATTACGCAGCATTTTAGGCTCTGTAAGTGTTGACCCTATGTGCTTACCTAGAATATGTAAATCAGTACGTTTTCCAAAATTTGCCTGCACCAACACACCCAAAGTATAAGTAGCATCTTGATATTTGACAACGCGCGATGCGGTGCCCGATCCCGCTTTAAATTCAAAGCACTTCATGCCGGTGCCGCCACCCACACTGCCCTCTTCTATTGGCCCCGATGCTGCATTATCAATCGCTGCAAATACATGCTCTTTAGTGACATGGAAACCATTAATATCATTTAAAAACCCATCGTAGGTTTCTGCAGACACTGGCAGTGCAAAGTCCTCAGCTAAAGCCTGCGGCATTTTTTTACTCACCCATTGTAGTGTTGCATCTCGCGTTACTCCACAGGAGTGAGTATTAGTAATTGTGATAGGAAAGCAAAGCTGCCCTACTTCTTCAATATAGTGCGCGCCCGATAATTCACCGTTACCGTTAAAGCTGTTGTAACCGGCAAATACTGGCACATTCATCGCTGATCCACTGCGAGGCAGTATGGCGGTAACACCAGTTCTAACAGGTCCTTCACCTATATTGAGTACACCCTCACCCTTAATTAGAGTCGAATAACCAACCTTAACTCCCGCCACATCGGTAATACTATTATTTTTACCCGTTTTCCCGGCAAATTTAAGGCCTAAGCTGCGCGCTCTAAATTTTCCGGTCGGGGTATTTAAAAGTGGGTTTGACATTCTTAATTTACCTATATTATTTTTACTGGATGTTTAGCATTCTTTTATTACGCACTTTACCTCAACAACTGCTTTTAGGCATAAAGTTTGTCTAGATACCTAATTTAGTCATCAGCTATTCTTGCTGCCAGGTTAAAAAACACAAACTCTCTAAGCCATTAATGGGCAGTTTTCTGTTATGGTAAAATCAACATTTCTTAGTAAAGCAATACTTTTAGTTTGCATAAAATCAATAAGTTAGAGAACAACAAAAATTAAACCGGGCACTATTGAGTAGCTATTTCAAATTACTTTTTAGTAGGCTAGTTTCAGAATACTGTTAAGAAAAAAGGATACATGAGCAACAACAGCAGTTATTTATACCTGTTTCTAATAACAGCCATTGCCTTTAATATTAACAATAGAGTACGAGCAGCATTTAGCGGCAATTTTACGCGAAGGCCTGTTTGCAAAAATGGGGCGCGATACACTATAAAATCATCCCACTTCCATCCCATAATACAGTAGTCATTAACCTATTGGTTTTTCGACGGCTTTACCTCCAAACATACGGATTAGATAGCTCTACATCACATCCTTGACGATGTAAATTAACTGCAAACGTTCTACATCCTGACAACAGACTAGGCCTTTCAACACCAGCTATTTTCCGTTCGTTTAGTTAGAACTTAATACCCTAAAGGCTCTTGGTATTGTGGGAGATGCTAACATGAACTTACCATCTTTGAAGTGCTCAGGTGGTAGCAGCGTAAATACCAAAATTAAGAGCAAAAAGGATGTGAAAGTTTTTTTAAAAGAGCGGGTATTAAAACCGTTGGCTGAGGTTTCAGTAAAAGAGCTATTTGAATTAATTAGAAGCTCTTTGCTTGAGTGATATTAATTTCATTAAGTGAGTTTAAGTATCTCTATTAAATCAGGTTAGTATTTAACAGCAGTATCAACCCAAATTCTTTATTTTTATTGAATAATCCTTAAAGCCCATTTTGTCACGGGCAAATGAAACTCTATTTTGATAAGCGTTCGCAATAACCACAGCAATCTGATAAAGTCAAGTGTGCGATTGGTTAGCATTTACTGATCGTAGGACGGAGTTTAGTGACTCCAAGATATAGGTTATATTGGGAAACGCCTAGCGTGTAAATGTCCATCTCTCGTTCGAGAGGCAGTAGGAATACAATAACTCCTCGTGTAAATACGAATAGGTTCATATCTTGAACTTGCTAACTTCTTGGTATCATTCCAATTTTCAAGGAATGGTTAGAAAAATTGAAGTTAATCATGGAAGAGGGTATTTACTTATGAGTTTGCGAAACAAATCTCGCCAAATTTCTTTGGCAATTATTTTTATCTGTTTTCTTATCCCCCAAGTACAGGCGGGAATTTCGGATGATGCGGTAAACAAGGCTAAGTCTGTTACCAAAGCTATTAAAGGTAATGTTGCTAATATAACTAATAACGATGACAAGTCACCCAGTAGCCAATATCCAAGCTGTAATGCTATTCTACTGTGGGGTGCAAAAGCTTATACGTTAGACACTCAATTTAATATCAGCAATTTTTGGGGCGGTAAATATAAGGGAAAACATTTATTAGCAGCGCTTGGCGATGATATTTTTAAACCAACTTTTGGTACAACTTTTGGCCAATGGACTGATAAAGATATAAAAGAATTTGAACCAATAGCGTCTAGTTGTCGGGAAGAATATGCAAGAAGCATAAATAAAGAACGTGCAGCTTCACGGGGGAACGCAGAATTAAAAGAGCGTTATCATGCTAGAGTCAAATTATATGGTAATGGTGGGAGATATATCGTTTCTATATTAAATCCATTATTAAAACCCGCCAGTCGAGTGAATGCATACCCTTCTCTCATGGCCCACCAACGTTTTGTTTATTCTGAATATAAAAAAGCCTTATCTCTTATCGATGCTCAACAGGCTATAGCAAACGCTATGTCAGCTACACAAGAGAATATTCGTGAGTTAAGCGTTATGGCTAAAAACCCGCAATTTGCCTATCTACAACCAACAATAATAAAAAAGCATTCAGCATTTCTAGATAGCCGTAGTAGGGTGCTTAGCGATCAAATAATCACCCTTATTATTGCAGAATTAAATGAGCTACCAGACACGTTAGCAGGGTTGAAAGAACTTCAAACATTACAACGTATGAATCCTAGTGTAAATCGTGTGAACCCTGATTCGAGTAGCGGAATGAAAATGATTAGAAACGTTAGACAAAATAAAACTCCGAAATCTGCTCGATTGACTCAAGCTTTTGCAACACGAACCAATGCCATCACCGCTAAAATAGTTGATAATGCTATTAACAATTTAGCTAGTTTCTCAAATGATTTAGATGGTTTGAGGAAACTCGTTGTTTATCGGACAGAAGTTCAAAATAGCATGAGTGGAGCAAGCATTAATCATTGGCCTAAGTTTGAAAAAAATTATGCACTTGCCGTCAATGAAAAAGCGGCTATTGCTATTCAAGACTTTGAACAAGAGTTAAATAGCTTATCCTCAACACCAGAAAATCTAAAGATCGTTCAGAAGTCTGTTAATCACTTATTTAAATATCCACCACCCCCTGCAAACCACCAAGCATATTTCACCATTGCCCAAAAAAGAGAAAAAACAATACTACTGGACTTAAAAAAAGTCACTTGTTACAAAGCACTGGATAATATTGCTTTAAAGGAAGAAGATCGTGCTTCAGCACTCTTAGGATATAGTGGTGAAACAACATTAGGATTGTTCATTTGCGCCATAAACAAACGAGGCTATAAATTTCAAGAATATGACACTTCTGGTTTTTTTAGTGGTACTTCCACTTTAAGTATTCTTAGTCCAAGAGGCATCACACTATCTATTAGTATGAAAAAAGTTACAGCTGCAAAAGATCGAGAAATGCTAGTTGGTGTGCTTTTAAAAGATGCGGTAAGTGAAAAAGAATTCACTCTTAATAGTTGGCAGGATTATGCGGAGAAATTATCCAAATAGAGTGAAAATTAACATCCTTGGGGAAAGCCTTTCTGCTAACGCAGAACTTATCCCCCCCGCATGATTATTGACACTCGTCTTAAAAGAAGAGATGTACGACTCTATCTTTTATAAATAAAATTTTTGTAGTAAAAGTACTAATTAACTTATTAGTGCTTTTACCTAAATTTTTATCGCTATTTATACTGTTAGCGCAATTTTACCAATCGCTTTACTTGAGGCAAGGTGGTTATGTGCCTTAGCAACTCTACTAACCTGTTGCTTACAAAAGCAGCTATTAATTTTCTGTATAATTATCCAACGAGTATTACAAAAAAATTAAATAGGAAAATATGAATTTCTCGGCGTTCACATTACAAATTATTATGTATTATTTAACTCTTGTGTTAAATCTTCAATAAAAACTTTAATCACGTTAAGGTGTGGCGGTTAATTTACGACTACCGAGATAAAAAGAAGATTCATAGGCTAGATCTAGATGCTCTATCTCACGCATCTGGCCCAAATCGACCCATTGCTGAGCATAGTGCTGCGGCAAAAAAACATAAATTTACCGCTATTAATCAGCATTGCTTGAACTTCCATATTAGTAACGAAAGCACGGTTTTGCACCCCTGGTAAATCATTGTTATGACTAATCACTTTTATAAATTTCACAATGATGATGCTGGCAATTATAGCGCACCCAAGCTTTAACATTACCGCCGGTTTCTTATTATTCGCTATGGTTGTTTTGCAAGCGGTGGATTGATCGGTTTCATGCTAAGAGTACTCGGCAATATAGGCAATGAAACCACTGTTAAAAGAACAAAAAGTAGCAGCCGCATCAGAGCTAAACGAAGAACTAACTTAGAATTCATTGCCGATTGGCTAACTAAAATATTACCAGGGGCAGGATGGGTTGAAATAAAAAGTATTTCTCATACGCCACTCGCATTTTCCACCAATATGGGCAGCTCTCTCGTTCCCCAAATGTTTCTTAAAGAATATATCGCACTTTTCATTGGGCTTACTTTTGCCGCTTGCGGTTTGTTTGCTGGCTATCTTTGGTCACAACTACAGTATGATGATTAACCGTTTTTACTCACTCTGGCAGACAAGTTAATATTCAAATACTTTTTTAATGCGTAAATGTGCATCGCATAAAAAGATTCAGCTTCACTCTCTAGTAATTTTGCCAGCTGTGAAATGGCTATCCAACGAATATTTTTAGACTCATTCGTCGCTGATAATAACTTACCATTTGCTCGACATAAAAACGTAATGACCAATATTGGGTAACTACCTGATATATTTTGGCTTACGCAAAAAGGCTCGCAACTAAGCACTGAGTAATCATGCATATTTAGTAAATCTGAGTGTTGCTCAGCATCTATATGCTCAATCGTTAAGCCTGTTTCTTCTAGTACTTCGCGGCGTAAGGTATCAAATAGATTTTCAAACTTGCGTATTTTACCTGCTGGGATTTCTAACAATCCTGTTTCAGTTGGACTATTTGGTTTGAATCGCTCTTGAATGAGAATCTCTTTACCAGCGCTTGTTTCGCGCTCAATAATAGCCCCTACTCCAGGAATTTGAAACTCTTCTATCATTAGCTTAAATCCCAGTTATGTAACTTTTTAAATTTGCTCATATGTGAACAATTACGCTTTATCCAGCTGTTTGGCTTTCTTTAAATCCCTTACCCATAACACGCTCTCGTTAGTCTTTTTCATTTCAAATAAATCGATTGCCATGAATAATTCACTTAGTTTCTTAAACCCATAGTTTTGCTGATCAAATGATGAGTGGTTAGATATATGTGCACCGATAGGCCCCAGCATTGCCCAACCATCGTCTTCTTCAATTGCTTCAACTGCTTGCCTGAGTAAATTAATTAGTTTGGTATCACTGTTAAGGCTAGTAGTGCTTTTCTGGATAGGTTGCTCGTTTTCAACTTCGTCATCCAAATAGAGAAACCTTGAACAGCTATTTACAAAAGCTAATGGCGTTTTTCGTTCACCAAAACCTATCACTACTTTGCCATCTGCTAATGCTCTGGTCACTAAAGGGGTAAAATCACAATCTGAAGAAACTAAGCAAATAATATCCACATCTTTGGTATACAAAATATCCATGACATCTATTACTAGCGCCATATCAGTGGCATTTTTTCCTTTTGTTAAATCGAACTGTTGAATAGGCTGAATGGCAAATTCATGCAACAAATCCTCCCAAGGCTTTAAACTTTGCTGCTTCCAATTCCCATAGGCTTTTCTTATGTTGACCACGCCATATCGGGCTATTTCAGAAAGTACTTTATCAAACTTTTTAGCCGGTGCATTATCCGCATCTATGAATACTGCAATTTTCTCTTTATCTTTCATATACACGCTCCTTTAACTTTTTCTTCCTTTGTATATTCAACATAGCAAATTAAACCATATAAGTATCAATTATTTAACATCATAGAGTACTTGTTAACTAAGCTTTTTATAAATAAGTATCGTTTCAAAAAGGATCAAACTACCATGTAAATGCCACTTTGAGGTGTTGGATAGCGCATCGAAAGCATCTTTAGTACTTTGCTGTTGACTTAAGTTAGTAATCCTCCAGCGCAGCCAATATAATAGCTGTGATGTATCCACCACTCATTACACTAAGCAATGAAATGACTTGTTATCAAAAACCCAACCCTATATGTTTGTCAATTTGTTCAGGCACTTAAGGTTTTCATTAAAAGATATAACATGAAGATTTACCTACTAACTCACCAGCGTGAATTAGCGAAAGAAAGCAATACGGGCCAGTTAGTTAAGCAATTACTGCAAGATCAAGCAGAGATTATTATTTGGCAGCGCACCCAACCTCACCCCCAGCTATTGCAAGCGATCGAAAACCAATCTACCGCTTTAATTTATCCCATTGCTGGCAGTACAGAAATGACTTCTAGTACCACATTTGATAATTACATATTACTGGATGGTACTTGGCAAGAAGCACGAAAAATGTATAACAAAAGTACATATTTACAAGCACTTCCCAAAGTTAAATTAGTCTCTGATCAAGCTTCTGTTTATAATTTGCGCCGCAACCAGCTAGTGGACGGTTTATGTACTGCGGAGTGCGTAATAGCTATGTTAAGTTTTCACCAGCAAATGGCCGCTGAGAATTTACAGCAAAGATTGCTGGAGTTTTTGCAATTAAGTAATTAACCATATTAGCTGCGAGACATAAATCTCCACCTTAAAAACCTTCACAGATAAATCCATTTGTATGTTTTTGATAAAGTTATGAAACGATTAAAAGGATGCGGCATTTTTATATTCACCCTTTTGTTACCTATTCTTCATCTGCTTCCCTGCTTCTGAAGCTCCATCATCAAGGACTGAAACTATTTATTAGCTTGGCGACGATCATTTAAATTTACCAGATTCGAGCTTAACCAGCTTTACTCATTCACGCTTAAATTTTTCTTAAAAAAAATAAGGGTTAATCCGATATTAATTTATTCCCAGATATTTGAAGTTATAGGTGTTAATAATTGTAGATGAATACTACTATCATTTAGATATTGTATTACTAGCATTTAACTTTAAAAAGGAAGCAATAAAATGTTAAAAATCATTTCAATACTTACCGTTGCAGCTTGTTTAACCTCTCAAATAGCGGTTGCAGAAACAGGTATCATCGCAGTTAAGAGTAAGCACGATGTTACAGTGACGACTGATAACTTAAGTGCAATACTAAAAAGCAAAGGCATGACGGTATTTTCACGCATTGATCATGCAGCAGGTGCGGCGAAAATTGGCGAATCGATCCCCCCTACCCAACTACTTGTTTTTGGTAATCCTAAGATTGGCACTAAATTAATGCAATGCAGCCCATCTGCTGCCATTGATTTACCGATGAAAGCGCTTATTTGGCAAGATGACAAGCAGCAAACTTGGATTGGTTATAACAGCCCAAAATATTTGGCTAGCCGTCATGCTATAAAAGGATGCGACCCTGTATTGAATAAAGTAGAGCAAGCATTAGCGAATTTTGCCAATAAAGCAGCGAATTAGCTTTCTTTGATATCAGAGTAATTTTTAGATAATTTCAAATTACTCTGATACCGTTATGTTCTATGCGTAGAATATCTTGCCTGGATTCATAATATTCTGCGGATCAAGCGCTTTTTTAACGGCAAACATATAATTAACTGCTGCGCCGTGTTCAGCAAACATATACTTCGCCTTACCTAAACCGATACCGTGCTCGCCGGTACACGTCCCTTCAAAACGTAACGCCCTTGCCGCTAAACGATCTAAGAACTTATCCACTTTTTGCTTATCATCAGTAGAATTTTCATCAAAACTCACCAATACATGAAAGTTGCCATCGCCTGCGTGGCCTACAATCGGCCCGATAAGACCGCTGTCGATAATGTCTTGCTTGGTTTGTGTAACACACACCGCAAAATTTGAAATAGGTACACAAACATCTGTCGATAAATGTGCCATGCCCGGCGCTAAATCACAGCCTGCCCAATAAGCATCGTGTCTAGCTTTCCACAATAAGTTTCGATCTTCTGTTTTAGTCGCTGCTTTAAAATTATTGCAGCCAAATTCGGAGGCGATATCTTTAAAAGTTGCGACCTGCTCAGCACAGTGAACATCACTGCCATGAAATTCAAGGAATAGTGTTGGCTTCACTGCTAAGTCTAATTTTGAATAGCTATTACAAGCGCTAACTTGCACTTCATCGAGCAGTTCAATGCGGGCTATAGGCACGCCGGTTTGAATGGTTAAAATAACCGTTTCACAAGCTTGCTGAATACTCTCAAAGCTACAAATAGCCGAGAGTATCTTTTCAGGAATACCGTACAATCTGACTGTTAGCTCAGTGATTATGCCCAAAGTACCTTCACTACCCACCATCAATCTTGTGAGGTCATATCCTGCTGAAGATTTTTTAGCTCGCCCGCCTGTTTTAATAATTTCTCCATTGGGCATCACTACTGTCATGTTAATTACGTTGTCACGCATTGTGCCATAACGCACCGCGTTAGTTCCGGATGCGCGCGTAGCCGCCATACCCGCTAACGTTGCTTCAGCACCTGGATCTATAGGGAAGAATAAGCCGCTATCACGTAAGTAAATATTCAATTCTTGGCGCGTTAGCCCTGCCCCTACTGTTACATCTAAATCATCAGTATTTAATTGAACGACATGATTCATTTCTGATAAATCGATGCAAATCCCTCCTTCTACCGCTGATACTTGCCCCTCTAAAGAGCTACCAGCCCCAAAAGGAATGATAGGCACCACATGTTTAGCGCAAATTTTAACTATTTGAGAAACCTGTTCAGTGGAGTTAACAAAGGCGACGGCATCAGGTGCCATGCTCTCATGATAAGTAACTTCTCCACCGCCATGTTGGGTTCTAACGGCTGTTGATAAAACCAGTTTATCCCCTAGCAGCAGCTTCAGTTCTTGGATGGCTAAACTCACTTCACCATAATTATTACTATATGATTTTAAAATATTTTCTGTCATTTCACGATATCCAGTTTTTATTTTAACGACTAAGATTAATTTGTAAACCTAGCTTAATTAAAGTTCAAAAAATCTGCCAACTACCCATTAAACTAACCTATTATCTTCAATTTACTGGGAGCTCCTATCAAAAGATAGTAAATTTTTTAAGCCAGCAAGAACTTGCTGTGAGCCAATATACCCCATAATGCACAATCACCAAAAAATAGCATATCCAATTAGTTATAAAACGATACTCTATATCCGCTAATTTATGCTGAATTTATATCACTTTTTGAATAGATTTTGAGCTTCACTAATTTACCCAGAGCGAAACGATATAGCTTGGGAATAATACCGTTTGAGAACAATATTGCCGGCAGCGTGAGCGAGATCAAAACCAACCATACAACCTTTTTCATGTCCCACTTGAGTGATGCTTTGCATATCAAACACTTGTCCTGTGTAACACTGAACTCCAGGCAGCATAATTAATGCAATACTTTCACCTTGTTGTTCAATTAACGCCAATACATCTTCGGTACGAATTAGTTCCTCGCCTTCTCTAGGCTTAATTAGCAACATAGATTCTTCAGGATTGAAGCCATGAAAGTTAATTAGCGATTCAACCGCATAGTGATCAGAGGGGAATGCATGCTCTTCTATTAAAATTTTATGACGGGCTTGCGTGGGTCTATAAAAACTGACCATCATAAAATGCAGATTTGCCGTTAAGGTATTCATAGCGACGACTTCATCTTTACTAGCACCCACAATATCACTAAAGCCTTGCGCTAAAAATTCATGATAAGGCATCCATGGATAATCTCCTGTAAAATGCCCTTTAACGCCCAGAGAACCCCATTGGAATAATTCTCTTTGTACATATTCAGCTGACTTTAATGGCATCAATCCAAGAGAGTTTCCGCAAAGATAGATTTCACTTTCTCCATCATCTGTTTTCGTAATGCAGTATTGTCTATTCTTCTAGTTTTGCCCTGTTATTTCTAACCTACAATTGGCAATGCAAGTGAATATGTAAAGTGTATTAATTCTCACCTTCACACTAAATAGAACATTGTAGAACCGCTATTTAAGCTAAAAAAATACTCCAAAATATGCCGCTACATATTCTTAAATCGTAGAACCTGCTCACAAATAGACTGTAATAAACTATCTGCCTCATCAGTTACCCCAATAGCATGCAATGTACCATGTACTAATCCTTTAATAACGATGCATTCAGCTTCTACACCGTACTGTAGAAGACGCTGGGTGTAATGCTGGGCATCATCAATAAGCGGATCATACTGCGCGGCAAAAATAGCGGCAGCTGGTAACTCTTTAAATGATTGGGCTTGTAATGGGAAAAGCGTAGCTAGCTGTGCATAATCAAAACAATGAGGGATATAACTTTGAAAACAGAAACCTATACTATCACTAGAGAGCAAAGGCGCATCAGCTAATGATTGATGAGAAGGCAAGCTAAGTGGCAGCGCTAATGCGGGATAAATCAATATTTGAGCGCTGGCCTGGGCTAATTTATTTGCTTGGCAGCGCAGAGTTAACGCTGCCATTAAATTGGCTCCCGCGCTGTCACCCATCAGCAAGGGAGTAATACCTTGTTGAATTAGTGCTTGGTACACGCTGTAGCAATCGTTTAAACCAGCTGGGAATGGATATTCAGGCGCTAGGCGATAATCAACCGAGATAACATTGACTTGGCATTTTTTTGCAATATCAGCACAAAAACTATCATGGCTGTTTAAACCACCAAGATACCAGCCACCACCGTGTGCATATAAAATAGTTGTTGTGCTAGCGCTGTCTTTAGATTTTGCTTGGGTTTCATTTTTGGGTACATAACTGCGCACTTTAACGCCGCTGATTACTTGATCGGTGATAAGTAACGATGCAGGTTGTTCGCGCGCTAAACTTGCTGTCATTGCATTGTACGCGTAGCGTTGTGCTTCTAAACCTTGCTTAATAACATCTTCAGGGAAGAAGCTCTCACAATGTGCTACAAAATGCTGCATTTGAGGGCTTAAGTTATATTTATCATGCATATTGAATTTCTTATAATAAAATTTATTTACTTATAATAGAGAAGAGATAGAGCTTAAGTGTGTTAATTAGGTGTGAAAGTTACAGATAATAACGAGCTACCACATAATATGAAGTAGCTCATGCTTGGCTAAGAAATCAGTAGTGAATAATCACCACTGATAAAATCGTGCATTAGTAGTTATGTGTTTAACCAATAAAGCAAGCCGTTAGGATTATGCTAACCAGCAGCGAGTAAGCGCGAAACCGTTAGATAATTCAGCAGCTGGATCTTCGACATAACCGGCAACTTTATTCGATTTACCGTCGATAAAATCATTGAACATTGGGATAATCACACCGCCATCATCACGTACCATTGTCGACATTTGCGTGTAAACATCTTTGCGCTTAGCACGGTCGGTTTCAACACGCGCTTGGGCAAGTAACGAATCAAAAGCAGGACGTTTCCATTTAGTGTCGTTCCAATCTGCTGTTGATTTATAAGCGACTGAATACATTTCATCCTGGGTGTTACGGCCTGTCCAATATGAAGCGCAAAACGGCTTTTTATTCCAAATATTTGACCAGTAACCATCAGCAGGTTCACGTTGTACTTTAATATCAATACCTGCTTTCGCCGCCTGTTGGCTAAACATCAGCGCCGCATCCACGGCGCCTGCGAATGCTGCATCAGAAGAACGTAGGATAATAGGGCCTGAGTGACCAGATTTTTTATAATGAAAAGCTGCTTTGTCAGGATCGTAAGCGCGCTGCTCTATCTCAGGATTATATAAATCGTAAGCAGCATTGATGGGATAATCATTACCGACAGTGCCGTAGCCATGCAGGATTCGCTTAACCATATCTTCACGATCGATCGAGTATTTAAGTGCTAAACGCAGATCTAGATTATCAAATGGCGCTGTATCGGCGTGCATCAAGAAAGTATAATGTCCTCTTCCAGAAGTGTTGACAACATCTACGGCTGGTAAACGATCTAGTAACTTTGCGGTCGCAGGTGAAATTCGATTGATGAAATGTACAGCTCCAGATTGTAGGGCGGACATGCGCGCAGTTTGATCGTTTAAAACGCGAATTTCGATGCTGTCAGCGTGACCCACATCATTATTCCAGTACCCTGCAAACTTCTCGCCTATATGGCGTATTCCCGGCTCATTGACCGTCACTTTATAAGGGCCTGTTCCGATGCCCGCACTTGGATCGTCAAAGCCACCATTTGGCTGAATCACTAAGTGGTAGTCTGATAATAAGTAAGGTAAATCGGCATTACCGCCGGTAAGCTCTATTACAACAGTGCTCCCCTGTACCGATACAGAAGCGATATCACGCATGATACCTAGTGCACCAGATTTAGTTTCTTCACCGGAATGGCGCTTCAGCGTTTGCACAACATCATTGGCATCCATCTTTTTGCCATTGTGGAACTGAACGTCTTTACGTAGCGTAAAGGTCCAAGTCTTAGCCCCGTTTGTTGGTTCCCAAGACGTAGCCAGATTGGGAATTGCTTCTCCTGTGGGCGCTATGCTGATTAGCGTTTCACCCCAAGTTCGCGAAAAGTTGAAAGGGACTTGAGATGCAAACAATGCAGGATCGAGACTATCGGTAGAACTACCCCCTTGAAGACCAGCGATTAAATGACCACCTTTTTTAGGCGTTTCAGCGGCAAATGCATTCTGGCTCAGTAAAGCAGTAGCAATGGGGGCTGCAACTCCTAAAGCGGTCGCTGTACGTAAAAAGTCGCGACGGCTTACCTGGCCTTTTTGGGTACTTGAAAGAAACTCTTCTAAATCGTTAGACATAACTAACCTCTGATATTTGTTATAATTTTTTTATAAATCGCCCTCATAATGGCAAAATAGCGAGGTAATAGCAAAGAGGCTTAGGGTTCGCGGCAACAATTTTGCAGCGTAAAAATACTTTATAGCACCTTAAATGCAGCACATTTTTTTAATTTAGATCTTAGCAATTTGATTTTCTGAGACCACCTTTTATATTGTATTTAGCCAGGTAATATAAGCCATTTTTTGCAGTGATATTGAAGGCACAAAAAGTAAAACAAAAGTTGTTAATGAAGATTCTACGATCCACGATAGATGATAGTTAAATGCTTTCTTATACAAACTGGCTTAATTAGCTTGTTCGCCGAAATTTAATGCTATATATCGTTCATAGCTACTAAAATTATAGAATATACGCAGTAACTTTTGGCTATTATTTCCTCTAACTGTTGTCGGTTTTTGCACAAAAAACTTCTTCACTGAAGTACACCCTTATCCTTGATAACATTATTTTTTTATTACATGTCCCTTTAACTCCTAATCAACAGATTAAAAAGCCGTTATTTAGGATCTTAATTGCACAAAATTTTGCTATTTAGTCAGAACTTATTACTAAACAGCCAACTCAATAAAAGATTCAAAAATTATCATTTATATTTTAATAAACAGATTCATTAACGCTCTTTTTGAGAAAAATAAAAAAAGCCACACTGCGATCATTAACCAAATGTACCAGGAAACTCAACGTTGAAGCTTGCTAATAGCAATTTGTGACAGACTGCTAGGAGGCTGTCCAAGAATTGCGATGGTAGCGAGAGTTAGGCTATTTAAGTCAGATTTAGGGTTCATTTGAGGCGAATAGTTGTTCTACATAACGAAAATGAACGTAAAATTTGGCCAAATAGACTAGATCGCAGTAAATCAGTCTGTTTTCGGACAGCCTC
>JBALXS010000056.1:0-20430 GCA_036960485.1 Oceanospirillaceae bacterium
ACAGCATTAGCCACTTCAGCGATTGTTGATTTTTGATTTTGATCTGGCATGTTTTTCTCACTCATTGTGTTAATTAAGTTTTACAGTGATTACCTGATTAAAATTAATTTACTAATCAGTCTCACTGTAAACCTCTTAATTTTGAACAAAAAAAAGAGCTGTTAATAAATTAGCAGCCCTTTTTTTATAGAATATATATACTAAAAAATGCACTGCTTTTTTGAACAACAGCAATCGCAACATTTTGCATCAATGAAGGGAAGTTGGATGTGCTTTAGTTGTAAAGTGCTTAAAAGATTCATAATTAATATTCTTTATTTGAGAAGGAAACATTCACCATTAGTGACAGACTGTAATTAAACATACAAATCGGCTACAAATCTAGTCTTATGCATATAAAAAGAGTAATGACCACATCATTCATTTATGAAAAGTAGGTGCTTTATAACATATATACTTTACGAGCGACTGACACCGTTGATCCCTTAGTCATGCAAGAGTATGCTAGCCCATTTTCCCTTTATAAGGATGTGTAAGATGACTTTGGTTTCTTGGCTTTCTCTGGTTGCTATATGCTGTTTAGGTGCAATGACACCTGGCCCAAGCTTAGCGGTAGTATTAAAACAAACGACTGATAACGGCCGTTTACACGCTATTACCGCAAGCTGGTGCCACGCTATTGGAGTGGGTTTATGGGCATTTGCGTGTATTTTTGGACTCGCCCTCATCGTGGCTCAATCCACTATTTTATTTCAAGCGATTACTTGGGCTGGTGCGGGTTATTTAGCTTATATCGGCATACAAGCAATTAAAGCGGGCCGTTTAAAAGAGGACGTAAGCACTGAACCCAAAAAACAAATTCCTTTGATACAAGCAGCACTTGAAGGTGCGATGATTTCGGTATTGAACCCTAAGCTAGCTATTTTCTTTATCGCTATATTTTCACAATTTATTTCAGCAGATGCCACTGTTCTCGATCAGGCAATAATGATTGGCACGGTTATTTTTATCGATGGTTTTTGGTACACGCTAGTGGTTTTTATGCTGGCAAAAGGCCCTGCTTTGAACTGGTTACGAGAAAAGAATCAATCGGTTAACCGTATTACAGGCGTTATATTTATTATATTAGCTATCAGAGTTGTTACATTATAGCCAAAGGAGATTGGCAATCTCTTTGAATTTTTATAGACTTAAAAAGCTTATTTAAAAGCCTATTGAGAACAGACTCGCCAGTAGAAGATATCTAATTATTAAATATTATGGCCTACCTTGTGTTTTTATAACGCAAAGGATTTCGTTACAAAAACACAAGGTAGGCGTCTAATACTCTAGCTCTCTAACCCTAACTAATTCTTTATTAGCAATTAGTCAGCGATCTCAGCATTGTGGTAGATTTCTTGAACGTCTTCACAATCATGTAATAGCTCCATAAAATGCTCGAACTTCTCGACATCTTCTCCGCTTAGCTCAGAAATAGTTTGTGGCACAAATGTCACTTCTTCCGTTTCAAATTCCAAATTCGGGAAATTATCTTTTAATGCAGATTTTGCTTTAAAGTACTCAGTATGTGGCGCTGTAACCGTCATCATACCGTCATCAATCTCAATGTCAGTTACATCAACATCTGCCATCATTAATGCTTCTAAGACTGTTTCTTCATCACTATGCTCGAAAACGAACATTGCACAGTGATCGAACATATGTGCAACAGTTCCCTGCCCGCCTAGTTTTGCATGGCCCTTGTTAAAACAAATACGTACATCACCAAAAGTACGATTATTGTTATCCGTTAGGCAATCAATAATAACCATGCAACCACCGGGACCGAAACCTTCATAGCGCATAGGTTCGTAATTTTCACCACCGCCGCCTTTCGCTTTTTCAATCGCCTTATCTATTACATGAGCAGGTACCTGATCTTTTTTAGCCCGATCAATAACACTGCGCAAGCCTGGGTTTGCATCTGGGTCAGAACTGCCATTTTTTGCACCGACAAAAATCTCTTTGGCATACTTAGCATATAACTTAGATTTAGCACCTTGCGTTTTAGCCATAGTGGCTTTACGCTTTTCGAACTTTCTACCCATTTAAGTATCTCTTCTTTAAATGATTATGAATTAATAGCTTTATTTTAAAGCCTAGCGCATAAAAGCACTAGTCATGATCAATCTGTTTTAACAATAACAGATTATTAGGCTATTCATCTGTTTACTATCTTTATTATTTTACGCTTATTGTTACTCACCTTTTACTTCTTGTCTAATATATCAGTTAGCTATTTGATCTTTACACGTCGGTTTGTCGACGTACTTTCTAAAGCTACTTCGAATAATTGTGCTTTTAAAAAGTCAATAAAATGCACTATAATAAAAATACTGATTGTGAGGGTACAATCTTTTAATAACGCTATCTGATACTTTAGATCTAATCCTAACAATTAGTCAGTTATTTAGGGGGTTATTATGAATAATAAAACAACCAATTTAGACTCAGTTGATACAAACCGACCTGCCGAGTTACCCGAAGCAATTGCGAAACAGAAAAAGGTTGCCCAACGTGATCAAAATCGTAATATGCGCCGCCATTTTGAACAAATGAGAGAACAGCAAGAATTAGATCAACAGCTACTGGATCCATTTGATTACTAGCTTATTTTTAAGGAATTATTTCTCAATACGTTTAAATACCTGCAAACGATACATTCAAACTGCTGCAAACTACTAAACTTAGTTACCAGGATAAATACTGGTAACGTAACTTTTTCCCTCTCACATATACGCTTTATACTCTTGATGCAAAAGCCTACCCAAAACCCGACACTTTACCCCCTGATCTCTATATATCTTAAATAAGCAGCCACCTTCATGTTGAAGATAACTCTTGTGCACCTAATTTAAGCAGTTTTTTTGCTCGTATTTAATTAAACGCAAGCTAAACAGCAGCCCTCAATAGAAGCGATGAATAAGCTATATTGGAAATCAATTTTATCCATTTAGAATCATAGCTTATGCCTTACAGTAGAAATGTACTGTGATATAGTGTCTTGAAAGTATTTTTAACAAGGTGCACAATTTCACATGGCAATTTCGTTACAAGAACAGCTTCTTAAAGCTGGCGTCGCCAGCAAGAAACAAGCGAACAAAGCAAAAGCTGATAAGAGAAAGATAAAAAATAAAGACACGCCTATCTCTGCTGAGCAATTACAGCAGCAACAAAAAGAGCTAGCCGATAAGCGAGATAAAGATAAGCAATTAAATTTAGAGCGTGAGCAGCAAAGAATTTTAAAGGAGAATGTTTCTCAAGCGCGACAAATCGTTGAAACTAATAAAGTAAGCATTCCAAGAGAAGCTCAAATTAGTCATCAATTTTCACACTTAAGCTTCGTTAAAACAATTCATGTAGACAAACAGTTGCAATCGCAACTGTTTTGCGGTCAACTGACCATCGTCTTCATGGACGATAAATATTGGTTAATTCCTACCAAACAAGCACATAGAGTTTTTGCTCTGCAAAGTGATTGGGTAGTCGAGCTGCCAGAAAAAGAAACCGTGGATGAAGATGACCCTTACGCCCAATACCAAATCCCTGACGATTTAATGTGGTAATTGAGGATATATAGAGAGAGAAATCTCATAGAATAATTATTGTTACTAAAGGAATAAGAATGTTTAACCAGCTACAAGGCGTTCCTGCTGATGCCCTTTTAAAGTTAATTGTACAATTTAACCAAGATCCTAACCCCACAAAAGTGGACTTGGGCGTTGGTGTATATAAAGATGATGAGGGCAAAACACCGGTTATGCAGGCCGTTACTGCCGCTGAACATATTATTTTAGAGCAACAACAAACAAAATCCTATATCGGCCCTGCAGGCTCACCTCTCTACTGCGAACTATCTGCAAAGCTAATTTTTGGTGCACAGCACAGCGTGATTAAAGATAAACGTATCGCTGTTGCTCAAACCCCTGGTGGTTGTGGCGCTCTTAGAATGGCTGCTGAGTTTATTAACGTATGCTCTACAGGCGCTACAATATGGGTAAGCACGCCTACGTGGGTTAATCATATTCCATTATTGAGCGAAGCAGGCCTTGTGCTAAAAGAATATCCGTATTATAACAACCAGACAAAGTCTGTTGATTTTGAAGGCATGCTCAGCACCTTAAACACGGCTAAAGAAGGTGATTTAGTTCTACTTCACGGCTGCTGTCATAACCCAAGTGGTGCAGATTTAAATCAGCAGCAATGGCGGCAAATAGTGGAATTAGTTTTAGAGAAAAAACTAGTACCTTTTATCGATATAGCCTACCAAGGGTTAGGCGATGGCTTAGATGAAGATGCTTATGGTTTGCGCTTAATGGCAGATTCAGTTCCTGAAATGATCGTGGCTAGCTCATGTTCTAAAAATTTCGGACTGTATCGTGAAAGAACTGGCACGATTATTATTGTCTCTGAAAACGCGACTAGAGCCAGCATTTCGGCTAGCCAGTTGTTCAGTACTATTCGTGGTCATTACTCAATGCCTCCAGCACATGGCGCTGCAATTGTAGAAACAATTTTATCTAACACTGAGCTAAATACACAGTGGGAGAACGAGCTAAACACTATGCGTAGCCGTTTATCTGATAACCGCCGCGCTTTAGCAACGGCGATAAAAGCCGCTGGCACGGATCGCGATTTTGCTTTCATTACTGCTGAAAAAGGTATGTTCTCATTTTTGAGTATTAGCCCTGAACAAGTAGATAAATTAAAAGATGAATATTCCATCTATATGGCGAATTCAAGCAGAATCAACATCGCGGGCATTGCAGCACACAATGTTGATTATGTAGCGAACGCTATTGCTAAGGTACTAAAATAAGCTTTTCACAATGTTCACTATTTTGAGCTTGTACTTGCTTTTAATGCACGACATTTAGCGTCCCTTTGGCAAGTTGTGTAAAAACCTCTCGAAGTATTTCTCTGATAAAACAAGTAAGTAGTTTATTCATATAAGTTACTTATTTTGTTTCGCTCTTCAGACTAAAACCCAAGGCATTCTAAAAACAGCGCCTTTTAGGTTTTTTTGAATATAATACAAAGATTTACATTCTTATAGATTTATAATATAACTTTACTTACATAAACTTATATTAGTGCTAGCAATCAACAAAGCTATTAACCAAGCCCTTTATCAATAAACGTAAACACATACGTTTACGATCAAATAATATGCACTAACGCACAGGACGGCAAAATGTCAGATTATCCGAATCTTGAACAATTGGGAGTCACTTCAATTGATGATGTTATAAAATATACTTTAACCAGAGAAGCAAGATTTGATGTACTCAAAGTATATTATAAACGCCAACCGGGTTCATTTTTAGCACAGAGCAAAAAATTTCACTTTACCCGAGGGCAAAACCACATTGAAGCTAGCCCTATTAACAAAACCCAGCCAAACCAACATGTTGCACCTCAGCTGTTATTAGTAACAGAAGAGCTTAGAAAGCTCATGACTCATAAACCAGCGCAAAAGCGAGCCGAAGTTAAGGCGAATATTACTGAGCGCTTAGATAGCTTAGAGTCCGTTATTGAATCTAAAATTCACCGCTTAAGCCAACAGCTTAACGATTTAGATTAATGGAATTTGCTCAGTTTGATTGAAGAGCACTAGGTTAGATTCAACTTAGTGTTAATTTAGATCTAATTTAATAACAAATTAAACATAGAATAAAGGGTAAAGACCAATAAGGTATTACCCTAAGTTAACAATTATTTTTCTTTAAGCGCTCTAGCAAAATCGAGCATACGCTGCAGTGGGATTTTGGCCTGGCTCATCAACTCTTCATCTACAAATACTTCATTACTGTAGTTTTCTAAACTTTCACAGATATTTTGCAAGCCATTCATTGCCATCCAAGGGCAATGTGCACAGCTTCTGCAAGTAGCACCGCTACCAGCTGTAGGCGCCGCTATAAACTCTTTACCTGGTGCGGCTTGTTGCATTTTGTAGAAAATACCACGATCCGTTGCCACGATAAATTTTTTATTATCCATCTTTACCGCAGCATCGATAATTTGCGTGGTTGAACCTACAGCGTCGGCTATTTCAATAACAGAAGCCGGTGATTCCGGATGCACTAGAATAGCAGCATCAGGGAAGATCTCACGTAAATCTAAAATGCCTTTCGCTTGGAACTCTTCATGCACGATACAAGAGCCCTCCCACATCAACATTTCAATGCCTGTTTGCTGTTGTACATATCGGCCCAGATGCTGATCTGGCGCCCAAATAATTTTTTTACCTTGCTCTTCTAAATGCTTCACAACTTCAACGGCGATACTGGAAGTCACGACCCAATCGGCGCGCGCTTTAACCGCTGCTGATGTATTGGCATATACAACCACTACGTGATCAGGATGTTGATCGCAAAAAGCACTGAACTCATCAATTGGGCAACCAATATCTAAAGAGCAAGTGGCTTCTAAACTAGGCATCAATACACGTTTATTTGGGCTGAGTATCTTGGCTGTTTCACCCATAAACTTAACCCCAGCAACCACTAAGGTTTGCTCGGGACGCTCACTACCAAAACGGGCCATTTCTAAAGAATCAGAAATACAACCGCCAGTTTCTTCAGTAATTTCTTGAACGATGGCGTCAGTATAATAATGAGAAACTAAGCACGCATTATGCTTTTTCAATAAAGCTTTGATGCGAGTTTTATAGGATTCTATTTCTAGATTATTTAGTGCAGAGGGTTGATTCTCATGAGCAAAATGCTCTTGAATCATAATACGATCTTTTAGGGAGGCTGCTGCTAACATGGGATTCTTATCATTTTCCAAGGTATAATACTAAACTACCTTATTGTGTAAGATGGTGGGCCGTGTAGGATTCGAACCTACGACCAATTGGTTAAAAGCCAACTGCTCTACCAACTGAGCTAACGGCCCACTAGAAGCCCGGTAATTGTACGTTTTCAAAATAATAATGCAAGGCAATAAAAGATTAAATAGTCGATATATCACCATTTTTACGCACATTCTTTAAAATATTCTCAATACGATAGTTTATATTCAGCTTCTGATGGTTATCGACTTCTGACCCAAGCTAGCTATTATTCAATATAGTTGGTTTGATCAGCAACACCTGCTTGCATGAAACCTTCTTTTCGCAAGTGACAACTATCGCATTCATTGCAAGCATAACCGCGTGAATCTGCTTGATAACATGAAATCGTTTTTTTGTAATCTATTCCCAACGCCATACCTTGAGTAATAATGTCTGCTTTACTCAAATGCATCAAGGGGGTTTTAATACTGATTTTTTGCCCTTCAACCCCAGCCTTAGTCGCCAAGTTTGCCATTGTTTCAAAAGCTTCAATAAAAGCAGGACGACAATCAGGATAACCTGAATAATCTACGGCGTTCACGCCAATGAAAATAGCTTGCGCTTCAATTACTTCAGCCCAACCTAACGCTAGCGATAAAAATATGGTATTTCTGGCAGGCACGTAAGTTACAGGAATAACCGGTTCAGATAGCTGCGTGTTAACTGGCATCGCTATATCTAAATCAGTTAACGCTGAACCGCCAAAATCTTCCAAAGGCATACGCAACACTTTATGCTCTATAACACCCTCTGTATTTGCCAATGCTTTAGCCGCTTCCAGTTCAACATTTGAACGCTGTCCGTAATCAAAGCTCAGCACATAACAGGCATAATCCTGCTTAGCCATCGCGAGTACGGTTGCTGAATCTAGGCCACCTGATAATAAGATGACTGCTTTGGGTTTAGTATTTGGCATTAAAGGACCTATTTGTAAAATATTTAAAAAAAACTATTTATGAGAACTATTATGAAACCCAATCTGAGCAGTTAGTGTTAATTTGACATCTGATCAACACAAATGCTAACAACTAAAGACTCGATCATGATTTTAGCACTTACCGCTATTCTGAAAAATCAATATCAGCCACTTTTACCACATTACCACTCACTTTTACTTCTGCAATCCCTCCTTGATCACATACCAACTCAACTTGTATTTGGCTCGGCCTATCTAGAAAACGCCCCTGCTTGATAGTCATGCTTGTTTGCTTCACTATTGCATACTTATACAAATATGCGCCCACAGGCCCCGCTGCACTACCTGTTGCAATATCTTCCACTCTACCTTCATTATCCCAAGTGCGTCCTTCTAAGGCGTTTATGTCTATAACGTACAAAAACTTAGCACCATACAGGCTTAATAATGGCGTTAAATCTGACACTTGAAATTTAATACCTTCTAACCCCCCTATTACTGGTAAAATCATATAAGAAAGCCCGGTACTTATTACTTCAACGGGGTAATTACTTTGTGTAGATTGCGCAATTGATAACGCTTCAAAAAAAGGAGCAGCTTGCTCTTGGTCTAAAGTCGTTATGCATTTAGGTTGGCCCTGATTCATTGTGGCTTTAAACGCTCCTTGCTGCCATTCACTATTAAGCGTGATTGTGCTTTGGTTTAATTGCACTTGCCATTCGTGTTGCTGTGCACTGCCAAAACATTCATGCAGATGATACGCCAACCCTAATAAAGGGTGACCGGCAAAATCTAACTCTTCTTCCATTGTAAAAATTTTTGCGCTGAACTGACCATCTTTTTCACTCAAGAATATCGATTCGAACTGGCGCATTTCTTGAGTTAACTGTTGCATATCCTGTAACGAAAGCGCTTCATAATCATAAAATATAGTTAAACCATTTCCGGCATACTTTTGCTTTGCAAACACATCTACTAACTTACACTTCATAGTGAAATTTTTCCTAACAATTATTTTTTAACTAATTTAGCTATTCGTTGATTTTTTTCTAAATTTCTAAAGTCAATGCTTTCAATCCAGCCAACCCAAAAACTGCGGCAACAAAAGCTTCCAAGCAACACTTTAAATCAGTATATAACTTGTGCATTTTTTTGATAGAAAACACCAAAGATAAGTTTGAAATACGACTGTCCTCTGCCCTACACTCTGCCCTACAATTACATCATTGATGATGAGCAGCTCTGGTAAGCTGAGCTCTCTAGGGATAATAATGGCATAAATAGAGGCAAAAAATAGACCAGCAATATCAGCGTACAAGCTACTTCAAATATTGGAACTGCCAAGTAAATAAAAAACCCGCTAAGTTTCACACTTTTACTAGCACCTAACAATCTATATACCGTTTATTATCAAAGGCAATCACTCAAGCGCATAAATTTAGCTCAAAAAAAAGCCCTGTTAATACAGGGCTTTCTCTTTATGCTTTTAAACCAGCTTTCTACTAGATAGAACCTAAGGCTCTATTGGGAAAGCTTTTAATGTATTCTTTGTCATACGTTTAGCTAAACGCATTACTTGGCAGCTATAACCGAACTCGTTATCGTACCAGATGTATACCACACAGCTCTTACCGCCTTCAGCAATCGTCGCTAATCCATCTACAGTTCCGGCTGAGCGTGAACCAACAAAATCAGTTGATACCGCTTCAGGAGAAATACTATAACCAATTTGCTTTTGCAGACCAGAGTGCAATGCAGAATTGCGCAAGAATGCGTTCAGCTCTTCTTTGGTGGTTGCATTTTCAAGGTTAAGATTCAAGATAGCAATTGAAACGTTAGGTGTAGGTACTCGAATTGAGTTACCTGTCAACCTGCCTTCCATTTCAGGTAGTGCTTTAGAAACGGCCTTAGCTGCGCCAGTTTCAGTGATAACCATGTTTAAGGTAGCAGCACGACCGCGGCGATCCCCTTTATGGTAGTTATCAATTAAGTTTTGATCGTTGGTGAAAGAGTGAATCGTTTCAACATGACCATTATCGATACCATACTCATCACACATTGCTTTAAGCACAGGAGTGATCGCATTGGTAGTACAAAAGATGCATACCAGGTACACGGGATAAACAGTACCGCACTTATCGATAAGCCTCTTTTTAAGCACTTCGCTGATCCTATATTGGATTTTCTCAAAGACGCTAAACTCGTAATTTTTAGTGCTGATTTTGATATCAGTTTCATCGAGAATGAATTTAAACTCTTAAATCAACGCATATCGCTAGATCATCACTGCGCAGATATTGTTTGTGCGATGAAATTTGCTCAGAATGTTCTGAAAGTTCCTAAGATCAGTTTGGATAGTGCTTGTCGGCGCTTTCATATCGATACCTCAGGGCGCACTAAGCATGGTGCTTTAATTGACACAGAATTATTAGTGCAATTATATTTCAAACTCATTAATCCTAAGGCGATTCCATTAGAACGAACGCCTCAAATTAATTCACGTAAAATACCAAAGCATATCCCTCGAGCCTATAAAGATCCATTGAATGGGGAGCTCATCCAACTAAATTTCTGCAAAAATCCTGGTTGTGATAATTTCGGTTTGCCTGGAAAGAACCCTTCACGCAAGCCCGACGGTAGTCCCAAACTAGGCTTGGGCAATAACTACAAACTGACCAGTGTACGTAAAACAGGAACTTGTTTGCTGACGTGTAAGTTATGTAACCGTAGCTCCGTTTTAATCAATAACCGTGCCTATATAGAAGATCGGAACCGTAATTTACAGCGTTTTAATGTGGATGAACTTAGTTGTCCAACACAGGCTTTGTTGCAGATAAAAAAAATGGCGTTCTCAATGGTGTCCGCTATAGCAAACTGAAACAAGTAGATGAAAATGGTAAAATCACAGTTCAACGCATCTCTAAACAACCATGTCATCAAGTAGGTTATGGTATCTACAGTTACCCAGAGTTCTATAAGAAAGATGGCCATAACGGGCAGACACGAACTTGGGCTAATGCATACAAAGGCACCAATAAGCCGAAAGGGAATCCTGTATCGCAGATTCAGTTCGTAGAGATGCGTCCCTCTAAGCGTTATAAGTGTAAAGCATGCGGCACAAAGTTTTCAGTTAAGCTCGACCCTCAGCAAAAGCATTATCGAAGAGATATCAATGAACCATTTTTTCTGGCCATAGTGAATAAAGGTGTTTTGAACCGAATCTTGGATAAATACAAGACCAACCCGAAAACAGTTTATGACAAGATCAATTTCATTCACCAGCAATGCTTGTATTTTGATAAATGTCATCGCTATACCTTGAAACAAGCTTTGGGGAAAAGAGCACTTACTTTAAGTACAGACAGACAGTATTACCTATCAAATTGGGGTGATAATGATATGCCCATGCCTACGCGCATGGTCAACACTTCTACAGTAGATAACGATACTGGCTTTGTCCTTGCAGCCACAGTGAATTTTGATTTTACGAGTGATCACAAATTTATTAAATCTGAAAATGCTCGCCTAAATGACGAAGAAAAAGAAATCTATTATCGACGTTACAGTCAATACATTTTAAGAGCAGATGAAATTGAGAGCCCTGAGGAGGAGAGCACCATTGATGTCCCCCTTCAAAAGCCATCCAAGGGACTGCTAATTCACTAAACCTATAGTATGTTGTCACATTTTTATGAAGTAAATCAATTACTAGTTAACGCAGAAGAGGCCTTGTTATTAGCAGATCGTGATTCTGGTTTTCGTTCTGCAATACCAGCAGTATTTGTAGATAAAATTGCCAAAAATAAATTGCATGCTTTCCAACTAGCTACGCAGCATCGAGGTGGGAAAGACATATTAAGCGAAGATACTAAGGTTGCCCTTGCAAAACGGCTTAAAGAGTTAAAAAAGCAGTATGCAGATAAAACAATGGAACGGATAAAGGTGCGCCTATGGGGTTCTCCTATAATAGGAAGCATTGTCGGAGAACCTGCACGAACTGAGTGGGTGATAAACCCTTGGTCAAATGCAAGAATTGCTGCTGTTATGCCATTATCTATGTCACCAGCGGCCTGCATTGCTAACCCTGTACTTTTGCAGGCACTACCCAATGCTTCCTTGTCAGGTGTAGACAATTGGTTTCAAATACTTAGAAGACGACTTAATATGCTAGAGCGACCAGTAACATCTGCAACAAATGGTCGCAGATGGAACGCATATGCTGGCTACAATCCGACTTGGATGACTAAATTGATAGAAATTATGCGGATTTACTATAATTACTGCTCTTCTAATGAGAAGGAACTTCACAAAATAGGCGACTACGAAACACTCCCTTCAACGCCTGCAACGCGTATAGGCATCGCTTCAGAAGTGTATGCAGTGGAAAGTATACTCAGTTTCAGTGGTCATATTGCTTTTCATGAAAGATAGAGAAAGTAAACATATGAATGTAATTCAGCTAACCTAAGAGAGCTATATTTAAAACTGTTATGAAACCTAAACCCGTTAATTAGTACTTAAATATCAGACGGTTAAGATATTAAAACTGAGTTAACTGAAAACCTATTAATCGCTCCTGAGTTACTTCAAAAGAACTGCGCTTTAAATCCCTGACGGTCATTAGTTCGTTAATAAGCAGCTTAGCACCCTCTACTGATGGATGATCATCATCAAAATATAGAGGAATTCCATTTTTTATAGCATAACAAATTTTTTTATCGCAGAAAACTGCTTTAGGATCAATAAGCGTCACGTTATCTGGATAAGTGGTTTTTTCAAAGTGCTTAATAATATAGCTATTTCGCTTATTATAATATGAAACATCAACTCCTTTAACATTCATAATAGAATTGCCAAATAAATGCTCTTTACTTAGAAGATGAGAAATAGACAGGCCAAGTTCTGGTATTGGTTTGAAGACAAATACTTGCTCTTTTATTGCAGATAAATCAAAAATTAATTTATCTAATGACTCTAATGTTAACGTTCTTTGATACTCTGTATTTTTGTTAGGTAAATTTGGAAAGTTATCCTCATTACTACCAAAAAGATGACCCGAATATCTATAATTTACTAGGACGTTATTTATTTTTTTATTACTCGCTATTTCTTGAAAGGAATTATTCGTCCATTCAGCGCACTTGCTGAACTCCTCGGTTTTCTTATATGACGGTCTGCAACCTGAAAAGCTAAAATGTTTTATTCCTTCGTTATTTTCATTTATCTTCTCTGCCAGTGCGTAAGCCAGTTCTACGCTATGGCTATCACCTACGGTTGCCCAGGTAACGTTCTCATTGAAGTATGTGCATGCATCCTTTGATTTTCTATAATCGGCCCCCTCAGAATGGCAAAGTGATCTATAAGGACTAGCCTTAATCATTGAAGTAACAGAAATTAAATTAGCATTTATTGAAGGCCGAATAGATAAACCATTGTAAAAAAAGATGATACAGCTAAGCCCTCCAAGGACATATATCATCAAAAGAGGTTTATATGTGTAAAAAAAACTGAGTTTAATTTCTTTTCTGTATTTGAATTTACTCTCAATATACTTATGAGATAAAAAACCCAAAAGCACTGAAAATAGAATTCCCAAAAAGACGTAAGAATAATCATTAATGCTAAGAGTGTAGAGCAAAACGACTATTGGCCAATGCCATAAATAAATTGAGTAAGACCATAACCCTATTCTTTGCAATAAAAAACTATTTGCTATTACGCTATTGCTTCTCTGTGACTGAATAATTAAAAACGCACCGAAAGTAGGTACTATTGCAAGATATCCAGGCCACAAGTTGTCCTTAGATATAAATACTAAAGAAAACAGGAGAAGAATTATGCCAACAAGCTCAAGTCTTACCTTGTTTTTTTCTTTTAAATTAAATGGAAATAAATATGCAACGCCACCTATCATCATTTCCCAAGCCCTTGTGGGTAAGAGGTAATACGAAGAATTGTGCCATTTGTAAGTAGCTACAATGCAAAAAGCAAAACCCAAAACGCTACCAGCAAGAACAACCCATTTCATCACCTGATAAGACATAAATCTTTTCATAGTAACAAGGACTAGCGGGTAAATAATATAAAATTGCCATTCTACAGATAACGACCATGTATGAAGTAGCCACTTTGCATGTGATGAAGTGTCGAAATAGCCAGCCTCTCTCCAGTAGATAATATTCGATAAAAAAGAAATACTACTCGCAGCATGTTTTCCTAGTGCCTTATATTGCATAGGTGCTAAATAAAACCAACCCAATACAAGTAAAACAAGACATAAGACAGCAAGAGCAGGAACAATTCTATTAGCTCTACTGACATAAAAGTTCGTTATCGAGAACGAATTATTCTCCAGTCCTCTAAAAATAATTCCCGACATCAGGAAGCCAGAGATAACGAAAAACACATCAACACCAGCAAATCCACCAGGAAGCCAGGCAGCATTGAAATGAAAGAACACTACAGCAATGACTGCTATAGCCCTCAGTCCATTGAGATCTTTTCTAAACTTCAAATTGAATTCCATTTCACTTGATTAATACCACAGAATTATAACAATAGTTTGTTGATTTGTATAAAATTAAGCGGCATATAATGGGGATTATTTTAATATACCACTTAAATAATTATCTCATTCGGATTGCTGCCCTTTATGGCTGAATGTGTGAGCTTCTGCTCGATAGGTGCCTTCCGTTACTTTAGTGAAAAATAGGCCGTCTATTAGAATTAAGCACACTTTTCTTTGATAATCGTTTCATAGAATTAAAGTGTGCATAAGGGGGATTAAAATGACAAAAAACAACAAATGCATAAAATGCGGTGTAAGACATTGATATTAAGAGTTTAATTGTAAGTATAATGAAAATTTTTTATACTTTTATATATTCAACTTATTGATTTTATAGTGTTGTAAAATATAAAGAGGCCATTTTTTTGTAAACAGCCCCAGTTTGGGTTAATAGCCCATGCTAATACAGGGCTTTCTCTTTATGCTTTTAAACCAGCTTTCTACTAGATAGAACCTAAGGCTCTATTGGGAAAGCTTTTAATGTATTCTTTGTCATACGTTTAGCTAAACGCATTACTTGGCAGCTATAACCGAACTCGTTATCGTACCAGATGTATACCACACAGCTCTTACCGCCTTCAGCAATCGTCGCTAATCCATCTACAGTTCCGGCTGAGCGTGAACCAACAAAATCAGTTGATACCGCTTCAGGAGAAATACTATAACCAATTTGCTTTTGCAGACCAGAGTGCAATGCAGAATTGCGCAAGAATGCGTTCAGCTCTTCTTTGGTGGTTGCATTTTCAAGGTTAAGATTCAAGATAGCAATTGAAACGTTAGGTGTAGGTACTCGAATTGAGTTACCTGTCAACCTGCCTTCCATTTCAGGTAGTGCTTTAGAAACGGCCTTAGCTGCGCCAGTTTCAGTGATAACCATGTTTAAGGTAGCAGCACGACCGCGGCGATCCCCTTTATGGTAGTTATCAATTAAGTTTTGATCGTTGGTGAAAGAGTGAATCGTTTCAACATGACCATTATCGATACCATACTCATCACACATCGCTTTAAGCACAGGAGTGATCGCATTGGTAGTACAAGAAGCGGCTGATACGATAGTATCTTCATCTAAAACATCATCTTGGTTAACACCCATTACAATATTTTTGATGCCTTTACCCGGAGCTGTAAGTAGCACTTTTTTCGCGCCAGGAGACTTCAAGTGCAAGCTCAAACCTTCTTTATCACGCCACATACCGGTGTTATCAATGATTAGTGCATCATTAATACCGTGCTTGGTATAATCAACTTCTTCAGGGCTGCTAGCAAAGATGATTTTGATCATATTACCATTGGCAATCAACGCATGGTTTTCTTCATCAACGGTAATATTACCTTTGAAAGCACCGTGTACTGAGTCACGTCTTAGTAAGCTGGCACGCTTTTCTAAATCGAATTTTGCTTTACCTTTACGTACCACAATCGCGCTTAAACGCATGCCGCTGCCGCCGCCTGTTTGCTCAAGTAATAAGCGCGCTAACAAACGCCCTATTCTACCAAAGCCGTAAAGTACTACATCTGTGGTCGCAACGGATTCATCATCAGTGCAGGTTAATAGCTCAGATGTAACAAAAGCCGTTAAATCAACTACTTCACTTTGGTCACGAAATTTAACTGCAAGCTTACCAATATCTACATGCGCGTTTTTAATGTTCAGTTGCGATAATATTTTTAAGACTGGATAAGTATCTTCTACAGTGAGCTCTGTACTCTCTATTTGTCGCCCAAAACGGTGCGCTTTTAAAATATCAATAACGGATCGTTTAACTAGCAGACGACCAAAAACTGAGGTCTCAACATTATGATCACGAAATAAAACACCTACTAAAGGAACCATCTCTTCAGTTAACGCTTCCCGTTCTTTCCATGCTGTAAATACTTGCTCTCGACTCACAATACTCTCCAATACTTTTGGTGATATAATTAGTGGCCGCATTATCCCTATTTATAGGGGTCGGGGCAAACCAATTTACTAGTACTTTAGGCTATTATTAAATTTAATTTCTAAACTACTGATTTTAGGTAGCGAAGTGACATAAAATAGCGACCGCTTTATTAGATTATTATTATTTTGTGGTGACTATTGTGACAAAACTTCCTTTCAGCATACCTAGCAAAAACGGCGATACTAAATGGCTCGGAAACGTCGAGGGCGCAAGTGCCGGTTGGATCATTGCCCAAGCCGCCAGCAATCAACAAGGCTTAACGGTTGTTATTTGTCGTGATACCAATAGTGCACTCACATTAGAGAGCGAAATTAAATTTTTTGCACCTAATAGCCAACTACAAATACTGCCTTTTCCCGATTGGGAAACGCTTCCTTATGATAATTTCTCCCCTCATCAAGATATTATCTCTAGCCGACTAACAACGTTGCAGCAATTGCCTTTGGTCAAACAAGGCATTTTAATAGTGCCTGTCAGTACCTTTATGCACCGCATTGTGCCGTATTCTTTTTTAGTGGCGAACACACTACTACTTGATCGCGGCCAATCAATCGATATTGACAAATTACGTAACCAGTTAGTACAAGCAGGCTATCGAGCGGTAGATAATGTTTTCTCACACGGCGAGTTTGCTTTTCGTGGCTCTATTATTGATCTGTTCCCTATGGGCAGCAGCTCTCCTTATCGTATTGATTTATTTGACGACGAAATCGACAGCCTGCGCACTTTTGATCCAGAATCACAACGTTCCATTGAGCAAATAGATCAAATCAAGCTGTTGCCAGCAAGAGAATTCCCACTCACCGCGCAAGCAATACGTTTGTTTAAGTCACAATGGCGAGAGAATTTTGAAGTTTCACCTAAAAAGTGCCCTACTTACCAAGATGTCAGTAATGGTTTTGCCCCTGCGGGCATTGAGTATTATCTACCGTTATTTTTTGAAGAAACCAGCACCTTATTTGATTACCTGCCTGAAGATACGCTAATTATCAGCGAGGGAGCACTAGAAAGTAAATGCCACGATTTTTGGCAAGATGTTTACCAGCGCTATGAAGAGCGCCGTCATGATATAGAACGGCCAATTTTAGAACCCAATAAACTATTTTTAAACAGCAACGAATGTATGCGTTTGCTCAAGCCCTTTCGTAAATTACAGTATTCTAGCGAGCCAGTTGCCGGCGCTGGGCGTACTAATTTAACCTGCAGCATACCTGCAGAATTGAGTGTTGACGCGCAAAGCAGCCAACCCTTGAAAGCATTAGAGCGGCATATAGCAAGTAATTCAAAAAGCCGCTTTCTCTTTTGCGCGGAATCAGCAGGACGAAGAGAAGCTTTAGTTGAACTATTAGCGCGTATCAAAATAAATCCGGTATTAATCGATGATTGGCAGCAATTTGTTGCGGATGATAGCCGATTTTCAATTAGCATTTTCCCTTTAAGCCGCGGCCTTAGTATTGAGAAAAAATGGGAAGTTGTGAGTGAATCACAGCTATTTGGCCATCAAGTATTTCAACAGCGTCGTCGCACTAAAGATAAAAACCAATCCGACTTAGTAGTACGCAACCTAACTGAATTACAGATCAACTCACCTGTGGTCCATTTAGATCACGGTGTAGGGCGCTATTTAGGGCTAGAAACCATAACTATTGACGACCAAAGTAATGAGTTTGTGAAACTGTGTTATGCCAATGATGCATCGCTTTATGTGCCGGTTGCGAACTTACATTTAATCAGCCGCTATACTGGCACTAGCGATGAACTAGCCCCTTTACACCGTTTAGGCACTGAGCAATGGAGCAAAGCAAGGCAAAAAGCGGCGGAAAAAATTCGTGATACTGCCGCTGAATTGCTCAGCATTTATGCGCGACGTGCAGCGCGCAAAGGTTTCGCTTTCGCACCTCCTGAATCAGAATATCAACGCTTTAGCGCCAGCTTCCCGTTTGAAGAAACCCCTGACCAAAGCTTGGCAATCGAATCGGTGATTCGCGATATGAATGCCATACAACCAATGGATCGTTTGATCTGTGGCGATGTAGGCTTTGGTAAAACGGAAGTGGCCATGCGTGCTGCTTTCATTGCGGTACAATCAGCTAAGCAAGTGGCTATTTTAGTACCTACTACTTTATTAGCGCAGCAGCACTATGAAAATTTTAGTGATCGCTTTGCTGATTCAGCAGTTAACATCGACCTTATTTCACGCTTTAAAACGACTAAGCAACAAACGGCAACTTTAGCAAAGTTACAAAGCGGTAATGTCGACATCATTATCGGTACTCATAAGCTGATTCAAGACGATGTAAAATTCAAAGAACTAGGCTTGGTTATTATTGATGAAGAACACCGTTTTGGCGTACAACAAAAAGAGCGCTTAAAATCAATGCGCTCAGAAGTTGATATTCTCACCATGACAGCTACCCCCATTCCGCGCACCTTGAATATGGCGATGGCGGGCATGAGAGATTTATCGATCATTGCCACCCCTCCTGCCAAGCGCTTATCGGTTAATACTTTTGTACGTGAATCTGAGCCCGCGATTATCAAGGAAGCGATATTGCGAGAGTTATTACGTGGTGGTCAAGTTTATATACTACACAATGAAGTTAAAACCATTGATAAGGTCGCAAGAGAGCTTAGCGAACTAGTACCCGAAGCACGTATTGGTATCGGACATGGCCAAATGCGTGAACGTCAGTTAGAGCAGGTAATGTCTGACTTTTACCACAAGCGCTTTAACGTGCTTTTATGTACCACCATTATTGAAACCGGTATTGATGTTCCTAACGCCAACACCATCATTATTGAAAGAGCTGACAAGTTCGGCCTGGCTCAATTACACCAGTTAAGAGGCCGTGTTGGGCGCTCTCATCATCAAGCTTATGCCTATTTACTTACACCTCACATTAAATCTGTAAGCAAAGATGCGAAGAAGCGATTAGAGGCAATAGAGCAAGCCACCGATTTAGGTGCAGGCTTTACATTAGCCAGCCATGATTTAGAAATACGTGGTGCAGGCGAGCTATTAGGCGAAGAGCAAAGTGGCCAGATTCAAGGCATTGGTTTTACTTTGTATATGGAAATGCTAGAGCAAGCAATTGAAGCGATACGCGATGGCAAAACACCGAACTTAGACAAGCCATTACATTTTGGCTCAGAAGTTAATCTGCATTTACCTGCGCTTATTCCGGATGAGTATCTGCCAGATGTCCACAGCCGTTTAGTTATGTATAAGCGTATTGCAAGTAGTAAAAATGATACTGACTTAAAAGAACTACAAATAGAAATGATTGATCGGTTCGGGTTATTACCTGATTCAACCAAAAATCTGTTTCGAGTTACGCAATTAAAGCATCGGGCTAATGCACTAGATATTATTAAAATAGAGGCGGGCGTTGGTAACGGAAGACTTGATTTTGGTAGCGATCCAAAAATAGATCCTATGGTATTAGTCAGCTTAGTACAAAAACAAGCCACACGTTACAAGTTGGTTGGCGCTAGCCAGCTTAAGTTTGTGTTGCCGATGGCTTCTCCTGAAGAGCGGTTTCTAGCAGTAGAAGGTTTATTAACGACTTTAGCGCAAGGCAGTAAATAGAGTTTTTTTGATAGTGAGATCCTTGCTTTTAGTACAAGCTATGCATTTAAAGCAAGGATTAATGCTTTCGCCTTATTCAGTGTTGTGATTGTCTCAGTGTAGCAAAGCTTTTAAAATATTGATTAACCACAGAGGGCACAGAGCACACAGAGAAAAGATTTCAATCCAATAAACTTAAGGCTTGGGTCTTGTTCAGTGTTGTGATTGTCTCAGTGTAGCAAAGCGCCTCTGTTTCCTCGGCGGTAGCAAAACTTTTAAAATATTGATTGACCACAGAGGGCACGCAGCACACCGAGAAAAGATTTCAAGCCAATTAACTTAAGGCTCTAGTCTTATTTAGTGTTGTGATTGTCTCAGTGTAGCGCAGCGCCTCTGTGTCCTCGGTGGTAGCAAAGCTTTTAAAATATTGATTGACCACAGAGGGCACGCAGCACACCGAGAAAAGATTTCAAGCCAATTAACTTAAGGCTCTAGTCTTATTTAGTGTTGTGATTGTCTCAGTGTAGCGCAGCGCCTCTGTGTCCTCGGTGGTAGCAA
>JBALXS010000056.1:20530-31277 GCA_036960485.1 Oceanospirillaceae bacterium
GCCTCTGTGTCCTCGGTGGTAGCAAAGCTTTTAAAATATTGATTGACCACAGAGCACACCGAGAAAAGATTTCAATCCAATAAATTTAAGGCTCGGGTCTTGTTCAGTGTTGTGATTGTCTCAGTGTAGCGCAGCGCCTCTGTGTCCTCGGTGGTAGCAAGCTTTAAAAATATTGATTAACCACAGAGGGCACCGAGCACACCGAGAAAAGATTTCAAGCCAATTAACTTAAGGCTTGGGTCTTATTCAACAATTATTGTTTGGGTCCCTTGTATTAACATCACTATTCTCAAACCCACATAAAACGTCGAAGAATCAATTATTATGAGGTTTCAATAGACATAAACCGCTCTAAATTTAATCCTGCTTAAAGAGATTTATTGATTTGCTGCACAAGCTTAGATAGCGCTAATCGCATTTGCTGTACAGCATGCTCATAGCCATCTAATTTAAGCTCTGTTTTTAGTAAGAAATTATGGCGTACCGTTTTTTCATCCTGTCGATTAATCACAAACTCACCCGCTAATATTACCTCACCTGTGGTTGTTGGATAAAAATGATCCAATCGAATTGCAACACTATCACAGGTTTTACACCGCCCGGTGAAATTATACTTGCGGCTACTTTGGTTAAGCTCACGCATCAACACACGGCGTATAGCACTAGCTAAATCATCTGCCCAACTATGATAATACGCCACATGTAACTTTTGGCTAGAATCACGTAAAACCAAGTTAGGCTGGCTCAAATAATCAGGTAGTTCAATCTCATCTATTGCGATACTCAGCTGTTGTGGCTTATTTTTAATCGCCAGCGGCTCGGCATCTAATACATAATAAGTAACAGGTTGCTCTGTTTCAATTAAAGAACAACCACCTAAAAACAATAATGCACTGGCGACCAGCAAAGCTCTGAGAATCATTATTTCTTCCTCGGCTGTAAATCTGCGCCACGCGGTGTGCCAAAAATTAAGGTACTTGGATTATTGCTAATTTTCTTTAACATCGGCTGTAATGAATCAAGTGTCTTTTGCAATTTAAACATGGTCTTTTCAACCCCACGATAAGCATTCGAATCAGGCTGTAAACCTTTTAAAGTTTTTTGCAGCTCAAGCATACTCTTATTTAAATTACGCGATAGCTGCTGAGTTTCACTACTTTTCAGCAAACGATTGAGCTGCAACACTGAACTGCGTAATGATTTGAGTGTTTTGCCAGCGGTAATTAACGTATCACTGGCACTCTTCGCCAACTGATCTAAGGGCAGCTTGTTAAAACTATCTAACATTTCCTCAAAATCATCTTGGATTTTAGCCAAGCCTTCACGCGTGCTAGGGATTAAAACATAAGGCCCGAAAGTATCGAGCGCTTCAGCTGCTTCACCATTAAAATCTAAATTAATTAATAAGCTGCCCGTTAACAAATTGGCGGTTTCTATATTTGCCGTCAAACCTTGCTTGATGTTTTGCTTGAATATCTCATTAAATTCAAGTACTTCTTGCTCGCTACTTTGACCTAACAAGCGCTGTGGTTCAATATTAATTAACAAGGGAATGCGTTTGGTTTGTTCACTCTTTTCAATTTTAAATTGTTCAACTTGCTTTGGCGTAATATAAGGTGAAATCACCGTCCCTACTCTAACACCTCTATATTCCACTGGTGCGCCTTTATATAAACCTCTAACAGAATCATCCACTAAAATAGCGTATTCAAAAGATTGGTACTCGCGATTTTCAACAATATCTTGCTCGGAGTCATACAATTTAAATTTGCGGCTTTTCGTCAACTGTTCACCCAAAACAAGATCATCAGGGATATCAAATTGTACTCCACCGGAAATTAACGTCTCTACCGTGGCGATGTTTAACTTAAAGCCTTGTGCATTACTTTCTAATGAAATTCCGCCTACATTCCAAAAATGGCTATTACTGGTTACCAATGAATCGTAAGGAGCCTCTATAAAAATATCGTATTTTGCCTGCCTCTCTTGGGTGTCGAAAGAGTATGTTTGAATACGTCCCACACTAAAACCACGATAAATAATAGGATCTCCAACAGACAGCCCCGTACCTCGTTTGGAAAGCAAAGTAAGATGTAAACCAGCGGCATCAGGCTCTGTAATAGGCGGTCTTTCTAGACCTACAAACTCATTGGCAGATTTTTTAAAAGTGCCAGGATACACTTCAATATAAGCGCCAGATAGTATCGTGCCTATACCGCTAATACCGTTGGTGCCAATACGAGGTTTAACTATCCAAAACTGGCTATCAGCTCGTAAAAAATCTCCCATCGATTTAGCAATTTCTACACTGGCAATAATGCGCGTTCTATCTTGATTAAAACTAACGCCTGTCAAGATACCAATATCGACATTACGGCTTTTTACTTTTGTTTTACCCGCTTCTAAACCTTCAGCATCATCGAAAGATACTGTCATTTCAATGCCACGGTTCTCCCACTGCTGATAAAACATCCAGCCTCCGATAGCAATGGCGAGCAAGGGAATAAACCAAATGATGGAGATGCCGCTTTTGCGCTTTTCTAGCGGCGCAACCGCACCAAAGGTGGCCGAGATATCATTACTATTAGTACTGGTGCTGGAGTTAGCATTAGAAGATGTTTCATTTGTCATATACTACTGCGCCTTATCCCATAATAATCGAGAGTCAAAACACTGCGCTGAACACATTGTCAAAATTACAACAATGGCGAAAGAAGCGGCAGCCAAACCTGGTGTTATTGTCATTAAATTCCCTACTTGAATAAGAGCCACTAAAATAGCCACTACAAATACATCAATCATCGACCATTTACCAATAAATTCAGTTAATGCATATAACTTAGTAAGCTCTTGTCGCTTGATTGGTTTGCTGGACATAACACTGCGACACAACCAATAAATGGCTAACATTTTTGTGATTGGAATGATGATACTTGCAACAAAAATAACCCCCGCAACAAAATACGCTCCCTCTTCTAGAAAGAGCAATACCCCAGATAAAATACTATTTTCTAAAGTACTTCCTAGTACCTTCGTCTGCATAATAGGATATAAATTGGCAGGAATATAAAAAATAACGGATGCAATTAGCAGTGCCAGTGTTTTTTGCACGCTATGCTTAATACGTACCGCAAGCTTACTACCGCAATCTAAGCAATACTCTTCACCACTATCGCTAAGACCATGGCAAACATTGCAGCTCACTAAACCATTTGCAGCTGCAGAGCCTTCAGAATAGAGGTTTTCACCATCAATCTCTGGCTTGCTCAACGCAGATGAAAGTTGATTATCTAGCATCATTTACCCATCGCCATAATTTAAATTGATCAACTAAATACAGTAGATAGCTAAATTGCAACACAAACAGAATGTAAGCCCAAAATGACAACCCAAACGATAAGTTTGCCAAAGACCACATCTTGATCAGCGCAACTAACACCCCAATAAGAAAAACATCCACCATTAGCCAAGGTACTAGCCTTTTAATCAACGTAGCAACATAAGTTAAGCGCTGCCCTTTCATCCCCAACTTTAAGGGGATTAATACTCGCAACAGTAATAACAAATACAATAATGGGCACACTAAAGTCAGTATTAGCACTAGCGCCGCTAAAAAGTAATAAGCTTGATCATATAATACTAAGGTGGCTTGAATTAAAGAAATTTCACGGCTTTGTGCGTTTACTTCAAATGCGATAAATACAAAATTGTAGGAAAGAGCCAGCGCCATTAAACTACTAAAAACAATCGATAACGCATAACCAAGAGCGTTTGGATGCCCTCGAGTAATAGTATGCTGGCATCTAGGGCAACATAGCTTATTATGCTCGCCCACTTGAGGCGGTAATTGAATAAGAAGGTCACAGCCACTACAGGCTATTTTTTTACTCATTCAATACTCAACCTCTCGTTCAAACTGTGGGAAAAACTCACACTAGCTTTCACCTTATCACTAATACCACTAAGTGTAATGAACGCCACTAATATTTAGTAATCGACCACGGCCGTGGTTTATCGACAAATGCGGTTACGCCCCTGCTCTTTGGCTTTATACAATGCTATATCAGCAGCTTTAAGCGGGCTAGTTTTAGTCCTAGTGGTAGCAACACCACCACTAATAGTAACAGACACGGCCTCGCCATTACCGCCAACGCCACGCTGATTACGCCCTTTCTTATTATTTTTAGTACGTTTTTTAGCACGTACTCTTAAAGTGGCCTGCTCTACTGCTAAGCGCACTTGCTCAAGGGATTCTTCAGCCATTTCGGTATCAATGCTAGGAAAGAGAATACAAAACTCTTCTCCGCCATAGCGATAAGCCGTTCCACCTTTCACTTGGTTGATTTTCTGTGCCACCATACGCAACACTTGATCGCCCACATCATGGCCGTGTGTATCATTGAATTTCTTGAAGAAATCAATATCGAGCATCGCTGCCGTATAATTTTTACCTAATTTCACCATGCGCTCGTTTAGTGCTCTGCGCCCTGGAATTCCCGTTAGCTCATCTATGTAAGCCATGCTTAAAGAGCGCTTAAATAATGCCATCACCAGCAACAACTGATTCAAAGCCACTAGCAAGCTGAGCTCTATTTCAGTCGCTGGCGGGAAAACTAACAACCAAGCTGAAAACACCAAGCTGATTAACAGGTACGCATCAATTAACAAAGTTTGTACAAAAAGCTTAATTACTAAGTACAAAAAGCAAACACTAAATACCGCTAGTGCCGGTATCGAAATATTAATGCCTTGCACCGCAATGTGCGGCCAATTTATGAGTTGGTGAAACTCATCTGCTTTAAAAACATAAGCGACGGCTAATAGCCCAGGTTGCGCAAAGATAAGCGCGATGCGAAACAACCCCGTAATACTGTATGTGCCGCGCTCTTTATAGAAAGCGATGAGTAACATGTTGACTGACATTAAAACTAGCGCTAATTGAATATAGTGCGGGTTCGCAAAATCAAGTTTCAAAAACGTCCATACTGAAAGGCTAACTAAACCGGCGAACAAAATACGACTGAAGTTAAAAAAACCAACAATAACAAACAATAGTCCACTGATAGCCAACGGCACCCAAGGAATAAAGTACTGCCATTGCTGTGGAATCATATGACTAAAAGGAAGTGAATAAACAGCCGCAGCTATTAAAAGTAATGGCAAAAATAGTAAATTAATGGGCCTTATAAAATCAGACACAGATTTTCCTTTTTAAAATTTATAATTAGCAAATATCAAAAGCGCATTTAATGGCCGCACGAATATTTGGTATAACAACACGATACGGTTTTTAAACTGCGCTTATTTTATGTAATAGGTAGATAAGAGGCCAGCTAAACTGTTCTAAAATCGAGCTTTATCTCTTGATTCCCAAATATTTTTAGCTTTTAACTGCGCTTCGTTTATCTCACTACTTACGCCTAACAAAACCAGTGTAGCGGCTAAAGTACTGATAACGGCCCCCTGCCCATAAATATGAGTAATATCACCTCGCCAAAGCTGTATAAGATCATTTACTTCTAACTCACTGGCTTTAACTTCACGCTTATCATAAATACGTGGCCAACTTTGTTCTGATAGCTGTGTGTTTTTAATCCAGCGTATTTCACAATCAGCATCGGGGCGTATCTCAGCTTCACCACCATCACCACGTATGGTCAAACTGTTTTCAACCTTTAATAACGCATTAGTGTGCTGATGCATTGGCGCGTAAGCAGGATGAAACACGCCATCAACACAATGCTGGCTGTGCAGTGGATTCAACATACGACACAAAGTATGAACAGGAGAGCGCAAACCGAAAATAGCGCGCATATCTATGATCTCGCCAACTTTAGGTGCTAAGGTATTGATCCCCATAAATGCAAAATTATGAGCATCTAATTGCTCACTCACTTGCGACCAATCAGCACAACTAGCTATCGAAAAGAGCCCTAATACATCTTGAATGTAGATACGCCCTGCTGTGTGCCCTTTTGCACCATGCATAAAAACTCTGTGGCCGTTTTCAGCTAGCAACAATGCTGTTAGCAAAAACCAAGGTAACTGGCGCTTTTTACCAGCGTAAGTTGACCAATCCAATGACACGGCGATGTTCGACGGGGCAGGATTTCTAGCTCTTATGGCAGTTACAAACCCTGCTAACTCCTGCGGAGATTCTTCCTTAACTCTCAGCAGCATCAAAAAAGCACCTAGCTGCTCGGCTCTTACTTTATCATCTAAAATAAGCCCCATTGCATCACGTGCTTCTTCAAACGTTAATGATCTTGAACCTTTTTTGCCTTTTCCGAGAATTCTTACATATTGAGCAAAAGGATGTTCTTGCACTTAAGTCACCTATCCAAACACGAGTGTTAATAAAGATAAAAAGTTAGCATCGATCGCTACAATAAATATCATCATCAAAAAATATTGCCATGATAAGCAGCCTAGAATTTTAAAGCAAATTTATAGCGGTCTTTGTACTGGTTTGCACTAATAAGCAGCAAAAGCTGGCAATGCTGAATTTAGCAATGAACATGATAATCTCATAACTTTTTTAAGAAAGTAGCCTCTTGCATATTAGTATTACCTAAATTTGACTGTGACCTACCCATAACAACAGGTATAATTGAGCCATTAACTTAGATTCTGCTCTTAGCACCCCACACAGGCAAACACTTCATGTCCCGCAACAAAATTCAATTCGGCCGCCCTTCAAAAAGCAAAGTAAAACTAACAGATATTTCATTATCGATTGAAAACCTTAGCCTAGATGGGCGTGGCGTGGCGAGATATAACGGCAAAACAGTGTTTGTTGACGGCGCTATTCCCGGAGAAACGGTAAGTGTCAAAATCACCCAGCAGCATAAAATGTTTGACGAAGCGACTATTCTTTCAATTGAAGAACCTTCTGAACTCCGCATTGAAGCTAACTGTGAGCATTTTAATCACTGCGGTGGTTGCCAATTACAACACATTGAAGCAGACGCACAATTACACTTCAAGCAAAAAGCGGTACTATCGCTGTTAGAGCACAACAGTAAAATCATCCCACTAAACATCGCGTCACCTCTAGCGTCAAAATCAGTTAATTACCGTCGCACTGCGCGAATCGGTGTTAATCAGCTTGGCCAAAACCAAGGAGCGATTGTTGGCTTTAGACGCAAAAACAGCAGCAAGTTATTACAAGTATCAAAGTGTAATGTACTGACTGAAAACTTTGCTGCGTTATTTGATCAACTGCGTGAAACCTTAGAGCAGATAGAAAATGCCAAAGCGATTACCCATGTAGAACTTTTACAAGGTGATCAACAAGGTGCCCTTACCTTTCGCTGTAAAGCAATCCTGAGCCCAACTTCATGCGCATTATTAGTAAGCATGCTGCAAAGTTTAAACTTACAGGGCTTTCTTCGTTACGATGATAGCTTAGTAAAATTAAAAACATCTTTAACACAAGACACAGATGAGACTTTAGATTATAAAGTTAACGATTTAGTGGTTAGCTTTAAGCCTGGTGACTTTATACAAGTTAACGCGTTGGTTAATCAACAAATGATCAACCGAGCAATCTCTTGGCTAGCCCTAGAAAAGAGTGATGAAGTACTCGATTTATTTGCAGGCCTTGGTAACTTCTCACTACCTATTGCCCAGCAAGTTAGCAAATTAGTCGGTATTGAAGGCAGCAAAACAATGGTCGAGCGTGCCACTGAAAACGCCAGCAGCAACCAGTTAGCAAACTGCCAATTTTACAGTGCTGATTTAAGCTCTCAAATCGATGATCAACCTTGGTTTGAACAATCGTTTAATAAAATCATCTTAGATCCACCCCGCAGTGGCGCTTACGATGTCATCAGTAATTTATTCGCCAAAGACAGCGCCCACACTAATATTAGCCATATAGTCTATGTCGCTTGTGATCCAACCTCTTTCGCACGTGATGCTAAATTACTGGCTAACTTGGGTTATCAAATACAAGAGTTTTGTGTCATGGATATGTTTCCAAACACCACTCATATTGAATCTATGGCGCTATTTACCAAAAACAAAAATCCAATAATTGCCAGCCCTTCGAAAAAATCAGTCAAACGTAAAATTCATAGACTGACCAATTTTTGATGATATCTGCACCAATTCTTAATCCGAGCCTTAGCGCTACGCTTATACCTATTATTTATAGCGACGATGATCTCATCATTGTCGATAAGCCTTATGATTTACTGTCTGTTCCAGGGCGCGGACCCGACAAACAAGATTGCTTGATCAGCAGGCTGGTTGCACAAGGGTACAGCAGCGCTTTAATCGTGCATCGCCTAGATTATGCCACTTCAGGTTTAATGGTGGTGGCACTCAATAAAGCGACGCATAAAGCACTCAGTCGATTATTTCAAGACAGAGCCATCAGTAAAAGCTATCAAGCTGTAGTAACAGGCACACTGAGTTGTGAGCAAGGCACTGTGAATCAACCGCTGCGTTGTGATTGGGAGAATCGACCTTTACAAATAGTAGATTATGAGTGGGGCAAAAAAGCAGTCACTCATTGGCAGGTAATCCAGCGCAATGAAAAATCGACCAGAATCATGCTACACCCAGAAACGGGCCGCTCTCATCAATTGCGCGTACACTTACAATGGTTAGGCCATGCTATTTGCGGAGATCGGTTTTATGCCGACACCCAAGGCCTAAGCCAAGCTGACAGGCTTTGCCTACACGCACAAACCATTGGATTCACTCATCCTATGAGTAATGAAGTTCTCAGTTTTAGCCGCGACTGTCCGTTTTAGCCAATCTTTTTTAAACGCCGTGAACTCACAATCCCCATTGATTAGTACTCAAACGAAGTAGCCTTTACAAAAGGTTACTTTTTTGTGTTTTACAAACGGCGCATTATTAAATATATTCTGTTCACTACTTTTGTACTTATCCAATTCATTGCTGTTTGGCTAAACGCCAAATTCATTACTAATATGAAATAAGCGAACTCTTGCTAAGCCCAACTTGGCGAATTTAATCTGATTTAAGTACTACTGACTTGTTCAAAACTAAGGAATTAATAAAAATGATAATATCCTGCGGCGAAGCGCTCATCGATTGCTTTCAGCACCAAGACTCAGCTAGCTTTGATGCAATTATCGGCGGCTCCCCTTTGAATGTTGCCGTTGCCTTAGCCAATGCTGGTAGTGATGCTGCGTTAATGACAAACATATCCACCGATCAATTCGGTGAAATGCATATGGCGCATTTACACAGCAATAATGTAGCCACCCAATACATCAGCCGCTCTGCGCACTTATCAGGCTTAATGTTTGTGCAGTACAGGGCTGACAAAAGCGCCACCTATAATTTTTACGGGCACGATACTGCCGAATTAAATTACCAATTTCATGACCTATCAGACATCCAATCAGACGACCTATCAAATGACAAAACAGCATTTTTAACCGATGCTATTACATGCTTACACTTCGGATCGTTCTCGCTAGTTTGCGGCCAAACAGCCACCAGCTTTGCACAACTTATAAAAGAGCAACAGCAACAACGCATCATCTGTGTTGATATTAATATTCGTACTGCCATTGAACCTGACTTACAAATCTGGTCAGATAAATTTACACAACTGATGCAACAAGTACACATCCTAAAAGCCAGCTCAGAAGATTTATGCCTGTTATATGATTTAGAGAACTTCACCAAACAGGAAGCCCTACGTATAATGACCCAATGGCACAAAGCAGGTGTCGCGATTGCGGTTATTACAGACGCTGAAAACGGTGCTTATGCGATGATTGACGAGCAACTGATTCATGTGCCTGCACTTGATGTAGATATCATTGACACCGTAGGCGCTGGCGATTGCTTCATGGCCTTCTTTTTAAACCAGCTAGAACAACAACACCTTTTACACATAAACGCATTACCAGCCACCACCACCGAGCAATTACACAAAGCTGTCACCGCCGGAATCACAGCAGCCGCTTTCACGGTAGAACATAAAGGTGCGCAGTTCCCAAAACTTAGCGCTAGCACTCAGAGATAGATAGACAGGTCATAGGTCATAGGTCATAGGTCATAGGAAGGTTATAACCATGAGTAGCATTAAGCACTGTGTTTTCATTGAATTCAAAGCAGAGTTCAACATCCAACAAAGGCTAGACATATTACAAAAGCTAGCCGCACTAAAACCATTAATCCCAGGTTTCATAGCAATGGACTATGGCCAAAATCTAGATTTAGAAAACAAATCCAACTGCAATGCAGGCTTCACTATCGATTTTGAAAACCAAGCCGCATTGGCGCTTTATAGCCAGCACCCACAACATCAAAAATTAGGCGCACAGTTGGTAAGTATGTCGGTAAATGGTGCAGAAGGAATAATGGTTTATGATCTTTTAGGCTGAGCAGGTACAACACTTTAAATTACACCCTCAAAGATTCCTATTTTGAATGATAAATCGTAGATCAATGCTCAAGCTAGGACGACCATTTTAAATTCTGTATTTAAACACTCAGCGCTTAATCTTGATTTAATCTTTCCTCTGTGTACTCTGTGCTCTCTGTGGTTAAACAAATCTTTTAAAAGCTTTTTACCACCGAGGCACAGAGGCGCTGCGCTACACAGAGATAAATCAAAATACTAAACAAGATCAGAATTTTCTATACTCCTCTATGATGCTAAAAACCTGTTAATTACACTAATCGTAGCAGCTTTGCTGCATAGGTTTTTCCAAGATCGATTAACCAATGGGATATTCCGGCAACCAAGCAAAAC
>JBALXS010000262.1:0-2279 GCA_036960485.1 Oceanospirillaceae bacterium
GGTATTCGGAGCACTTCAGCTTAAAACAGTCGATGGCATGGTTAACCCAACCTACTTCGTTTACAACGCTAAATGGCATGAAGTACAAGATTACTTGATGTATCCAGGTCAGCAGCCATACATCGCCACAGTGTCTACTAACAGTAAGTGGTTCAATGCACTTACTGCAGAAAAGCAAGCCATGGTACGTACAGCGATCACTGCTGCAGAACTTGCAGCACATGATTATCAGCTACGCATCAACAAAGAGAATCTAGCTAAAATCATTGCAGAGCGCCCTGATCTAAAAATCGTAACGCTTAATGAGCAAGAGCGTGCACGCTTTAAAGAGATAAGTGCTTCATTGCATGAAACTTACTATAACGTCGTTGAAAATGCTTACCCTGAAGCAGAAAAAGAAGCAGCACGTAAAAGAGCGAAAAATATCTTAACTAGCTTGATCCAAGAAGTTAAAGACGCTTCATAACTCACCTTTGAGATCATCAACAAAGATGTATCGCTGTTGATGATGCCTTTCGTTAATCTGTAATATTGCCGCTTGTTCATAAGTGGCATTGAGATCACGCTTATGAAAAAGGTGTTTCACAGTCTTAGTCGTGTGACTGAATCACTAGAAAAATTTGTGATTTGCTTCTCCATCATCTTAATGATGGTGAACTCTGTCACTAATGCCATCGGGCGCTATGCATTTAATCAAAGTTTGTTTTTTTCTGAAGAACTGAATCAGTTTTTAATCATCGCTATCACTTTTATTGGGTTTTCCTATGCAGTACGCAGAGGGCGCAATATCAGGATGACAGCCATGTACGATGCGCTTAGTTACAACGCTAAAAAAGTAATAACGACCTTCATAACCATTTCAACCGCAACCTTACTGGCTTTTCTAGCTTACAAAGCTGTTTTTTACATTCTTGAATTAAAAGATCTTAATCGATTGAGCCCCGCATTACAGCTCCCAGTTTACCTTATCTACTCTATTATCCCCTTTGGATTAGCTATGGCCGCTATACAATATTTAATCGCTTTTATTATGAACCTTACACATAAAGGCATTTATTTATCGTATGACGTAATCGATGACCAAAAGCTGTAAAGCAACGGAGTATTATGAGTTCATTTATTGATTTCTTTTCTGATATTGTCGCTGGTGAATTAGATATTTACGTAATCACTTTCACCTTAGTTGCAGTGATGGTTATGTTATTATTCCTCAGTTTTCCGATGGTGGTACCTCTTGCCGTTGGCACGCTGATCGGCTTAGTGCATTTTTCTGGAGTGGACACGGGTGTAATCGTGCAGCAAATGGTGACCGGCATTTCGCCTAACGCATTAATCGCTGTGCCCATGTTTATTCTTGCCGCTGATATCATGACCCGTGGTCACACGGCGTATAACCTACTAGGTCTAATTGAAGCATTTGTTGGCCATATGCGTGGTGGTTTGCCGATTACCGCTTGTATTAGTTGCACCCTATTTGGCTCTGTTTCAGGCTCTACTCAGGCCACGGTTGTATCTGTTGGCCAAATAATGAGGCCAAAACTATTACAAGCAGGTTATAAAGATAGCTTTGTAATGGCTTTAATTATTAACGCCAGTGACATCGCGTTTCTAATTCCGCCGAGCATCGGTTTAATTCTGTACGGTACTTTAGCCAATACGAGTGTTGGTGAGCTTTTCATTGCAGGCATTGGACCGGGTATTTTACTTGCTGTTTTGTTTTCTGTTTATTGCTACGTTTACAGTGTTTATCAAGGCGATAGTATCGCGTTAGTTGAAAAAACGACCAATGCACAAAAAATTGAAGCCATTAAGAAAGCGCTACTACCACTAGGATTTCCTGCACTTATTGTTGGGGGCATCTATTCAGGTGCAGTAACGCCAACAGAGGCGGCATCGTTCTCGGTACTGTATGCAATTATTGTTGAGTGTTTCATTTATCGCCAACTTTCATATAAAGATGTGCTTGATTCAGCGCTAAATACTGGCTTAATCACTGCTGTTGTATTCATCTTAGTCGGCATGGGGCAAGCTTTTTCATGGTATATCTCTTTTGAGCAAATCCCACAAGAGTTACTTGCACCGCTTGATCTAGACAACGCATCAAAAGAATATATTTTGCTAATCATTGCACTCAGCTTCTTTGTTGGCTGTATGTTTGTTGACTCATTAGTAGTACTAGTGATACTAACGCCAATCTTTGTACCTATCGTCGCAGCAGCAGGTCTTGATCCAGTTCTTGTCGGTGTGATGATCACTTTAGAGATGGCAATAGGCTCAGC
>JBALXS010000057.1:0-31158 GCA_036960485.1 Oceanospirillaceae bacterium
TATTGGCTATTTTTTGTACACATGTTTATGTTAAAGTAACTCCTTCGCTAGATTAAAGCCCTCCTTTGCTATGTATTTTTATTAACACAAAATGAGTTCTGTTTTGTTGTCCTTGCTCTATATTTCTTGATTAATTCATTAGTAAATGAAATAGGGCTATTGCTGAAAGTTTTTGACAGCCAATATATTGTATAGAAGCTAGCTATGAAATATACGCAAAAAGGTCAATCGCTAATAGAAATCAGTGTCGTTTTATTACTGGTATCAATCTCCTTAACAGGAATGGTGACGATGATGCTAACTTCCCAAAGATTAAGTCGTAGTGCAGTTCAGCAATTAGATGCTGCCATGTTAGCACGAAATTTAGTTAATAAAATGTATCTAAACCAGCAAGAGCTAAAGGCTCTGGATAGTAAATATATAACAGATATGGATGCTAGCACTAAAATAGCTTTACTTTGCTCTGGGTCCAGCAATTGTCCACAACAGTTACAGGCACAATTCGACTTAATACAGTGGCAACAGGAAGTCGCTAAAAAACTACCTGAATATCGAGTATCGATTTGTCGAGATTATTCTCCATATGATGGTGAGTATTTAAACGATAATGATTGTGATAATAATATTAAAAGCCCTGTAGCTATAAAAATTTGGTGGAAAGATAGAGCACAACTAACAAATGAAGTTCAGTTTCATGCACTGTCTTTTATTCCTTAACTAGGTGGCTATTATGACTAGGCAACAAGGATATTCACTAGTCGAAATTCTCATAGCATCAATGCTAGGTTTATTATTAAGCTCTTTGATACTCAGTACTTTATATGCAACGGTGCAATCTAATAATTTAAAAAAAGCACAGGAGACAATACAGGAAAATGCTGCACTTGCTTTCCATTTTTTAGCTAATGATCTTAGATCAATAGGCTTCAATACTTGTTTTTCAGGAAGTCGCGATGAACTAAACAATCTATCAAATGGTGTTGTTGGAAATCAACTAATAGAGTTTGGTGGCATAGAAGGGAATAAGTACGGATATAAAAAATCCGACTCAATTACTATTATAGCAACGCTATTTCCGGCTTCTGAATTATTGATAGCCATGAGTGCAGTGCACAGCGATCTTGATTTAATGGATAATAATGTTCAACTAGGGCAAGAACTGTTACTAACAGATTGTAATCATGCGGAGCTATTTACTGTTACTGGAATGTGGGCCAATAGCATAGGCCACGAAAGTAATATGAATAATGATGCTAATTTTAATCGCATATATCATAAAGGTGCTTTGCTTTACCCTTTAAGTCTAATAAGTTACAAATTAGCTCGTGGTGTGAGTGGTAATACAGGTTTATTTAGAGCCTTTAATAACGGCAGGTTTCAAGAGTTAGTTCCCAATATTGAACAGCTACATATAGAGTATGGGGAGAGCCTTGAAGGACAAGATCTTATTAAGTATAGCGATGCTAATGCAGTAACTAATTTTTCTAAAGTTGTCGGCATTAGTTTAAAAATATTAATGCGCTCAACTGACCAAGTACTAAGTGATGCGATGACGATTGAAGACGCATTTGGGAAAATTTCTAAATTGAGAGATAAGCATTTTTATAAGATGTTTACTTTACATATAGCGTTGCGCAATAAAGAGCTTATACGTGAAAGCAACTAGCATAAATATGCCACGCCCACGGCTATACATAGAACAGCAAGGTAGTTTTATGTTACTAACATTAGTGATCGTTTCGATTTTAGCAACTGTGTCGATAATCGGAATGCAAAGTACTATTCAAAATACGCGATTGGTGCAGAGCTATCATAGCTACGACTTAGCTGTGCAACGAGCAGAAACAGCTATAGTGTTGGGAGAGAAAGCGTTAAATATTGAAGATTTTTTCACAGTTAACGTGCAAAGTAAGTTAATCGAAAACAAAGGAATGTATGCTCAATCGGTGGTAACTAATTCAGGGCTTGAAACTGCATGGCGCTTTATCGATCAACAAAACTTATGGGCCGATAGTAACTACGCTGTAGTACAGCGAATAGCTGGCTATATTAGTTCATATATTATAGAAGAGCTGAGAATGACGGAGCCCTTATCTGAAGTACTATATTTTAGAGTAACAGCTAATGGTCAAGGGTTTGAAAAAAACACCACAGTGATACTACAAACCATTGTGCGTATTGAGAAATTTCCTACAGGGATCGAAAAGAACAGAGTATCATGGCTCAAAATACAATGAGTTTTATTAAAGTATTGAAGGGGGCTTTTTATGAAAAGCCTGCAGCCGATGTAGGGTATAGCTTAGTTGAGTTATTAATGAGTTTGGCAATAATAGCTTCGCTGTTGTTTTTAGGTATACCTCGCTTTAATGATTTATTGATGCGTAGTCAATTAGAAAAACGAGTAAGCCAGCTATTAATTGCAGTTAAAGAAGCAAAATTAGCAGCAATCAAATCCAATCTTGAAATTGTAATTTGCCGTAGGGCGCTAGAACATAATTTATGTCATGCAAAGGCCGCTAAGGGATCACAGAGCTGGAAGTATGGGTGGTTAGTATTCGTTGATTACAATAGAGATAAAATGTACCAAAATACCGATAAGCTAGTAAAAATTACAAAATTTAATGACAGTCGTTGTGAAGTTATTTGGAATAGGGGAGATTATTTGAGTTTTTACCAATTTGGTCTTTTAAAAGGGTCTAGAGCGGGTAGCTTTAAATTTATTTGTGGTGATATAAAAGCCCAGTTAGTGATTAACTGGGTTGGTCGGATACGCCGTGAAGCTTAGATGTCTTAGAGCTAGTTTTCTAATGTGTATATAGTCGGTATTGGCTGACGCTTGTGTTCTGTTCTTAGATAAATAGCGATGATTTTATCAGCTGTTTGCTCATCAATATATTTACCCTCTAAAAAGTTGTCTAGCTGATCATAGCTAACGCCTAAAGCTAGTTCATCTGCTTTTTGCGGTGCGAGCTCTTCTAAATCTGCTGTGGGAATTTTTTCTACTAAAGACCTTGGAGCGACAAGGGTCGTTGCTAGCTGCCTTACTTGACGCTTACTTAAGCCAAACAATGGAGCTAAATCGCAAGCACCATCACCCCATTTAGTATAAAAACCAGTCACGTTTTCAGCAGAGTGATCAGTACCTATAACTAACCCTTTAACGATTCCTGCCACATGATATTGCGCCGTCATTCGATTTCTTGCTTTAACATTGCCTTTTGAAAAATCAATCGCAGCATCATTACTTAAATCAAAATTCGCATTTGTGAGACCAGCAAGTACTTGGGAGTGAATGCCTTCAGTGCCAGCTTTAATGTTGATGGTAATGTTCTGCGAAGCTTTAATAAATTTCAATGCAGTTTGTGCATCTTCTTCATCTTGCTGCTCTGAGTAAGGTAATCGAACAGCAAAGAATTGGTATTTATCGGTTCCTTCTATGCTATCTAGCTCATTTAGCTGATCAACGGCCAGTTGAGCTAACTTCCCACAAGTAGTGGAATCCACGCCACCACTAATACCTAGCACTAGGTTGTTTAAACCTGATGAGAGTAATTGCTTTTTGATAAATGCAATGCGCCGCTCAATTTCAAAAGCTGCATCAATCTCTGGCAATACCTGCATTAATTCACGAATTTGTTGAGCGTTCATGCTAATTATCTCTCAATAGTTTAGTCAAACAGCCCAAAAGAAAGCTTGTTGAACCAAGAAGGTTCTGCAGCGCTATCTTCTATGTCTGCTTTTAGGGCACCTTCAACAGGTTGTTGTGCTTTAGGTGTCCAGCTTGGCGGTTTGGTGCCTGTAGTACCTAATAAACCAAAGGTTGCTGTACTTAATAAGCTATCAGCAGATGTTTGATAGTCGTTAATCGAATAGTTAGGGTAATTTTTTGCAAGTACTAATTTAGCATCATTAGCTAAATCGTCAATTTTCAACTGAGTATAAGCCTGATACATAATTTCTAGTGCTCTGGGGGCCGCGATTGATTGTTGAAAGTTCTCTACTACATAGCGGGCACGGTTTGAAGCTGCTACATAAGCACCTCGCTCCATATAATATTGAGCTACTTGAACTTCATGTGTCGCTAGTCTATTTTTCAAAAATAACATACGCTGATTAGCATCTAGTGCATATCGGCTTTGCGGGTAGCGTGCAACTAAAGTTGCAAAAGCATCAAATGATTCTAATGCAGCTCCGGGGTCTCTTTGGTTTTGATCTATTGGTAGGTATTTTTCTATCCAGCCAGAGGTTTGCTCAAATGCAGCTAGGCCTTTTAAATAATATGCGTAATCCACATTTTCATGTACAGGGTTGAGACGAATAAACCTATCTGCAGATACAATGGCTGCGTCACGCTCATTATTTTTGTAATAAGCAAAAATAAGTTCTAGTTGTGCTTGCTGTGAATACTCACCAAAAGGGTAGCGCGCTTCAAGTAGTTCTAGTTTTTCTACAGCAAGTGGATAATTAGCATCTTTTAGAGCATCAATAGATTGTAAATATAGAGTGTTTTCTGGAATATCAGGCTTTTCAGCTTCCGGCCCAAAAATTGAACATCCTGATGAAATAGCACAGAAACTAACGATAAAAAGTATTTTTGAGAAACGCATTTATTTTAATCCTAATCAGAGGTCTCAATTGTATATCTCTAGTAAATTCCGAGATAGACATAAATAGTGTAAGCAGGCCATATTGTAACGGGTTATATGGGGGAAACAAGTGTTGTTGATTATCATGCTAAATTGCTTGATTAATAGTGAGCATTTAGCATTTTTAAGGTCGTCTTCTGTATCTTATTAGCGGGAGTTCCAAGAATATCATGCATTTTTTATAAGTCTTATTTGCCTCGGTTGCAGGATCTTGCACTAATGATTTGTATTTGTTGACGTATGAGTTAGCAAAATTTCATTTAATCATCAGAAGTTTCTTTGTTTGAGGTATAATGCTGACATTCATGAATAGCTAGTTTTTATCCACAAGCAAAGCCTGTTGCGAATTAATGTATTACTTTCGCACAAGCTTCCATAGATAGATGAACGTTTGTTAGTCATAACTCAAATGTTATCGATAATATTTGAATCATATTAAGTAAAATCGGAAAGTACATGTCAGAAAATATAGAATTAGAACACCGCGTACCAAGTGAATACACAGGTAAGCGTTTCGATCAAATACTTGCGTTATTATTCCCGGAATACTCCCGCTCTCGTCTAACTGCTTGGATCAAAGAAGGTTCGGTGTTAGTCGATGGTCAACAGCTTAAGCCGCGTGAAAAGCTATATGGCGGTGAGAAAATCATGATCGACGCTGTACTAGAAGACCTTGAAGTGCATGAAGGGGAAAATATACCTATTGATATCGTCTATGAAGATGACGATATTTTAGTGGTGAATAAACCAGCAGGTTTGGTTGTGCATCCAGCAGTAGGTAATCGCAGTGGTACCTTGCTTAACGCTTTGCTTTATTACTATCCTGCGATAGCTCAGGTGCCAAGAGCAGGTATAGTGCATCGTTTAGATATGGATACTACTGGTTTAATGGTGGTCGCTAAAACAGTACAGGCACAAACGGATTTAGTTGGACAGTTGCAAGATCGCTCAATGGGCCGTGAATATGAAGCGATCACTAATGGAGTAATGACAGGAGGTGGTTGTGTTGAAGAACCTATGGGCCGACATGCAACTAACCGCTTAAAAATGGCCGTAGTTTCAATGGGTAAAGAAGCAATTACCCATTACCGCTTACTTGATAAGTTTCGTGCGCATAGCCATATTCGCTTAAAACTTGAAACAGGTAGAACCCACCAAATTCGGGTACATATGGCATATATTAATTATCCTTTAGTGGGAGATCAAACCTACGGTGGACGAGCGCGTTTACCAAAAGGGATAGAAGAAGAAACAGTGGAAGCACTGCGCGGTTTTAAAAGGCAAGCACTGCATGCTAAAAAGCTGGAGCTTTGGCACCCAACCAGTGGCGAACAAGTGAGCTGGGAAGTTGATTTACCAGAAGACTTTGCTAACTTACTCGCTGTATTGAAAGAAGATGCAAAAGGCTATGAAGAGTACTAATGCAAGTTGTTAAAGCAAATTGGCCTGAGCTTGAAAATTCAACTGGAAATCAAGTAACTGCATTTACTACTACTCGTTTATTTGGAGTCAGTAAAGGCCCTTTTCAAAGCTTGAATACAGGGTTGCATGTGAATGATGACCCTCAGGCAGTATTAAGTAATCGCCGAAGTTTACTAGCGTATTGTGGATTACAAGATGCGCAGTGGCTAGATCAAGTTCATGGTACATTGTGCATAAAGTCAGCACGTGATCATCAAGTAGTGAGCGCTGATGCTTGTTGGACGAATGAAACTGAATTAGCCTGTATAATAATGACTGCTGATTGCTTGCCTGTTGCTTTTCGAGAGCGCGATAGAATAGCGGTTGCTCATGCAGGATGGCGGGGTTTGTTGTCTGGTGTATTGCAAAACACTTTACAAAACTTCAACGCTCAAGAAACTGATATTTGGCTTGGACCTGCAATAGGTCCTAATGCTTTTGAAGTAGGTGCTGAAGTGCGTGAGCAGTTCCTCGATAAAAATCAACAGTACTGCACAGCTTTTATAGCAGGCGACCGATCTGGTAAATGGCTAGCAAATATTTATCAACTAGCACGGTTAACTTTAATAATGAAAGGAGTTAACCCCGCCCGGATTTATAGCGGTAACTATTGTACCTTTACTGATGAAAAACAGTTTTATTCATATAGAAGGCAAGCACTAACGGGTCGAATGGCGACGGTTATTTATCGAACAGCTGGAGCTGACTCGTAAAAATAATCTAATAAAAATAACATCCGCGCATAAAAAATCTAATTCATTGCCGTTTTTTTGAAAACATAGCGAAAAAAATGCAGAGCTTTATCTATACACTATTAATTATAAAACAGTGAGCGTTCCACTTAAAGCTACTCATTGATGTTAAAGCGTATATTAGAGGCCGATATTGTGAATGCAAAAACAGATTTCCTACTAGAGTTAGGCCAATTGACTGATAAAACTGTCAATTCGCTAACCCACTCCTTTTCCAACTTGCCTAAAAGTGAATACTTAGATGGTGCGTTTCGCTTACGCCGCTTTTCACACTTTATCTATACAGAACAACAGTTGACTGAACTGCCTATAAAAGCATTTTCGCAGAATCCAGAAATTAATTCTTTTCAAGGGAACGTTGCTAGAAAGTATCCAACAATAGAATCAGCTGTAGTCGAAAGTAATGCTTTTGCAGAGATGTTTACAAAATTTAAACAGATGACTGATATTAAAGATGAAATGCCGATCGAAGTGCATCAAATGCGCATATTAGGTAGTAAAAACACCATTACTGAAGCTGCGCCTGAAGGTGTTCATCAAGATGGTTTCGATTATCTTGCGGTTTTTGTTATTGATCGTAAAAATATAGCAGGTGGCGAAATTTGTGTGCACCCAACTAAAGAACAGGCACCGATCTTCAAGCATGCTTTCGATAATGGTGAATTTGTAGTACTTAACGATAAGCGTTTTTGGCACAGTGCAGCGAGTTTGCAAGCAGTGAATGATAATTTGGCGTATATGGATGTGTTTGTACTTACCGCTTAAGTGATTTGCTAATAGCTGGGTAATATTTTAAATGCTCAGCTTAGCCATACTTCAAAGTAAGCTATATGCACGTGATCTGTTTTGATGGCTCTATAATGATAGTGCTATCCTTTAAACGCGCAAGTGAGATAAGCAAAACTCATGTCCATGGCAAATGCTTGGTTTAGTATGGAGCTCAGCTATAAAGCAATAATCAATTATGCTATTGTTTTTTCCTGTAATAGCAAAGGAATAAATCGATGCATCCATTTCACTATTCATTTAAAGTTAAAGACATAGAAAGTACCAAAGAGTTCTATGGACAATTATTAGGCTGTACGCAAGGTCGTTCAACTCAAAGTTGGATTGATTTTGATTTTTTTGGTCATCAAATGTCGGCACATATTGCTGATAATATTCCTCCTTTAGATTATTGCGGTTTGGTGGATGGTATTAAGGTGCCTATTCCACATTTTGGCGTTATTATCGGTTTTGCTGAATATGAAGCGGTTCGTGAAAAATTAGAAGCGATAAACTATCCTTTTATTGTTAAGCCACAAATACGTTATGCCGGTAAACCTGAGCAACAACACACTTTGTTTATCTTAGATGCTTCAGGTAATCCACTAGAGTTTAAAAGTTACTCAGGTACATCTAAGCAATTTATTTGATTAGCGGCCCTCAATGGTGGTGGGTTTATATACGAGGGTGTGTGCATGGAAAATCTTGATAAAACAGATAAACTAATTCTTGGCTACTTGCAGCAAGATAATACCTTGTCTGCGTCAGATATCGCAGATAAAGTCGGGCTCTCTCAATCTCCATGTTGGCGACGAATTAATAAAATGCAGGAGCAAGGAATTATTTGCGGTGGAGCGGCCACTTTAGATAGAAAAAAGTTAGGGCTTAAGGTTGTGGTTATTGTGAATGTAAAGCTCACAGCACATGGTTGGAGCATGCTCAATGAGTTTGAAGATGCGATCGTCGCATTTTCTGAGGTGCTCGAATGCTGGACCATTTCTGGTGGTATGGATTTTATGCTGCGTGTGGTAACCAAGGATATTGATAGCTATGAACAATTTTTACGCCATAAACTATTACAATTACCGCATATTCAAGAAGCACAAAGCCATTTCACGATGACAGAAGTAAAGAATACGACTGAGTTGCCTTTAGATATTCTATAAACGAATATCTATTCATCTATATTTTTCCTTCTTATCATCTGCCTCTTAGTATAAAAACTTCTAAATAGCAAAAGAGAATCTAATGCTGTGATGTGCTTGACATAAATCAAGCATCATTGCTAACCGCACTTGAATCTTATTCTAAACTCCCAATATAAAAGTTATACAAAAGCGGTCAACTTTTGAATAAAGCTCAATCACTTGGGCTTAGGAGTACAGTATGCATCCAGAAAAATTCACAGCTAAATTACAGCAGGCAATCGCTGCCGCACAAGCATTAGCGGCTTCTCATAACCATACACAAATAGAACCGCTGCACTTATTAGCTATATTTATTCAAGAGCAGGGCAGCAGTATCAATGCGTTGTTATCAAGGTTAATAGATTTATCCCAATTAGAGCAGCAAGTTGCCAGTGCATTGCGTGATTTGCCGCGCTTACAAAATAGTACGGATGATTTACGCTTATCACAAAATTGTAGCCGCTTGTTTACACAAGCTGAAAAATTGGCGCAGCAGCGGGACGATGAATTTCTTGCTACAGAAATAGTATTGCTCGCGATGCTTGATGATAAAAGTGGTACTGCCAAGTTATTAAAGAAATCTAACTTAAGCAATGCAAATTTACAGCGCGAAATAGACGCGCTTAGAGCAGGTGAAAGTGTGAAAGATAGCAATGCCGAAGAAAACCGTGAAGCATTAGAAAAATACTGTATTGACTTAACCGAGCTTGCCGAGCAGGGGAAGCTAGATCCTGTTATTGGTCGAGATGATGAAATACGGCGCACTATTCAAGTATTGCAGCGACGCACTAAAAACAATCCAGTGTTAATAGGTGAACCAGGTGTTGGTAAAACGGCGATCGTTGAAGGTTTGGCGCAACGTATAGTTAATGCGGAAGTTCCAGAAGGGCTAAAGAACAAGCAGGTGCTTTCTCTTGATATGGGGGCTTTAATCGCTGGGGCTAAATTTCGAGGTGAATTTGAAGAGCGTCTTAAATCTGTTTTAAAAGAGCTTTCAAAGGCACAAGGACAAATTATATTGTTCATAGATGAGCTGCACACTATGGTGGGTGCTGGTGGCGGAGAAGGCGCTATGGATGCTGGCAATATGCTTAAGCCCGCTCTAGCAAGGGGTGATTTACACTGTGTCGGTGCAACAACTCTAGATGAATATCGAAAATATGTAGAAAAGGATGCAGCCCTAGAGCGTCGTTTTCAAAAGGTATTAGTAGATCAGCCAGATGAGCAAAGCACTATTGCCATTTTACGAGGGCTAAAAGGGCGCTATGAAGTGCATCATGGGGTTGATATCACTGATTCAGCTATTATTGCCGCCGCTAAATTATCCCAACGTTATATTACTGATCGCCAGTTGCCTGATAAAGCGATAGATTTAATTGATGAAGCCGCTTCAGGCATTCGTTTAGAAATGGACTCTAAGCCCGAAGAACTGGATAAATTAGAGCGTAAAATTATTCAGCTTAAAATGGAGCGTGAAGCGCTAAAGAAAGAGCGCGACAGTGCAGCAAAGCAGCGCTTAACAATATTGCTTGGCAACATTAGTGAACTAGAAAAGACTTTTGCTGACTTAGAAGAAATCTGGGTCGCTGAAAAAGCCGTTTTCCAAAGAGCTCAGCAAATTAAAGAGCAACTCGATCAAGCGCGTATTGAAATGGAGCAAGTGAGCCGAGCGGGTGACTTAAATAAGATGTCTGAAATTCAATATGGTTTAATTCCAGATTTAGAAAAGCAGTTAGTCGTTGCCGCTGAAGCAGAGAAAAATGCTGAGCAACACAATAAGCTACTACGTAACAAAGTTGACGAAGAAGAAATTGCTGAGGTTGTCTCGCGCTGGACAGGAATTCCTGTACAAAAAATGCTTGAAGGTGAGCGGGAGAAATTATTGGCAATGGAAAAGGAATTACAAAAAAGTGTAATAGGGCAAAGTGAAGCTGTGGCTGCTGTCGCTAATGCGGTTAGACGCTCTAAAGCGGGTTTAGCAGACCCTAATCGCCCTAACGGTAGTTTTCTTTTTTTGGGTCCGACGGGAGTTGGCAAAACAGAGTTATGTAAAACACTAGCGCATTATCTATTTGATACCAAAGAAGCAATGGTACGTATCGATATGTCTGAATTTATGGAGAAGCATTCAGTTGCGCGATTAATAGGTGCTCCACCGGGCTATGTAGGCTATGAAGAGGGGGGCTATTTAACTGAAGCTGTTCGCCGCAAACCTTATTCAGTGTTGCTGTTAGATGAAGTGGAGAAAGCCCATCCAGATGTATTTAATATATTACTGCAGGTGCTTGAAGATGGGCGATTAACTGATGGGCAAGGCCGTACTGTCGATTTTAGAAATACCATCATCGTGATGACTTCTAACTTAGGCTCGCACCTTATCCAAAGCTTTAATACCGCGGATGATTACCAAGCGATGAAAAGCGCAGTGATGGATGAGGTTTTAAAGCATTTCAGGCCTGAAGTGGTTAATCGTATTGATGAAGTTGTAGTATTTCAAAGCTTAGAAAAAAGTGAAGTAGCACAAATTGCGACTATTCAGCTAGCTAATTTGCAACAACGATTAGCTGAAAAAGAGCTCAGTATGGAGTTTTCTGAAGAAGCGCTGCGCAAATTAGTTGATCTAGGTTACGAGCCTGTATATGGTGCTAGGCCATTAAAACGTGCGATACAGCAGTGGATTGAAAACCCTTTAGCGCAAGCTTTGTTGGCAGGTAAGTTCTTACCAGGATCTCAAATACAGGTAGATTTAGAACAGGGAGAGTTTAGCTTTAAAGCGCTGTAAATGATGAAACTAATAGTGAGTGCTTTTTCACAAGTGCTCATTATTATATGAGAAAAACATATTTTTTTGTCTTCTTTTGAAACTAAATTCGGTAAATTTACGTACTAAATAAGACAAACAATTTACTTTAATTTGGAAATATAAATGCAGTTGGCCAATGAGGAAATTAGTGTTATCGATAATTTAATAGAGCAATTAAAGCATTGCTCTGATGATCAACAACGCATCCAAATAATTGCGCAATTAAAAATTGATCTCAATGATCTTGGGGCTTATCACTACTTTGGTGAAAAAAGTTACGGTCGTAATTTGATTTTTAGCAATAATGATTTCGAAGTAATACTCATGTGCTGGAGTGCAGGGCAAGGCACTATTGTGCATGATCACAGTGAGTCATTGTGTGTAATGCAATGCGTGGCAGGTGAGTTGGATGAGCAGCGTTATATTGAACAATCTAGTAAAGAGGAAGTGAAATTTAAAATTAAACCCTCGCAGATGAGTACATTGACCCGCGGTGAAACTTGTTCAATAACAGATCAAGATGGTCTGCACAGTATTAAAAATAACTCGACTAGCGCAGCTTGTAGTTTACATTTTTACTTTCCCCCTATTCATAACGTCACTTTATATAACTTGCAAGAAGGTGTGAAAAATACAGTGTCTGGCGTATTTACCAGTGAATATGGCGTTCTAAAGTAAGCAGCATAGTGCAGGATATATTGTTTTAATTAGTTTAAAAATACGTACAAAATAGACTCTAAAGAGGGATCCGCTTTTCACACTATATATCCTTTCAAAACCTTCTGAATTAAGTATCGGTGATTATTCGAATACAGTAGATGATAAAAACACTTAGGCTGTTAAAATAAGCTTTTTATTCTGTGTTAAATCGAGGTGCTCTTGTTAAGTTATCAACACAGCTATCATGCTGGAAATTTTGCCGATGTACACAAACATCTCACGCTATCACTTATTCTAGAATCCTTAAATAAGAAAGCAAAGCCTTGGAGTTACTTTGAAACGCATGCCGGTATTGCGCGCTATGAGTTAAACGGTGAACAAGCGATTAAAACTAATGAGTTTAAGCAAGGTATTGAGCTTATTTACTCAAAGAAATTGCCAAGGTTTTGTGCTCCATATATCGAAGAGATTAAAGCCCTTAACATTGGGCAAGAAGGTTTGAGTTATTATCCAGGCTCGCCTTGGCTGGCAAAATCAGCTCTAAGAGAAGACGATAAAATTGCGCTCATGGAGTTGCATCCAAGCGAGTTTGAAAAACTTAAAGCTGTATTTAACAGAGTCTCAAATGTTGCTGTACATCACAGAGATGGCTTTGAAGGAGTTTTAAGTTTACTGCCGCCAAAGCCTAACAGAGGCGCTGTATTAATTGATCCGTCATATGAAGTGAAAGCTGAATATTTACAAGTGGTTAAATTCATAGAAAAAGCTTATCAACGTTGGAGCAATGGCTGTTTTGCTATTTGGTATCCATTGTTAAAAGCAGATAATCACCGAGAGATGCTGCATAAATTGAAGCGTTCAGGGATACGTAATATCTTGAAAGCAGAATTGTATGTTAAAGATGAGGCTGATGAGCGTATGTATGGCAGCGGTATGTTGATAATTAATCCGCCTTGGCAATTAGATCAACAGTTAGGACAGCTTAGTGAAGTACTGTTTCGACATTTAGCTGATGAAAATGCAGAAAAGCCTAAAGTTGAATGGCTTGTTGCTGAATAACAAGCAGCCGCTTTAAAAACAGTGAAAAAAACGGGCCAATGCCCGTTTTTTTATGCCTTATCAAAGGCGTTATATTTGATCAATACAGTGCAGTTGCATCTTTAGCCATATCAATTAGTAAATCTAAAAATAGCTTGTCTGCTTCAGAGTGCTCAACAGGTATTTTTACATTTGTTAAGGCTGAAAGCTCATCGGCAATCAATACACGAGCGTTGTTATCATGAACATGCTTGGCGGCAATTTCCATGGCAATGGCACAAATCTCTGGCTCTGAAAAAATCTTACGTATAACAAGTGTTAATTCGGTAATAGCACGTTCTTTATTGATTACATTTGCACTTAACATGATTATCTCCTAAATAGATATTAGCCAAATATACCGCTGTCTTGGGGCTAACGCATCTGAATATTATAAAATAGTGAAATTATCTGAATGTTTGCTGCTTTTTTCGCCTTTTCACTTTGTAGATTGGTTGAATAGCATAAGGCAAAATGCGAAAATATTTTCCTTATTTCTAGTTTAACTAAAAATAGCGATTCACTTACATCTATTAGGCAACCCCGAACGATTAAAAGTGAAAAAGCAAACCCAGCTTAGTCCAGAAGTCTGTTGGTAGAGAAGACCCTCTTACCTTCATTCATACGAACGTGGTACTTAAAGGTAACAATGAGGTTACCTAAATTGATGGAAATTCCGTCACTGTAAAGTTGGCGTAACAACGCTCAGCAGCAGTCATGTTCTTCCTACAGAATCTCTGAACTTTTTCATTCGCCGAGTTTGACGGCGACGATTTGAGGGTAAAATAAAGTGGAATTATTATCAGGCGCACAAATACTGATTCGCGCCTTGCAAGATCAAGGTATTAAAAAAATATACGGATACCCAGGTGGGTCTGTATTACACATTTACGATGCACTGTTTCAACAGGATGCAATTGAGCACATATTAGTTCGCCATGAGCAAGCAGCGACACATATGGCAGATGCTTATGCACGTGCTACCGGTAAAGCAGGCGTGGCATTAGTCACCTCAGGTCCAGGTGCTACCAATGCTATTACAGGTATTGCTACTGCATACACTGATTCAATTCCTATGGTGGTTATTACAGGCCAAGTGCCTAGCCATCTTATCGGTGAGGATGCTTTTCAAGAAACAGACATGATAGGTATTTCAAGGCCAGTGGTAAAACACAGTTTTACTGTGAAACACCCTTCTGAAATTGCTGAAATCATTAAAAAGGCTTTTCATATAGCGGAGTCTGGTCGCCCAGGTCCTGTTGTTATTGATGTGCCTAAGGATATGACAAACCCAACGGATAAGTTTGAGTATGTTTATCCTAAATCAGTCAAAATGCGCTCTTATAATCCGGTGTCTAAAGGACATAGCGGCCAAATCAAGAAAGCTTTTGATTTACTGATAAATGCTAAAAGACCTATCCTTTACACAGGTGGCGGTGTGTTGATTGGTCGTGCTTGTGAAGAATTAGTCGAATTAGCACAAGCGCTAAACTACCCAGTAACTAACACATTGATGGGCTTGGGGGGATACCCTGGTACCGATCGTCAATTTGTGGGTATGCTAGGTATGCATGGTAGCTATGAAGCTAACATGACAATGCATCACAGTGATTTGATTTTGGCGGTTGGAGTACGTTTTGATGATCGCGTCACTAACGGTTTGGATAAGTTTTGCCCTACGGCAAAAATTATTCATATTGACATCGACCCAACATCAATCTCCAAAAATGTAAGAGCTGATGTGCCTATTGTTGGGCCTGCTAAAGTTGTGTTACAAGATTTTTTGAAGCAGCTTAAAGCCAGTAAAGCTGAGCCAGATGCGCAAGCATTAGAAGCTTGGTGGAAGCAGATAGATGAGTGGCGCACGCGTCATGGTGGTCATTATGAAACAGATGACTCCGAACTTATGAAGCCACAGCAAGTTATTGAAATGCTGAGCAAAGTAACTAATGGTGATGCTTACGTTTGTTCTGATGTTGGTCAACACCAGATGTTTGCAGCGCAGTATTACAAGTTTAATAAACCTAACCGTTGGATTAATTCAGGTGGCCTTGGAACAATGGGATTTGGTTTTCCTGCGGCAATGGGCGTGAAACTGAATTTCCCTGATGCTGATGTTGCTTGTGTTACGGGTGAAGGTAGTATTCAAATGAATATTCAAGAGCTTTCAACTTGTAGCCAATACAACATTCCTGTGAAGATTATTTGCTTGAACAATGGGTCTCTTGGAATGGTGCGTCAATGGCAGGATATGAACTACGAATCACGCCACTCGCATTCTTATATGGAATCACTACCTGATTTTGTAAAGTTAGCAGAATCATATGGTCACGTGGGTATTCGTGTTGAAAAATATGAAGATCTTGAAGAAGCTATGCGTAAAGCTTTTGCCATGAAAGATAAGTTAGTCTTTATGGATATTAAGATTGATCCACACGAGCACGTTTATCCAATGCAGATTCCTCGTGGTGCTATGCGCGATATGTTGCTTTCTAAAACGGAGAGGACATAATTATGCGTCATATTCTATCGGTATTATTGGAAAACGAGCCGGGTTCTTTATCACGTGTTGTTGGTTTATTCTCGCAACGTAACTTCAACATTGAATCACTAACCGTTGCTGCTACAGATGATGAAACGCTTTCACGTATTACTATCACCACTTCAGGTGTTGATAAGGTAGTAGAGCAAATCACTAAGCAGTTAAATAAGTTAGTTGATGTGGTAAAAGTTGTCGATTTGACGGAAGGCGATCACATTGAGCGTGAGCTAATGATGATTAAATATAAAGCTACTGGTGCGGCGCGTGATGAAATCAAGCGTACAGCAGATATCTTTAGAGGTCAGATCATCGATATCACCCCTAGTACTTATGTAGTACAGCTGGTGGGGTCGAGTAGCAAATTAGATGCGTTCATTGAAGCGTTAGGTACAGCCAACTTAATTGAAGTTGTACGTACGGGCGTTTCTGGTATTGCTCGCGGTGAAAAAGTGCTGAGTGTTTAATTGCGTACAACTTTAAACATTGCTTAAGCAATGTTTGAAACATAAAAAAGCCCTAATCATTTGATTAGGGCTTTTTTTTGCTAAACTTTCTAAAGCTGTTACATACGGCCGTAAAAAGTCATTCTAGCGGATTCAGATAATGCCACATCAGGCTGAGAGTTATAAGCTAATACAACTAACATTCTCGTCGTATCCCCCTGAGTCGGCGTTACCCTGTGCATGGCGTTCCTGCCACGAAACAAAGAAAGTGTACCCGCTTGAGCTTGTAAGGCTTTAACCGCTGTTTTTCCTGATAATACATCTGCAACGCCTGCAAAATTCATTTCGCCTTTATCTGCATCACGCATGTTTTCAACATACTCAAAATTACCTCCAGCTTGCGGTGGTTGAAGCAGCAATGTAATAGCAAAAGAAGATTCGTCAAAATGCCAGCCTAACTCTTGATCTTCACTGGCATAATGCAGATTGATTGAAGAGAGCTTGTCTGCGTAATTATGTAGTTGCTGCTCACCAAAAATTTTTGCTAAAAAAGTGCGAAATAACGATGAATCATAAAGCATTCTTAAAGGGGAATCTTCCGGTATTTGATCATCAGTAATGCAGCCCTTTGAAGAATTCACCAACAGATTACGTACGTGATCAGCAGGGAAGCTAGGATCGCTTTCTCTTAAGTAAACGTTATGGCTGCTGGTCGAATAAAAAGCTAGATGTTGATTATCTACACCTTCAGTAACAATTTTCTCAATGGCTTTAGACGTTAAAAAGCCATTTAGTACTAAAGCACCTGTTGTATCCAATTGCTGTTTGCACTGATCAGTGAACGTAGAGTCATCAATAGGGTAGCTCTCTAAATGTACAATATTATTTAATTGCATTATTGGGTCCTTATCATTATTTAGGTAAGAATAAGTAATGACAAAATGATTTGAAAGCGATAGTTTCTAACGCTTATCGTAAGTAAAACTTAACAATGCTTTAAAAGGTTCAATATAGTGAATAGCAGACTTCCTCCACTAGGTGCATTACTTGCATTTGAAAGTGCAGCGCAATCCACAAGTTTTGCTAGCGCTGCAAAGAAATTATTCGTCACACCAGCAGCGATAAGCCAGCAGATTCGATTATTGGAGGAACAGCTACAAGTTGTGTTATTTGATCGGTCAAAATCAGGTGTGAAACTAACTCGAGCAGGAGAACGCTATTTAACTTTTGTGAGCAAAGCGTTTGAGGAGCTTAGATTAGGGCAGCGACAGCTAGAGCAATTTAGTAATCAGCATGTACTTACAATTTCAGCGCTGCCTTCAGTGGCTCAAAAATGGCTAATGCCGTTAGTTTTACAGTGGATGGACCTCAATCCTTTAATGGAAATTCGCGTGGAAGCGAGCCATAACAAAGTAAACTTTAATCATAGCGCGTGTGATATGTGTATTAGCTTTGGTGCAGCGGGTTTCAAAGATTTGTACAAAGAACAGTTATTACTAGATAGCGTTACGATGGTATTGAGTCCTAAGCTTATTACCAACCAAGCGTTAACCGTTGATTTAGATGCAATGTTAAAGTTACCGATGATCCATATTGATTGGGGGGATGATAACGCCAATTTGCCACAATGGAATGAATGGTTAAGTGCTATGTCAATGAAGAATAGCAAAATTCAAGCAGGTCCTAGGTTTAATTTATCTAGTATGGCGATTGATGCCGCTGTTCAAGGAAAGGGCATACTATTAGCGCAACATTTATTAATTGAGCAGGAGCTTAAATCAGGGCTGTTAATTAGTCCTTGTGAGGTGAGCTTGCCTTTAGGTGAACCTTACTATCTGATTTATCCACAGCGTAGTTTAGATAACCTACAGGCGCGCGCGTTTATTGAGTGGATCAAAAAAAGCGTCAATAAGTAACAAGTTCAAACAGCATTAGGCGCTCAAAAAAGTGTTACTGCAATTTCCAAAATGCTTGTACTATCGGATTTTTAAGCTTCTTCTCTAATGTAAACAAACCAATATTAAAGGGTGCTAATTTAATCGGTGGATTCACGACAGTAACCGATTCGCGCAGTGGGCTATTATTGAGTACTATTTGCGGAACTATCCCCACTCCAAAACCTAAGCTCACCATACTAACAATCGCTTCGTTACCGGCTACTTGTGCATATATTTTAGGTGTTACGGCTATGTTGGCAAACCAGTCGTTAACACTTTTTCTGGCTACACCTTGTTCTGATAAAATCATCGGGATTTGCTGCCAACTATGCTGCATTAATTCAGGAGATTGGGTATTGGCCAAAGTAATTAAGTGCTGGTTATCCCGAGGTGCAATAAACAATAATTCTGAGCTGGCCACCGATTGAAAGGTAATGCCTTGCGGCAATCTTTCAGGCCTGGCTCCCATCGTTATATCTTCAGTACCTGACATTGATTTTGCTAAAGCGTGTTCAGAATCACCCGTATGTAATTTTAGTTCTACTTGTGGGTACTTTATTCTGAATTTGCGTAATATATCGTATAAAAAACTGTAACTTGCTGTAACAGAGCAATAAACACTAAGTTCACCGCTTAAGTTATGGCTATTTTCTTGTAGTGATGAGCGGATGATATCCCACTGGTTTATTGTTTCATTCGCGTAGAGGATAAAATCTTTGCCTGCTTTAGTTAAAGTGACGCTGCGATTGTCTCTCTCAAATAATTTTACGCCTAAGCTATCTTCCAGCTGCATAATATTTCGACTAAGAGCTGATACACTAAGATGTGAGACTGCACTAGCACGACCGAAGTGCAGGGTGTCAGCTAAGTTTAAGAACAGTTTTAAATTTTTAGTATCCATCACACAACTCAATTGAAATTAAAACAACTCACTATATTACTAGTAGCGGGAGCAACTTAATACTAATCAACGGATATTTAATGGCAATGCGCCGTATTGTTGATTGAGGATGATGCAACGATCAGCTAAATTCGGATCTTGCATGTGTTTAATAATACAATTATCTTAAGTGACTTATTAGTAAAGTGATGAAAGCCAACTGTAGTAAATCAATAGCAACAAGGAAAAACTCGGTAAGAGGGCAGAGAAAAACGGAAATGTTAAGAATTAATTATTTAAGCGCATCTAAACAATTTATACCTGAAATTGTATCTAAAACTAGGTTTGCTGCGTAGATATAATTATAGATCATTTGTGAATGCAGTAATATTAAGGTGACCCATGTTAATACTAAAACCGCAGAAAATTAAATCGTCCGAAATTACCTCTGAGTCAATTTATCAGCAGCGTAGAAGTTTTATGAAAGCAGCTCTAGGCGTGACATCAGCCGTCGCTTCTTCAAGCGTACTTGCTTTGACAAACTATGAGTTAGAAGATGAAAAGCGTTATCCAGGCCCTAAGTGGTTGCAACAGAAAACACAAGATTCTGTTAAACATCCAAGTTTTCAAGCAAAAGATAAACTGACTCCTTATGGAGATGTAACTACTTATAATAATTTCTATGAATTTGGTACTAGTAAAGATGCTCCAGCGAAGCGTGCCCAAAAATTTGTAACTGATCCTTGGATGGTTGAAGTTTCAGGAGCAGTTGCCAAGCCTGGGAATTATCATTTAGAAGATTTTATAAAGCCTCATACATTAGAAGAACGTATTTGTCGTTTGCGCTGTGTTGAAGGCTGGTCAATGGTTATTCCTTGGATGGGGGTTTCGCTAGCCGACGTAATAAAACATTTTGAACCGACTAGCAAAGCTAAATATATTGAATTCACAACTTTACATGATCCTAAGCAAATGCCTGAGCAAAATGCTACATTTGGCACGCTAGATTGGCCGTATGTTGAAGGATTGAGATTAGACGAAGCGATGAACCCGCTTGCGTTTTTGGCAACAGGTTTATACGGGCAAGGATTACCACCGCAAAACGGAGCACCATTGCGCTTGGTTGTTCCTTGGAAGTATGGATTTAAAAATATTAAATCAATTGTCAAAATCCGCTTTACCGAAACCATGCCTAGAAACACTTGGTATGAAACAAATCCAAGAGAGTATGGTTTTTATGCTAACGTAAACCCAGCAGTTGATCACCCTCGTTGGAGCCAAGCAACTGAAAGGCGTCTTCCTAGTGGACTTTTCTCACCAAATAGAATTGAAACGCTACCTTTTAATGGATATGCAGAAGAAGTTGCACATCTTTATAAAGGAATGGATTTAGCTAAATGGTACTAACCCAAAAAATTAAGCAAAGGGTGCTTTGGTGGTTAATATTTAGTAGCGCTTTAATTCCCGTTATAATACTAACCGTAGGCGCGGTGCAGCAAAATTTAGGTGCGGATCCTGCTAAAGTCATCGTGCTCGAATTAGGAGTATGGGCGCTAAATTTCCTATGGGTTTCTCTAGCTATAACGCCAATTCGTAAGTTATTTGGTTGGAAAAGTTTAGCCAAGTATCGAAGGATGATGGGGCTATACAGTTTTTTTTATCTGACGTTACATATATTAGCTTTTACAACGTTTATCGTTGGCTGGCAAATATCAATTTTAGTGACCGAAATAACTGAAAGACCTTATGCAATTGTTGGATTTATCGCTTTCTTATTGCTGTTACCATTAGCTATAACATCGACAAAAGCAATGCAAAAGCGCCTGAAAAAGAATTGGCTTAGTTTGCATAAGTTAGTTTATGCTGTATCTCTGTTAGCGTTGCTACACATAGTATGGCAAATACGATCAGACTACTCTGAAGCATTGGTTTACGGATTAATACTTAGCTGGTTGTTAGGATACAGATATTATAAAAAGTTAGCCGCTAATAGGGCACGCGACTTTAAGAAAAATGTAGCAACACATAACTGATAACTTTCTTATGACGCGACTATTTTGGTATACCACCTTAATATTAAGGGAGCAGTCATGACAAAAAAAACAAAGGTAGATGAAAAGAAGTTGAGCTGGTTACATATGCTTATGAGTGTATGTAGTGCTTTTATTGGTGTGCAATCAGATAAAAACTTAACATCAGATTTTACCAGTGGCCGACTATGGCCATTTATCATACTCGGGTTGTTTGTTGTTGTTGCTTTCATTTTGGTGTTGGTACTTATCGTAAAACTAATACTGATCTAAGTTGAAATAATAATGCAGTTTATTTTGAATAAGCGGTGTTAAATCTAAGATTTCAAACATCGCTATAAACCCTTTATTGTAAATGTTTACTCGAAATATATTGAGTAATATTTACAATTAAAAGCTTTCTTAATATTATGTTAAGTCTGGAAGTGGTTGAATTAACTTATTTTCAACTTTTTTAACGCAGTTTTTAAAAAATAATAATCCTCAAAAACAACGTAATTTTTTATTTGTAACAGCGCCCATTCTCAACATTCATCACTGTTCTGAGAAAATCAACCGTTAATTATTGATTTTCAGAGATATTCTATTTTACGAATTATCAATATTTATTTTGATTTATCACATATTTTCTGTCTATAATTTGCTCTATATCAAGAAAAAGAACATGAAGTTGTGAACAAATCAGGCATTAATAGTCTTCTCTAACTCATGTAGTACTACTGATAATAATAATAATAGATAGTTTTAATCCAGATATGAGACCGTAGTGAGATAGTTTCTCTATGAATTTAAATGCATACTAGGAAATATAGTTGTTTAGATACTTAAAATAGCGATATCTAATAGTTGCAAAATTCATGTAAAGAACAACTCGAAATAGGCATCTAATTCTAGATAGAAACTATAAGTAGATTTGAATTTGATAGGCTTTCTGTGCCACTTTCTTTTAGATAAGAAGGAGACAGGGAGTGACAATGAAATTACTTTCATCAGCGAAAATGGCGACTGGCTTAGCAAAAGCGCAGTTGACTTTACTTTTAGCTTTCACTGTTCCATCCGTTAGTGCCGATTGGCAACTCAATATGCGTGAAGGTGTGACTGAAATCAGCCGCTCCGTATACAGCCTACACATGATTATTTTTTGGGTTTGTGTGGTGATCGCTATTGTTGTGTTTGGGGTTATGCTTTGGTCTGTTGTTTACCATCGTAAATCTCGTGGCGCTAAAGCGGAAAATTTCCACGAAAACGTCTATGTGGAAATTGCTTGGACAGTTATCCCTATCATTATACTCATCGGCATGGCAGTTCCTGCGACGGCCACGCTTAAAAAAATGTACGATTCAAGTGAGTCCGATTTAGATATTCAAATAACGGGTTATCAATGGAAATGGCGTTATCAATATCTAGAATCCGGCGTTGATTTCTTCTCAAGCCTCGCTACTCCTATTGAGCAAATTCAAGGTAAAAGCGAAAAAACTGAAAACTATCTGCTTGAAGTCGATAATCCATTAGTCATCCCTCTAGGTAAAAAAGTACGTTTTCTAATTACCGCGAACGATGTAATACACTCGTGGTGGGTACCTGATTTTGCTGTAAAAAAAGATGCTATACCTGGTTTCATCAATGAATCATGGGTAAGAGCTGAAAAGACGGGAATTTATAGAGGCCAATGTGCTGAGCTGTGTGGTAAAGATCATGGCTTTATGCCGATTGTTGTTGAGGTTAAATCTGAAGCTGATTACCAAATTTGGATTAAAAACCAGCAGTTAGCTCAAGTTGAGAAAGCAAAATCGGCTGAGAAGCGCTGGACTTTGGATGAATTGATGGTAGCAGGTAAAGAGATTTACACTAAAAACTGCGCTGCTTGTCACCAAGCCAGTGGTGAAGGTGTACCAGGTGCATTTCCTGCACTTAAGGGAAGCCCGATTGTACAAGGAGATCCCGCTGCGCACATTGATATAGTGCTAAATGGTAAAGCTGGAACGGCAATGCAAGCGTTTAGCGATCAGCTTAGCGCCACGGAATTGGCGGCTGTTATTACCTACGAGCGCAACGCTTGGGGTGACTCTCTAGGTGACATCATTTCCCCTAGCCAAATTGCAAAGTTGAAGCAGTAGGAGATTCAGATGACGACAGATACAGAGCAAAGCATTGCAGCAGATATGCAGCATGATGCAAAAGATCACCAGGCAGATCATCATCATGGACCCGCCAAAGGAATTACCCGTTGGTTGTTTACAACTAATCATAAAGATATAGGTACGATGTACCTGTGGTTTAGTTTAGCGATGTTCATGACAGGTGGCTGTATGGCGCTGCTAGTTAGAATGGAGCTGTTCCAACCAGGATTGCAATTAATGCAGCCGGACTTCTTTAACCAAATGACCACCATGCACGGTTTAATCATGGTTTTCGGTGCAGTAATGCCAGCCTTCGTAGGCTTAGCTAACTGGATGATACCGATGATGATAGGTGCGCCTGATATGGCGTTACCAAGGTTGAACAACTGGAGTTTTTGGATTTTACCTTTTGCTTTTAGCATGATGTTAATGACATTACTAATGGAAGGAGGGGCACCAAACTTCGGTTGGACTTTTTATGCACCACTATCTACCACTTTCGCTCCACCTTCAGTGACTTTTTTTATATTTGCAGTGCATATGATGGGTATTAGCTCCATTATGGGAGCAATCAACGTTATCGTTACTATTTTGAATATGCGTCCAAAAGGCATGATAATGATGAAGTTGCCATTATTCGTGTGGACCTGGTTAATCACGGCGTTCTTACTAATATTGGTAATGCCTGTACTTGCAGGCGTAGTTACCATGATGTTGATGGATATTCATTTTGACACCAGCTTTTTTAACGCAGCAGGTGGTGGAGATCCTGTGTTATTCCAGCACGTATTTTGGTTCTTTGGCCACCCCGAAGTTTATATTATGATTTTACCTGCCTTTGGCATCGTCAGCGAAATTATCCCAACCTTTGCCCGTAAAAAACTGTTTGGCTATAGCTCAATGGTTTACGCCACATCCTCAATTGCATTCTTATCTTTTATTGTGTGGGCGCATCACATGTTTACAGTAGGAATTCCCTTAGCAGGCGAACTGTTTTTTATGTACGCAACTATGCTAATAGCAGTGCCAACTGGGGTGAAGGTGTTTAACTGGGTAGCCACAATGTTTAAGGGATCGATGACCTTTGAAACGCCGATGCTATTTGCAGTAGCCTTTGTTGTATTGTTTAGTATTGGTGGCTTTTCAGGGTTAATGTTGGCGATAGCGCCTGCCGATTTTCAATATCACGACACTTACTTTGTAGTGGCGCATTTTCATTATGTTCTCGTTCCAGGTTCAGTGTTTTCTATCATGGCAGCAGCTTACTATTGGCTGCCAAAATGGACAGGTAATTACTACAATGAAAAGATGGGAAAGCTACACTTTTGGTTAAGCTTTGTAGGTATAAACATTACTTTCTTCCCAATGCACTTTGTAGGGTTAGCGGGTATGCCAAGACGTGTTCCAGATTATGCATTACAGTTTGCTGATTTCAATGCTGTATCGTCAGTAGGTGCATTCTTGTTTGGTTTCTCCCAACTGCTATTTATTTACAATGTCGTATCTTGTATTCGTAATAAAAACCCAGCAACAGCTGAGGTTTGGGAAGATGCAAAAGGGCTAGAGTGGACAATACCTTCGCCTGCTCCTTACCATACTTTCACTACTCCACCGAAGATAGATTAAACAAGGAGTAAACGATGAAATCATCAATAGAAGATAGTGCTGCACAGAATAAGAAGCTGCTTATTAAACTACTTCTTAGTGTGGTTTTAATGTTTGGTTTTGGCTTTGCGTTAGTGCCTTTGTATGATGTGTTTTGTCGAGTAACTGGTATAAACGGGAAAGTGGATTTAACACCGGGAGTCTATTCATCTACTAGTGAATCTAATCGAAAATTGAAAATTCAATTTATCGCAGTAAACAATGAATCAATGCCTTGGGCTTTTAAACCCAGTGTTTATGCCATGAACGTAAAGCTTGGCAAAACATACCAAACAAGTTATCAAGCAAAAAACACGACAGCAAATTACATGGTTGCCCAAGCAGTTCCTTCAGTTTCGCCATCAGAAGCAGCTGCTTACTTACAAAAGGTGGATTGTTTTTGTTTTAATAGTCAGCCGTTAAAAGCGGGTGAGCAAAAAGAGATGGGGTTAGCGTTTAACATTTTGCCTGAAATGCCGGCACACATTAAAACTATTACCCTTTCTTATACTTTGTTTGACATTACTGATGTCAATAGTAAGCCCATAGCCAGCACTAACTGATACTAGCGAAAGCTGTGTTTTCAGAGTACCTAAATATTAATTGCTTGTATTAGTTTTGGGTGTGGTTGTGGATAACATGAAGTATTTAAGGAGTAATTTAGATGCAAACTGAACACCAAGAATACTACGTACCCGATCAAAGTTATTTTCCGATAGTCGCATCTATAGCGCTATTTTGCCTAGCTTTTGGTTCGGGCTCTGTATTAACGGCTGCAGAAAACAGCGGTGATATGGGCATGATCACCCTGCTTATAGGCTTTCTAATGCTACTTTTTATCATCATTAGCTGGTTTAGTAAAGTTGCAGATGAAAGTAGGTTAGGGCTGTACTCCAAACAAATGGACAAGTCCTTTCGCTGGGGAATGGGCTGGTTTATCTCCTCTGAAGTAATGTTCTTCGCCGCTTTTTTTGGTGCGCTTTTCTATATCCGAGTATTAGCAGTGCCTTGGCTAGCTGGGGAAGGAGATAAAGGTGTTTCACATATGTTATGGGAAGGCTTTGTTAACCAATGGCCACTAATGACAACACCGGATCCATCGTTATTTAAAGGTCCTGAAAAGGTGGTGGATCCTTGGCATATTCCTTTGTTAAATACCATTCTACTCGTCACATCTAGTCTTACTCTCACAATGTCACATAAGGCATTAAAGTTAGATAAGCGAATAGCCACTTCTATTTGGCTAGCGCTAACGGTGATACTAGGAGGCGTTTTCTTATACTTTCAAGTAGTTGAGTATCATGAAGCTTACACTGAACTAGGACTTACATTAGCATCCGGCGTGTATGGATCTACGTTCTTTATACTCACAGGTTTCCATGGACTACACGTAACTATAGGAACATTAATGTTGCTCTGTATGTTAGTAAGGGTATTAGAAGGTGAGTTTAGTGGTAAAAAACACTTCGCTTTTGAAGCAGTTGCTTGGTACTGGCATTTTGTAGATGTTGTTTGGATAGGATTATTTATCTTTGTTTATATTTTATAACTACAATCCATGCGGGGTTAGGCCTCCAGAGTAAAAGCCATAAATTAGTACCATTAACAGTGCAATGGTTAAAGCGATACGAACAAACAGCATATTTACCGTTCGATGGCTGGAGCCATCATCTTTCATAAGAAAGAAAAAGCTGTAAGCCAGGGAGCCGAGAATACCCAGAAATAGTACAAGTATTAATATTTTCATTACTAACGCCATAATTGGAAGCTTGTATGAGTAAAACGCAAAAGCTAAATGCAGGCAAGATATTAGTGTTCTTAATTGCTTTGAGTTTAGTTTCGTTGTTAGTGAATTTAGGTTTTTGGCAGTTAGAAAGAGCCACTGAAAAAGATTTGCTACTAGAGCAATGGCAGCAACCAGCAATAAGCATGACAACTATGCGCTCAAAAAAAGCGCTTAACTTTTACCAGAAAGTAGCAGTGCAAGGGCAGTTCAATGCACAGCAGTATTATCTTCTAGATAACAAAACTCGCAACGGTAATGTGGGTTACGAAGTGCTGGTGGTTTTCACCGCTATTGAGGGTGATGTGTTTTTGCTTAATTTAGGTTGGCTGGCTGCAAGTATTGATAGAAGTGTTTTACCTGCGATAAAGCTTCCCCAAGGGATAATAACTGTGACGGGTTGGTTAAAAAGAATCGAAAAGGTCTTTCAGCTTCAAGCAGATTTATGGAGCACTAGTTGGCCGAAGCGAATTCAACAAATAGAGCTATCAAAAATGATAGCAGTCGCGGATACCAAGCACCTAGCACCTTTGGTGTTATTAGCAGAGCAACCATTGTTACCTTTTATGAGTACTCAGTGGAAACCCATTAATATGAGTGTGGCGAAACACGTTGGATATGCGGTGCAGTGGTTTGCGATGGCTTTTGCACTATGCATTATGTTTTTTTGGCTTTGGCGAAAAAGTGTTAAAGAAGTAGGTAACGAAGAAAGTTAAAGGAAACAAAAATATAAGAAAGAGGATGCATATGTATGAGTAATAAATCTAATAAAGTAACATTCTGGTTAATTTGGCTAGTAGGTGTAGTCCCGTTATTCAGTGCTTTTTTTATGTACTACTCAGGGATGCTTAACCCTACAACGACCGTTAATCAAGGTGAATTACTGCAAAGCCAAACGCTTGAGCAATGGCAGCTTAAGTTTAATGATCAACTTTGGCAGCAAAGCGGCCAGTGGCAAATATTACATACACAGCCGAAAAGTTGTGACAGTAAAACTTGCGAGCAATGGAGCAGTGCTTTGCCTAACGTAATTAAATCATTAGGGAAAGATAGCGATAGGGTCGTGCTTTTTCAGGTAGGTAATGCAGGTTCTATGCTTAAGACTCAAAAGATATCAAAATTAGGTGAAGCTGTTTGGATTGTAGATCCAAATGGTAATTTGGTGATGCGTTATGCACCAGAGCTCGCACCAAAGCAATTATTAAAAGACTTGAAAAAATTGTTAAAGGTATCGGGGATAGGCTAATCAGGAAAAGGTTAGAATATTTGCAAGTTTAAAATGTAAGTAATAAATAAAAAGGCTTTGAAATAACCGCTTATATAAAGGTAGACAAATAATGGTGGTTAATAAACGAAAGTGACATAGGAAGTCATTAATGAATCAAGCACTAAACTCATATGATGATACAGCGGTTAAGCGTAAGCAGCATTTAGTATTACAACTCGTAAATGCATGTGTCTTGCTGGTGCTTATTGTTATTTTCATGGGTGGCTGGACGCGTATTAACGATGCAGGGTTAAGTTGCCCTGATTGGCCGGGTTGTTTTGGCCAGTTAACAGTGCCTAATAGCCAACCTGAAATATCGGCGGCTGCGAAATTGTACCCGGGAGTTGCCGTTGTTCAAAGTAAGGGCTGGTTAGAAATGCTGCATCGTTATTTAGCAGGATCACTTGGCTTGTTAGTACTTGTTATAGCAGTGATTGCAATACAGTTACGTAAAGTACCATTCTATCCTTACCTACTAAGTTTTAGTTTACTGGCGCTGGTGAGCTTTCAAGCTGTGCTAGGTATGTGGACAGTAACCTTAAAATTATTGCCAATAATAGTCACTTTGCATTTATTCGGCGGTTTACTAACAATGATTGTGTTATTGCTGTTAAGAGCAAAGTTAGTCACACAGAAAGTTACAGATAAACAATGGAATAAACATAATTACTCAGTATTAATAGGCTTAATAATACTCTTCTTGCAAGTATTGCTTGGGGGGTGGACAAGTAGTAATTACGCAGGCTGGGGTTGCAGTGATTGGTTAGGATGTAACCCAGGTATCGAAGTAGATTATAATTTTTATAACGCATTTCAAATCAGTCTTGATACAAGCGTCTCACATCAAGGCGGTAGCTTAGGTCTAGCAGAAAGAGGGGCCATTCAAATTAGCCATAGATTTGGTGCAGTTTTAGTGATGCTCTATTTCATTGGATTCTATTTCACTTTAGCGAAAAAGCAAAGTTGGGCTAAGACAACAGTAATATTACTTTCATTGTTAGCACTGCAAATCGTAGTAGGCTTATTAAACATTGTTTATGCAATTCCTACAATGCTGGCAATGGGGCATCATTTTCTGGCTGTTTTAGCGCTTATTTGTACTACAAAATTGCTAATTGACAGTTTTGGAAAAGTCGCAAAGGAGTAACACATGGTTAAAGATAAATTAATAATTCTAAAAGCATTCAATAGTGATGCGAAAGTGGCTGATTATTTAGCTCTATGTAAGCTCAAAGTCGTGGCTGTTATGCTAATCACAGCGCTCGTAGGAATGCTACTTGCAACAGATCAAATACCGGCTACGTCAACAATGCTAATAGGCTTACTTGGTATAGCGTTAGCAACTAGTTCTGGGGCTGCGATCAATCATGTTATGGATCAAAAGATAGATAAAGCAATGCAAAGAACGAAATGGAGGCCATTGCCTCAAGGTAAGGTCTCAAGCCAGCAAGCATTATTATTTGCTTTCATATTGGGAGCATTAGGCATTTATCTACTTGCTGAGTTTATTAATCCTCTAACTGCATGGCTGACATTGATATCACTGATCGGTTATGCGGTTATCTACACCGTTTGGTTAAAACGTGCTACGCCACAAAATATTGTAGTTGGTGGATTGGCAGGTGCAGCACCTCCGCTACTAGGCTGGTGTGCGGTCAGTGGTGAAATAACCGCTGATAGTTTGTTACTAGTATTAATTATATTTGCTTGGACCCCTCCTCATTTTTGGGCACTGTGTTTAGCGCGCAAAAAAGATTATGCAAAAGCTGGTATTCCTATGCTGCCTATTACACATGGAGATGAATATACCAAGCTACATATTCTCCTCTATACCGTACTGATGATTTTAACCACAGTACTCCCTTTCCTAACAGCGATGTCGGGTTTGGTATATCTGATTTTAGTGACGTTACTTAATGTGCGTTTTTTACATTGGTCGATAAAAGTGCTGAAGGATGTTCCCAATAGTCAAATGGCGATGTTTAGATACAGCATTAGTTACATAATGCTGCTATTCGCAACTTTACTAATAGACCGTTATTTTTATTTATTGATTAGCTGATTAGAGGATAGAAGTACAAATCTAAAAATGTGAATGTAGTGATTAACAATATGTTGATAAATGCTACATCTTTAACTCAGGAGAAGCATTATGTTTATAAATCATATGGTAGGGATGTTTTATCATCCAAAAGAAGAATGGGGTACCATTCATCAAGAAAAATATAGCGTATTGCATATTTTTTTAGCTCAAATTAGCGTGTTATCTTTAATACCTGCCTTGTGTATGTACATAGGAACAACACAAGTAGGTTGGACTCTGACTGGTGCAAGCTATATAAAATTGGCCCCCTCCAGTGCGCTGCCCGCAGCTATTGCGTCTTATTTTGCCTGCTGGGCAGCAGTAGCATTCATTGCCTATGCAATACATTGGATGGAAAAGACCTATGGTGGTCATATTGCAATGAATGAATGTTTGATCTTAACCACCTTTACTGCAACTCCTTTATTCTTGTCGGGTTTGTCGGCTCTATACCCATTCCTGTGGTTTAACGTTTCAGTTGGACTATTTGCATTGTTGTATTCGGTATATTTACTCTTTATAGGTGTACCAGTAATAATGGAGATACCAGAGGATAGGGCGTTCTTTTTTTCAGCTTCCATATTAACAGTCGGACTTTGTACGATGGTTGGTATGTTAGTAACTTGTGTAATCTTATGGGATACGGTAATTCCACTTAACTATATATCGCCTTAAAGCGCATTATCTAGGGATAGCTAATAACTCCTAGCTTATTTATGGATAGGAGGTGCTAAGTGCGCCTCTTATATAAAGCACCTTAATTGATAAGTAAAAGTTGTCGATGAATATTGCGCAGTGACACTGTCAATGCTCAAAACAGAATACGAAACTCCTTTCATAATATCTGCGCACCGTTATTAATTACCAGAATTACACTAGCTTAGAAATTGATTGAGAAAACAAGCAGAACTCACGAAATATGGTTTTTTAAATAAATCATTGATTTTAAGGCGTTTTATTGTTTTTTGTTTAACAGTAATGATAATGAAGGTCCAAAGATATGCGGTTATGCTATTTATTGTTACATTAAGTGTTGACGCCAGCTCCAGTATCTATATAATTCGCCTCCTCGCTAACG
>JBALXS010000263.1:0-2234 GCA_036960485.1 Oceanospirillaceae bacterium
GTCGATTAAATCGAGTATTAATCCACCTGTTTTTTTCTCTTCTGTTTTCCTGATCACTTTAATGGTTCTGACCACCGCTATTTGGCCGAACCAAGCGCAAGACTTCTTTAAAATTGTACAATCCTGGTTTGAGTTAAAAGCTGGCTGGCTTTATATCCTAGGCGTCGCAGTGTTTTTAATTTTTGTCATCTTCGTGATGGTGTCACGTTTTGGCGATATTAAACTTGGCCCTGATCACTCTGAACCTGATTACAGCTATAAAAGCTGGATAGCCATGTTGTTCTCCGCGGGCATGGGTATTGGTTTGATGTTTTTTGGTGTTGCAGAGCCGGTGATGCACTATCTTGCGCCGCCAGATGCCGATCCACAGACGATACAAGCTGCAAAAGATGCCATGAAGATTACGTTCTTCCATTGGGGCATTCACGCATGGGCTATATACGCCGTAGTGGCGCTGAGTTTAGCGTACTTCTCATATCGTCATAAACTACCATTGCTGCCTAGAAGCGCACTTTATCCAATATTTGGTGAGCGTATTTTTGGTCCTATCGGCCATGCTGTCGATACCTTTGCGGTATTGGGTACCATGTTTGGTGTGGCAACATCGCTTGGTTTTGGTGTGCTGCAGGTCAATTCAGGCCTTAACTATCTACTGGGTGTGCCTGTAAATGCTTACGTCCAAGTGGGCTTAATTATCGTTATTTCGCTTATTGCCACTGTATCGGTGTTCTCCGGCCTTGATAAAGGGGTGAAACGCTTAAGTGAACTTAACTTAGGTTTGGCGATACTATTACTTGTTTTCATATTGATATTTGGCCCAACAGTAGAACTGTTACAAGCTTTTGTACAAAACACTGGCGGCTACTTGAGCGACATTGTTGGTAAGACATTTAACTTATATGCCTATGAGCAGAAGAACGATTGGCTCGGTGGTTGGACGTTACTTTATTGGGGCTGGTGGATCTCATGGTCACCATTTGTAGGGACTTTTATTGCTCGTGTGTCACGTGGTCGTACTATCCGTGAGTTTCTAATCGGTGTGCTATTTGTGCCATCGGCGTTTACCTTCTTATGGATGACAGTATTTGGTAATTCAGCCATTGACGCCATAATGAACCAAGGCGCAACTTATTTATCTGATGCGGTTTCATCAGATGTATCTGTAGCGCTATTTGTGTTTTTTGAGCACATGCCATTTTCTACCTTGTTATCGACAATCGCATTATGTTTGGTAATAACCTTCTTTGTAACTTCATCAGATTCAGGTTCGTTGGTAATTGATAACTTAACCTCGGGTGGCGATCACAATGCACCCGTATGGCAACGGATTTTCTGGGCCATGTTACAAGGCATAGTGGCGTCAGTACTGTTGTTAGCAGGCGGGTTACAAGCCTTACAAACAGCAGCGATAGCCAGTGCATTGCCGTTTCTAATTGTGATGCTGCTGATGTGTTTTGGACTGTTTAAAGCATTGCAGGATGATTGGTTAAAGATCAATAGTGTGCAATCCCATAATACCAGCGTGCAATTCACCAAGACTAACGTCAGTTGGGAAGATCATATCGATGTTCTTGTCTCACATCCTAGTGAGGCTCAAGCGTTAGGTTTCTTGGAAGAAGTGGCAAAACCCGCATTAAATAAGGTCTGTGAGACTTTTAATAGCAAGGGCGTAGCGGCAGAGTTAAAGAACTTTGATAGTCGTATTCGCTTCGTCATTGCTAACGAGGAACATGATGACTTTGTTTATGGATTGCGGATCCGTGCCTTTAGTATTACCAACCCGATTGAAAGCGAAGTTGCAGAAGGTGACTCTGAGTATTATCGGGTTGAAGTATTTTTAGAACACGGTGGACAACATTACGATGTGATGGGCTTTACTCAGGAGCAAGTATTGGCTGATGTGGTTACGCAGTACGAGAAGTACCTGCATTATCTCCATCTTTCCAGTTCTGAGTATTTAGGCAGTGAAGTCTAGCGACCGATATATGACTGAATGCAAATTCAATAATTAGCGCAGTTTTAGGGTCGTAAGTACATTGAAAAAGGTTAGCTTCAATACGCAATTTAACAGTGTAATGGGCTAGCCTTTGTTATTTCAGCAAAGTTTGGCTGATTGATCATCGAACTCAGTTACAGCTGATATATTTCAGTGTTAGTATTAGATTCATAGAGACATTAAACCGAAACGAGATATACCAACATGTCAGCAGCACCTGGGCAAAGTAAATTAGATA
>JBALXS010000058.1:0-30592 GCA_036960485.1 Oceanospirillaceae bacterium
GAGTAGCGAGTAGCGAGTAGCGAGTAGCGAGTAGCGAGTAGCGAGTAGCGAAAATACACTAAAAATCCCCTACTGCTAGCTTTTTACTCATAACTCGTAACCTTTTGCTCGCTAGTCCCCTTACCCTGGTTTTTTAAAAATTAGCTTTACGCTTTTCTAAAAACGCGTGCATGCCTTCACTTTGTTCTTGTGTTGCAAAGCACAATCCAAATAAATCACTTTCCATGGCGCAAGCATTTTCTAGATCTAGATCTTGTCCACGCTGCACTAACTCTTTGGTGAACTTCACTGAAACAGGGCCATTCTTGCAGATCTTAGCCGCCATTTTTAAGCCTTGCTCCATCAGTTCCGCCTGTGGATAAACGTGATTAACTAAACCGCGCTGTAACGCCTCCTTAGCATCTAGCATACGTCCACTCACTAGCATCTCCATCGCCATCGCACGGCCCACTAAACGCGGCAAACGCTGCGAGCCACCAAAGCCTGGAGTTACACCTAAACTAACTTCCGGTTGGCCAAACTTGGCGTTTTCGGAAGCGAAGATGAAGTCACAACTCATCGCCAATTCACAACCTCCGCCAAGCGCAAAACCATTAACCAGCGCAATAACAGGGATATCTAATGTTTCAAAACGCCTAAAGGTTTTTAAGGCTTGTTCGCCAAAAGTTTTGGCTTGCAGAGCACTTAATGCCTGCATTTGTGCAATATCAGCACCCGCTACAAAAGACTTCTCACCAGCACCGGTTACCAATAGTACTCTAGCGCTACTATCAGCTGCGACAAGTTCAAGTGCGCCTGCCATATCGGTTAGCGTTTCTTTATTTAAGGCATTAAGCACTTTAGGACGATTTACTGTTAAGCAGTAAACATTGCCTTCTAATCGTTCTAACAGTACATTTTCAAATGTTTGCATATGACACTCCACTAAAAATTATTACGCTCTTTCATCTAATTTTAGATGACCGCTCAAACTAATTGTATTGAAAAAAACCACGTCCAGTTTTTCTGCCTAAGTAACCTGCATCTACCATTTGCTTTAACAGCGGGCACGGGCGGTATTTACTGTCGCTAAAGCCATCATGCAACACTTGCATAATGCTTAGGCAAGTATCCAATCCGATCAAATCTGCTAAAGCTAAAGGCCCCATAGGATGTGCGACACCTAATTTCATTGCCTCATCTATTTCATCAGCGCTTGCAACGCCTTCATATAACGTAAATATGGCTTCATTGATCATCGGCATTAAAATGCGATTAACCACGAAACCCGGGCGATCTTGGGAAGTGACAGCTGTTTTATTTAACTTATCCGCGACTTCAAGCATACTTTGGTAAGTTTCTTCGCTAGTTTGCAAACCTTTGATCACTTCAATTAATTTCATTAAAGGAACAGGGTTCATAAAGTGCAAACCAATCACCTTATCAGGCCTTTGCGTAACTGCAGCTAAGCGAGTAATTGAAATCGACGAGGTATTACTGGCAAGCAGTGTGCTTGACGGACAAACTTTATCAAGCTGGGCAAAGATTTTATGCTTTAGCTGTTCGTTTTCAGTAGCGGCTTCTACCACTAATCCAGCAGCGGCTAATGCACTAAAGTCAGTACTGCCTTGAATGCGCGCGCTTATTACATCTGGCGTTTCAGCTAAGCGATCCTTTTCTGCTAGTTTGCTAAGAGATTTTTTAAGTGTCGCTAGGCCTTTTTCTATCGCAGCGCCATCAATATCATGCAAAATAACTTGGTAACCAGCGGTCGCAAATACCTGCGCTATCCCTTGACCCATTTGGCCTGCACCAATTACTGCTACTATTTTAAAACTCATTTTTGACCCTTTTTATGGTACCGTTAGATTTGTGGCAAACCTCAACGTTTATGCTATGAATAGCTGATATGTTCAGCCTAATTAATGCCCAGTCATGAATACCTAGACATAATGGACGAATGTTAACTATTTTATACCTAAAACAATTCCAAATAACAATGCTACTTTAGTCCTCATATTTGTTTTACAAATACCTAGTTACCCGCTAAATTATGTTTATTAAGCAACATCTGTGTACACTAGCTAATGTTCATCCTGAAACGGAGCCGTCGCGAGAGCGACTTAATGACTCAAGATGTGTATTACTAAATATGGGCGTTTGGTTATTCCAATTATCTCTATCTAGAGATGAGTAGATTGAGCAAGTGAGTCATTCATAGTAGACATTCCTTTCTGGATGGACACTACTTACTAAACAACAACAACAACAAAAATGAGCAGTTATAGAATTTAATAGCGCGATTTTTGCTCTATATCACGGTACTTACTATGTCTGTTCGCAAATTCAGTTCAACAATGCTCGACACCAATAGCGCTTATATCCCCACCGCTGATCAACAAACTAACACCATGAATATCGGTTTTATTTTGTTAGAAAATTTCTCCATGATGTCTTTTACCGCAGCTGTTGACGTTTTAGTTACTGCTAATTTAGTGCAATCAAACACGCTTTTTAGAGTATCGAGTTATGCTTTAAAGACAGCCAGTATCACCAGCGATCTCGGTATTGATATTACGACATCAAGCAAACTATCTGAGCTTAAGTTAATGAACAATAATGAGCTAGATATGCTCATTGTTTGTGGCGGATTACGCTGCTCTCTTAGCGCTAACACTAAGCTTAATCAAATTTTAAAAGCCGCGCACCAGCACAACGTCATACTCGGTAGCATTTGGAATGGCGTGATCGCGTTAGCGCAAGCTAATGTATTACAAGAACAGATTTGCGCTTTGCACATAGACAATCACGCATTGGTGCAAGAGCACTATCCAAGTGTTAAATTAACGGATCAGAGCTTTATCAGCGAGCCTAGACATGTCAGTTGTGCTGATGCGCTAGGCGCTTTAGACATGATGTTACACATGGTTGAAAACATCACTGGTCCCACTGTTTCAAGAGCAGTAAAGGAAATTCTCAGTTGCAGCCGCTCTCGAGAGGGTTGTGAAGAGAGGCTAAATCAGTTTGGTGATAACGAGCAATTACCAGCGATATTACGCAGTGCAGTACAATTGATGAATAGCAATATAGAAGAGCCTATAGCGATTGATGAAATGGCGAGCTATTTAAAAACCAACCGGCGCCAGCTAGAGCGTTTATTTAAACAACATTTAAACACATCCCCTTCGCGCCATTATTTAGAAATAAGGTTAACCTGTGCCAGACGATTACTGATTCAAAGCAGCGATTCAATTACTAATATTGCCATCGCTAGCGGCTTTGTCAGCAGCAATCACTTTAGTAATTGCTTTAGCCAGTATTTTAAAATACCACCGAGTGCTTGCAGGAAAAGAAAAGCGGAATAAACTCTCTTTTCATGACTAATTAATGGTTGATCAATAGTGGAACTAAAATACGTTAGCAATGATGGCAATAGCATTAAACGGCATGCTGCTATCTTGCTCTACAGTGATTTTTTTCTCTGCGGCGAGTACTAACAAATGCGCGATATCTGGGCTGTTTATGTCCCTTACCATTAGCAATTTAGGCACGCGTCTTAGCATTACTCGTGTCGCCTCAGCGATGCCTGGCTTCACTTTGTTAATATCATCTACCTGCTGCGCGATCATTAGTTTGCTTACATAATCTTGCATTTTTTTATGCCGAGTATTACCGCTATTACTGTGTTGTAACAACTCTTCGCTATCAGGTTTTATATCCACAAAAAGAGCAGATATTTGATCGACAAACCAGCCGCTAATATCTTGCTCCTGTAAATCAGAGTACAGCACACACTGATGAAACCCTTGAAACTCATCGCGTAATATTGTGCGAGATACCAACCCTGAGACGGTGCTGTTTAACACCCCACTTGGAATTGCATAATCATCTGTCGTTGCCACTATATCTGCGGTGCCACCGATATCAGATATCACACAAAGCTCGTCACCAATTTTATAATCGCAGCTGCTGTTCCACTTTGCTACGGCGGATTTAAGCTCTTGCGTAATCACTCCTTTCGCTGTCCAGCCATCGACAAATAAAACACTCTGTGCACTGTGCCCAGCTTCTTGAATGTAAGCCAAAGCACATTCATCAATCCCTTTATCGCGCACGATAGAGATGGAATAATGATGCGACTCTATATTGTAGTAATACTTGAGCGCTCTATTTAATAACACCCCTATTGGTGTGCCTGCTCGCGCTAAGGAAAGTAGTGTTACTTCATTTCCTTTTAACTGGTGTATCTGCTGAGCAAGGCTGGCAATTTCTTTGGCTAGACGATGCTTATACTGTTCAACTAATGTGTGAAATATCTGCAAATACTGTTCACTAGGTGCTGATTCTTTAGATACCATTTGCGAGTAATGCTGCTTACCTTGCTGTAACAACAATTCTTTCTGCTCAATACTCAGCATCGGCACATCAATAGCTTGCAATAAAAATAGGCAATCTTGCGGCTCATAACTGCCTTGTAGCGGCTTTAACCCATAGCGTTCAGTTTGGTTCATGCTAATTTCCCCGCACTAATTTGGCTCTTTTGCGGGATCATCTGAAAGTGGCATGCTTGCATAAAGGCTAAATCCGAATCGCTATCGCCAATACCCACAAACAAGGTTTGTTGATCCTCAGCTAAAAAATGCTGTTTAAGAAAGTTTACTGCACGTTTTTTACAAGCATAAGGCGGCAGCAATGCCATATTGTCGCCGTTGATATGTACGCGCGCATTATCATCAAGTGCACTAAAGCGTTCACTGATCTGTGCAAGCTTGGTTAAATCTGCTTGTTCACCTTTAATCGATATATAGCAGGCGATATCAAAATCACTGATTATCCGACAACGTAATGCTAGTTTGTGTTCGCTAATAGCTTGTTGTACTTGCTCGACATAATCAGTTAGTACTGGTAGCCATTGAGCTGTTTGATCAGCTAATATTTTTGACCAACCCTGATCTAGCTCACCTTGCGCATTTAACACAATGGCACCGTGATCAATCACTTGAAAAGATGAGTGCTCAATCGATACTCTATCTAACGCTGCTTTATTGCGCCCAGTAACAGGGATAAATATATGTTCGTTACACAGGTTGATTAACTGTTGTTGAGCAGGCGTTGAAAAAGATGCGGCTACGCCTTCTTTATCAACCGCTGTGGTTGTGAGTATCGGCTCATCCAAACACTTTCTTTTAGTTTGTATTAAGCTGTCATCGATATCTGAGAAAAAAACTATCGGCATCTTTTTATCACTACTTTTTAAGGGTTGAAGAGATCGTTCAGAACATATATTAAGAATATGTATAATTACAGCTTAAGGTAATAATCGAGCTAAGCAGTATTTACGCTAAAACGATCTAAAATAGCTACTTGCGCCTGTAAATCATCTTTAAATGGGCAGCTTTGGTATTGCTCTATATTTTCATAACAGATGATTGGCTGTCTGTGTTGTGGAAAATTATACAAGTAATAAGTACCTTGCTGCCCTTCATCAAAGCCGCTTAATTTGCTGCTAATGCCATGATCTTCAATAGCAGGCGAGCGCCCTGTGGATTGAAAGAGCACATCAAACCCTAGTTGTTGCATGTATTCAGCCAGTAGGAAAGGTTGGTAACTAAACTCGCCTGTGCCTACCACTACATAGGCCTTACTTTTATCTAGGTTGCTGGTTATTAACTGCCCTTCAAGAGATTTAAATTCAATACTTGGCTGTGTACCCATCAAGTAACCTGCACGGCCTAAATCGCTACGACACAATGCATTACTAATGCCTGTTGCAGTCTTCTCAGGTAGCTCTTCTTGAAAGCATTCGTCAGCTGAAAAACTAAAAGTGCCGTCTAATAAACTGCAAAATTCTAGCGTAATGCTTGGATAGCGTTTTTTAAAATCTTGACGTTGGTGTTCGCTAATCCAATTAACTAAACTCGCCCAAATAATAGTGGTTAACTGCGGCAACCTCTCTAGGATATTTTCAGTTAACTGGGCAAGAGTTTTACCAGTGCTGATTTCATCATCAACTAACACAACACTCGTTACACTTTGGTAATCATGCTTATCTTCTAATTGATAGATAAGATGGGAAGGCGCATGGCTGTGAGCTTCTACAATTTTGAAATCAATGGCTTTGGCTAACTCACAACGCGTTGTATGACTAAAAATTAGCTTTTTCTCGGTGCTAGTATTATCAACAGTAGCGTTTTTATCAAGTATCATAGCAGCGCAGCTTTTTCGCGTAATCTCTTGAGCAACACCTGCTGCTAATCCTGTTGCTGTTTCAGCAACGCCTAACACCCATACATTTGCTGATTCAGCGATAAAAGGCTGTATTTGTTCTGCCATCGCAAGATAACTTTCGCGCATAGCATTAGGTTGACAAGGCACATATTTCCCCAAAACTTTAGAGACAAACAAGAAACGACGCTTAGGATTTAATCGTGAGCCAAAAGTTAGTAGAGTATCGAGTGGGAACCTTGCTCTTAACACAGATACTTGCAGCTCTCCTGTCTGCAATTGAATAAGGTGTTTCTTGGGCATTAAATATATCCGTATTAAAAATAAGAAAGTATAGCTGGCAGTCACTGCTATTAAAACTTGCTGGTGTGTTTAAATCAAATATCACTTAAAAATGACACAGTGCCAATGATTCTGGCCAGATAATATACGCTATAGGCGGCTAAAGTGGCAAGCAGTGCATGGTTGTTGCTATGAATCCTCGCGGATCTAAAAAATGTTTTCTTTATACAAAAAAAAGCGCCAACTCGGCATTAAACCGAGTAGCGCTTTCTTTTTCAGTACTAATTTTCTAATGTTAGAAAATTAGCCGATGTTAACACCGTGTTGCTGTGCCATTGGCTTAAGACCGCCAGCAAAACCTTGACCGATAGCCTTAAATTTCCAAGCGCCACCGTGTAGGTATAATTCACCGAAAATCAACGCTGTTTCTGTAGAGTAATCTTCAGATAGGTCATAACGTGCAATTTCTTCACCTGATCCGTCGTTTACTATACGGATGAAAGCGTTAGATACTTGACCGAAGTTTTGGTTACGTGATTCAGCATCATGGATTGTAACGCCAACTACGATTTTTTTAACATCAGCAGGCATTAATGAGATATCAACTTTGACTGATTCATCATCGCCATCGCCTTCGCCAGTTGTGTTATCACCAGTGTGCTCAACAGCGCCACAAGCAGATTTTAAATTATTGTAAAAAATAAAATCGCCATCAATACGTACTTTACCGTTTTCACCAATCATGAAAACAGATGCGTCTAAATCAAACTCAGCGCCATCAGTTGAACGATCGTCCCAACCAAGGCCTAATGTCATTTTTGTCATTCCTGGCGCTACTTTCTCCAGTGAAACGTTACCGCCTTTTTGTAGTGATACACCCATTCTAATTCTCCAAATTTATTTTAAATTGTTTTTACTGTTAACTAACTATTGATATTACAGCTCAAAATCGGCTGGGCTTAACCCAAGCTCACGGGCAATCTTCACTGCAACTGCTTTTTCATTATCATCAAACACGCCATCAGCGGCGGCAATAGATAAAATTAAACGCATGACAGTACGACAGGCAACTTCATCGCCTTTTAATAGATTTAATGCTTCAAAAGCTTTTGATTCACCAACATCTTGATCAAATTCAAAATTGCCTAAGAAGTCATTGAACGACGTAATTACATCAGTCGTTTTGAACACAGAAAGCGCATCGTTGCTTTCAATGATCTTGAGCATTTTCTTCTTTTCTTCAGAGGACACATCGCCATCGGCAAGTGCGATTAACGCAGTACCAGCTGTAGCGGCATTTAAAAACTTTTTGTTTTTAAATTTTAATACTTCGCCTTTGAGCTCATTTGATTTTTGTTTAACACTTGATATAAAAGATGCAAAACTCATAATTAATCCTCGTCGTTTTCACTGTTTGTTTCGCAATCATCATCATGTCTGCGAAAAGGAAGCCCCCAACCAAATGCACTATCAAGCTCCACTAAATCATTGAAGTACTCATTTAAGGGCGTTATTTTTGGTAGCTCTTCACTAAAATCTAACATTGCGACTGCATAGATAGGTTTTACCATTAAAGTATTCGGTGAGATAATGGTTCTTTCTACCCCCGGGATTTGGAACTTCACTTCAACGTCTAGCCCATCCCAACTATCATATGCTTCCATCATAGAGACAAAAACTAAGCACTTATGTAATTTATGCAGATAGCGATCGTTAATATCTAGGTTTTCTAAATGCTCTTGCGTTGATCGATTTGCCGCGACATAAGGAACTCCTTCAAAAGAGCCTTTAAATTCGCTGTCAAAGCTATATACAATACCGTTTTGGCTATTCTTTAATTGATAAAAACAACCAATTCGCAAATCTGAAATTGGTTTAAATTTTTCGCCTAAAAAGTAATTGGCGATGGTTTTCTTCTCACCACCGGCAAACTGCCAGCGCAGTTGAACACCAACAGCATGCTCGTTTGAACTGTGATTATTAGTATTCGCCATTATGGATGATTGCTTATTAACATTCACCTGCTGGGAAACTTCACGATGCGCTGTAGTAGTTTTTGGTGCTGGCGCTTTGATACCATAGGTATCTAGCAGTTTAACCAAACCTGCCGAATAGCCCTGCAAAACACAACGTATTTTCCAGCGCTGTTGATGTTTGTATATTTCTAATACTGTGAGTGCTGTTTGCGTGGCTATTTGCCCTGAAATATCAATTTTTGCATAACACTGCTGACCTAAAAGATCATTGAGTTGCGCGCTTAATTGATTACCAGCGTCATCACTTGCACGAGGTCGAGCAATATAGACCGTTATTTTTTGTATATCTTGCTCAATATCGTGCAAGTTCAATAGCAGTTGCGAGTCTTGCACCGACAAACCTTGTTCACTATCAAAAAGCACTGGGCTTACGCCTTTTTTACTGAGGATAACACCCCACTCCCACTGCCCAATGTGCAACTGAAGTTGGTAGGTGTTATCACTATCAATAACAGTATTTTGTCCGGCAACTAGCTGTATCAAAACATATAACTCACAACAGATGTATTATTTATAAATAGCTACTAGAAGTAGTGTTTAATAGCTGCTCTAGCTTTTTGTCTTGAGTTGGTTCACCTACAGCACGGAATTTCCAATCGCTGTTATGACGGTAAAGCACACCTAGTACCATTGACACAGCACCTTTAAATTTAGGCTCATTGGCAATATTGTAACTAGCGATAATATTATCGACTCTTGATGGAGTACCTTCGTACAAACGAATACTGGCAAACGGAATAGAGGCAAAATCTTGATTGCGGTAGCTATTTAATACAACCGCCACACTTTTCACGTTGGCAGGAACACGATTAAGTTCGATCGAGATAATTTCATTATCTAAACCGTCATCGCCATCCATATCACCCGTAGTATCGTCGCCACTGTGCACAACCGATCCATCTTTACTGGCAAGCTGGCCAAAATAGATAACGTCTACTAATGCTTTTTGCTCGTCGAACATGCCTACACTTGCATCTAAATCAACGGCTACTTTCTTTGTACCAAAAAAGCCTTTCTTTTCAATGGCTCCCCAGTTAATACCAATACATACTTTATTTAAACCAGATCCATTCTTTTCCAAGCTAATGCGCTGGCCTTTCTCTAATGATATTGACATCAATATTTCCTTCTTTAATTAAGTGGGTAGAAGCAACGCTTCAATCATCTAAATTCTGTTAACCGTGCAAACGGCTTTCACTCAAAGATAATAATGAGTGACATGCCCGTTTTATGATCCTTTTTGTGACGCAAGGTTCTGTGCTTTTTTCACTATCAGCGAATGTATAAAAGCAACGCCGATAAAACCGGCTCCAATCAAACCAGTAACAATCTCTGGTACATGCATAAAGGTTTTCAAAAACATCATACTAGCTAAAGCGATTATCGCATAAAACGCACCATGTTCAAGGTAGACATACTCAGACAGCGTATCTTTTTCTACCAGCAATATGGTTAATGAACGTACAAACATAGCGCCAATACCTAAACCAATGGCAATGATAAACAGGTTGGTACTAATCGCAAACGCGCCGATAACGCCATCGAAACTGAAAGATGCATCTAATAGCTCTAGATAAACAAACATCGCAGCTCCACCTTTGGCAGCATCATTATTTAACTTAGCACGCGCTTCTTCTTTTGCTTCCATCATAGAGGTAAGTTTGCCTATCAACATAAAAGTGATTAAACCACTGATACCTGATAATGCGAAAGTACGCTGTTCTTCACCGCTTAGAGCAAAAATACTAACACTTGCAATGACTAGTAAACAAAATATTTCAGCAGCAAACTTTACGTTCCCAACTTTTGACAATGGCTTTTCTAATGCACCAAGCCAATGATCTTTTTCATCATCGAAGAAGAAGTTCAAGCCTACCATCATTAAGAAAGCACCACCAAACGCCATCACTGACACATGCGCTTCTGACATTAGCGTAGCGTATACATCCGGTGTATTAATCGCGATATCAATTGCGCCCCAAGGAGACACGCCTGCAAAAATACTCACAATTAGCACAGGAAAAACAATACGCATGCCAAATACGGCAATTAAGATACCCCAAGTTAGGAAGCGTCTACGCCATAGCGCATTCATGTCTTTCAAGACAGTTGCGTTAACCACAGCATTATCAAAAGATAGCGAGATTTCTAGTACAGCCAAAACAGCAACAATAAATAAAGCGGTGTTACCCCCTATAAAGTAAGCCGTGATCAAACCTAGTACTGTAACAATCAAACTACCATAAAAATATTTTAGATTTTCGAACATTTATTCCTCTCATTTTATTCGAGCTAATTATGCTTTATCAACTCAGTTTTAAATCTCAGTACACTTATATCAGGTCTGTAAGCTGATTTTGCAAGTGGCTTTCGCATATGACAATACTTATCTGAGGTTTACTGCGCTCATATTGCGATATTCTGTTAATAAATGAAGCAGGTGGGAAGTTAATTTTGTATTAATAAAGTTTCGATCAAAACGGGAGCAGAACGAAGGGAAGGCAAAACGAGTGGCGAGTGGCGAGTGGCGAGTGGCGAGTGGCGAGTGGCGAGTGGCGAGTGGCGAAAAAATTCTAAACAGCTGCTTTATGTTTGCAACGCTTTCATCCCTCAACTGACTTCTTTTCTCAGGCGCCACTCTTGCCTTTATACTCCTCGCTTCTTGCAACTAAAATTTTAATATCTTAAATCCACAAAAATAATGCGCATCCTGCGGTCAATGATCCCGTACCTCTAGTAAATATTTTCCAACGCAGATCCGTTGATAAAAAACGTCTGATTGCTTTTCCTGCCAGCACCCATGGGATGATAGATACGAAACTCAATGGCGGGATGATGACTATGATAAACCACAATAGATTTTCGTTGGCCTCAATTGCCACTAAAATCAAACTTACTAGCGCTAAAGTAGCAGTGACCGCCTTAGGATTAGCAAACTGAAATAGTGCTGCAGGCATAAAGCGCATCGGTTTTGATTGTTCTCTATCAGCTTGTGTATTACTGGCGTTGGCCATTTTCCAACCTATTAATACTAACCATAGCGAACCTGTAATCTTTAGCACTAACAAAAGCTGCGGCCATGTATCAATTAATGGCTTTAACCCTAATACCGCCACCATGTTCAACAGGCAAGTACCAAAAATAATTCCCAGCAAATGCGGCAGGGTGCGCTTAAACCCAAAGTTTGCCCCTGAGTAAACCAACATCATATTATTGGGTCCTGGCGTCGCCCACATCGTATATGCAACAACGATAAAAGGGCTTAATAATTCTAGATTCGACATACCTACCTCTGCCTGTTTAACTCAAATAAAAAGAAGTATTGCCTCAATAGCTTTACTCGCCGTCAGTATAGGCTTAACCTTACCTATAACACAGACACAAAAAGAAGAATATTCAATGGGTACAGAGCAAAACACGCAACCAAGCTATTTAACTATTGCCAATAGAATTGAAGCGCACATCCTCAGCAAACAACTCATGCATGGTACTAAACTAGCCTCTATTCGCCAGCTCGCGACAGCAGAAGGAGTGAGCATTAACACAATACGTGCGGCGTTAGATAAGCTCACTCAGCAAGGCTTACTCAATAGCTTGCCGCGCATTGGTTTTGTCGTGAACTATCAACAACACAGTGCCGATACCCAGCCCTTTGAAGAGTTTGTACCCGATAGTTGTCTGGCTGAATCATCTCAGCATTGGCTCAACACTATGGTGATGGGCAATAGAGGCGCCAATCCTTTTTTTCATATGGCGGTGCCCACACAAACGAAAATGTTTAACAGCTTTCAGCGCCAGTTTCGCCAAGTAGTTAAACAAAAATTCGATCACAATGTTGGCAGTGCTGCAGGTCTCACTAGCTTGCGTAAAACCATAAGCGAGCAGCTAGCCACCCGCCACTGCCAAGTTAACGCCGCTGACATTCAAATTACCAATGGCTGCCAAAACGCTCTTGAGCACATGCTAAGAGTGATATGCAAACCTGGCGATACCGTTGCGATTCCTGTGCCTGCTTTTCCAGGTTACTTTGCACTTCTGGGAATTTTGGGGCTAAAAGCGCTAGAGATTCCTATGTCGCCGCAAGGGCCTGATGCTGGCATTTTGCAGCAAGTTATGGCTGATAAAAAAATTAAAGCACTGATCATTCAACCTAATTGCCACAATCCTACCGGTATCAGTCTAAGCGATGATTACAAACAACGTATAGCCCGATGGGCTGATGATTATCAAATACCTGTTATTGAGGATGATATCAGCGCGCTGTTAAATTTTGTGGGTCCTGCGCCTAAACTAATCGCCAGTTATGATAAGCAAAACTGGTGCATCGTTATCAGCTCTATCTCCAAAGTAATAGGCGACAGCGAGCGCCTTGGCTGGTGTTGCCCTGCACGCTTTAAGCAGCAATACATGACACAGTTTGCAGTCAGCCAAATCAGCAGCTCTTATTTTTTGCAACAAGCACTCACCCGTTACTATCAAGGATCGCTATATCAAAGCCAACTACGCAACTGGCGCTTAGATATAAAAGTAGCCACGACTGCAGTGATATTACGCCTACAAGAGAAGCTTGGCAGTACATTGCAAATCACCCCTTCAACAGGTGGCTATGCACTGTGGATAAAACTACCTGATCAAATAAGTGCCAGCCAGCTGCATAGTTTGATCGAAAAATCTAAAATTGACTTTCTTAGTGGTGAGCTATTTAGCTTAGAAGCGCGCTTTAAGCAGTTTATCCGCCTAATTATCATGCCACCTTTAAGTGACAAAACCTTTATAGGTATTGATCATTTGGTTGAAGTGATCGATACCTATATGACTGAAAAGATAAAAACTAACTGATTAATGCATGGCTCTCACTGTATATTTTTCTAGAGCTCAAAGCTAATACAACTGCAGCGCATGTAAAAAACAACACAGGATTTACCACGTGAATAAACCCTATCAAGTGCAGCTGCTAATTATTTCGGATCAACCTAGCTCCAACTTATGCCCATTACTTGATAGTCGCCTTACACCTGATGAAATCATGCTCGCGACTCCCAAAGGAAGCAACTATCAAGATTTTCAGCGTTGGATGATTGAAGTGTGCCAACCTCTAGGTATTAAATGCTCTGTATTAGACTTACCTGACTATGAAAAAATAGCTACTTTACGGCATTGTTTTGAGCAACTAGTCGAGCAACGTGTTGCATTGGGTCAACAGTTAACACTCAACAGCACTTGTGGTGAAAAACCTATTGCTATTATCGCTCACGAAGTATTTGTTTATCACGACCTTCCGGTTTTTTATGTCAAACATGATTGGCTGCACTGGCTTCATAACCCGCACCAATTAGCTGCTATCAGTTTAGAAGATAGAATAAAAATCCCGGCTTTTCTTAACAGCCATGGTTTAAATGTCACCGCCCTCAAACGCGGCCCAATCACGCTACAAATGCGTGATATTGCTAGCCACTGGCTCAGCCAAGCAAAAACTTACACCAAATCGATGGGTATATTGAATTACTATGCTGCTAAAGCTCAACACTCACTGTATTGCAATATCAGCGAACAACACAATACTGCCCATAGCCCTTTTAGTATGATGTTAGATCAGCTAAGTGATGCAGGTCTCATCCAATTAGCAGGCAATAAATTAACTTTTAGCGATGAAGAAAGCCGGTTTTTCGCCAACGGTGGCTGGCTAGAAGACCAAGTATTTAGCGAATTATTACTGCTGCGTAAAGAGCTGCCAAAACTACAAGACATTGCGCGCAATGTGGAAATAGAATGGCGCGAAAGCAACCACCAGCATAAAGTAAAAAACGAGTTGGATGTCATTGCTCTGTATGATAATCGCCTACTGGTGATTGAGTGTAAAACAAAACGCTTTGATAAAGGCGAAGCTAAGAATGTTGTGTACAAATTAGGCGCGATGATTAAACATTTAGGTGGCATAAAAGCTGTTGGGGCTATTGTTAGTTTTCAACATATTTCAGCTAAGCACTGCGAGCGTGCTCAGTTGTTAGATATCTATGTATGTGAGAAGCAAGGGCTGGCAAATTTACCGAGGCAGCTACGTCATTTTTTAGAAGAGTGTAATTAACAATATTAACTGTAGTGATACGAGCTATATGCATACTTAAGGCGTACTCATCTTCCTATTGGTATTAGTATGCCATTTTCACCTAATATCATTGCCAACATATTAAGCAGTTTATTCGCCTATGCAGGCGTTTGGCTGTGCCAAATAACGACCTCTAGTGGCGATCAGATCGAGCCGGAAGAACAGTCGCAGAGACATTCGTTTGTGAAGGGGCACTAATTATTATTCCTTCTTTAAATGAAAGCCTTTATAGGTATTGATCATTGGATTGAAGTGATAGGCTATGCTCTTTTTGCAGCTCATAAGACTGGATCCAGTAAATGAACACATCCCAAGTTAAATCTTCACTATTTGGCCACGCCTATTTATTACTCACTTTAGCGCCGCTTTTGTGGGGTGCTAATGCCGTGGTTGGCAAGCTCGCAGCAAATCAGTTAAGTGCTATTGAACTAACTTTCTTTCGTTGGTTTTTGGCGGTGGTTTTTATCTTTTTCATGACGAGGAAAAACATCATACAAGACTGGCCGGTCATTAAAAAATATTGGCGCAGGCTCTTTTTCATGGGCGCTTTTGGCTTCGTTGGATTCAATTTAAGTATGTACAGTGCGCTGCATTATACCACCGCAATCAACGTTGCCATCGCACAAGCGGCCATCCCTATGGTGATCATTTTACTGAATAGAATTTTCTTTGCACAAGCAGTATTTGCACTACAAATCGTCGGTGTTGCACTGGCTATTTTTGGTGTAGTAGTCACTGTTGCCAGAGGGGATGTAGCAGGTTTATTAGAAGGCAATTTGAATCGCGGTGATGCGATGATGATAATCGCAGTAGCATGTTATGCACTGTATAGTCTTTCGCTGCGCTACAAACCCGAGATGAATGATTTCAGCTTTGTATTTGCTCTAGCAGTGGCCTCATTAATCATTATGTTACCATTAATGGGTTGGAGTATTAGCGCTCACTCGCTGCCACAACTAAGCTGGTCTAGTATCGCTATTATTGTTTATATCGCGGTTTTTCCGTCTTTTTATGCACAGCTGTTCTATGCTAAAGGTATCGCAAAAATAGGCGCTAACCGCGGTGGAATTTTCATCAATTTAGTACCCATTTTCGGTGCCATTTTAGCAGTACTGGTACTAAACGAGCAGTTCGAATCCTATCACATGATTGGCTTATCACTCGTTCTCAGCGGCATTGCCCTTGCGGAGTGGATAGTTAGAAAGCGCGACAAACTCAATACTTAATGCCGCGCTTATTGGCTCCTTAATTTTTAACTTGAGCAATATTCAAGCGTTTCCACTGCACTTCAACGCCGGGTTTTGGATCAAACGGCACAAGAAACGCTAACATCAGTGAAACACCAGCCATTGCTGCACCTGTGTAAAAAACCAATGCCGGTGAGCTAACCCACAACAATCCATACAGCGCTGGCAAAACGATAGCAGCGCAGTGGTTAATACTAAAAGCTACACCGGCTGTTTGTGCTAAATCTTTGGGATCGGCAATCTTTTGAAAATAAGTTTTTTGCGCTATTGCCATCGAAAACAGCAGGTGATCCACGATATATAAGACAATAGCTATTTTAGGATCAGCCACTACCGCATAGCTGCTAAAAATAATAATCAAACCGATATATTCAATGGTTAACGTTCTGCGTTCGCCAATTTTACTAATCATTTTACCAATAAGAGGCGCAAATATGATATTGAGTGCGCCGTTTGCTAAAAACATTAAGGCGATATCTGATACTGTGAAGCCGAATTTCTCTACCATCAAAAAACCTGAAAACACCACAAAGATCTGCCTTCTAGCACCGCCCATAAAAGTTAGCGCGTAATATAACCAGTAGCGTTTATGCAGTTTTAGCTTTTTATGTTGCTCAATTTCAGCTTCAAACTTAGGAAAAGCAAACCAGCAAAACAGCGCGATTATCATGGTTGTTACACCACCAACCACATAGATGGTTTTCATTTCAAAATTCAGTATTTCTACAAACACCCAAACCATTGAAAACGCTACTAAACTGGCTGCTGATCCAATCGCCACCATTTTTCCCATTTTGTAAGGCGCTTCTTCTTTAGAAAAGAACTGTAAGGACAGTGATTGATTCACCGTTTCGTAATAGTGAAAGCCGAGTGACATCAACACTGTAGTACAGTACAAACCTACTTCACTGGGAAAGTACCCCGTCAATGCTGTTCCTAAACCCATCACCAACAGCGAAACGATAGCTAAAGTTTGCTCGCGAAAGATCAACAGCACAAACACTACCGTAAACGCTAGAAACCCTGGCACTTCACGCAACGATTGCAAGATACCAATTTCTACACCGGTGAAATTTGCAGCTTCTATAGTAAAATTATTTAATAGTGACTGCCAAACACCAAAGGCTACCGGCACAGCTGCCGCCATTAGGTACAATAAAATATCAGGGCGCTTAAATCTTTGCATTTTCGACTCCGAATGAAACTGAATATGAAGAATAACTCCAGAGCTTTACTTTAAATCAGCCAAGATATGGCGTATATAGACTAGTATGACAAAAAATAGCGCAGACAAGACAAAAGCAGTTGTTATTCAAGATCACTGGATTAGCTTCCAAGGTCAGCCTTTGCAACCGACACAAGATATACCAAGGCGCGTTTTCGTGCGCAATTCAGATATTTACTCTGGCGGTGTCATCCCCAGTCACTCGCATGCCCGAGGGCAATTACTGTTTCTAACTGAAGGCCTAGTGGAAGCTAAAATTCGCGACGGTGAAACTGACACTACTGATATTTGGATAGTACCTCCGCATCGGGCAGTGTGGATTCCCCCGTATTTGGAGCATGAAATTAGAGTGATTCACTCTGTCAAAATGAACAACGTATATATAGCGCCTCAAGCTGCAGAGCATTTGCCAACCAATTGCCAAGTAGTCAATGTCAGTAATTTATTACGTGAGCTTATTATTGCCATTGCTAGTTTTGATGCTCTGTATGATGAAACGGGTGCTGAAGGAAGACTAGTAGGTGTATTTTTAGATCAGCTGAATTTATCTGAAGAAGCCCCTTTGCATTTACCTATGCCACAAACTCCAGCGTTAAAAAAAATTACCCGCACTTTAATCAAGCATCCTGAACGACACTTTTCGATGCTGTACTGGCAGCAACATTTAGGCATAAGTAGCCGCACATTAGCCCGCAAATTTTTAGAAGAAACCAGCATGACTTACAGCCAGTGGCGCCAACAAGCTAAATTGTTAAACGCATTACAACGCATTTCCCAAGGCGAAGCCGTTGCCAACATTGCGCTAGATTTAGGTTACCAAAGCCAGAGTGCTTTTATTAGTATGTTCAAGAAAGCTTTAGGCAAAACACCTGGAAAGTATTTTTCAGATGTGAGTTAGAGCTGATATATATTCGCCACCTTGCATGGCGAATATTAAAAATCCACTTAATTGCAGCTTGAAGCTTATTCTGGCTTATTGAGCTGCGCTTCTAACAATGCAAAACGCTGCTCTAACGCTTCTACTTTTTCTCTAGTGCGCCCGAGCACTGCCGCTTGTGCATCGAATTCATCCCTAGTGACTAAATCTAATTTAGACAGCGCGTTTTGCAGTAAACTTTTCAGCTGATCTTGGCCAGGTAGCGTGCTGCCTTTTGGCAAGTTATTAACTAGTGTTGAAAATTGCTGCGATAGTCCTTCAATGAATTTCTCGTTCATAGATCTTGATCCTTAGATAAAATTTAGTCTCTCAGCTGTTCCTCAGAGATCTAATAAGCCCAATTATTTGCAAATTATAGCACAAGGCAGCGATCAATAATCTAGTAAAAATAACTTCTAGCGTCGCTTTAGCAATGCTTAAGAGCATCTATTATATATTTTCATTCATTACATATTTTTCGCACTGAAAAAGTGCAGTTGATTTATTTTTGCATCTTATTAAATGCAATTTATTTTTTACTTACCATAAGCCACTGATTAACATACGTTTAATTAGTTGGCACATTATTCGCTATAGCACTATTGATTATTTGTTTTTACTTTCAATATTACTGGAGATTATTATGGAGTCGTTAGTTAGCAACTTAAGTGCTGACCTTACCCAATTAAAGTACGCCTTAGATACTTTTTACTTTCTAATGTGCGGTGCGTTAGTTATGTGGATGGCAGCAGGTTTTGCTATGTTAGAAGCGGGTTTAGTCAGGGCCAAAAATACCACTGAGATTTTAACCAAAAATATATCTTTGTACGCAATTGCCTGCACCATGTATTTACTTTGTGGCTACGAGATCATGTACAGTTCACCCGAAAATGGCATTATCCCAAGCTTAGGATTTTTGATCGGCGCTGAAAACACTTTGGACGATGCATTAGCCACCAGTGATGCACCTTATTATTCAGCTCGCTCAGATTTTTTCTTCCAAGTGGTTTTTGTAGCCACTGCGATGTCAATTGTCTCTGGCGCGGTTGCTGAACGCATGAAGCTAACGGCATTCCTGCTATTTTGTGTGGTAATGACCGGTTTTATCTATCCTATAAGTGGTTATTGGACATGGGGTAGCGGCTTCTTAAAAACAGCTGGGTTTTCTGACTTTGCAGGTTCTGGCATCGTGCACATGGCCGGCGCGGCGGCCGCTTTAGCTGGGGTTTTATTATTAGGCGCTCGCAAAGGAAAATATACTGCTAATGGAAAAATTAATGCAATTCCTGGCGCTAATTTGCCACTTGCTACTTTAGGTACTTTTATTTTATGGCTGGGCTGGTTTGGTTTTAATGGTGGCTCTGAGCTAAAACTTTCAGATGTTGGCGAAGCTAACTCTGTGGCGCAGATATTTGTCAATACTAACGCAGCAGCAGCCGGTGGCGTAATTGCCGCGCTATTCACTGCTAGATTGTTATTCAATAAAACCGACCTCACCATGATCCTTAACGGCGCTTTAGCAGGATTGGTGGCAATCACTGCTGACCCGCTATCACCTGATGCATTGAGTTCAGTATTGATAGGAGCGGTAGCTGGTGTGTTAGTAGTGTTCTCAATTCTAGCTTTAGATAAACTGCGAATTGATGATCCCGTTGGTGCCATATCGGTCCACGGTGTAGTGGGTATTTGGGGATTATTAGCCGTGCCTATTAACAATACCGAGGCTTCTTTGTTAGTGCAGATCTACGGAATTGTAGTGATCTTTGCTTGGTGTTTTACCGCAAGTCTTGTCGTTTGGAAAATTTTACAACTCACCATGGGAATCCGCGTCAGCACTGAAGAAGAATTTTTAGGTAGCGATATTAGCGAATGTGGCATGGATGCATATCCTGAATTTCAAAGATAAATCTAATTTTTAAGCACGGCTTTGGCCGTTAATGTATTGAAAAATTGGATCATTACCTGTGTTTGTGGCATAAAATTAAGTATACTTATGCCGTTTTTAAAGTTATGACTTTAAAAAAACGCATTACGTGATCCAATCTAAACGAAGGAGAAAGACATGAAGTTAGTCACTGCTGTGATTAAACCGTTCAAACTTGACGACGTACGTGAAGCACTTTCAGAGATTGGCATCCAAGGTATAACAGTAACAGAAGTCAAAGGTTTTGGTCGGCAAAAAGGTCACACTGAATTGTATCGCGGTGCTGAATATGTTGTAGATTTTTTGCCTAAAGTAAAATTAGAAGTTGCCATTGATGACAACATGCTTGATCAAGTGATAGAAGCAATTACGGTTACTGCTAACACTGGAAAAATCGGTGATGGTAAGATTTTTGTTTCACCATTAGAGCAAATTATTCGCATCCGTACTGGCGAAACTGGCTCAGACGCTATCTAAATTCAAGGCTCACCTTGATCAATAAGTATTCAGATTTTACCTGGATACTTATTATATTGATTAAATTAAAATACCTTCTTTTACAACTCCCTCTCTTATCGTCAAAGCATCGCTGATTTTTGCTCTTTACTCGCTAGCTGTAAATATAAATTTACGCGCAAACCGTTAGGCTGAACAGCTTCTACCTCTAAACTACCTTGTTGCGCTTGCATTGCCTGTTTAGCAATCCCCAAACCTAAGCCATGGCCATCAACGTTTGTATCTAATCTAAAAAATGGATCACATAAGTTAGCTAAAATAGCTGCTGGTACACCTGGCCCATTATCTTCAATACTAATCAAAAGGCGATTTTTATCAGGATTAGACACATTGATAGTAACAACCGTCTCTTTAGGTGTGTGTTTCAAACTATTACCTAAAACATTACTGACAGCACGTTCTAATAAAGCATTAGAACACAGCGCTATGCATTGGGTTTGCTGTTGTATGAAAATATTAATTTGACGATCAACATCGCTAAACAGACTCTCAGCCACTATGTTTTCAATCATTGGACAAACATCCTCCACCGAATTAGCATGCTGACTTTGTTGTAACTTAGCTAATGAGAGTAATTCGTTGATCAGTAAATCTAGCCGTTCACACTCTAGCTGTATCTGCTTAAGCGCTTTTGAATCACGCCCTACTTGCTGCTCTACGATACCACTGGCAGCTAACAGCCTAGCTAAAGGGGCGCGTAGTTCATGGGATACATTTTGAAACAAGCGCTGCTGGCTTTTTAAAGTACCTTCAACATATTCTGCCATTTGATTAAACTCACGTGCAAAATCTCCTATCTCATCGCCTCTTCGCGTTAACTTATCTTCCACCCGTACACTAAACTCGCCATCTTTTAAGCGCTGCACATGTGCACGCAATTTATTCATCGGTATTACCACAATGGCACTGACGATAAAGCTGGCGATAGTGGCACTCAAGAGAATCAACAATGCTTGCACTGAGAAGATAAAACCTTGCCAGCTTTTTAAGCTGTTACGTTCAGGTTTTAGATAATATTCAATGTCATAGTGCTTCCCTGACTCAGAAACTAGCTGTAACTCAATTTTTTCGCCTCTAGGTTTCTTTTCCCCTCCAAGTATTTTCTTCCCTTGTTCATCATGAACTATAATTAATGGCAAACCCTTACGCATCATTGACCAATGCTCATTCCTATGTCCTTTAAAGCTCTTTTTGCGATTGTTAAACTTCTTCCTAAACTCAGTATCATTTTCATAGCGATCAATAAATCGCTCGAGCTGAACACGCACTTGGTAGTCAACTTTTGATTTGAAATTATCTTCATCCGCTAGCTCCCCAATCACTAACACGGTAATCATCATTACCATAAAGCTAGAGAGCCATAGCGACAGGAATACTTTCCAAAAAAGGCGGTTTAATCTAAACATTAGTTGATCTCAGTGAATTTTCATCATTATCAAGAATAAATAAATATCCTTCACCGCGCACCGTCTTAATTAGGTCTTTATCTTCCAGCAGCAAAGCTAGTTTTTGACGCACTCTAGATAAATGCACATCGATAGATCGATCATAAGCGGTTAAAGCACGATGCAGCACTTTTTGCGTTAACTCACCTTTACTAACAACGACCCCTGGGCTTAACATCAATTGATGCAATACATTAAATTCTGTACTGGTTAACTCTAATGATTGTGCCGCTACTTTTACTTCTCGAGTATTAGGGTTAAGAGAAATACCCATCAAATCAATGCTGCTATTGCTTACTTTCGAAGGTTTTTTTTGGTTGGAGCGCCTCAAAACGGCTTTAATTCGTGCTAATAGCTCGCGAGGGTTACAAGGTTTAGCCATGTAGTCATCAGCCCCCATTTCCAGGCCCAATATTCTATCTATATCACCTCCTTTCCCCGTTAGCATAATCACTGGCAGGCTCGTACTAGGACGTATTTGTTGCAGCAACTCTAACCCTGATATACCTGGCATCATAATATCGAACACTGCTATATCAAATTCATGCTCGGTATTAAGCATTTGCAGTGCCTGTTCTGCGTTATCCGCAATAGTAACCACAACACCTTCATAAGTTAGATATTGCGACAACAAACCACTCAACTCTTTATCGTCATCTACTATAAGTAACTTAATTTGTTGCATGCTTACCTCTTTTCTTTAATTTAATGGTTATCTTTCTGGTAATGCTTATTAAACCTAACATTAGCCTTGTGTGAACATGATCGTAGTATATCCCGCTAAAAGGGACTAAATGTCGCCTTTACACAACTTTACATTACCGTAACCCTTCTTAGCACTTGCTAAAGGCATACTAGGCTCATCAAGTAACTCACAACATCATTTTTGGAGAAACAACATGAGAATTAAAAACATTGTACTACTAGCTATTCCTGCTTTTGTCTTAGCGACAAGTTTTTCCGCAGTACAAGCACAAGAGAAAAAAAGTGGCTACAGCGAAAACGGTCACTGCCAATATACGGATACCAACGAAGCAGGTCAGCATGGTAAGAACGGAAAAAGAGGTCACAACTCTGATAGAAAGCTTGCCAAGTTAACCAAAAAGCTTAATTTAACTGATGATCAGCAAAGCCAGTTAAAAGTATTGTTTAGCGAACAAAAAGAATCACGTATGGCGAAATCAGCGCAGCGTAAAGCATTGCACCAATCAATTCGCGATTTAGATGTTAACGCCGCTGATTACAGCACAAAGCTTGCAACTGTGAAGCAACAAGCAGGTTTAGCTGCACAAAGTAAGATTGATAGCATTATGTCTATGCGTCAAAAAATGCAGGTAATCCTTACTGCTGAGCAACTCGATAAAATGCAAGAGATGCACGGCGATAGAGGCGAAGAGTACGGTAAAGGCAATAAGCAACAAGGTTAAACGAAAAAAAAGGCGCTTAAGCGCCCTTTTTTATTATCTTTAAAGCCTTTCAAACACACATCTCATGGATGAGAACATGACTAAGGATTAATAATTTCCGGCCCCATGATGCTGTAAGGTAATGCAGTTGATAACCAAGGTACGTAAGTAACGATGATCAAAAACAGCATGAGCACTAGCATGAACGGGGTTGCCGCTTTCACCACTTTAGATAAGCTCATGCCGGTGATAGCCGAAGTTACGAATAGGTTCAACCCTATCGGCGGCGTAATCATCCCTATCTCCATATTCACAATCATGATGATCCCTAAGTGGATCGGGTCTATACCTAATTGCATAGCGATTGGAAATACAATAGGCGCTACGATTAAGAGTAACCCCGAAGGCTCCATAAACTGACCGCCTAATAACAGCAAAATGTTAATCGCTATTAAGAAAGTGAACCAGTTAAAACCAACACCTAACATCCATTCAGTGACAATTTGTGGAATGCGTTCTTCAGAAATAGTGTGTGCAAATAACAAAGCATTGGCGATAATGAACATCAGCATCAAGGTCGTTTTTGTACCTGATAGCATTACATCACGAGTATCCTTACTATAAAGTGCAGGCAAAAATAGCTTGCTCAATAACAGTAAGTTTCTACCCCACACCACCATACCAGCACCGATGGCTGCAATAATAGGTACGCCTGCTTTGTTGCCACGCTTATATATGTAAAAAATACTTAATGCGATACCCGATAACCCACCCCACAATGCTCTATCCGCAGCGGTGATGGTTTCTGAATCAGCTGTCGCAAAGAATGACATGATCATCCAGACTAAGAAGAACGAGAAACCGTAAACTAAACCATTGAAACCAATGCGCGCTGTATCAGAATCAGTTTCACTTACCCAGCGAATCCCTTGTAAAGGCCCCATATCTCGATAGACAAACAAGGCGATAAATATAGAGTAAATCGCTGCTACAGCGGCGGCTTCTGTCGGTGTAAAAGCGCCGCCATAAATACCGCCCATAATGATGACGATTAAAAACAATCCCCAACCAGCTTCTTTGCCACCTTGAACAATAGCGCCAAAACCTTTCCAAGGTTCAGAAGGTAGTTTTTTAATACGCGCAACGACATATATCGCGAGCATCAACATAAAGCCTGCTAGTAAGCCTGGAATAACACCAGCCAAAAACATGCGCCCTACTGATACTTCAGTCGCTGATGCGTATACGACCATCACGATGGACGGCGGAATTAATATTCCTAGAGTTCCTGCGTTGGCAATGATCCCTGAGGCAAACTCTTTCGAGTATCCCACTTGGCGCATACCCACAATCGCAATGCTGCCGATAGCGACAACCGTTGCTGGTGATGAGCCTGATAATGCAGCAAACATCATACAAGCCAATACCGATGCCATCGCTAACCCGCCACGAAAGTGACCGACACAAGCAATTGCAAAGTTGATTAAGCGTTTAGCCACGCCGCCTGTCGACATAAACGAAGAGGCGAGGATAAAGAAAGGTATCGCCAATAAAGTGTAATGCTGGCCTGCACCAAACAAGGATATTGCGACAGAGGTTAATTTCGCATCTGACACAAAAGTAATAAATAGTATTGAGGATAATCCCAATGAGATACCAACAGGTATTCCCAAAAAGAGTAAGCACAAGACTAGTCCAAATAAAATAATAGGTTCCACTGATAAGTCCTTACAATAGCGTTACGACTGTAAATATCTGCATGATGATTAGCCGTGTAGGATCATGCAAACCTTAGCCTTACTGATCTTTTAAAATATCTTTGTTCTCTTCGACTAGCTCTTGGCCTTCATGCCCGCTAATCAACATACGCCGCTTTCCGGTGTAGATATCTATAAAGGCTTGTCCTGATCGATATACCAATAGCGCTAAACTAATCGGCAAAATAACTAACACTAACCAGCGATGCACTCGCGGTTGTAATCCAAAGATTTCTTGCATCACCTGTGGATAACGCAACTCTTCAACCCCGATGCCGATCTTGAACATTTTCGCCCAATATTCGATGGCGCCACCGCGTACATCTACGCCTAGTAAATGTAACCAAGTAGAATCAAGTAATATCAAGCCATAGCACATACTGGCGAAGGCTCCAAAGAGTGCCAGTATACGAGTGACAGGTGCCGACACTGCATTGAGTACTAAATCAACACCAATGTGCACACCGTTTTTAATGCCGTAGCTCATGCCCAGTAAAATCAGCCATGAAAAAGCTAAAGTATTGAATTCTAATGCTGCGGTCCAACCGCTGTTAAAGCCGTAACGTGCAACAACTTGCCCGAATGAAACCAGCATAATGGCACTAATAACGATCACTAGGATGTTTTCTTCAGCACTTGCTACTTTTTCTGGCCACTTACGTTCAAGCAGCCAAATAATAGCAATTAGTAAAAATAAATAAATATGAGGCCAATAAGCCATGTAAAACACTCCCGCTGAGATCTGAGTTAACAAGTGTGAATCAAAAATGATTATCCTAAATTCGCTAACTGGGCACAAAAATTCCGCACAGATTTTGGTTATTTAGCTATCAAATTTAGGATAATAAAAGATGTTACTACGAAAGAGCCGCCATATAGATAACGGCTCTTTTAGAGAAGAAAGTAAATGTATGCTTACTTTCTTAGGCAGGTAGCTTATTAAGCGTCTGCTGCCGATTTGATCAATTCGGCACCTATATCACCTTCGAACTTCTTCCAAACAGGCTTCATCGCTTCAACCCATTTAGCGCGTTGCTGTGGTGTTAGTACATTGATTTTGCCGCCTGCCTTAAGAATGTTAGCTCTGTTAGCTAGCTCTTTCGCTTTTACGTTCTCGTTAGCTGCTTGTGTCACTTCATTAGCAATTTTCAAGAACTGATCACGCACTTCAGGCTTTAGCTCATCAAGGAATTCAGAAGATGTCATGAACAAGTATGCTAGTAACTGGTGGCTAGTTTCAGTCACGCTATCTTGTACTTCGAAGAATTTTTTAGTGTAGATGTTTGACCAAGTATTTTCTTGCCCGTCAACTACGCCAGTTTGTAGTGCGCCGTAAACTTCTTTAAAGGCCATTGGTTGTGGAGATCCACCCATTGCGCCAATCATTGCTTTTGCAACATCTGAAGACTGAACTCTAAACTTCATGCCTTTAGCATCTGTCGGTAGCGTTAATGCCTTGTTGCCAGAGAAATACTTCATGCCTGACATCCAATAACCTAGACCAACAAAGCCTACATTATTCATTGCGTTCAGTAGCTTTTTACCTGCATCTGTATTAGTGAAACGAATGGCTGCATCCATGTCTTTAAAGATGAACGGTAAATCAAATACACCGAATTCACGAGTGTAAGAACCGAACTTAGATAGTGAAGGTGCAAGGATTTGTACATCACCCAGTAATAGCGCTTCAAGCTCTTTTGAGTCGCCAAACAAAGTTGAACTTGGGAAAACTTCAATACACATTTTACCGTTCATTTCTTGGTTAACACGCTCAGCTAAAGAGTTAGCAGCAACCACTTTAGGATGAGTTGTTCCACCTGTTACATGACTTAATTTAGCAACAACTTCTCCTGGATCACATTCAGAGGCAAAGGCTGTAGAAACAGTTAAAGCTAAGGCAACTGTTGTTAATGCTGTCGTTATTTTTTTCATTATTCAAACTCCGTATCGTTTTTATTTTATACTAGTAGTAAATTTGACTCACTAAGCAGTAATAAAGCACTTTTGATGCCAACATTCAAAAACAACAACTAACTAATTGAATTTGTTCAAAATTAATATTATCAAACAATAACTAAGCTCTAAGCCGCTAAGAATAGATACTTATATGGGTGAGTTTAGCTCAAGCTTATTGGTTAAATGGCGGTTTTCCACCCATAAGGTTCGATTACATAAAATAGGCAGAAGATATGCGCAAACGCGCCTAGCAAAAACTAAGTAGATAACGGCTTTAGCTCTATTTAACTGATAAGCTTGCATGAAACTACCATCAATGTGCTTTTCAATTTAGAGTTAAAGATACTTTTAACAGTCCATGTATTGGCATAAAGATAAACTTCGCGATATTTTTGTCGACTTCTTCACCTCTCCTTTACTGCGTAATTTAGCAATGACCTTTTTTAAAACTACCCTTAATTTAGACTTTCCCATCCCCGCTTTAACATTGTTATCATAAAGAATTTTTAGCAGCACTACATCTAAGCCTGTTAACGTTTGGTTGGGAGAATTATCATTAAAAATAGATGGATATACTGCATCTGAATCTCTAGGCAGCCCCATCACTTGTGTTAATTCTTCTACAATACAAGCCACTAATTTCGCATGCATACGCGCCTGATCAACAGGTATATAAACGACAGCACTTTTAATACTACCATCGCGACTAGTACTCATAGTTGCCATACAAACAGACGTTTTTAAGTACTTAAGACTTCTTTTTCCTGAAACTGCGCTCACCAAACCTGGCAGCTTCTGCTGTGAGGTAAAATAGTATTTAATGTTAGCTTTGCTTTTAGAGCGCACTCTTGCAATATCTAATCCCGTAATTTTACGTAAATCTGCAATTTGGGCATTGAGTAGTGAATTGTGCAGTTGTGAATCTCCTACTTGATGCTCAACATAGATTCTCACCGGCTTAGTCCATTTATGCACTTTTAAAGGGGCACCTCCATATTCACTGCCTAACGCTATTTCGTAAAAGCTATTGGCGATAAATGCGCTTTTTTGCCAAGCGACTGTTGTGGCAAATAATTCGGGCGCACTTAAACTTAAACTTAACATAAGGATCGCCAACTTTAGTCGATTACAGAACGCTAGCGGTGCTTTTAAATAAATACTTTGCCTCATTATTCATCCATTTTTAAATTATTTTTTGCCTATAATTGCTAGTTAGTATTCACCCTAAATGGGGTCGTAGCGAGGCAGACCCAGTGGTTCAAGATGTACAATACTAAATATGGGCGTTTGTTTATTCCAAATAACGACATCTAGTGGTGATCAGATTGAGCTAATGGAGCACTAGACCTTCGTTCTGGATTGAAACTAGCTAATCCAAATAATACTATAGGCTGCCCAGATCTTATCACAGAAAATAATAGTCATTTGTCACAGGGGGTTTCAAACACCGTCAACAATTAAAACTAACCTGCAGCCAGTGGGTTGGCTCTTTTTCCAACCTTTCTCTATTCACAAGCTAATATTTACGCTATACACCCTCTCATATAATCTTTTTGCATACTGCTTTAGAATGGCGTTTTTAGGCAACTATCGTTCGTATTGGAAACTTTTCGCTCTTTAAGACATTATTCTCTTTTACTACAATTTTGGAGTCAAAAACCCACCTTAATAGCAGGAAATTAGTGTGCTTAGCGCTTTTATATACCTTACGCTATGTTAATATTTGCACCCTCTGTTGTTTCACAAAGCACTAGAGCTAACATCAATTGATGATCACAAATACAAGGCACGCACCCAAAATGAGTAATGCTACATCTTTAGATAAAAGTAAAATCAAAATTTTATTATTAGAAGGCGTACACCAAAGCGCTGTAGACTCTTTTAACCAGGATGGTTATTCAAACATCGAATACATCACTGGCTCTTTATCTGAAGAAGATTTGTTATCGCGTATCGGCGATGTGCACTTTATCGGTATTCGCTCGCGAACCCAGCTTAATGAAAAAGTATTTGCAGCAGCTAAAAAATTAATGGCTGTTGGCTGCTTCTGCATCGGTACCAACCAAGTTGATTTAGCTGCGGCAACCAAGCATGCCGTCGCGGTTTTTAACGCACCTTTTTCTAATACCCGCTCTGTTGCAGAACTGGTTATCGCTGAATCTATCATTTTACTGCGCGGGATAGCTGAAAAAAATGCTAAAGCACACCGTGGTGAATGGCAAAAATCTGCACAAGGTTCTTTCGAAATCCGTAATAAAACCCTCGGCATCGTCGGTTACGGCAGCATCGGTTCACAACTGAGTGTTATTGCTGAATCATTAGGTATGAAAGTACTTTTCCACGATGTGGTAAGTAAGCTGCCATTAGGTAACGCCCAGCAAGTTAGTAGCTTATCTGAGTTATTAGCTAAAAGTAATATTGTCAGCTTACATATCCCTGAAGTTAACGCGACCAAAAATCTGATGTCGACTTTAGAGTTTTCACAGATGAAAGATGGCGCCATTTTCATCAATGCGGCCCGTGGTACTGTTGTCGATATTGATGCGCTATGCATTGCTTTAGAGAACAAAAAACTATCTGGTGCCGCTATTGATGTATTCCCTGTTGAGCCACGCACTAACAAAGAAGAATTTATCTCACCACTGCGTAAATTCGACAATGTTATCTTAACCCCACACGTTGGCGGATCCACCATGGAAGCGCAGAAGAGCATCGGCTCAGAAGTAGCAGATAAGCTGGTTAAATACAGCGATAACGGCACTTCAGTGACTTCTGTTAACTTCCCAGAAGTTTCACTACCAGATCACACTGATGAAGATGGGGTGCATAGATTACTGCACGTTCACCATAACGTGCCTGGCGTACTTTCTAACATCAATACTATTTTGTCAGAAAATAATATCAACATTTCAGGTCAGCATTTACAAACCAATGACAAAGTTGGCTATGTTGTTATCGATGTTGATGCTGATTGCTCGGAAAAAGCATTAAACAAGTTATCCTTGATTGAAGGCACTATTCGCTGCAGAAGATTGTTCTAATTTAATTCTTAGTTAGCAGTGTTTGAACGCACTGGCGAGATAATGCCAGTGTGTTTGCTTACTCTCTCTATTCTTTTAATACTTGCTACCTTTTAATATCCCCTGTTCTTTTATCACTTTTAAATCGGCTATATTCACTGCTGTCACGCTTTACTCGTTTAATCAAAAAGCGCATGCATTAATACTGAAGTTCAACTCAATTAAATTTGCCGCACTGCACTAATGGCGCTAATAAAACACGGTGCTCTATTGGTGTAAACTGGCTGAATATTGGGTTTAACGCTTGCTCCATTACTACCGCAGCGCCTGTACTTTGGCCTAGCAACAACCAAGGCTTTGAATTACCTTGCCTGTCATGTAAATATCCCAATACTTGCTGTAGCTGAAAGGAGTATTGCGTAAAACTATCAATAACATAACGAGCACCTGTTGATAAACCATGACCTATTTTATCGTAAATAAGCACATCCTAGCCTAGCTCTAATAAATGTTTGATGAGATGACGATACAAAGCACTGTAATCCGTATAAC
>JBALXS010000059.1:0-30134 GCA_036960485.1 Oceanospirillaceae bacterium
CGTATTTCCCCCACTCGTGAGCTTGCATAATTAAAGTGCCATTTTGCGTGTCAGGCATACACGCCATACCCGCTTTGTACTTGGTAATTAAAGCGCCTTGTGCGTCAGCACACACCGGGTCTTGTGAGTGGCCGCCGATAATCATGTCAATACCAGCAACCGAGCGTGCAAGCGTTACATCACCAGCTGCATTAATACCAAATTTAGCATCTTGATAGTGTCCCATATGCGTAGCTGCAATCACAACATCCGCTTTTTCTTGTAATTCTGGAACCAATTTTTTCGCTTCTTCAACAGGCTTTGTGAAACTAATATTACCCATGAATTCTGGGTTGCCTAGTTTTTTGGTGTCATCTGTAGTGAAACCCATTACCGCTATGCGCAGATCACCTTTATTAAAAATCTTGTAAGGCTTGAATAAACGCTCTTTAGTGGTTTCATCGTAGATATTTGCCGCTAGAAAAGGGAAATCTACCCAACCTTGCTGCTTTCGAATAACCGTTAAATCGTTATCAAATTCGTGGTTGCCAATTGCCATTGCATCATAGCCGATAAAATCCATACCTTTAAAATCAGGCTCTGCATCTTGCAAATCTGATTCAGGGACACCGGTGTTTATATCTCCACCTGATAAAAGTAATAACTGCCCTCCAGCATTGGCAACTTCTGTGCGAATGCTATCCACTAAAGTTTTACGCGCTGCCATACCATATTCGCCATGACGATTTGACCAAAAGCGACCGTGGTTATCATTAGTGTGCAGAATTGTTAGCTTATAACTTTTATCTTTTTCCCACTGCGCTCCTTGTTCACCGGCATAAGCCGTCACTGAAGCTAAACTGGTGATAGTAACCAATGCTAGTAATGTTGTTGTTTTCATTGTTATCTCCCTGTAGTTATCAAAAGTTATCAAATTTTAGACCTTACGAACTAAGACAATAGTTTTACAGTTATTATTTACCAGAAATCCTAACATTTATGTGCCGTTAAAAAAAATATAGCGCTAATTAACGGATTGTAAATTGCACAGATTACAATAGTTCAAATACTCAAATTTTTATATAGCTGACAAAGCAAGAGACAGCCAAAGAGCAGCCAATAAATCACATTGACAGGCTATTTTCAACCTAGATATTATGTTTGTGCAAACAGAAAGCAAAGTGCTCACAATAATTTTTAACGTAGCATTGAGCTAGCAGCCTGTCGGACTTAACTCTAATCTACTTTTTCTCGCAACATTGGCCAAATCCGACAGACTGTTAGAGGCGCCAAACAATTCTTCTGAGAATTCGGCGGCCTTTTGAAAGCACAGTTTAGCCTAATATCTTGTTAACTCGGTAATTCAGTCAAAACTGTAATCATGCAGATTGCTTTTGTAACATTTCATCCACCAATTCTATCCAGTGGTTAACAGGAACCTGCGCCACCGTTTCTAAATGTAGTTGACAACCGATATTGGCTGTATATATTTTTACTGGATTATCAACAGTGAGAGCTGCTAGCTTGTTTTTCAGTAATTTTTTACTCAGTTGCGGCTGTAATATTGAGTAAGTGCCTGCTGATCCACAACATAAGTGCTTATCTTTTGTTGCTGCTAAATCTACTCCTAAAGACTTTAGTATTTTATCAACAACACCACTTTGGCCCATTGCATGCTGAAGCGTACATGGGCAGTGAAAAGCCACTTTTTCGGTATTTGCCGATACTTTAAGCAAACTTAGATCTTCATTGAGTAATATTTGTGATATATCTTTAGCTAGCTCGCTAATGCGTTGTGCTTTTGCTGCATAGGTGCTGTCTTCACGCAGTAAATGGCCATATTCTTGGACCATTGCACCGCAACCTGATGCTGTCATCACGATTGCCTCAGCTCCCGCTTCAACCGCTGGCCACCACGCATCAATATTACGACGCATCGCGTCTAAACTTTGCTGCTGTTCACTCAAATGATGATTTACAGCACCACAACAGCCAGCCTTTGGCGCTTCAACTAAACTTATCGCTAGCTTATCGAACACTCTTGCTGCCGCTGCATTAGTATTAGGTGCTGTTGCCGGTTGCGCACAACCTGCTAGCGTCAGCATTACGCGAGCATGGCTATTCACAGGCCAGGGGGTTGTCTTGCGCTTAGCAGGTATTTTCTGTGCCAATACTTGCGGCAATAACGGTTTAAAAATTCGCCCTAGAAATAATAAACTAGCAAATAGTTTCGGCTTAGGCAGCACGCGCGCCAAAGACCAGCGCAGCAGCTTCTCGCCACGATTTCTCGGTAGCATTGTTTCTGTCATATCACGGGCAATATCAATTAAGCGACCGTATTTAACGCCAGAAGGACAAGTAGTCTCGCAGCTACGACAGGTTAAACAACGATCCAAATGCGTTCGCGACTTCTCGGTTAACGTGCCGGTTTCTAAAAACTGCTTAATAAGATATATACGCCCTCGCGGCCCATCTCTCTCATCTTTTAACTCTTGATACGTTGGGCAAGTAGCTGTACAAAACCCGCAATGTACGCAGTTGCCAATAATCTCTTTCGCTTCATCTAACTGGGATGTTTTAGCGAATACTTGATGAATATTTGTATGCATAATTCACGCCTATAGCCAGCTGTATAATCGACCGGGATTGAGTATGTTTTTTGGATCCATGGAACGCTTTAATCGCTGTTGCAATTGCTGCATAGCGATAGGTAGCGGGAAGTTAACTTCACCACTTCTATCACCACCACGCCATAGCGCAACGGACCCTTTAGCTGCCGTTGCTAGAGCTTGTAACTGAGCGGGATCAAAATCACCACTGACCCAACGCTGCGCCCCGGCCCAATCTATAAGAGTGCTATCACTTAAAGCTAAAGAGGCGGCAGTAGATTTAATAGAGAAGCGCCACAAAGGTTTATCGGTTAGTAAACTTTGATACTGGTACTGTGTTAAGGAGTGCCAAAACGGGGTTGAATCCTCCAATTCAGTAAAGCCATATTCAGATGTCCATTGCTTGGTGCTCTGGGATACACTTTTAGCAGCCCCTGCTAAACGTATGTAAAGCTCGCCCAAATGCCAACAGGCAGAGACAATAGGTTTAGCGGTGCCTGCTAACTTATTCATCAAAGTTATCGCTTGCGCTTCGCTAATGGCCAGCGCTAACGTCGCTTGCATCTCTGGTTTTGGCAAAACTTTCAAGCTTATTTGTGTCATTACACCTAAGCCACCCATTGCACCTGCTTGCGTGCGAGATAAATCATAACCCGCCACGTTTTTCATCACTTGGCCGCCATAATTAAGCAATTCACCCATGCCATTAATAAGCTGCACACCTAACACCATATCGCGAACAGAACCCGCCCATGGACGTGTAGGTCCCGATAAATTAGCCGCTAGCGTTCCACCAAGTGTTGCTTCACCTGAAAAACTTGGAGGCTCAAAAGATAGCATTTGATTATGCTCTGCCAATACACTTTCTATTTCAGAAATTGTAGTGCCTGCCCGCGCAGTTAGCACTAACTCAACGGGTTGATAAGAAGTTACGCCACTGTGTTGCTTCACACTTAGTTCTTGGCTGGTATCAGTAGCACGGCCCAAGAAGTGTTTGGTATTACCTGCCACTATTTTAAGTGGCATGCTGCTCTCGTAAGCATTTTTTACTGCTTCAACTAAATGATGGCTGATATCACTCATCGTGTGCTCTCCCCATTAGCGGGTGATTCGATCTGCCTAAGTGCTCGATACTCTTGGCAGTTTTTCAACAGTGGAATCCCCTTACCTGGGTTCAAAGTGGCTTTTGGATCAAAAGCTTCTTTTACTCTATGGAACTGTGCTATTTCAGCATCGCTAAACTGTATTGGCATTTGACGAATTTTCTCCACGCCAACCCCGTGCTCCCCTGTAATACAACCGCCTACTTGTACACAATATTCTAAAATCCATGCACCGAGCTTTTCAGCTTTTTCAAAATCGTGCTCCTTACCGGCATCAAATAATATCAAAGGATGTAAATTACCATCACCCGCATGAAAAACATTCGCCACGCGCAAATCTAGTTTATCGGCCTCCTCTTCCATTTTAGTCAGCACGTTAGCCAATTGACTGCGCGGAATGGTGCCATCCATACAATAATAATCAGGAGATATTCGACCAACCGCTGGGAACGCTGATTTGCGCCCCTTCCACAGTAGCGCACGCTCGTCCTCACTTTGTGATACGCGCATAGAAGACGCTTTATACTGATTAAAAATCTCTTGAACTGCCGCTATATACTGATCAACTTCATCTGCAGTACCATCTAACTCGCATAGCAGTAATGCTTTAGCATTAACAGGGTATCCTGCATTAACAAACGCTTCAGCGGCAATAATCGCATGCTTGTCCATCATCTCTAAACCCGCTGGGATAATACCGGCTGCAATAATCGCACCCACCGCATCTCCAGCATTGGCTACGCAATCGAAGCCTGCCATAATCACTTGCGCTTTTTCAGGCTGTGGTAACAGCTTAACAGTGATTTCAGTCACTACACCGAGCAAACCTTCAGAGCCAGTAAAAAGTGCCATGAGATCGAATCCTGGACTGTCTAAGCCTTCACTGCCTAAAGTAAATAGTTCACCTTCAACAGATAACATCGTGACACTCAAAATATTATGCACTGTTAGTCCATACTTTAAACAGTGCACGCCACCTGAGTTTTCCGCTACATTACCACCAATAGTACAGGCGATTTGTGATGAGGGATCAGGCCCATAATACAGGCCATAATCTGCAGCGGCTTCACTGATAGCTAAATTTCGCACACCAGGCTCTAGCTTTGCAGTACGAGCTAAACTATCAATTTCAATAATGTTATTAAATTTAGCTAGCGACAGGACAACACCAGCGCTATTAGGCATTGCACCAGCGCACAATCCTGTACCAGCACCGCGGGCGACAACAGGCACTGCATATTTGTGACAAATTTTAAGTACTTTTTGCACATCTTCGATACGTTCAGGCAACACCACCAGCATTGGCATTTCGCAAAACATTGCTAAACCATCGCATTCATAAGGCTTTTGGGTTTCACTATCTTCGATGACATATTGTGCATCTATAAAGGTTCGAAACTCAGCTGCCAGTGCACTTGGGGTGATTGTTGGTGTAGATGTTGTTTGAGCTTCACTCATGACAATGACCTATTTTACAGAGTTATTAGCGTAATATTTAACCATATGCTGAAGCTATTCGCCGATGAATACCAGTATTTTAGCACTGGTCTGACCAGTTTTTACTGCTATTGCTAGGCATTTTTAAGTACACTATAAATTAATCACGCTTCAAAGATGATTTGTATATTGAAGTTAGACCACACCAACTTAGCTCTCACATAACTTCTTAGGTTGAATAGCAAACAATGCCGCCAGTCACTCCATCGTCGATCCCTTCACCATCCATTACTCAAACCATTGCTAACCAAATAGAAAGCCTGATTGTTGAAGGTAATTTATTGCCTGCTCAAAAAATACCTTCTGAAAGACAACTTTGTTCTCGCTTAAAAGTTTCAAGAACCGCCGTAAGAGAAGCATTAAGGGAATTACAAACACGAAATTTGATTATCACTAAACCGGGACTCGGCTCTTTTGTTGGCGAGATCATAAAGCAACCCGCGAATGGCAACCCTTTTTTACAGCTATATTTTGATCATAGTCGTACTTTGTATGATGTATATGAAGTACGAGAACAATTGGAAGGACAAGCTGCTTATTTAGCGGCGCAACGCGCTGATAAAAAAGACCTTTACTACATATCCAAAGCTTATCACGCGATTGAAGGCACAGCCTCTTCTCCCAGCCCTTCTATTAGCTCTTGCGCCAACTCTTCTTCAACTACTTCTCGTGTGCATCTTGATCAGCAGTTTCATCAAGCGATAGTTAATGCATCGCACAACCCTGTATTAATACATTTACTCGCCAGCTTAGAAGAGCTCATATTGCATTCCGTTCAAGCTTCTAATGTTAATCTTTATCATATAGAAGCGTTACGTACGCAAATGAATAAGCATCACCGACAAATTTACCAAGCGATTATTAAAGCTCAGCCGCAAAAAGCACAAAGAGCTGCTGCTGCCCATGTTATTTTTGTCAGCAATTGCTTAAGGGATCGTGAACAAGAGGGGAAAAAAATTATCCGCGATGGTTTGCATAATGATTGAGTATTCTTTAGATCTAGGTATCATGCGCTGGATCAAAAGTATTAAGTAATCTTGCTAGGAAGCGATCCTTTCTACCTATCTTCTAGACGCTGTTTATACCGAAATAGCGCTTTATATAAACTCTATAGAAACGCCTTTTTTAGAGACCCTTTCAATTTACAGCTTTGGATAAATTCGTGGATTATTTACTGTTAGTCGAGCTTGGCCTTATCTTTGCTCTTGGTACATATGTGCAAACCGCAACTGGTTTTGGTTTAGGTATGATTATTATGGGAGCGGTCACCATATTTGGCTTACTGCCTATCGCTTTTACCTCTGTTGTAATTAGTTTGATGACTTTATCTAACGGCGTATTTGCGATTAAAGGTAATAGTAAGGCGCTTAATCTAAAACTCGTTGCTTATACTTGTGCAGGTTTAGTGCCGGGTATTGCACTTGGATTATTTATTCTCAATTATATGAGCGCACAAATGAATAACATTCTGCAATTATTACTAGGTATTGCAATTATGTTAGGTGCATCAACAACGTTACTAAAGCCTGAACCTAGCAAACAGGTTTCACGTAATTGGTCTTTTGCACTAGCTGGGAAATTAGCTGGATTGTTAGCAGGTTTGTTTAGCGTAGCGGGGCCACCTTTAGTCTATCAATTTTACCGACAGCCTTTAGATCTCAAAACCATACGTTTGTGTCTGATTTTAACCTTCCTTATTAGCAGTGTCATTCGCACCACCATGGTTGGTTTACAAGGAGGGCTTGAACTTTCAATGTTCAGCTTTGCTCTTTGCACTGTGCCGATTGTTTACATTGCCACTTGGCTTGGAAAAAATTGCCCACCCCCGCTTTCTACACTAAATATGCGCCGCTTTGCTATTTCTCTATTACTCATTTTAGGCGCTAGTTTAATTGTAAAATCGATCTTGGTAATGATTGATTAATCTCTACAAATAATATAATCGTGATGTTTTAGCTAAACGTTCTAGCCATATTCAGCTCAATGCCAGTCGATTAATTCTAAACCGCAATCTAAAGAAAGCTTATAATTTGCTAATAAGGGAAGTGGAGCATTGTGCGCGCAATGCCCTACTGGTAGACCTAGAGCAATCGGAATAGCGAGCGCCTCTGCTAGTTTTGAAAACACATGTTCAAGTGCCTGCTGTGAACTAAGTGCCGTTCTTATTGGCTCACGCTCGCTACTATCTTCATCTATTAACCCACTGGGTGCTATATCTTTGCAGTGCGTAAATTCACCTAGCACTATTGCTTTGCATTTTTGTAAAGAGCCGCTGAATAGTAGCTGCTGGAGCATTCGTTCAACTTTACTCCAACTTTCACCTATTTCCTCCAAGAATAAGATTTTATTACTAAAATCTAATTGCCACGGCGTGCCAATTAATGAACAAATAACTGCTAAGTTACCCCCAAACAAAGGCGCCATGATAGGATGTTCAAGCTGTAAGTTTTGCGAAGAAACCCAAGTTAAAGGCTGTTGATGCCAGCATGGTTGTGCATAATTTTGCTTGATTAATCCAAGTAACGCACTTTCATCAACCGGCGCTATATTATGAAAGTCCGCTGAAGCCAACATAGATGCATGCAATACTCGCCAACCCCATTTTTGTGTAACGAACCCAAATAAAGCCGTAACATCAGAGTACCCAATTAACAGTTTCTTTTTTATCGGTATATTTTTGTTTTCAAGATATGACAGTATTTCTAGTAACTGCCCAGCACCGTAACCACCCCTTACCGCCCAAACCACTTCAGCATCAGATTGGGCTGCTGCATAAAAGGCTTGTGCCCTTACCTCTTGTGAACCGGCATAGATGAAATCTTGATCCAGCAAGTTAGTTGCGCAGTGATAACTAAAGCCTAAATCAGAGAGCTTGTTTAACCCTCGCTGCAATTCAATAACGGGGACCACTGAGGACGTTGCAACTACTTCCACTTTCATATCACTCTCCTTGTTAACTATTTAGTGTGCATCCAGAAACAAATATCCACTGCGAACACCTCATTTATTCACCACTAAATAGAGTTGTTTAGAATAGCCAAACACCCATATCGAGTAGTACCTATCTTGCATCTTTGAATCGCTCTCGCAACGATCCGCTTTCAGGATAAACACTACTTAGAAGCTTTAATGGGCAGCGCTGTATTATATTTCAAACAATCCATTAAAATATAAGAATGTATCGCAGTCACTGATTCACAAAGCAGTTTTTTATTGATCAAACCTGAATATGCTCGCATTCCTGTACAGTTAACACGTAGCACAAAATCATATTCACCAGAGGCGCTATAACATTCCTGTATCTCTTCTAGTGAATTTATCAATTCTAGTACATTTACCCGGGCATCTGGTAGCATTTTAGAAAAACTTAGCATTACCATCGCACTCACATCAAAACCGGCTTTTTCTTTATTCAGTAAAGTGACGTATCGGTCAATCAAACCAGATTGCTCTAGCCTTTGTAAACGCCTATAACACTGCGATGCTGACAGGTTAATCTGTTCGGCCAAATGAGATCGTGAAACCCTACTATCTCTTTGTAATATTTCCAGGATGCGTACATCGATCCTATCTAAGCTCAACTGGTGCATGATTTCGGTCACTACTATCTATTAAATTAATAAAATATCGCACAAACTTGCTATAAACAAGTAAAAGTTGAACAGATTATTGCAGCTATTGTTGGCTAGTATATGTAAATATTCTTTATCCTATTTTTAATATAAGCACTTAACAATAACGTCGAACAAAAGTGCTTAACAAACCACTAATTACAGAGAGCTAATATGTCTAATTCACACTCGCTAGATCTAGAATTTGTACGTCAGCAGTTTCCCGCTTTTGCACAACCTTCATTAAAACATAGCGCGTTCTTTGAAAACGCTGGCGGCTCTTATATGTGCCAACAAGTAATGCAAAGATTAGATAGCTATTTTCATAATACCAAAGTGCAGCCTTACCACCCTTATCCACAAGCACAATTAGCTGGCCAACAGATGGATGATGCTTATACAGCGTTAGCCGATTGGTTAAACGTAAGCGCCGATGAAGTTTATTTTGGCCCATCGACTAGCCAAAACACTTACGTATTAGCCAATGCAATGCAGGGCTGGCTACAAGCTGGTGATGAGATTATTGTTACTAACCAAGACCATGAAGCAAACTCTGGTGTATGGCGTAATTTAGCAGCGCGTGGCATGAAAATAACACAATGGAGTGTTAACCCCGCCACTGGATCATTAGAAATAGAGCAACTAAAGCAATTATTTTCTGATAAAACTAAGTTGCTAGTGTTTCCACACTGCTCCAATATCTTAGGTGAAATAAATGCTATTGCTGATATCTGCCAGCTGGCCCAAAAGCATCAAGTTCGCACAGTCGTAGATGGTGTTTCATTTGCGGGTCACGGCTTACCTGATGTGGCAGCTTTACAGGCTGATATCTATTTATTCTCGCTATATAAAGTATATGGCACGCACCAAGGAATTATGGTGGTGCGCAGTGGTATGAATGACTTATTAGTTAATCAAGGTCATTATTTTAATAGTGATTTAAGAGAGAAACGGTTAACACCAGCAGGACCTGATCACGCACAAATAGCCGCTGCTAGCGGTGTTTGTGATTATTTTTCTGCCATTTATCAGCATCATTTCTCCAACATTGATGCCAGTGCACTTGAAAAGTCTACGGCGGTACATGATTTATTTGTTAAAGCGGAGCAGCAAACACTCAAACCATTACTGAAGTTTTTTCAACAGCATCCAAGTATTCGTATCATTGGCCCTGAAGGGGTTGAGAACCGTGCGCCTACCGTGGCTATTATCGTCAAAAATCATTCATCTATGGCGCTAGCTAAAGCATTAGGCGAAAAAGGGATTATGTGTGGAGCTGGGCATTTCTACTCACTGCGCTTGTTACAAGCAATGCAAATAGATACTGATGACGGAGTATTACGCTTCTCAATGGTGCACTACACATCTCAAGCAGATGTCGATAAGCTCATTAGCGTATTGTCCGAACTGATTGCTTAGTATTAGGAAGCTTGCCGAGAGCTGCGATGGTAGTGGATCAATCTGTTTTCGGACGCTTCCTAAATATATGTAAAACACTAGTGCCTTTTTTATTACCTCAATTTGTAATAAAAAGGCGCTTATCAACAAATTGCCAAACTTAACTTATTTAGCGCTGTAAAAAGTAAACGCCTGCTAGTAACAACACCACACCAAAAATTCGATTACTATTAATTTCGACAGTAATGCCAGCCAAACCAAAATGATCAAAGACCAGAGACATCACTAATTGCCCCAAAATAGCGGCAGCTAGCATATTCGCAACGCCAATGCGGGGCATTATATACAGCATACCACTGACAAAAATCACCCCTAAAAAACCTCCTAGATATAAGTACCAATCGATACTCGCCAGTTTCTTATAATCGGGAATGCTCGCTTGCGCCATCGCTAGTACAATAATACAAGCGATAGTCCCACCAATATAGGACACTAGAGTCGCCTGCATAGGATGCAGCATTACCGCACCTAAACGCGCATTTAAAGTCCCTTGAATAGGCAACATAGCGCCCGCTCCTACTGCAAACAAAACTAACAACCAATTCATTTATTTCTCCAAGCTTGCATCTCTATGGGCAAGGGTTATGGCAAGCATGATGGATTTCTTCAAGCTTACTTTGCAACTCAACATCAAGTTCCAAATCAATCGCACTGATTGCGTTTTCAAGCTGTGCAATACTGGTCGCACCTATAATTGTAGAGCCTACGAAAGGCCTGCTTGCAACAAAGGCTAATGCCATTTGTGAAGGATCTATGCCTGCACTGTTTGCCAAATCAACATACTTTTGAGTCGCTATGATGCCATTAGGCGTTAAGTAGCGAGAGTAATGAGGAAAAAGATCTAATCTGGAGTTTTTTGGCACTGCCCCGTTCAAATATTTACCACTTAATACCCCAAAACCTAATGGTGAATAAGGGAGCAAGTCGATATTCTCTCGGTATAAAACTTCCGCCAAACCAATTTCAGCTGTTCTGTTAAGCAAAGAATAAGCATTTTGCACACTAGCCATACGCGGTAAATTAAATTCTTTTGCTAACTGTAAAAATGTCATCACCCCCCATGGTGATTCATTCGATACTCCTATGTGACGCACTTTACCTTCATCAACCAATTGCTTTAAAATCGTTAATGTTTCGAATAGCGGCGTGCCATCGTTACTAGCATCATGCTCGTAGCCTAACTGTCCAAAAAAGTTAGTTTGGCGGTCAGGCCAGTGCAGCTGGTATAGATCTATATAATCGGTGTTTAACCTTTTTAAACTGCCCTCAATAGCGGCGCGAATATTACTTTCATCATGTGCTATATTCTCTCGCAGATATTCAACCATCGGTGCTGGACCGCAAACTTTCGTCCCTATAATTAACTGGTCTCGATTATTTCGCGCTGCAATCCAGTTACCGATATATTCTTCTGTTAGCGTGCGAGTAGCTGCTGAAGTTGGCACTGGATAAAGCTCCGCTGTATCGATAAAATTAACGCCTTGCGCCAAGGCATAATCTAGTTGTTCGAAAGCTTCTTGTTGAGTATTTTGCTTACCATAAGTCATTGTACCAAGGCAGATACGGCTTACATTAAGATCAGTATTAGCGAGTTTTTTGTACTTCATAATAGCCTCAAAGATGTATATCAAAAACCAGCACACAACACTATCAGCTGTGCAAGCTTGCTCTGTAAAAATAACAAACAGAATTGTAATTTGACAGCTTAGAGAATTTAACATTGACCTAATGTAAAAATAAGCGTTTATTTATAATTTTTTCGATTAATAACTAACAATTAGTATGAGGTATCAAATATTGAATACAAAGTGATATATAAAAAATACTTACTCGTCTTCGTTATGTTTTTCTTTTTGACCAAAACTCATATTGCGGCTACGCTCGCCAAAAGCTGCACGTAAATGCGCTAAATCTTCTTCTCTTATCAAAAAATGTTTCCCCCATTGGCAACCAACCACATCACCTGCTAACAGCCAAAAGCCTATCGCAAATTGACCAAGTACTAAAGTTAGAGGGTCTTGGGGATTCATGGAGAAAAAAACTAAAATAGCAAAAAATGCGCTCGCACTAATACTCGCTATAAAACTTGGAAATATCGAAAACATTCCTAGGTTTTTACCACTAAAAAGACCAATAGCAAAACCAGTCACCATACCGGCGATACCGATGGCATCTAAGCCAGATAAATTATCGAAAACTTCATAAATAACCACACCACCCAAGAGACTAATAAATATCAGCATAGTCACTTGAACTCTAAAAAGTCTCATCATATTCGAAAGTTAAACACTGTTTTGGGGAGTTGATACAAATTCAATAGCACTCAAATATGCAAAAATACCACGAAACGCATTTGAAGAAAATCTTTGTCGATGTTGAGCATTAGATAAGTGCTAATACTAGCTTTTTGCGGCGAGCTTCAATCTAGCTTTCTTAAGCCTTTCTTGTTTTAGAGCATCTTGGTCAATACTGACGTTGGAAGCAGGAGGGGTGGTAACATTACTTACTTTAGCTTTAGCAGGCGCTAGTACTTTCGCTTTCGCAATGGCTGGCATTTTCGGTGCTATTTTTTTTAAATTCCAAAGCAAAGGCGCTTTAAAACCTAAGAAAACACTTAGTACTAGTACCCGAGAAAGAGAGGATATATCGTTATTGATTGACCCTATAAAAAATAGAGCGATCACTAAACCTAACACCAGACCAATAAATAAATTAGAGATGTTGGCGTAAATACCATAAAAGAAGCGCTGCACAATATTAACATTGGTAGCTGATTCTTGAGACTTTAACAAAGAAGCAACAATACAACCTAGTGCGGTGAACACAGGACAGAGGATAATAAGCGATATATCAATTGTATTTACATCAATACCAGCTAAAGTCATTTTTGCATTAACGAAAACGCCAGTATCTAAACCTTCAGAAAAAGGGAAAGATGACACGCTCCCTTGCGCCGTCGATGAAATTAATTCAACTTGTGGTAATTGATTGTTCATTACTGAGGCCCCTCTAGTACATCATTATATAATTTCCAAAGCGCTATAAACAAAATGCTTATTCAAATATATTCTATAGGTACAAACGTCTCTTAAGTGTTTACTTTTCTTAAATTTCCCTTTTAGTTACAAGGTAATTTAACTCGTTTTCTTATTATGTGAACTCCATTCTAAGCAAATAAATGCTAATTTGGTATTGTTTATGCAATTTATTTTGCACTGATTTAATTTTTAAACTGTATAGCAAATTAACGACTATTAGAAACAAGTACTAACAGCCGCTTTTCAAACATTTAAAACGTATGTTTGAATTTACTCAATAGTGCTTAATGCTTGAGCCAAATCTGCGATTATATCCGCTGGGTTTTCAATACCCACTGAGATGCGAATCAGATTATCAGTGATACCGATTTCGTCGCGACGCTCTTTAGGCACTGAAGAGTGAGTCATTGAGGCAGGATGCTGCACTAGGGTCTCAGTGCCACCTAAGCTCACAGCTAGCATTGCCATTTGCATTGAATCTAACACCTTAAAGGCTTCTTTTTCTGCTCCCTTTATAGTAAACGAGAAGGTTGAAGCACATCCACTACACTGCTTTTTGAACGTTGCATATTGTGGATCGTTTTCGGTCAATAAGCCTGGATAATAAATATTTTCGATTAAAGGATGATTCACTAAGAAATCAACAACCGTTTTAGCGCCTGCTGCACTGGCATTCATTCTTATTTTCAAGGTTTCTAAAGAGCGCATCACTAACCAAGCTGTATGCGAATCCATATTTGTACCGATGATATTTCTAAAACCACGAATTTTATTTATCAGACTCTTGCGCCCAGAACAGCTTCCACCGAGAAGATCTGAATGCCCACCAACGTATTTAGTTAAAGAGTAGATACATAAATCTGCACCGAGCTGTAATGGTTGTTGAAAAATAGGCCCATACATCGTGTTATCAACTACTAACACAGGTTGATCTGAACCTTGGTTATCCATTTTTTCGAGCAGATCTTTACAAGCGCGAATATCAATCATTTGATTGGTTGGGTTATCAGGTGTTTCCATTAATACTAAAGATACCGGACCAAGCTTGGCCGCTTTTATTAATGCTTGTGCCAAACCTTTATCACCATCACTACTATTAAAGCCAACTGACTGTAAATTGTATTGGCACAAAACACCGTTTAGCAGCGTGTCAGTTCCACCATAAATAGGCTCTGCGTATACAACAACATCACCAGGTTTAGAAAGGGCTAACACTGTAGTAGATATTGCAGCCATGCCACTACCAGTAACTAAGCAATCTTCTGCGCCATCCCAAAGCGCCATGCGCCCTTCAAGGATTTCCAAAACAGGGTTATTAAAACGGGTGTAAATTAAACCGGGTTCAACACCTTCAGGTACATCAACACGACCTGATGCATAGTTAAAAAAATCTTTACCTTGTTGTGCAGTGTCAAACACAAAAGTAGAGGTTTGAAACTGTGGGCATTTAACCGCGCCTTCTGACAGTTTCGGATTATAACCGTGGTGTAACATCATCGATTCAGCTGCTAATTTGTGCTCACCGATGTGAGTTTTTTTACTATTGCTCATAACATTGTTATCCCGTTGTAGTTATTTTATAAGCAGAATATTAGCAAAATCACTACGCAATATGCTGGCATTCTTGTGCACATAGAAATAAGATATTAGCAGAATCTGCCAATATGAGAGCTTTATGGACAATATAGATAAAAAAATCATTAGAGAACTACAATTAAACGCTCGTATTTCCAACGAAGAGCTAGCAGAGAGAGTCAATTTATCTGCATCACCTTGCTTGCGCAGAGTAAAAAAATTAGAAAAAGCAGGATTTATTAGAGGATACACCGCAGTGGTTGATCAAGTGCTTTGCGGCTTAGCAATGAATGTTTTTCTCAGTGTTAGATTAGAAAAGCCTGATAAGCAGATAATGCAAAATTTTGAAAGCGCCGTAGCTGATCTTGATGAAGTGCTGGAGTGTTATTTAATGACAGGCAATCGAGATTACCTGTTAAAAGTAGTCAGCCATGACCTCAAATCCTATGAAGCCTTTATCCGTAATAAGTTTTCAAACTTACCAGGCATTAGCTCTATCGAATCTAGTTTTGCCTTCGGTCATGTAAAACAGCAACACTTCATTCCGATTTAAGCTCATTACTAATCAATGAATTAACAACAACTTTGTCTCTTGTTACTTTAGCTTCATATAAAGCAAGATCTGCTGTTTTATATAACCTTTGCTCGCTAACATAACCTTGATTAAGCACAGCAGCGCCAATCGATACCGTTAAATAAGGGCTAACGCTGCTATTTCTATTAGTTATATTAAGTGCTTTCACCTCTTCACGTACGCTATTTAAAAAAGAGAGAATTTTATCTTCTTCAAAGCCAGATATGACTAACGCAAACTCTTCTCCACCTATGCGAAACACAAAATCGTTACTGCGCTGCATACGTTTTTTTAACAATACGCTTAAAAAACTAAGCGCTTTATCGCCTTCTGGATGGCCGTATAAATCATTAAAACGTTTAAAATAATCAATATCTAAGATAGCTAACGCTATAGGATATTTATTACGCACAGCTAAACTAATTTGCTTGATTAGAATTTCATCATAACTACGGCGATTCAATAACCCAGTTAATTTATCAATATTAGCTAACTTTTTATTAGTTAGATCATGCAAAATATTGGTGTAACCAATAATATTACGATTCTCATCGCGATTAGGAATAATCGACGAGTCAGCCCAGATTGATATGCCTTGAGCGCTTAAATAACAGATTTCCCCGCGCCACGACTTCCCTTGAGAAAGTTTGTGAAGAATGTTTTTCTCCAATAACTTATCTTGCTGACTATCGCTTAAAAAAAACTTTTTCTGATCTTCTATCAATTGCCTTGGAGAACACCCAAAAAATCGACATAGTGAGCTACTAACTTCTTCAACAGTTCCTTGTTTATCGAACACGGCCATTAAGATGTGCTCATCCATTAACCCTTGGCGTTTAGAGCGATGATTTTCATTAATCAAAATAGCTCGCCACACCTCAGACATTAAATAACCCACACAAAGGATAGCCAATAGTGATAAAGCCACGGTCGCGAAAATAATATTATTTGAAACTACGATTGATTTAGCTCGAAACTCCACTACTTCCTGAGCCGCTAACATTCCCATAACATCAATATCTTGAATTATCTTCCATCGATGATTAAGCAACTCACTCTTGCTAAAAGTATTCGCCTCACTGAGCTTTACATCCGCTATTAATTGATAAAAATCAGTTCTAAGCATTCGCCACTGTAAATATAAATCGCGGCTTTTTTTAATTGGTTGAGCAGAAGCTGCTACTTGCTTAAAAAGAACTTGATATTCACTATGAATGGACACAGCATTTTCCTTAAGTGCAGCAAGCGTTCTAACGCGCTGTTTTACACTAGTAGCATCAAGTACATTCGCTATTAAACTATCAACTTGCTTAAAGTGGATTTTTAAAGTTTTAGCGGTATTCGCAATAACTAAAGGGTTTTGAAATAAGGTATTATACGCATCGATGGTGCGGCTCATGTGATAGTTTGAACTAATCGCAAGCGCAATAATAATTAAAACGACCACAATAAATCCAGCAGCTACCTTCTTACGGTCTAGAATCTTAGTATCTACATGACGAGAGAATTTCTTCAGCATAAACACTTTACCTATACATTAAAATGATACGAGAAATTTTTGTTATCAGTAAAAACCAGCTTCTGCATACTATGCCATCAACTAAAATGGCTGTTATCATTGATTTTAAAAAGCATTAGCTATAACTCACAACTAGGAAGCAAACCGCCTCGACATTTCCCGTGTTTTGGATGCTATGTACCACATCCCCACGATAATGTGCGGAATCTCCTTCACTTAAAGAATTGCTATCAACTCCTGCTGTAATCTCAATAACGCCCTTTTCTACCGTAATAAATTCGCGCGCGCCTTCAAAATGAGCTGCACTTTGTAAATGTGCTTTAGGTTGCAATGACAATTCATAAAATTCTATATTTTTCTCCATATTTAACGGCGAAAGTGTACGAATTTTACAATTGCTATCATGGCGATATAAAAAAGCTGGGTCATCTTTACGAATCACTTCAATAGAAGAGACTGTCCAAGGTTCATCCACCAGCTCTCCAACAGAAATTGAAAATGCTTGTGCTATTTTACAAGCCACTGCCAAGGTAGGGTTTGCTTGTCCACGCTCAATTTGTGAAAGCATAGAACGACTCACCCCTGAAATAGCTGCAAAACTTTCTAAAGTCCAACCTCTATCTTTGCGCAAACCTTTTACTTTTTCACATAATACTTGAGCTATCGGCTCTAATTCTCTACTTGTTTTGTTATTCACTGCCATTTTATCTCACTGTTTTTCTTGTATACAAGAAAAAAATCTTTTAAAAAAGAATAACTACCTTTACTATGTCCACTATACAAGAAATAAATCCACTAGTCGTTTATATGATTTTACATATGCATATTAACTTGAACTAGCTCACAAAAGAAGCTTAGAGTAGGAAAAACAATGAATACGATGCAAGCACTAGTCAAAAAAGAAGCAAAAGCCGGATTATGGCTCAGCACCGTTCCTATACCTGAAATGGGTATTAATGATGTTAAAATCAAGGTGCTTAAAACAGCTATTTGCGGAACAGATTTACACATTTACAACTGGGATACTTGGGCACAGAATACTATTAACGTACCGATGGTTATAGGCCATGAGTTTGTCGGTGAAATTGTTGCTGTTGGCAGTAACGTCAATGCATTTAAACCTGGAGAAATTGTATCAGGTGAAGGTCATGTAGTTTGTGGCCGCTGTCGAAATTGTATGGCAGGGCGTCGTCATTTATGTGCTTTTACCAGTGGTATTGGTGTTAATCGCTCAGGAGCATTTGCTGAGTATGTCGTGTTGCCTATGTCTAATGTTTGGGAACACAGAGCGGGAATCGATCTTGATGTTGCCGCAATGTTTGATCCTTTTGGCAACGCCGTGCACACTGCATTACAGTTTGATTTATTTAGCGAAGATGTGCTCATTACAGGTGCCGGCCCAATAGGTTGCATGGCAGCAGCAATCTGTAAACAAGCAGGCGCGCGCCATGTAGTGATCACTGATTTAAACCCTAAGCGCTTACAAATGGCGGCAAATTTAGGCGCTACTCGCACGGTCAATGTTGCTGAGGAATCGCTTATGCAAGTACGTGCTGACTTAGGTATGACAGAAGGCTTTGATGTAGGCTTAGAAATGTCAGGTAGCCCTGTTGCCTTTAACGATATGATCAAAAACATGTGTCATGGTGGCAAGATTTCGCTATTAGGTATTCCTAGTGAAGAGCAAGTAACCGATTGGAATACGGTTATTTTTAACATGCTCACTATTAAAGGTATTTATGGTCGCGAAATGTACGAAACTTGGTACAAAATGTCAGTGATGATAGAAAACGGTCTAGATATCAGTTCAATTATCACCCACAGGTTAGATTTTAGAGATTTCCAACAAGGTTTTGATGCCATGCTCAGTGGGGATGCCGGTAAAGTGATTTTAGATTGGCAAAACGTTTAACTTGATTACTCACAATACAAGCCTTAATTATAAATGCGCAGCATCACAAATCAACACAGTAATAGGATTACTATATGTACACACATTTCAAGCAACATTTACAAAGTCAAATAGACGATATAAAACAAGCCGGGCTCTATAAAAATGAGCGTTTAATTCTTTCTGCTCAAGATACCAATGTGAATGTATCCCAAGGTCCTGTGTTAAATTTTTGTGCTAATAACTACTTAGGTTTAGCACAGCACCCTGATGTCATTGCGGCTGCTCATAAAGGGCTGGATGAATGGGGTTATGGTATGGCATCTGTACGCTTTATTTGTGGCACGCAAAAAATTCATAAAGACTTAGAAAACAAACTCACTAATTTCCTGAAAACCGAAGACACTATCCTCTACCCTTCTTGTTTTGATGCCAATGGCGGCTTGTATGAAACATTATTAGGCCCTGAAGATGCAGTAATTTCAGATGCCTTAAACCACGCCAGCATCATCGACGGTATACGTTTGTGTAAAGCTAAACGCTATCGCTATAAAAACAATGATATGGCAGATTTAGAACAACAGCTTATTGCAGCAGATGCCGCCGGAGCTCGCTTTAAACTCATCAGCACTGACGGTGTGTTTTCGATGGACGGGTTTATTGCCAAGCTCGACATCATTTGCGATTTGGCCGAAAAATATAATGCTTTAGTGCACTTTGATGATTCCCATGCAGTAGGTTTTGTCGGCAAAACAGGCCGTGGTACTCACGAACATTGCGGATGCATGGATAGAGTTGATATTACCACCGGCACATTAGGCAAAGCTCTGGGCGGCGCTAGTGGTGGCTACACTAGTGGCAAGAAAGAAATTATTGAATTATTAAGACAGCGTTCAAGACCTTACTTGTTCTCTAACACTGTTGCTCCCCCTGTGGTTGCAGGTGGATTAGCAGCGCTTAACTTGCTGGATAATTCAACGCAGCTGCGTGATAAATTAGCGGCCAATAGCCAGTATTTTAGAAAGGGCATGCAAGAGATCGGTTACAACTTATTAGCCGGAGATCATCCTATTATTCCGATTATGCTTTATGATGCGAAAATTGCTGCGCAGCTCGCTGAGCGTATGTTGCAAAAAGGTATTTATGTCACAGCTTTCTCTTTCCCTGTGGTACCTAAAGAGCAAGCGCGGATACGTACACAAATTTCAGCAGCGCATAGTTTACAAGATTTAGATTTTGCAATTGCTTGCTTTAAAGAAGCGAAGGAAGAAATGAGTATTTAATCTTTTTAGCGCTAATAAGCGCTATTTAGGACGCTTATTAATGTCTGCTAAATTCAGACAGCCTTATTCGGGCAGCTTTTATTTAGATAACAGTTAAACTCATACTACAAAACGTAATAAACGTAGTACTTCAAAATAGTCATCTGAATTAAATCTAATCGCTTGTGGCTGCGACAAACTAGCCCCTGGATAGAACGATGCTTGATAAGCATATACAGGGCCTAGGTACTTTATTTCTACCTCAAAATTATCAGGCAGCTCAATTGCGCAATTATCAAAATTTGCACTCAGCGCTTTAGTTACCCCTACAGTCATTTTCTCAAGCGCCAGTTTTGGGTTCATACAAATAGTGGACGCACCCTTTCCTTCTAATAAGGCTAGTGTTTCTATGTAAGGATTGGCAGCTTTCGCCTCATTACATATCCCTTTATCACCTGATACGAACACCACAGGAACATTTTCTAAAGCAGCGGCATATTGATGAATTAAAAACTCAGATGCCCGTACGCCATTGATGCTGATGTAATCAATTTTTTTAGCTAGGGTATGTGCCAGTGGATTACCGTTATCTCCAGCCTTTGAGTGATAACCCACCATTATTAGCGCATCAAAAGATTCATCAATTTCTTGTACCATGCAATAAGGGTGACCGCTCCAGCCACGTATTAATGTGACGCTATCGGGCAGTTGCGAAGCAATGATATTTCTGCCGGTGCCATGTGCATCTTTAACAAAAATTTCAGTGGCACCGCAATCAAGCGCTGCTTCACAAGCCGCAACTGTTTCCGTGGTCATTTGCTGTCGAAACTCAGAATAATCACTATGTGCTTTAGCCGCTTCATCCCAATGGGTGATGCCCGCTACACCTTCTATATCTGCACTTATGAATACTTTCATGGTGATTATTATCTCTCTATTGTTGTTATATAGATAAAACTGCACTGTAAATCTGCCGACATCAGCCAATACAGACAATAGCGTATTTTAGAGCTTAATTTAAGCGCAATAAATGATTATTTGTTACTACAGCCTAGCGCAGATAGGTACGAAGATAGGTACGAAGATATTTAAAAACTAGAGTTGTTTGTAGTCTGTATAAAGAGGGAAATAGAATAGAAAGAAGAAGAGCAAGAAGGAAAGAACTATAGAAAAGTAACAGCATGGTTAATACACCACACTGCACTCAATCATTGAATTACCAATAAATTAACCAAGCAGTATTAAACCCCTGGAAGGATCCTACAAGTAATTGACTTTAAGTATTCTGTTTCAGGAATAGCTGAATGTATCGGATGATCCGGACCTTGATGTCCTTGCTCAATCACCTGTGCATTGCGATCTAATTCACGCGCGTTAGAACGCACGATATCAATCAAACTGCTGCGCTCTAAATGCATTGAGCAAGAAGCACTGATTAAAATACCGTTCTTACTTAACAAACGCATCGCTAGATTGTTGATGCGACCATAAGCTCGCTCGCCATTGCGAATGTCTTTGCGACGGGCAATAAAGGCCGGTGGATCTACGATGATAACGTCATATTTTTCTTGCTCTTGGATAAGCGCTTTACAAGTATCAAAAGCATCCCCTTGGAAAGCGATTAAGCGATCTTGAGCGTTATTCAGTTTAGCGTTTTCAACCGCTACATCTAAAGCATATTCAGAGGAATCAACACAAGTTACTTCACTTGCGCCTGCTGCTAGTGCTTGAACACCCCAGCCGCCAACATAACTAAATAAATCTAATACGCGCTTACCATCTACGTGCTTTTGCATAGTGCCACGTGCCAGGCGATGATCGTAGAACCAACCCGTTTTTTGACCTGTTAAAATAGGTGCTAACAACGGCACACCATTTTCTTCAAGTGGGCATAACTCAGGTACTTCACCTTGTACAACTTCTACATAGCTTTCTAGGCCTTCTGTTGAACGCATTTTGCCATCACAGCGCATTACTATCGCTGATGGGGTAAATACTTTATTCAAAGCAGAGATTATATCTTCCACAACAGCTTCCATACCTGCCGTTGAGATTTGTACCACAAACACGTCATGGAAACGATCTATAACTAAACCTGATAGCCCGTCAGAATCACCGTAAACTAGACGGTAGCAAGGGCTATCAAAACACGCTTCACGTAATGAAAGCGCGATATTGATGCGATGTACTAATAGCGAACGATCTAAACGAAACTTACTATCGCGCCCTATTATACGACCACAAATCAACGTTTGTGGATTAACGTAAGCAATACCTAACGGCTTGCCACTGGCAGCTTGTACTAATACTTGCTCACCTGGAGTAAAATCTTTTAGAGGTGATTTTTTGTTGTCTACCTCATTAGAGTAGATCCATAAGTGACCGCCACGTAAACGTCGATCCGCACCATTATTAAGTATGAGAGTTCTAAGAGAAGACATGTTTATTCCATCGAATTGATTTAATTCAAGCTAAAATTAAACTTGAAGTTATAAGCAAACTAAAATTAGAAAAATTAATAAAGTGCTTATCGCTATTTAAAGATTTGAGTTAATGACTTTTACATCACTAAAATTGGCTGAGCAGTTTACCTGCAGTAGCTTAAAAATGTTACCTAAAGCGTGTTATTAAGCAAATTAAGTTGTTTCATATAACAGCGGTTTAAATCACTTTTTACAAGGCTGTGCCAGTATCGGTAAATCACCCGATAAACCCATTGCTTGCATCATGATATGTTGCTTAACAGGTTGCGCTTTATTTAATAGCTTCATGCCAAAATTGCGGGCAATAATTAATGGCGCAGGTTGTGGATCAAATAGCCATTTGAAACCTTGCATACTGGCTGACATCTTTAAGTTTTCACTATAACGGGCGCGTTCAAAACGTTTTAAGATTGCGTAACTCGCGAAAGGGCTTCTTTTATCATTAGCCGTTTTCAACACTTGCGCTAGCTGCGCTACATCTAACAAACCTAAGTTTACCCCTTGCCCTGCCAATGGGTGAATTGTGTGCGCTGCATCACCTACCAATGCTAACCCTGCTTGTACATAATGCTTAGCATGGCGATGGCGCAGTGGAAACACTGCACGCTTTGATACTGCCTTGATTTTACCCAAACGCTGTTCAAATGCTCTTGCAAGCTCAATACTAAACTCACGCTCATCCATCGCCATCAATTGTGCAGCTTGTTCAGGAGTTGTTGACCATACAATGCTACATAAATTTTTGTTAGCTAAGGGTAGAAAGGCCAATGGTCCGGTTGCTGTAAAGCGCTGCCAAGCGGTATTTTGATGCGACTCAGTGATAGCCACTGTTGCAACAATTGCATGGTGCCCGTAATCGCGTTGCCAAAGTTCAATGGCTGCTAACTGGCGAACTTTAGACATTGCCCCGTCTGCACCTATAATGACTTTCGCACTATAGTTTACTATTTTCGCCGGCTCATTTTCAGCCAACGCCTGACAGGTAATTACCCTTTTTTCATCGACAACATCGCTTATATCTACAACGCTGGTATTACTTTGTATGGTTATATTACGCTGCAGGCAAGTGGCGATTAACGCTGCAAGAACGACGCTATTTTCAACAATATGACCTAAACTATCTTCGTAAAGCTGCGCACTCGAGAAATCAATGTGCCCTGTGCCTTCGCCATCCCAAACTTTCATGTGTTGATAAGGCGATAAACGACAAGCAGCTATTTTTTCCCAGACACCTAAATTGTCTAATATATTTTGCGAAGCCCTTGTTAGTGCGCTTACTCTATTATCATAACTGTGAATATCATCGCTAGATTGCTGCAAGCCTGCCATTGTATTGGCAAGGGTTAAAAACTTAGCATCACGGCCATCAACAACCAATACACTGAAACCACTTTTTTGTAGGGCTAGTGCAGCGGTTAGCCCCACCATACCGGCGCCAACAACGATCATATCGTACATCACATCTAACGCTGAGTTTGTTGCATCGCTGTGCATTTATAAAACCTTATTTAAGATTGGACATGGGACTTGCCAAACCCATCGCCATACGTGAAAAAACTGTTTTGGCACTTGGACAAACATCTAAACCTTGCAAGCCTATATCTCTAATGAGCGCTTGCACTGGATGGGCATTACTAAACATACGCATGCTGACATCACTAAAGCCAATAGTCGCTTTTTGATCTACTGATCGTGCTTGCAAATAACCATCTAGTATCGTGTAGTCACCTAAATTTTGACCTTTGCGAGAAGCCGCTATTAAATGCTCTGCTAATGCTGCCACACCGCGCAGTGCTAAATTAAACCCTTGCCCGGCAATCGGATGTAAAGTATGCGCGGCATTACCGATAACCACGATGCCTGAGCGCACTTGCTCTTTCACACTTTGTAATTTCAGCGGGTAGCTATAACGCTCACCGACACCAATAATGCGCCCGGCACGATAGCCGAAGCGCTGCTGTAGAGCACTGATAAATGTGTGCTTATCAAGTGCTAACATCGCAGTTATTTCTGATTCAGGAATGGTCCAAATAAGACCGCTACGATTTTGTTTACCTTGGTTTAATAATGGTAATACTGCGATAGGGCCAGTATCGGTGAAGCGTTCGTAAGCTATATTTTTATGCCCTCTATCTAGGGCAATATTACAAATGAGTGCACACTGTTCATAATCATGTTCCGTGTATTCAATACCTAAGGATTCTCTGATGCTTGAGCGCCCGCCATCCGCCATCACTAGTAAATCTGTTGTGATGTTTTCATCTAGCTGCGCCGTGGTAATTTGCAGTTGCGTTTTACCAGCGTTTCTTACCACTTTGGTAACGGTTGCCGGCTGACAAAAATCTAGACTTTCACGATTAGGGTGTTGGTTTATATGGGCATATAACACTTCGCCTAACCACTTATTTTCAACTACATAACCTAACGCTTCTACATTTTCTTGCTGTGCATTAAGGCGCGCAGCACCAAAATGGCCTTTATCAGAAACATGGATGTGTTCTATCGCTTGCACATGCTGCTGTAATTGTTGCCAAACTGAAAGTTGTTGGAAAATTTTTGCTGAGCCGTAAGCCAGCGCCGTGGCTCTTGAATCGAAGCTTGATTGGTAATCAGCGAGATTACTTAGTGTAGGCAGTGTATGGGGCTCTATCAGCGCGATGTTTAGGTTCAGCGCTTTGGCATGATCTAACAGTGCTATGGCAAGGCTAGATCCCACCATTCCAGCACCCATAATTACAACATCATAATGCGCTTTCATTTCTCTTATCTCTTATTGCTGATATCTTGATCGTTTTGGCTTTTATTAAATACTTTCACACTTAATAAATACTAATTATTTGCCATCAAAGCTTCGATTTCTAGCACTGTTTTGGGTACATCATTAGTCATCACTTCACAGCCATCACAAGTCACTAATACATCGTCTTCTATCCGAATGCCAATGCCACGCCAGCACTCATCTACATCCATATTATCAGCCGCTACATAAATACCGGGCTCAACTGTCATAACCATACCGGCGGCTAGCACTCGCCACTGATCATCTACTTTATAGTTACCCACATCGTGCACATCCATCCCAAGCCAGTGACCTAGCTTGTGCATGAAATATTCTCGATAAGCAGCTTGCTCAATTAGCTCATCCACTTGTCCATTCAATAATCCAAGTTTAACTAAACCGCTGGTAATAACCAGTACTGCATGATCGTGAATATCATTCCATTGAGCGCCGGGTTTTACCATTTCGATACATTCAATATTGGCTTTAAGCACTATGTCATAAAGTGCGCTTTGCTCTTTACTAAACTTGCCATTAACCGGAAAAGTACGGGTTATATCTCCCGCATAATACTGGTATTCAGCACCGGCATCTATCAGTACTAAATCACCATCTACTAAGCTTTTATCATTGTTAATGTAATGTAAAATGCAGCTATTAACACCACCGCCAACGATACTAGGGTATGCCGCCTGCGGGCAGTTATTCATCGCAAAATGATGTTGGATATAAGCATCAAGTTGGTATTCCATGACACCAGGTTTACACACTTGCATCGCTTTAATATGCGCTTGAGCTGAAACCTTTGACGCTATACGCATCATCTCTTGCTCGCCTGCTGATTTAAACAAACGCATTTCGTTGCTGATGTCGCTCAACTGAATAATATGAGAAGGCGGGATTACACCTTGGCGGCTGCGTTGGCGCATATCTGCCAGCCAAGTGTGTACATTCTCACTTAAAGCGCTGTGACCCCAATGGTAATATAAACTATCAATACCATTGAGTAACTCTGGCACCTTTTGCGCTAAGGTTTCGTTACTATAAGCAAAATCAGCGCTGTAATTTGCAAGCACTCCTTCTTCCCCACTGCGATAACCGAACCAAATTTCCATTTCTTGATTGCGCGGCTGGCAAAATAGATGATATTGAATTATATCGCCATTTTTAGTGAGTAGTAATAAGGCGTCTGGTTCGTTGAACCCAGTGAAGTAAAAAAAATCACTGTTTTGGCGGAATAAATAATCGACATCACTATTGCGATTTACCATAGGTGACGATTGAATCAGCACAGCACTATTGTCGTCTAGCTGTTGCAATAAAGTACGACGCCTTTGTGAAAATTCAACTTGGCTAATGCTATTACTCATATTCATTCCTTATTTCATTGCTTGCTTAAAGTAACTAAATTCTAAGTTCTAAATTCAAAACACAAAAATCAATGTAATGTTGGGTTTGATTCTTGCTCTGACATTTCATTCGAACGTTTGTTACACTCAGTAAACATAAAAACAACGCCCATACGCACATATTCAGCGAGTTCAAAAAAGTCACTTTCGCTATCTTCTGACTCTTCTAAATCAGCACTGGCCACTTGTGATATTTGGCCTAAATCATGCAACATTTCTTTAGCGTCAACACTCAAGCTTTTATCAGTTTGGCGCCCTTGCATACCAAAGCCTGCCAAAAAGCCTTGCACCCATAAGCCAAGAGACTCTACTCTTTGGCTAACTTCGTAGTCATCGTCGTCAGGTAATAATAAATCTAGGCTCATATCAAGGCTTTCAAACTGCTCTAAGCTCTGCTGGTAAAGCCCCACTAAGCCAACTTGGCTTGATTGTTGTGAAAACTTTTCGATATCTAAAAAATCATTGGCCATTTGCAACCAAAGCTCATTAGTTAAACGGGCACCGCTAGCAAGTTGCCCACTTACTAAACCATGTAGCTCAGCTGGAGAGACCATGGTTATTTTTTCACTCACTAATAAATTAGCGACATCTTCAAAGCTAAGTTTTTCAATGTGTATCTGGTTGTCGTTGCTCATAAGTTTCCATTTTGCCTTTGCTAGCCGTTGACTGACATCTATTTAAATATATTTACGATTGCCAATTAAAGTCTATTACGTATGTTGCTTTAATTTTATCTGATAACAGCTAAATATTAATCTTTGAAACACTCAAAAATTCAAACTAAAGGGCTGTTATCATTACATCTCTTTCAGTATCTTTTACAACAGCTGCGTTTAACCCTGAAACTGATGTAGATACTAACTAAATCCGCATTTTATCTAAGTAACCCGCTGCAATATATTTCCATTACAGCATCTTATCATTATACTTGATTCACAATTGAAATCTTTGATCTAATGCACTAATTTCAATTTGCTGCTCACTTGTATAGCACAACAAATAAGCAACGCAATCACAACAAGTGCTATTTTATGTAAATAAGCGCACTAAATTGAATAATAAAAGCTTTTGGGATACCCGATGACTGAAACATATCTAGCGCAACTTGAAATACAAATCGAGCGGTTACTGGTCCATTGTGACCACTTAGATGAGAAAATCCTGCAACTACAAAATCAAAACGAAAATGCCAATCAAGCAGAGCAAAATCGTAGAGCAGAATATCAACAGCTAATGGCTCGTTATAATGCACTAGATAAAAACCTGCAAGACATGACAGCTAGAGAGCAACGGGCAGTCATTTCTGAACAGGAAGCTCTGCAGGAAAAAGCCAAGTTAGTACAGTTGAATGATAGAACCAAAAGCCACATTGAAAAAATGATTAGCCGCTTGAAAGCACTGGAGCAAAACTCATGAATAAGAACGTTACTATCAAGTTATTAGGCAAAGAATTTGTCGTGGGTTGCCCTGCAGAAAATGAAGCGGATTTATTAGCTTCAGCTAACCATTTAAACAGCAAAATGGTAGAAATTCGCGCCGGTGGCAAAATACTAGGCATGGAGCGAATAGCAGTAATGGCAGCTCTGAACATCAGTAACGAATTCTTGTCAGGCAAAATAGAGCAACGCGAGCATATGGAAGATACTATGCTGAGATTGTCCGAAAAAATTGACAAATCTTTAGCAATAAACCAAAGCAGCTTAAATAACGATACATAAATGCATTCAATGCTGCTAATTTTCAAAAGCAGCTAAAGCACAACCTTTAGATATTCGATCACTGCAATTTTTTAGCTTTCAAAAAAATTAACCTAGATCATTTATCCACTCATCCAAGCGCAGTTAATAGCTAAAACAGATTCCTATCTAGCAACATCAAGGCTACAATTGCAACAATCTATTTCAAGCGACCAACATTATGAGCAATTCAGATAAAAACACTACTGACTTCGGTTACAAAGAAGTTCCAAGAGATGAAAAAGTAAAGCGTGTTGCCGATGTTTTTCACTCAGTTGCTGCCAAATATGACGTCATGAATGATTTGATGTCAGGAGGGGTACATCGTCTTTGGAAGAAACTAACCATAGAGCAAAGCGGTGCCAGAAATGGCATGAAAATTTTAGATATAGCCGGCGGCACTGGCGATCTAACCTTGCGCTTTTCTCGCATAGTAGGTCCACAAGGCCAAGTAACACTGGCTGATATAAACGATTCTATGCTCAAAGTAGGTCGCGATAAACTCACAGATAAAGGCGCTGTTGCAAATATCGATTTTGTACAAGCCAATGCTGAATGCCTACCTTTTCCCGATAACTATTTTGATATCATTACGATTGCCTTTGGTTTGCGCAACGTCACTGATAAAGATGCCGCGCTGCGCTCTATGCAAAGAGTATTAAAGCCTGGCGGTAAGCTGATGGTGTTAGAGTTCTCTAAAACAGAGAACCCTGTACTTTCGGGTATTTATGATTTCTACTCATTCAACATATTACCCAAGCTTGGCCAAGTGATTGCTGGAGATGGAGACAGCTACCAGTATTTAGCAGAATCAATACGTATGCATCCCGATCAAGAAACGTTGAAGTCGATGATGATAGATGCCGATTTTGTTAATTGTAAATACCAGAACATGACCGGTGGCGTGGTTGCACTGCATACGGGCATTAAACCGTAATTCTCTTTATTATCATCGCTTGGGATATTTAGCATGTTACACACTGGCGCCACCCTCATTTTAGAAAGCACTATAAATAAATTAATTGAGAGCGATATTGGTATGGCCCACGCACTTACTCAGTTATCTGGCAAAGTGTTTGAGTTTGTCGTTAGTGATGCCCCTATACACTTTTATTTGCTGCCTTTTGCGCAAGGTATTCAGCTTCATCAACATTACGAGCACCCAGCTGATACCATTTTAGAGGGCAGCTTGAACAATTTTTGCACACTAGCTAGCAGCGAAGACAAAAGCAGCCAGTTCTTTGGTAACGGAGTGAAAATTAGTGGTGATACACAACTTGCCAATAAGTTGCAACGCGTTCTCTCTAATGCAGATATTGATTGGGAAATGTTAACCTCGCAACTAACTGGAGATCTACTTGCTCACCAGCTAGTCAACTTTACAAAGAGCATCAACCAGCAGTTAAATAGAACTAAAGTTAGTTTTGAGCAGAACGTTGCAGAGTATTTACAAGAAGAGATTCATACCTTACCCGCAAGGCCTGAGGTAGATGGTTTTATTCAAGATATAGATTTATTAAGCGCCCAAACGCAGCGCCTTGAAGCAAGAATTAACTTGTTGTGCGAAAACATAAAAGCTTAGCTCACTCGTATTATCCACCAATACATATT
>JBALXS010000060.1:0-29912 GCA_036960485.1 Oceanospirillaceae bacterium
CTAGCGAAGCCAGTTCATAAATAGCGTATTATTTCGAAGAGGCTGCCAAATAGACTAGATCGCAGTAGATCAGTTTGTTATCGGGCAGCCACCGGGTTACCAAGATTTCAACTTATAACCGATAGACATGTAAAAGCAGAGCAAAATGAAGCAATTAAACCCAGCGCCAGCTACTTGTGAGTCAGAAAATACAGCTAAAGGCGAAAGTGCGAAAAGCAATAGTGCACTGCTAAATAAAATTCAGCGCAAGTTGCGCCGAGAAGTAGGTCGTGCAGTAATTGATTACAAAATGATAGCGCAGGGAGATCGCATTATGGTGTGTCTGTCTGGCGGGAAAGATTCTTTTGTGATGCTTGATTTACTGATGAGTTTGCAGCGTAATGCGCCAGTGGATTTTGAGCTAATCGCCGTTAACCTTGATCAAAAGCAGCCGGGTTTTCCAGAGCATATTTTGCCTGAGTATTTGGAAAAGCTAGCAATAGAATATTATATTGTTGAGCGCGATACTTATTCAGTAGTGCGCAGTAAAGTACCTGAAGGCAGAAAAACCTGTGGTCTTTGCTCTAGATTACGCCGTGGCACTTTGTATTCATTTGCTGAAGAAATTGGCGCTAACAAAATTGCGTTAGGTCACCACAAAGATGACATTATTGAAACACTGTTTTTAAATATGTTCCATGGTGGCAGAATGGCAGGTATGCCGCCTAAGTTGCGTTCTGATGATGGTCGAAATATTGTTATACGCCCATTAGCTTACGCACGAGAAAAAGATATTATTGAATATGCTGAGCATAAAGGTTTTCCAATAATTCCGTGTAATTTATGTGGTTCACAAGAGAACTTACAGCGTCAGAATATTAAATCGATGCTACATGAATGGGAAGTAGAAAGCCCTGGGCGTATTGAAAGTATTTTTGGTGCTATGCAAAATATTGCACCTAGCCAAATGTCTGATCGTACATTGTTCGATTTTGAGAATTTGAGTATTGATAGAAACGCTGAGCGTACACAGTATGAATACTCCGACACTCATGAAGTGAATATAAGTAGGCCTAGAGCAAATCCGGTACAAATAATAGAAGCGACTAACGTAAGCTAGGAATCAATTAGCAGCGATCTTGCAACGAGTTAAGATTGCTCTTGTTTAAAGGGTAGTAGTGTCGTGAGGTGTTGTTTGTGTTCTTGTATCGCAGCGCGTTCTCTTTTTAAAAAATCTTCAATAGCATCGCTAAATTGGGGATGTGCAATATAGTGATTTGAGTAAGTTGTGATGGGCTCAAAGCCGCGCTGAATTTTATGCTCGCCCTGTGCGCCTGGATCAAATCGTTGAATGTTATTGGCTATACAATATTCTAAGCCTTGATAGTAACAAGTTTCGAAATGTAAGCTGTCGAAATTATCTAAACATCCCCAATAGCGGCCATATAATACAGAGTCTTGTGGGTCAGTGTTTTTAAAGCACCATGCGCAAGCAACTGTTTTTTCTTTATGAATCGCGACAAACAGCACGATATGTTGCGCTAATTTTTCTAATAATAATTGGAAAAACTCAAGATTTAAATAGCCTTGGCGGCCGCGCTTGAGGTAAGTTAAATGGTAGCAATAATAAAATTCTGTGAGTAATTTAGGCGAAATATTAGCGCCTTCAATTGCTTGTATTTCCACGTTTTGTTCACTTACGATACGTCGTTCACGATTAATGTTTTTGCGTTTTCGTGAGTTAAAACTTGCCAGATAGTGGTTAAAATCAAGATAATTTTTATTTTGCCAGTGATACTGAATACCTTCGCGTGTTAATAACGATTGTTCGCTTAAAACAGCAGCATCAGCGCTGCTAAAGAATAATCCATGCCACCCAGAAAAACCGAATTCAACGCATAGCTCTTTTAATTGTTCAACTATAAAAGGCAATATTTCAGTTAAGGGGATGCAGCTTGCAATACGCGGCCCGTAACAAGGGCTAAATGGAATGGCAGTGAGTAGTTTTGGATAATAATCTAGCTGGTGGCTCTCGTAGGCATTAGCCCAATCCCAATCAAATACATACTCACCGTTTGAATTAGTTTTCTGATACATAGGCATTATACAAATAAGCTTAGAGTGCTGGTAAACAGTTACATGCGCCGCCTGCCAGCCCGTTTTCAGACTAGTGCAGTTGCTGTCTTCAAGTGCGCTTAAAAATTCATGGCGCAAAAATGGGTAATGAAAACCACACAACTGGTTCCATTGTTGGGCTTTCAATTGGTGAATACTGTTTAATATTTTTAATTCAAAGCTCATAATTAGAAAGTATCTTTTAATGTGTGTTTTGGTGGGTTTTATTAAAGCGCTATCGCTCAGTGCTTTGTAAAAATTAGCTAAACAGACTTTTGTTTATATTGAGGTTAATTGATTTTAACAAGTTGTTTTGTAAACTGCAGCGATTATCGCTTCTTATTTATGGCAGGGCCTAAATATTTAGCCTGAATTTTAGATGGCCAATTTGGCGTGATGACATGACTTTAATCACGTTGGCAGAATCGGGTTGCTAAAAATGCGTTGCTAGGGCAGCAGGGAATTGTCATAATATTTTTAATATAAATAGGGATGATTGTGATGAATGAATTAGAGCTAGGGTTTGAGTTAGATGCGCAGTTAGCAAATGACAGTATTTTTTTAGGCGAAATGCCGTTATGTAGATTACTGTTGATTAATGATCGTCAATTTCCTTGGTTTGTGTTGGTTCCACGCAGGGAAAATGTTTCAGAAATGTACCATTTGTCGTTGGAAGATAGAGCACAAATGATGGTGGAATCATGTGACTTAAGTGCAGCGTTGGCTGATGGGTTCAATGCTACAAAAATGAACGTTGCAGCACTTGGCAATGTAGTGAAGCAATTGCACGTGCATCATGTCGTTCGCTATGAAGCAGATATAGCATGGCCAGCTCCTATTTGGGGTAAGCAGTCGGCGATTGCGTATGAATCATCGGAAATTGTTGCGATTAGAGAAAGAGTGGCGTTGTTATTAGAGGCTAAATTGGGTTTTGTGCCTATTGCTTGAGCACACCTTAGCGAGGTGTCAGTTGAATATATACAGCAAGCTTTTGATTATGAACAATGTTATTTATTATCGACCGCTATAACGGTTTGAATGTAATGCCAATAAGCGCTAATTAAGATCAGTAGTTGAATCAATCTAGGAATAATCTGTTTTTCCACACACAAAAGCAAAATATTGAGGTATAATTCGCCGCTTTGATTATTTTGGACACAACGATGCCTATTTTTGATTACGCGTGCGGACAATGCGGTCACTTTTTTGAAAAGTTAGTCATGAAAAGTGATGCGCCAGCACCTAATTGTATTGCTTGTGATAGCGATCAAGTAACTAAACAAATGTCAGCGCCTGCTTTTAGATTAGCAGGAAGTGGCTGGTACGAAACTGATTTTAAAACAGGCAAAAAGAAAAACCTTGCCGGTGCTGATGAAAAAACTAATGCTCCTGCAAAAACTGCTGAAAAGCCTGCAGATTAGTTTAAAAAATACGAACTATTCACTAAATAAAAAAGCCTTTAAACGCTGTGAGTTTATTTAGGTGCGTGGCGAGTATGAGCACAATACAGGCTTTCAAGAGTGTTAGGTTAAGTGAGCTTTTAGATATACACACGACCTAGCAGTACATTAAATATTTTTTATTAGACAATTTCAATAGGAATAAATTATGCGCAGCCATTATTGCGGTGACTTGCGATTACAGCAAGTAGATGAAGAAGTTACACTAGTCGGCTGGGTTCACCGTCGTCGAGATCACGGTGGAGTTATATTTTTAGATGTACGTGATCGCGAAGGAATAGTGCAAGTCGTATTTGATCCAGATAGAGAAGCTAGTTTCGCGATTGCTAACGCTGTGCGTAATGAATTTGTTATCGAAATTAAAGGTTTAGTTCGAAATCGCCCTCAAGGTACTGTTAATCCAGATATGGGTACCGGCGAAATCGAAGTGTTAGGTAAAGAGCTGGTTATTCTCAATAAATCTGAGACCCCGCCGTTCCAATTAGATGATCATCAGCAAGTCAGTGAAGAAGTGCGTTTAAAGAATCGCTTCATGGATTTGCGCCGCCCTGAAATGCAGCAAAAACTGCGTTTACGTGCAAAGGTTAGTTCGTATATTCGTAACTACTTAGATGAAAATGGGTTCCTAGATATAGAGACGCCTATTTTAACTCGTGCTACTCCAGAAGGTGCACGTGATTATATTGTGCCATCACGTACGCATGAAGGCAGTTTCTTTGCATTACCACAATCTCCACAGCTGTTTAAGCAGTTGTTAATGGTATCTGGATTTGATCGCTACTATCAAATCGCAAGATGTTTTCGTGATGAAGATCTACGTGCAGATCGCCAGCCAGAATTCACCCAGATTGATATAGAGATGTCATTCATGAGCCAAGATGAAATCATGGCTGTGACTGAGAAAATGATCACTGGTTTGTTCCAGGAAAAGATTAACGTTGATTTAGGCGAATTCCCGCGCATGACATATGCTGATGCAATGTTGCGCTTTGGCTCTGATAAACCTGATTTACGTAACCCAATGGAGCTAGTTGACGTGGGTGACTTGATGGCAAACATCGAGTTTAAAGTATTTGCCGGTCCTGCAAACGATGCTGATTCACGTGTTGCTGCACTTAAAGTACCTGGCGGCGCTTCACTAACGCGTAAGTTAATTGATGAATACACTAAGTTTGTGAGCATTTACGGTGCACGTGGTTTAGCTTGGATCAAAGTTAACGATCTTGCTAAAGGCGCTGAAGGATTACAGTCACCTATCGTTAAATTCTTAGGTGAAGATGTTGCGCTACAAATCATGGAGCGTTTAGGTGCAAAAGATGGCGATTTAGTGTTCTTTGGTGCTGATAAAACCAACGTTGTTAACGAGGCGCTAGGTGCGTTACGTAACAAAGTAGGTGTTGATCTAGATATGCTTACCTGTCAATGGGCACCGCTTTGGGTTGTTGATTGGCCAATGTTTGAAAAGACATCAGATGGTGGTATTACTGCTATTCATCACCCATTCACTTCTCCTAGCTGTAGTGTAGAAGAGCTTGAAGCAAGCCCGTTGACAGCACAATCAGATGCATACGATATGGTGCTCAATGGTTGTGAGCTTGGTGGTGGGTCTATTCGTATTCATGATAGTGAAATGCAAAAAGCGGTTTTCCGCTGCTTAGGTATTTCTGATGAAGAAGCAGAAGAGAAATTCGGCTTCTTGCTTAACGGATTGAAGTATGGCGCGCCACCGCACGGCGGGCTAGCTTTCGGTTTAGATCGTCTTATCATGTTGATGTGTGGAACTGAGTCTATTCGCGAAGTGATTGCTTTTCCAAAGACTCAAACAGCGGCTTGTCCTTTGACAAACGCACCGGGTATTGTAAGTAAAGAGCAGTTAAAAGAGTTACATATTAAACTGCGTGAAAAGATTAAGATCTAAACTCTGAATCGGAGTTTTATAGCTGTAATTTAGCTGATTTAAGACATTGATTAAAAGCCTAGTGAGTACTAGGCTTTTTTTTGCCTGCAATTTAGCACAAGGTAGTGATACTTAAATTAGTAAAAAGAGCTGTTTTAGTTGTCTGTAAATAGCTAGGTTGAAAGCCGCTAGCTTTGTTGATAATAAGAATTATTCTAGTTGTTAAAAAGGTTAGTTTTAGGTGAATAAAGTATTTTTTTTGTGTTTTTGGCAGTTATCTGGCTAAGCCATCTATGATAGAACCTCTAAGCTCATGTATAATCGGCAAGTTTTTTGGTGGGAAAATTTGTTGTCGTATAATTAATAAACACGTCGTGCTTAAGGTTTTTATGAACCAAGCACACAACAACAATTTCTCTAAATTTATAATCGTGATTGGGTGAAGTGTATGATCAAGATCAACAAAGGTCTAGATCTGCCGATTTTAGGCACTGCGGCACAGGAAATTTCTGTGTCTTCGCAAGTGCGTTCGGTCGCCGTGAGTGGCCCTGACTACGTTGGTTGTAAACCAACGATGGCCGTCAAGGTGGGGGACCGAGTTAAACTCGGTCAAGTGATCTTTTCTGACAAGAAAACAGAAGGTGTCCATTTTACAGCACCAGCCGCTGGTACTGTAAAAGAGATTAACCGAGGAGAGCGACGTGCGTTGCTCTCTGTCGTAATTGAAGTTGATGAAACTGAAGAATCAGTAGAGTTTGATAAATACTCTGTTGGTGACTTAGCGCAGTTAACTTCGCAAAAAATAGCAGCGCAGTTACAGGCATCAGGATTGTGGAGCGCTTTGCGTACCCGCCCTTTTTCTAAAGTACCTGCTAGTGGAACAAGTGCTAAGTCAATTTTTGTAACAGCGATTGATACTAATCCATTAGCCGCTGATCCAGCGCTGGTGATTGCACAAAATAGTGCAGATTTTAGTAATGGTCTTAGTATCCTTACTAAAATGACAACAGGTAAAGTTTTTCTATGTAAAGCTAGTGGTGCTGACATTCCAGCGGCCGATGGCGTAACAGTAGAAGAATTTTCTGGTATGCACCCTGCGGGTAACGCAGGTACACATATCAATTATTTAGATCCTGTTTCACGTAAACACATCGTTTGGACGGTCGGTTATCAAGATGTGGTTGCTATTGGTAAATTGTTCACTGAAGGCAAGTTATCGGTTGAACGCTTTATCTCGATAGCAGGGCCTGTTGTTGATAGTCCTAAGCTGGTTAAAACCAGAGCGGGTGCCAAAATCAGCGATTTGATCGCCGGTATTGCAGATGTTGCGGGTAATCGTGTTATTTCCGGATCGGTTTGGAATGGACGCACAGCAACAGGCGCACTTGATTACTTAGGGCGTTATGCCAACCAAGTAACGGTGCTTAAACAAGGTGATAAGCGTGAATTCATGGGTTGGGCAGTGCCTGGCGCCAATCAATTCTCCGTACTTAACGTTTTCACTTCAGCGCTAAATAAAGCTAAAAAGTTTAATTTTACAACAACCACTAATGGCTCTGAAAGAGCGATGTTACCCGTGGGTCAGTTTGAAAAATTAGTACCTTTAGATATTTTACCGACACAATTACTTCGTGCCATTGTAACGGGTGATATTGTCAGTGCTATGGAATTAGGTGCTCTTGAACTCGATGAAGAAGATTTAGCTCTTTGTACTTTTGCCTGCCCAGGTAAGTACGAATATGGCCCAATTCTTCGCGATAATTTAACACGCATCGAGAGAGAGGCTTAATGTCATGAGTTTGAGAAATATTCTTGATAAAATGGAGCCACATTTTCACAAAGGTGGCAAATACGAAAATTGGTACGCGCTTTTCGAAGCTGCAGATACTATTTTCTACACACCAGGTCAGGTGACTAAAGCAGCATCTCACGTACGTGATGGTATTGACTTAAAGCGCATGATGATCTTGGTTTGGGCATGTACTTTCCCAGCCATGTTCTTTGGTATGTACAACTTAGGTTTACAAGCAAACACAGCATTAGATGTGCTTGGCGTATCTGAAGTAGCAGGTTGGCGTGGTGCATTAGCCGGTGCGTTGACAAGTTTTGATGTCAACAGCATTTGGGATAACCTTGCTTACGGTGCTATTTTCTGGCTACCTATTTATGCAACAACATTTATTGTTGGTGGATTCTGGGAAGTATTGTTTGCCATGAAGCGTGGACACGAAGTCAACGAAGGTTTCTTCGTTACATCTATTTTGTTCGCACTAACATTACCGCCAGATACCCCATTATGGCAAGTTGCCTTAGGTATCAGCTTTGGTGTTGTTATTGGTAAAGAAGTGTTTGGTGGTACAGGTAAAAACTTCCTTAACCCAGCGCTTACCGGTCGTGCTTTCTTGTTCTTTGCTTATCCTGCACAAATGTCAGGTGATGCAGTTTGGACAGCCGTTGATGGCTTCACAGGTGCAACTCCATTAGGACTAGCAGCTACGGGTGGCTTAGACGCTGTTATAGCACAGAACATTACTTGGATGGACGCCTTTATCGGTACTATTCCAGGCTCTGTTGGTGAAGTATCGACACTGGCTATATTGTTAGGTGGTGGATTACTCGTTGCGATGAGAATAGCCGCATGGCGTATTGTTGCAGGTGTTATCGCTGGCATGGTGGTTATGAGTGTCATCTTCAATATGATTGGCTCTGACACTAACCCAATGTTCTCGATGCCTTTCTACTGGCACTTTGTTTTAGGTGGTTTTGCTTTTGGCTTGTTCTTTATGGCCACAGATCCTATCTCAGCTTCTATGACAGATACTGGTAAATGGTACTTTGGTGCTCTTATTGGAGTAATGGTGGTATTGATTCGTGTTGTTAACCCAGCGTTCCCAGAGGGAATGATGCTAGCAATCCTATTCGGTAATCTATTTGCACCGCTAATTGATAACTTCGTAGTTCAAGCAAATATTAAGCGGAGGTTATTACGTCATGGCAGCTAATAACGATACGATAGGTAGAACAGTTACTGTAACTGTATTGCTATGTGTAGTTTGCTCGGTCATCGTTTCAGCAGCAGCAGTGCTTTTGAAACCGCAGCAAATCGCCAACAAAGAGTTGGATAGACAGAGTAATATTTTGGCAGCCGCTAAAATTGACTATCAAGGGCAGGATGTACATAAGTTATTCGCCGAAAAGATAGTCACTAAATACGTTAACCTGAAAACCGGTAAATACGTAGAAAAACCAGCAGGCTATAAAGATGCAAAACGTGCATCCAAAGATCCTGAGCTTTCAACTGCATTAACACGTGAACAAGATATTGCATCTATTAAGCGTACGGCAGATGTTATGCCTGTGTACTTAGTTAATGAAGCAGATCAGCTTGATAAGGTGATTTTGCCAGTACACGGTTATGGTTTGTGGTCAACTTTGTACGGTTTCTTGGCATTAGAAAATGACTTGAATACTGTAGTAGGTTTTGGTTTCTACTCACATGCCGAGACTCCGGGTCTTGGAGGTGAAGTTGATAACCCTAAGTGGAAAGCACTTTGGCCGGGTAAGAAAATTTATGCACCGGGTTCTATGGAACCTAAGATTGGTTTAGTCAAAACTGTTGTAGTGCCTGGCGCTGCTGGATCTGAGTTTAAAATTGATGCGCTTTCTGGTGCAACTTTAACCAGTAACGGTGTAACTAGATTAGTGCAGTTCTGGATGGGTTCTAATGGTTTTGCGACCTACTTAACCAATCTAAAAGCAGGGGAGAGTTAAACGATGTCTGAAACTAGAGATATGATCGTTAAGCCTATCATTTCAAATAACCCAATTGCATTGCAAATATTGGGTGTTTGTTCAGCTTTAGCGGTAACGTCAAACCTTAAAACAGCTTTGGTTATGACCTTGGCAGTAATGGTAGTAACAGCGTTCTCAAGTATGTTCGTATCAATGATACGTAATCATATGCCGAGCTCTATTCGCATTATTTGCCAAATGACTATTATTGCATCATTGGTAATCGTTGTTGACCAAATACTCAAAGCGGTTGCTTATGATACTTCAAAGCAGTTATCGGTGTTTGTTGGTCTAATCATTACTAACTGTATCGTTATGGGTCGCGCAGAAGCATTCGCGATGAAGAACGAGCCGATCCCATCATTCTTAGATGGTATTGGTAATGGTTTAGGTTATGGCGCGGTATTAATGTTTGTTGGCTTTATTCGTGAACTATTTGGATCAGGTAGTTTGTTTGGTATCGAAATCTTACCGCTTGTCACTAATGATGGCTGGTACATGAGCAATGGTTTATTACTGTTGCCACCCAGTGCTTTCTTCATTATTGGTATGATGATTTGGATCATTCGATCCTTTGATACTAGCCAAGTCGAAAAGCCCGATTTTGTTATTTGCAAAAATTCTAAGAAGGAGGCGATATAATGGAACAGTATATTAGTCTGTTTGTTAAAGCCGTTTTCGTTGAAAACATGGCACTTTCCTTTTTCTTGGGGATGTGTACTTTCTTAGCAATATCTAAAAAGGTACAGACAGCGATTGGTTTAGGTGTGGCAGTAATTGTAGTACTTGCAATTACAACGCCTGTGAACAACTTGTTGTTCAATCTATTACTAAAAGAAGGAGCGCTTGCTTGGGCAGGTTACCCGGACGTTGATCTTAGCTTCTTAGGTTATATTTCATATATTGGTGTAATCGCAGCAATTGTGCAAATCTTAGAAATGGTATTAGATAAATTCTTTCCAGCGCTTTATAACGCCTTAGGAGTTTTTCTACCGTTGATCACTGTTAACTGTGCCATTATGGGTGCAGCACTATTTATGGTTGAACGTGACTATAACTTTGGTGAATCAGTTGTGTACGGTGTTGGTGCTGGTCTTGGATGGGCACTTGCTATTGCAACACTTGCAGGTATTCGTGAAAAACTTAAATACTCGGACGTTCCAGCAGGTCTACAAGGCTTAGGTATTACCTTTGTTTCAGTAGGTCTTATGGCACTTGGATTTATGTCTTTCTCAGGCGTGCAGCTTTAATACATGATAATTAACAAAGGAATATTAAGCCCATGAATGCTGAAATAATTCTCGGTGTTGTCATGTTTACCGTGGTAGTGCTTGCACTGGTCGCGGTAATTTTGGCGGCGCGTTCTAAACTAGTAAGTTCGGGTGATATATCGATTAACATCAATAATGACCCCGATAAAAAAGTTACCGTTCCAGCGGGCGGAAAACTATTGCAAACACTAGCTGAAATGGGTGTTTTCATTCCATCAGCTTGTGGTGGTGGTGGTACTTGTGCGCAGTGTAAGTGTCAGGTTGTATCAGGAGGCGGTTCTATGCTGCCAACTGAAGAATCACATTTTACCATGCGTGAAGCGAAAGAAGGCTGGCGTCTAGCGTGTCAAGTTGCTGTCAAAGAAGACATGGAACTTGATCTTGAAGAAGAAATCTTCGGTGTTAAGAAGTGGACTTGTACGGTTGAATCTAACCCGAACGTTGCAACTTTCATTAAAGAGTTAACGTTACGTATCCCCGACGGAGAAGATGTTAACTTCCGTGCTGGTGGTTATGTACAGCTTGAGTGCCCAGCACATACAGTTGACTACAAGACCTTTGATATTGAAGAAGAGTATCGCGGTGATTGGGACAAGTTTAACGTATGGAATAACGTTTCAACGGTTACAGAGCCAACGATTCGTGCTTACTCTATGGCGAACTATCCAGGTGAGAAAGGTATTGTTAAATTCAATATCCGTATCGCTTCTCCGCCTCCTGGCAGCCAGGGAATACCACCGGGGATTATGTCTTCGTTTGTATTTAATCTAAAGCCGGGTGATAAGATTGATGTATACGGTCCGTTTGGCGAGTTTTTCGCTAAAGATACTGATGCAGAAATGGTCTTTGTTGGTGGTGGTGCTGGTATGGCGCCAATGCGTTCGCACATCTTTGATCAGCTTAAGCGTCTTAATTCTACGCGTAAGATTTCTTTCTGGTACGGTGCACGTTCACTACGTGAAGCTTTCTACTCTGAAGAGTATGATCAGCTAGCGGCAGAGAACGAGAACTTTGCTTGGCACTTAGCACTATCTGATCCACAACCAGAAGATAACTGGGATGGGATGACAGGTTTCATTCACAATGTATTGTTCGAAAACTACTTGCGCGATCATGAAGCGCCAGAAGATTGTGAATACTACATGTGTGGACCACCAATGATGAATGCAGCGGTAATTAAGTTGCTTGAAGATCTTGGTGTAGAGCCAGAAAACATCCTGTTGGATGATTTCGGCGGCTAAGATAGAAGTCTTGTTAACAGATGGTTAAACACGATGTTTAAATTTCTATCAGGTGCGTTCATCCGCACCTCTCAACGGCTAGCAGTTATACTGCTGGCCGTTTTTGTAGTAATCCTTGGATCAGTAAGCGCTCAAGCAAGTGATGTAGTGCAAACTATTGAAGGCGGCACAATGGGTACTAGTTATCATGTTAAATGGATAGCTAAAGACTCAGAAACGCCCGCGCAAATTCAGCAAGTTAAAAAGCAAGTAGATGAACTGTTAGTTGTTATCAATCAAGCAATGTCTACTTATATCAAAGATTCAGAACTATCACTTTTTAACCAAATGCCTAAAGGTAGTGAGCAGCAAGTATCTGCGCCTTTGTATGAGCTTTTAGTTAAAGCAAAACAAATCAGTGAAAGCTCGGCCGGTGCATACGATGTCACGGTAGGACCGCTAATTAATTTATGGGGTTTTGGGCCTGATAAAAGGGTTATCAAAGCACCGACTGACGCACAAATAGAAAGTGTGCGTCAGCGTGTCGGTTATCAATACCTTGAACTTTTGGGTGATAATCGCATCAAAAAAACCGCAGACCTTTATATTGATTTATCCTCAATAGCCAAAGGGTATGGGGTTGATCAAGTCGCTAAACTAATCAATGATTTAGGTTACTCTGCTTATTTGGTTGAAATTGGAGGCGAGCTAATCACTAAGGGTAGTAAGCCTAATGATGAGCCTTGGCGTATCGCTGTTGAAAGCCCAACTGCTGGGCGTGTTATTCAACGCATTGTCACTGTAAATGATCTGGCGGTCGCAACATCTGGCGACTATCGTATCTATTTTGAAGAAGATGGAGTGAGATACTCCCATATAATAGATACTAAAACAGGGCGCCCAATTGCGCACAATTTAGCATCAGTGACCGTTTTAGCAGATAACTGCGCACTGGCAGATGCATTGGCAACCGCTTTTTTAGCGATGGGTTTAGAAAAGTCTTTCCAATACGCTAAAGACAACGCCATCGAAGCTTTTTTTATTAGCAAAAGTAAGCAAGGCTTTATCGAGACGATGACAGCTGGTTTTGCTAAACGCGTAGTTAAATAAATGAGTGCTAAGAGTCAAAAAAATGAGCGATAAAAGTTAAATAAACGGGTTATAAAAGTTACATAATGCAGTTGTAAATTTAACCGTAAGTTTAGCTATATATTTACTGGTAAAAGGCTAAGTAAAGAATTTTAAATTAAGTGACGGCGCACACTTACCGTTACATCTAAAGAGGTTGTTATGGGAACATTTCTAGTCGTATTTGTCGTGTTATTATCGGTGGTAGTCGCTATGTCAGTAGGCGTACTTTTGGGCGGGAAGCCTATTGCAGGATCTTGCGGGGGTATGGCGGCATTAGGTATGGATACCGCTTGTGATATTTGTGCGGGTGATAAGCAAATTTGTGAAGATGAAAATGAGAGAGTTGCTCGTGTGGCGCTTGAGTCAAAGCAAACAGATTTAGGTTACGAAATTAAATCGTAAATTGAGTGGTTGCCACTAGCTTACGCGGTGTTAACTCTCCTATACTGGTTTACCAATAAATTAGCTTAAAATATATAAAAAAAGTGCTTTGTAAGTGCTTAAAAGGGGTTGTGAATGGCTGAATATGATTATGATGTAGTAGTGATTGGATCGGGTCCTGCTGGCGAAGGTGCAGCGATGAACGCTGCCAAGCATGGTAAAAAAGTTGCCATTATTGAAGAGCAACAAGCAGTGGGTGGTAACTGTACTCACAAAGGTACGATCCCTTCCAAGGCGCTACGCCATTCTGTAAAGCAAATTGTCGAATTTAATACCAACCCAATGTTCCGTGAAATCGGTGAGCCACGTTGGTTCTCGTTTCAAAAAGTATTAGAACGTGCGGAAAAAGTCATGGCGAATCAAGTCATGTTGCGCACCAACTTTTATGCCAGAAACCGCGTAGATGTGTTTTTTGGTAAAGCAGAATTTAAAGATGCTAAAACATTACTGGTAAAAGGCACTATTAAAGGCGATGAAACTCTTAGAGCTGAAAATATTGTTATCGCTACCGGTTCTAGCCCTTACTGCCCGCCGGACATTGATTTCACCCATGAACGTATTTATAACTCTGATACTATTCTTAAGCTGAACCATACTCCACGTACTATTGTTATCTTTGGTGCGGGTGTTATCGGTTGTGAGTATGCTTCTATCTTTAGTGGCTTAGGTGTGAAAGTTGACCTTATTGACACTCGAGGTCGCTTACTGTCTTTCCTTGATGGTGAAATATCTGATGCTTTAAGTTATCACTTACGTAACACAGCCGTTAAAATTCGCCACAATGAAGATTATGCTAGTATCACAGGCGATGAAAGAGGCATCACTTTATGCCTTAAATCAGGAAAGAAAATTCGTGCTGATGCCTTTCTTTGGTGTAACGGGCGAACGGGTAACACAGCAGCACTTAATTTAGAAAACGCAGGCCTTTCAGCAAACAGCCGTGGGCAACTTGAAATAGATGATAGATATCGTACTTCAGTTGACGGTATTTCAGCAGTCGGTGATGTTATCGGTTGGCCAAGTTTGGCGTCTGCTGCCATTGACCAAGGACGTTCTACCGCTTCTGATATTATCGGTAATGTTGATTTCCGCTTTATAGACGAAGTACCTACCGGGATTTATACTATTCCTGAAATTAGCTCACTTGGGAAAACTGAAGAAGAGTTAACTGCTGAGTGCGTGCCATATGAAGTAGGGCAAGCTTTTTTTAAGGATACCGCAAGAGCGCAAATTACCAGCCAGCCAGTAGGCATGTTAAAAATCTTGTTTGATCCAGAATCTTTAAAGATTTTAGGTTTGCATTGTTTTGGCGACCAAGCTTCAGAAATCATCCACATTGGGCAGGCTATTATGGGCCAAAAAGGTGAAGGAAATACTTTAAACTATTTCGTGAATACTACTTTCAACTACCCAACAATGGCTGAGGCTTATCGAGTGGCTGCCATTGCAGGTTTGAATCGTATTCAGCATTTGTAATAATGGCCTAATATAAACTAGGCTCTCAAATAATCCTCGCTCTAGCGGGGATTTTTTTGATCTATTATTTAAGTTCATCAGTTTCTATAATTAACCCAGTTTTATGGTGATGACAGTGCTTAATTATCTGTGAAAAAGATTGATGAAGCAGCCGAGTAACGGATTGATTTGGCATACTCGCCAGGCTTTGATTGCAATAAATGATACGATCGTCAGCGTTAACTATGCCAAAAAAATCATCTGTCTGCGCTAATGAATTAAACAGTAGTTGTTGCATGTTTTGTTTACTAAGGTGATCCCTAGTCGAGATACCTTTTATTAAATTAATATTGAACTGACTATAAAGTAGCGAATTATGCGGTGCAACCGTTGGTGTTTTTAGGGAGGTAGCGTTTTCTTAACGTTGTAAATACAATCTCAAGCGAAATTACTATGGCATGACTGCCTAGCTAGCAGGGCAGGCGTGGATGCTCGAATTTCTGCAGAATTCTTAAGCAGAGAGTTTCGCGCACTAACGATAGTGCGCTTGATCAATATTAAGACTATGGACGTAGGTTGAGAACTTTATCTATGTCACTCGCAGAGTGACGCTCTGGCAGCTGTTCCCACTCTTCACCCCAAGATTTATTTACGATGATGCCACGTTGCACAGCTTCACGGGATTGAATCAATTTTGCCCAACGAGTAATATTAGTATAGGTATCTACCTGTAGAAACTCAGCAGCGTTATATAATTTCCCTAGCACTAAGCAGCCATACCAAGGCCATATCGCCATATCAGCGATACTATATTCTTCACCAGCGATATAAGTATTTTCAGCGAGTTGTTTATCTAATACATCTAATTGACGTTTAGTTTCCATCGCAAAGCGATTGATAGGATATTCTTGTTTCTCATCGGCGTAAGCATAGAAATGACCGAAGCCACCTCCTAGGTATGGTGCTGAACCTTGCGCCCAAAATAACCAATTAAAAGCCTGTGTTCTATTTGCACTATTACTTGGCAAGAAGTGCCCAAATTTTTCTGCCAAATGTACTAATATCGAAGCTGATTCAAATACATTAACTGCTTCATCACCTGATTTATCAACTAACGCGGGGATTTTTGAATTTGGGTTAATATCAACAAAGCCTGAAGAAAATTGCTCAGATCCACCAATGTTAATTAGGTACGCATCGTATTCTGCATCTTTAATGCCAAGCGCTAAAAGCTCTTCTAGCATAATTGTCACTTTTTGGCCGTTTGGTGTGCCTAGTGAATGGAGCTGCAACGCATGTTCGCCTTTTGGTAAATCTTGTTCGTACCTTGCTCCAGATTTATCGCTATTAATACTAGCCCATTGGTTTTCACCATCTACATCATTTACCCAAACCTTAGGTGGTACATATTGCTCAGTCATAATGTTTCCTTTAATGTGGTCGTGCGAATTTATGAATGTATTTTCTCTTTTTTCTCAAAGCAAATGGCACTCTTTACATTTGGTTTGAACCTTACACTAAAATGTAAGCTATTGAATAACAGTGCTTCTTTGTAGGTTTGCTGTTTAATGAGTATCTTGCAATCCCAACATAACTTATTACCCAAAGAACATAATAACAGCACTTAATAATACAAGGTCAAGAACCTGCCAAATGCCCAAGAAAAGGGGCACACTGACTTCGCTTTCTTGCAAATTAGTCCTTGTTTTATCAACACTTGCATTTGTTATGCAGAGGCCTTATCTTGAAAAACTAGATTGAAAAGAAGTGATTGCTATAACCTTATAGCATAGATAAGGCTTATCGTTAAAAATTCAAGTGTTAGCATAGAATGACTGTTCAGTAATAATAGTTTGTCGCATGGTACTCTGTTGGCTAGCTTTGATGCGATAACAATAACAATTTATAAGGAAAATCATGCAAATTGATCATTCAAATGTGCGAGATATACAATTACAAAACCCGCTAAAAGACATTCTTATATTGCACGCCTTTGTGCAGGAACTACACGGTGTTTTAGAGTCTGAGCATCCACAGATTAACTTTCATTATGCGCAAGATACAGCTCAGACAAAAGTGTTGTTAAATACAATAAACCCCCAAGCTGTTTTCTCTATCAGTCATCAAGATTTGCCTGCGCATACATTACGTGAAGCAGGTTTGTATCCATCGGTAAAGTGGTTTCATGTCGGCGGTTCTGGCATCGATAAAATGCTACCTTGGAGTAATGGTAATGCCTTAATGTCCAATGGCGCAGGGGTGCTAGCACGCTTTTTAGCAGAAACAGTGTTAGGTGCTATGCTTGCGATGAATAATAACTTGCCGCTTTATTTGCAGCAACAAAGTAAAAACAGCTGGCAGCAGCATGAGTTTAAACCGCTATGTGAACAAACTATATTGATCGTTGGCTTAGGGGCTGTGGGTGAACGTGTGGCTGATAATGCTAAAGCGCTAGGCATGCGGGTAATCGCCACTAGGCGCTCGGCAAAAAGTTATCGCAATGTTGACCAATTGTATGGTGAAGATCAGTTATTAGAGGCGCTACCCCTAGCTGATTTCGTCTCTATTCATTTACCGCTTAATGAGCAAACCGCAGGAAGCTTTGGCTATGATGTTTTAGCAGTGATGAAACAAGGCGCTTGTTTGATCAATACTGCAAGAGGTGGAATAGTTGATGAAGATGCGCTGCAGGTGGTGCTTAAAGATGGATTGCTTAAAGCCGCATTTTTTGATGTGTTTGCACAGGAACCACTACCGAGTGATAGTCCACTATGGCAGCTTGAAAACTTGATGATCTCTCCCCATATGGCAGATGGTGTGCATGGGTTTGAGCGGCGTTACTTACAGTTCTTTAGTGAGAATATAACGCGCTGGAATGCAGCTGAAATGTTGAAGAACATCAAAAGATTCGATTGATGTGAGCAGGTAATTATTAATAAATAATACTGCGTTTAGGTCAACTAAACGCAGCTTGAAAACTGCTTATATTTTTGCAGGTAGTATCGTTGCTTTCACTTCACCAAAACCAATGCGAGTGGCATATTTGGCTTCACAAAAGCCGCTCATAATCACTGCATCACCATCTTCTAGGAAAACCCGAGACTCGCCATTTTCTAAAGCGAAGCTGTTTTTGCCAGCTTGTGAAAGCTCCATCATTGAACCCACTTCATCTAAGCTAGGGCCTGATTGTGTACCACTGCCGAAAAAATCGCCCGGTTGCAAGTTACAGCCATTGACGGTGTGATGTGCAACCATTTGTGCCACTGTCCAGTAAGAGTGGTTAAAGCTAGTACGAGTGATTTTTTGACCTGCGTTCTTGTCAGCGCGCATTTTAGCGGTTTGCAGTGTCACTTCTAATTGGATGTCGTAAGCACCGATGGTGCTGTTCTTTTCGCTATCTAAATAAGCTAATGGTTGCGGGTCAGCGGCATCGCGGCTCCAAGCTTCACGAAAGGGTGCTAGCGCTTCATTAGTGATGATCCAAGGAGAAACTGTAGAGGCAAAGTTCTTCGCCAAGAAAGGGCCTAATGGCTGGTATTCCCAGCCTTGAATGTCTCGAGCTGACCAGTCATTAAACAAGCACATACCAAATACGTGTTGATCGGCTTCATCAATCGCAATAGGGCTGCCCATGTCATTACCAGAACCGATATAGATGCCCACTTCCATTTCGTAATCAAGGCGCTTACAGGGCCCTAATGTTGGCTCATCTGCGGTTGGTGGCTTAGTTTGTCCGCAGGGGCGATGAAAGTCTTCACCTGAAACCGTAATCGATGAAGAGCGACCATGGTAACCAATAGGTAGCCACTTATAATTAGGTAGCAATGGGTTGTCAGGTCTGAATATTGAGCCGATAGTCGTTGCATGGTTAATGGATGTGTAAAAATCAGTGTAATCGCCAATACGGCAGGGAAGGTCATATTCCACTTGGTCTTGTGCGATGAGTATTGGTTGTACTTTGCTCTCTAGTGCACAGTCAGTGGTTAGTGCACTAGACAATGCAGCTCTTAAAGCTGACCAAGCAGTGTGATCCATCGCCATAAAATCGTTGAGTTGCGATTTACTACACATTAACAGTGCTTCTTGCGCTACACCTTCAAAGAGTGCCAGCTCAGCAAGTGCGGCTAAGTCAATGATTTGATCGCCGATGGCAACACCACCGCGAAAGGCTTCATCACTGTTGCTGCGACGAAAAATAGCAAAAGGTAAGTTTTGAATCGGAAAATCAGTATTTTCACTGTTCGCTGAAACGACCCAGCTGGTTAATGCAGTGTTGTGCGTATTATTTATCAATGACATATTGGGTCTCATTTCTCAGAAAATTCATCTTCGTGTAGCCATGCTGCATGTTGCGGCGCTTTTTTGGTGATTGACCATTCTTCGATCATAGCAGGGGCAACATTGCGAAGTTGTTGCATTTGTTCATCAGTCCCGCTGCGATAAGTAAGCTCTAATCGATGACCGTTAGGATCAAAAAAGTAAATTGAGTAGATAATGCCATGGCTGGTGATGCCTAACACATCTACGCCTTTTGCTTCTAACTCTTCTTTGGCCGCAATTAACGCATCGCGGTTTTCAAGTTCAAAAGCAATGTGCTGCACCCAAACAGGGGTGTTTAGATCACGGCCCATTTTAGGTTTAGTAGGTAGTTCAAAAAACGCTAAAATATTACCCATGCCAGCATCTAAAAAGATATGCATGTATGGGTCAGGCTCTTTGGTAGACGGTACTTTATCTTCAGAAATAGCTACTAACAAATCCATATTTAAATGATGCTGGTACCATTGCACGGTTTCTTTTGCATCATTGCAACGATAAGCTACATGGTGCATTTGTTTTATATTTATCATAGCGACCTCTTCTTTAGTTGTAACATTTGTTACTATTATTCAAAAAATAATAGTATCATTTGTTACTAAAGTCAATAACGCCATGTTATATTATTAAACATCGCTTGAAGGCGCCTTTATAAATTCACCCTTACTTATCTATGCATGAGTAACTTATATCTGCTTATTTTCAGTTAGCGCTTTTGTATCAAAAATTTTGAGTTGATTTCATCATGAATAACGAACCGCCGGTATTAGATTTACACAACTTTTTTCCTTATCAATTCTCCATCTTAGCAGGGCAGGTGAGTGATTATATTGCCGTGATATATCACGAGGAATACGGCCTAACCAAGTTTGAATGGCGGGTATTGGCAACAGTAGGCCAGCATCAGGTAATCTCGGCAAAAGGGGTCTGCCAATTTACCCAGCTAGATAAAATGCAGGTAAGCAGAGCTATCGGTAAATTGACATCATCTGGCGCTATTGAGCAGCAAGTGAATAGTAGCGATAGAAGAGAGAGCCTATTGCAGCTCAGTGAATATGGTCATCAGATGTATTTAGAGATAATGCCTTTGGTGAAGCACCAAGGGCAAAAAATGCTAGCAGGCTTGACGCAAAAAGAGTGCGAGCAGTTATTGCAGCTAACCCAAAAGTTAAGCCTGCAGTTACAATGCTAACTTTATTTTTTCCAATGACTGAAAGATCTCTAGCGATTAAGAATCTGGCTGTTTGGTTGGGTGTGCATCGCTAAAGGCAGTCATTTTTTGACATTCAACATCTATTGCCATTAGCAATGGGTAAGCTTGCATATCAACGTTAAAACGCTTTGCGTTGAATATCTGCGGAATTAAACACACATCCGCTAAGCTTGGCGTATCAGAGCAGGCAAAACGATGTTGCTCAGCTTTGTTGCTCAATTGCTCTTCTAATGCACTAAAAGTGGTATTCACCCAGTATTGGTACCAGGCTAATTTTTGCTCTTCACTCACTTGTAGTTCTGCGACTAAATACTTAAGCACTCGTAGGTTATTTACCGGATGTACTTCACAGGCAATGGCTTGTGCAAAAGCTCGGATTTTGGCGCGTTCAACACTATTGCCTGTTACTAACTGAAAGCTTTGTGGGTACGCTTCGTCCAGGTATTCACAAATCGCCATTGATTGACTTAATTCAGTGCCATTATCAGCTAATACCGGCACTAATTTTTGTGTGTTACGTGCTTGATGCTCAGTACCTGTATGTGCAGATTCTAATAAGTTAACGGATTGCTGTTGATAAGCTAGCGCTTTTAAGTTGAGTGCAATTCTTACTCTATAGGCTGCTGAAGATCGACAGTAATCATATAAAATCATAAATATCCTTGTAGCGCTTTGTTTAAAGCGTAATTAATGAGTGGCGTTTTTAGAAATTTTGCTGGCGAGCTTGCGCGGCCACCATCAGTTCTAGGGCAAGGGGTATCAAGTTATCTGTACAGCCAAAATTACTTTTAACTCCAAGGGTTGGCTTCATGGTTTTCATTGAGCCAAGTTTGTAGGAAATCAATAAATAAGCTAACTTTTAGCGGAGTGAATTTACGCTCAGGGTAAACTGCAAATACTGATAGTTGCTCTGGTTGATGCTCTGGAAATACTCGCACTAGTTCGCCTGATTTAGCATAATCTTCAATGACAAAACCTGCCAAATTAGCAATGCCGCGATCTTGTAATGCAGACGCGCGTATAATTAAGCTATTATTTGCGCGTAAATCTCCCGCAACTTTAACGGTGACACTTTGTGCATCGTGTTTTAATGTCCAGGTATCTGTATTGACAGAATGTATAAAAACCAAACAATTGTGGTTAGCTAGATCTGTTACTTGTTTAGGGGTGCCATGCTTTGCTAAATAATCCTTAGTCGCACAAACAAACAGTGATAGTTTGGATATCTCTCTGGCGATTAAACTGGAGTTAGGTAACTGTGGATCGCTAATGCGTATTGCCAAATCAAAACCATCGCGCATTAAATCAGGGGGCCTGTCATCTAAAGTTACATCAACCGTGACATCAGGGTATTTTTTCATAAACAATGGAATAGCTTTAGATAGCTGTAATTGGCCAAAAGTCATATTGCAGGTGATCTTTAAATTACCGCTAGTGCTTGATTGTAGAGTAGAAACTAAATTTTCTGCTTCATCTAGCTGAGCTAAAATAGTGAGGCACTTTTGATAATAAACTTCACCCACTTCAGTCACAAAAAGGCGACGTGTAGTACGCTGCAGTAGCTTAGCGGCTAAATGTTTTTCTAATTGCGAAACTTGCTTGCTAACAGAGGAGCTAGAAATATTTAATTCAATGGCAGCTAAAGAAAAACTTTTAAGTTTGACGACGCAAACATAAACGCGCATTGAAGTAAGAATATCCATGGTAAACCTTTTAATAACTTAGTACGCAAGAGCATGCAAATATTTACATGCTCTTTAATTGCTCTCGACTTGCAGTCTAAAGTTACATAAATTATGCATATAATCAATATAAAGAGACTTAGATTTATATGATAAGTGATTGTAAAGTGGAATTATTGCGCAGTGATTGTTATTGAGATAAGTGCTATTTAAATAGCAGCGGCTGTTTGAGGAGAGGGCTGTTAAATGAGTAACACTATAATTGCCAGTATCAAGCAGATGAAAAGTGAATAAAGTGCGATCACCTTAAATGCTTATATAATTACATATAGCTACATTAAAGTTAAACCGCACTTCCTCTTAATACTATCTATTAGCATTACCTATAGAGCAGTTCTGGTAAAAATATTGAAATAGGTACGATTAAAGTAACCAATAATAATCGAATAATATCAGCGCACCAAAAAGGTGTAACCCCTTTGAATATGGTACTAGCTGGCACATCTTTGAGTACTGCACTGAGCACAAACACATTCATACCCACCGGTGGCGTGATCAAGCTTATCTCTGTTACCACGACTACTACGATACCAAACCAAACCATGTCGAAACCTAAGCTTTGCACCAATGGAAAAAAAATTGGCACGGTTAACAACAGCATGGATAAGCTTTCAAATACCATTCCAAGAATGAGATAAATGCCTAAAATAACGAAAATGACGGTCAGTGGAGCGACATCTAAATTGGTTACAAAGTTAAGTAGTTCATCTGGTAAGCCTGCGCGATTAATGAAATTGGAAAAAATAAGCGCGCCGATTAAGATTGAAAATAACATTGCGCTGGTGCGAGCAGTGTCAGTTAATACATCAAAAAGTTTACCCAAAGTAAGTGATTTACGTGCTAGTGCGATAATGAATGCACCACCTGCGCCAATACCAGCCGCTTCTGTAGGGGTGAAGACACCTAAGTAAATACCGCCCATGACGACAGAGAATAAAATCAGCACGCCCCACACGCCTTTTAAGGCTTCTAAACGCTCACTCCAAGTGAATTTCTCGCCACAAGGGCCATCTTCAGGCTTGCGCCAAACCACATAACGCACTGCCACTAAATAGAGCAATATGCCTAGCATACCGGGTATAAAGCCTGCAGCGAATAGCTCACGTATACTGGTTTCAGTGAGTAGTCCGTAGATAACTAGGATAACACTTGGCGGAATTAAAATGCCTAACGTGCCGCCAGCAGCAATTGATGCCGTCGCTAAAGAATCAGCATAGCCATATTTTCGCATCGGTGGCATCGCAACTTTAGCCATGGTCGCAGAGGTTGCTAAGCTAGAGCCACAAATGGCAGAAAAACCACCACAAGCCACCACGGTTGCCATTGATAAACCGCCTTTGCGATGGCCTAAAAAAGCATAAGAGGCACGGTATAATTCTTGGGAGAGACCAGAGCGGGTAACTAAGTTACCCATTAATACAAAGAGCGGAATAACCGATAAGCTGTATTCTTGGGCGGTGTCAATAACTCTTTTTGCCGCCATGCTTAATGAAGGCTTCCAGTTAAAGTCTATAAAGTTTTCTATATTCAGCCCTTGCACCGCAGCAAAGCCAAAAAAGCCAACAATACCCATAGCAAATGCAATAGGCACGCGCACTACTAAAATTAGTATTAATAAAATGGCAAAACCAATTAATGCAATTGTCATACATGAAGCCTTTTTTTAAATCTAAAATGTTCGGAAGGTCAAACTAGCTGATGCTGATTAAAATTCTATTTATTATCAGCGTGTAAAATTCTGTAAACACCGTAAGTAATCATCAATCCCGCGGTAATCCAGCTAAGAGCTGCAATGTATTGGACAATATAGCCCACTGGGAGCTCTAAGTATTCAGTGGTTTCTTCGCGACGCAAAGAGCGCGCTGCTAGCTCAAATATTCTTACGCCTAGCAAGTAGAGTGTTGATGACATTAAAAAGGCAGCCAGTAAGCTTAACGCTTTGATAAATTTAGCATTAAAATAACTATCTAAAATATCTACAACAACGTGCCCGCCACGCCATGTAATAACTGGCAATACTGCAAAAATCATCACAGCGATAGCAATTTCAGTGAGTTCGGTGGTGCCATCAATTGAATTTGAGAAAAAGTAACGCCCAGCAACATCGGCGCAAGTCAGCAACATCAAAGAAAATAAAGTGGTAGCTGAAATTGCCTCTAAGATAAAGGCAACATATTTAACGGGGCCTTGCTCTGAATAGTTGCTGGCCAACCAGTGATTAAAAGACACAGATTAATTCCTCTGTTACATATTTCGAATAAATAAAAGGTTAAAAAAGACACTAAGCTTGAAAGAAACTATGGTTGAAAAGAAATCAAATTAATGATCAGTATTCATATGTATTTTCATGATAAAAATGCACGCACTTGGTTTATTGAGTGAGCGCATTAAGTAGTGCTTAAAAGGTAGCCCCTGGCCATTAAAATGATTAGGGGCTAACCAGCTTATAGAGTGATTATTTTTTGTAATTACGCGCTATCTCACGAATTTCTGCAAGTGCAGCTTTTGCATCAACGCCACGTTTAGCAACGAGTTCATACCAAGTTTCGTCCATGCCTTTAGTCAGCTCTCGAAATTCTTGGGCCATTTTATCGCCTTCAGCAACCATGGTAATATTCACGTCTGCCTCTTGAGCTGCTTTTAGGCCAGCTTCATCCGCAGCATCCCATGCAGCACCAGCCATTGCCGCAAGCTTTTCGCCTGAAACAGCGCGAATTGCCGCTTGATCTTCTTTACTTATTTTCGCCATAAAATCAGGCGAAATAAACATAGAGAAGCTACCTAAGTACATGCCACCAGGAAGTGCTACAACATTTTTAGCCACTTCTTTTAAGCGCAGTGTTTTTTGCTCGCCCATTGGGATAAATATGCCATCAATAACGCCTTGTTGCATCATTTCATAAACCTTAGTTGCCGGTGCCCCAACCGCCGTTACGCCCATACGCTTACCAAGCTCACCTTGAATACCGCCACCTAGGCGAATCTTTCTTGATTTAAGGTCACTAAGGCTGGTAATTGGTTCTGCTAAATGAATTTGACCAGGGCCATGGGTAAATAATGTTAGTAGCTCTAGGCCTTCGTGCTCGTTGGCTTTAGCGAAGTATTTATTGAATACTCTCCAGTGAGCAACAGAGGCAGCTTCTGCATTTACGCCCAATAAGGGAATTTCGATTGCTTGAGTTAACTTAAAGCGACCAGGAACGTAACCGTGATAACCAAAGCTGGCATCTATTGCACCATCTTCAACTAAATCGAACATGGTTTTAGGATGACCTAAACCGTATTCCATTTTAATTTTTACGCGACCTTCTGTCGCCTCTTCTACCCAGCCTGCCCATGTAGGCCAAACGGTTGCATTTTGCGCGTGAGTAGGGGGTAACCAAGATCCGACTTTAAGCGTTGTTTCAGCGAATGCGATTTGCGAAAAGCTAGCACTTAGTGCAACTGCACCGGCTAATTTTAGAAAGTTTCTTTTTATCATTATTATTGCTCCTAGGGGACGTTTCTATTTAAGAGACTTACTTAGGTGAGCTGTATCACACCGGTTAAATCTATTAAATTTTTGTTGTTCTTAGAAAAAGTATATCGCCATTTACTTGTTAACACAGTGCCATTTTTAATGAAAAATAAAAATGATATAAAGGGCAGCATATTAAAATCAAGATACCTTATTTTTTTATCATTATTACATAGAGCGCTTGCACATAATTGTTTCCAATTTGGAAAGACTGCGCTATGCAGATGCTACGTATGTGATCGAGAATGTGTGCTCTCATTTAAAATTTCGTTTATGAAATGCGTTAAGAAATTTTGCGACACAGTAAAATAATATAAAACGAACATACTGTATCATTAACATATTAGCAACTTTTTATGTCCAATTAATGCGTTGAAAAACTAATTTTTAACATAGTGCTATGCTTATTTTAGTTAGATTTTTTAAGTATCTATTTTAGTTATTTGTTTTTATTATATATTTAGTAACTTTTAACCAAGCATATGTACATGATTTAAATGTATATGAATGATTAAGATAGCAGTAGAAAGTCATTCAAAGATAGCAGAATGTAAATATAGTGGTTAAAAAAACGCTGAGCCCAGTAAAAAGTCATCCCTAATGTGCAAACGATGTATAATCCTTTATTAGTAATTAAAGGTATAACAGCTGGATAAGAATGTGCTTAGTGCGCTTTTACTATCGCAGAGAATATTTCAAAGGCGAACAATCAAAGAAGAATTTATTGAAGTATAGAACGAAAGTTTCGAGCGCAGCCAGCGCGCTAGAACCTACATTTACAATAAGCATTAGCAAAAGGTTAAGATTTGAAGTGTATAGAAGAGCTAATAAACAACTTTAAGCAGCAGCGACCCATTCGTGGTGGCTCTTTAATAATGAGCATTTATGGAGATGCTATCGTCCCTAGAGGAGGCAGTGTTTGGCTGGGAAGCATCATCAAGTTGCTAGAGCCTTTAGGCCTAAATCAGCGCTTAGTGCGTACTTCAATTTTCCGTTTGGCAAAAGATGGTTGGCTATCTGCGAACCAAGTAGGGCGTCGCAGTTATTATCAAATCACCGATAATGGTTTACGCCGTTTTCAATTGGCTTTTAAACGCGTTTACGGTGAGCTACATCCTGATTGGCAGGGCGAGTGGGATTTATTATTGACCTCAGCTTTGGATCAAGACACTAGAACTGAGTTAAAAAAACAATTGCGCTGGCAGGGGTTTACCAGTGTATCATCAGGTGTACTAGCCCATCCGAATTGTGATATCACTGAAATGCATAATACTTTGGTAGAGCTTAATATTGAGAAAAAAGTTATCCATATGAAATCTCAGTTGCAAGGACAGTCAGCCTTAGAGACTCTAAAAGAGTTAGTCAGTAGTTGGTGGGAATTACAACAGTTAGCTGATGATTACCAAACGTTCATTGATACTTTTACGCCAATATTAGCAGAGCTAAAGCATGAGTTTGATCAATCAGTGGCTTTAGATCCGCAATTATGCTTTTTATTGCGCACCTTAATGATACATCAATATCGTAAAATATTATTGAAAGATCCGCATCTACCTGAAGCGTTGTTGCCTTGTAATTGGGTGGGTAATGCTGCACGTGAGTTGTGCCAAAATATTTATGTATTAGCGTATAAACAAGCAGAATTATATTTAAGTGCAACACAAGAAACAGAAAATGGTGCATTGCCAAGTGTTAATGCAGGTTTTTACTTACGTTTCGGTGGTATTGATTAAAAGTATTTCGCAATACTCCAAACTTTTGAATATTAAAGAATGTCTCATATGCACTACTAAAAAGTAGTGCATGATGTGCTTGTCATCTGTCATCTGTTATCTGTAACGCGCATTGCTTTGCCTTCTGATCTTGACAGTGCGTTAGGTGCAAGTACTTTAACTTGGCAAGAAACACCAATAAAGGTTTTAATCTTGTGCTGTAAAGTTTGCGCTAATTGCGAATCATCGGTAAAGCTTTTATCGCTCGCCTCAACTTGTAGTTGTAAGCTATCCATATTACCTTTTTTATCCACCGTAATATGATAGTGGGGGCTCAGCTTTTCAATTGACAGCAATTGCTCTTCAAACTGAGTTGGAAAAACATTAACCCCACGAATAATTAACATGTCATCTGAGCGGCCAGTGATTTTATCCATACGGCGCATCGAGCGTGAAGTAGGTGCTAGTAAACGGGTGAGGTCACGGGTTCTATAGCGAATGATTGGCATGGCTTCTTTGGTTAAGCTGGTAAAAACTAGCTCTCCTTCTTCACCTTCTGCTACTAATTCTCCTGTTATAGGGTTGATGACTTCAGGATAGAAGTGATCTTCCCAAATGACTGGGCCGTCTTTACTTTCTATGCACTCTTGAGCAACACCTGGGCCCATCACTTCAGATAAACCATAAATATCGACGGCATCAAAGTGCATTCTTTGCTCAATTTCATCGCGCATTGCACGAGTCCAAGGTTCGGCTCCAAAAATGCCGCAGCGCAAAGATAAGTCTGCAGGATTTACACCCTGTCTTTCTATTTCATCAGCAATATTAAGCATGTAAGAAGGTGTGACCATGATGATATCGGGGTCAAAATCACGAATTAGCTGCACCTGTTTTGCCGTTTGTCCACCTGACATCGGAATAACAGTGCAACCTAAACGCTCGGCGCCATAGTGTGCACCTAAGCCACCAGTGAATAAGCCATAACCGTAAGAAACTTGTACCTTATCTTTTTTTCGACCACCTGCGGCATAGATAGAGCGTGCTACTACATTGGCCCATGTATCAATATCGTTTTGTGTATAACCCACTACAGTCGGTTTGCCAGTAGTGCCGGACGATGCGTGAACTCGTACAATATCTTCCATTGATCTAGCAAAAAAGCCAAATGGATAGTTATCACGCAGGTCGCTTTTAACAGTAAAAGGGAATTTAGCTAAATCATCAAGACTATGTAAGTCATCAGGGTGCACGCCGTGCTCATCAAATTTCTTTTTATAGGCATTAGAGTTTGCGTAAGCGTGATGCAAGGTGTCTTTTAATCTTGATAATTGCAGTGCACGTAACTCGTCAATAGATGCATTTTCGATGGCATCAAAGCCAATTTTTGATTGTGTCATTAAAAGTCCCTGAAAATTTTTTATGATTTAACTGATTATTTTTGTTTACAATTAGGTAAAGTTATACTTAAAATTGATGAAGGTCAATTTTTTTGTATCACTTTGCTTTAGCGATTTGTTCATTAGCGACGTAGCTTCTAAAATAAATAGATGCAATAAATAAAATTAAACAGCATCAGCTCATAGCATCTAATTTTTATTAGATGCAGGTGATGAAATAAATAGTATGGGTAGCAAGCAAAATATCGTTTAGACAATCTGTAAGTTATAAGGGCTTGTTAAAATAGATTAAGGTGATTTACCAAATAATCTAGCAAACGTGTTTTGTGAACGCGCATCTAAAGAGGTTATATAAGTGATAGTACAAAGTTATGCCTGTGGGCAATGGGTTACCGGTGAAGCTAAAGCGACAGCGTTAAAAAGTGCTGTTACCGGGCAGGTTCTTGCACAAGTGCATTCCATGCAAACGGGCTTTTCGCAAATGCTTAGCTTTGCCCGAGAAGAAGTAGCGCCACAATTACATGCGTTAAGTATTCACGATAGAGCCAACTTGCTTAAAGAATTAGCCGTGTATTTGATGGCAAAGAAAGAAGAGTTCTATGAGTTATCACTTCATACCGGTGCTGTTAGATCTGACAGTTGGGTAGATATTGAAGGGGGTATTAGTACTTTATTTAGCTACTCAGGTATTGCCAGACGTGAGCTAACTAACGAATGCTTCATTGTAGAAGGCGATTTACAGCCATTATCTGCAAAAGGTACTTTTGCTGGGCATCATATTTTGACGTCTAAGAAAGGCGCATCAGTACATATCAATGCTTTTAACTTTCCTGTTTGGGGTATGCTTGAAAAGATCGCGCCCAGCTTAATCGCGGGCGTACCGGTAATTGTAAAACCCGCTACTGTCGGCTGTTATTTAACGCAAGCAGTAGTTAAAGCCATTGTCGATAGTGAAATTTTACCCAAAGGCGCGGTGCAGCTTATTGCCGGAAGTACGGGCGATCTACTTGATCATCTAACCTCGCAAGATGTAATTACGTTTACCGGTTCTGCAACGACCGGGCAGATGCTAAAAAACCATCCTAATATCACCCGCAATAGCGTTCCTTTTACCATGGAAGCCGATTCTCTAAATGCCTGTGTATTAGGGATGGATGTGACTGAAGACATGCCTGAATTCGAACTTTTTGTGAAAGAGATTTACAGAGAGATGACCACTAAGGCCGGTCAAAAATGTACTGCCATTCGCCGTG
>JBALXS010000061.1:0-29814 GCA_036960485.1 Oceanospirillaceae bacterium
TTCGTTTGAACGAGAAAAACAAACAACTAAGCTTAGCTATAATTAATAACGGCGAATGCTGGTGCAGAAGTAATCCCATCCACTTGTTACCAGCCGTGATGCAGAAGTGAAACGATTTAGCGCCGATGGTAGTGTGGGGTCTCCCCTAGGGATACGTAGGTCATTGCCAAGCTTTTATTGTGATGAACCCCAAGTACTGTAAAGTGCTTGGGGTTTTTTCGTTTGAACGAGAAAAACAAACAACTAAGCTTAGCTATAATTAATAACGGCGAATGCTGGTGCAGAAGTAATCCCATCCACTTGTTACCAGCCGTGATGCAGAAGTGAAACGATTTAGCGCCGATGGTAGTGTGGGGTCTCCCCTAGGGATACGTAGGTCATTGCCAAGCTTTTATTGTGATGAACCCCAAGTACTGTAAAGTACTTGGGGTTTTTTCGTTTGAACGAGAAAAACAAACAACTAAGCTTTGATATGATTGATAATGGAGAGTGTTGGTGCATAAGTAATCCCATCCGCTTTTACCAGCCGTGACATATAGCTGTGAAACGATTTAGCGCCGATGCTAGTATGAAGTCTCCTCTAAAGATGGCTAGGGTATTACCAAGCTTTACCCCAGCAAATCCCAAGTGTTGCTGTGATCTGAGAAGCTTAGTTAAAAGTGTGTGCAGAGTTTTTTGCATTTAATTAATCTATGCATATGCTCGTTTATAGTCTGATCAGACAGGCTTTGTCATTGTTAATAAATAGTTTAAAGAAGATAGGGTGAAAACTATTGAGCAAAAAAGCTAGCTCTATTTTGGGTGCAGGTAATGATAGCTTGGTAAGTTGCGCCTGAGATTGCTTATTATCGAGCATGATATGCTAAATAATAAGCAGTTTTAGTCTGTTGCGCATTTCGCTGCTAGCCCATAGCTTGTTGGTCAAAAAAGGATGCTGTGGTGGGTTTTTCTGGTAGATCCATTGCATAAGCAATGGAGCGCACTGTATTTGTTGCTTCGCCGCGCACTATTAATCCTTCATATTTCGAAGGCATAGGGTTGCTTGAATAAGGAATCGCGTCTTCCGCGGAATACACCGTGATGAATAGTGTTCTTGGATCTTTGCCAGTATTCGGCTTGGATCCGTGTAATAACCTGGTATGCATCAAACAGACAGCCCCTGCAGTACCAGTACAAGTAGTTGCTCTTTGTTGGCAATCTTTAGTTAGTTCTTCATTGACTGATCCGCTAAAAATCCCATTTTGCCATAGGCCATGAATAGCTTCTTTATGTGAACCAGCTACTACTTCGAGCGGTCCATTTTCAAGAGTCACATCGTCCAACATCAACAATGCCGTTATTAAATCGTCATTAGAGTGCGGGGTGAATGGGAAATCTTGATGCCATTTTACCTGCGTCTTACCACCTGGTAACTTGGAGTTTATTTTAGAATGATGAAGTTTAATGTTAGGGCCAATTAAATCAGCGACACAATCCGTGATTTTACTTGAAGCCATTGCATTGTAATATGCCTGTGATATCTCAACAGGGGCATTAATGCGGCGTAGCTCAGGTTTTTCTGAAGTGTGGCCAATAGCCAGGTCAAAGCGCGGTCTGCTATCTATTGTTTGACCATAGGGCTGGTTATGTTCACGGCTTTCTTGTGTCCAATTTGCGAAATCATCTTTAAGTGCTTGCAACAATTTTTTATCAACAGCATCTTCGACGACTAAGTATCCCTGTGCCCAGAATTGTTCTTTTTGTTCTGCAGTTAATACGTGCATATGATTATTCCTCTACTAATTACCAGATTTATAGGCATACTAACAGTTGTGTTAGCCTAGCAAAACTTGGTTTAATTTTTCATTAAGGAATATTTAATATGGTTAAACTCACAATCAAACAATGTACATATTTCGTTGCTGTAGCAGAACAAGGAGGAATAGCACAGGCTTCACGGGTGCTAAATATCTCTCAGCCTGCAGTAGCACAAGCTATCGATAAGCTGGAACATGTGTTTAAGTTTCGTCTTTTTGAAAGACATCATGCAAGAGGAACAGAGCTAACACCTCAAGGACGTGCGTTTCTTGAATCAGCACGAAGCTTTTTGTTACAAGCGGAGCAGACTCAACAAGATGCACAAGCTATAGCCGCAAATATGGCCGGTATTATTCGGTTAGGTTGTTTTCACACGATTGCGCCCTATTATCTCCCGTCGATCATAAGTGCTTATAAAAAAGAATTCCCAAATGTGAAACTTGTGCCTTCAGAGCTGCAACAGGATGAAATTGTAGAAAGTTTAGCTGCCGGGAACATTGATCTTGCTATCACTTATGATATGTCGCTGCAGCATTATCCTATTGAATGTCAATTAGTGACGCAATTGAAACCATTTATCCTCGTAAATAGAGATCATCCTTGCGCTTGTGAATCTTCAATCGGACTCGAGAAAATGGCACAAGAGCCTTTTGTAATGTTCGAAGGGCATTCGAGTAGTGAGTATTTTGAAGATATTTTAGCATCCCGTGGAATTACACCAATAGTGGCCTACCGTTCCAAGTCGATGGAGTCAGTGAGAAGTGCTGTTGCTAATGGGCTCGGCTTTTCTCTGGCAGTTATGCAGCCACAACATGGAGAAGCCTGCGATGCAAATAATGTCGTTCAAATAGCTATAAAAGATGATATAGAGCCTCTGGCGATTGTAATAATTCGTAAGAAAAATGCACCTATATCTAGGCAGGTAGAAAAGTTGGCGTCTTTCTGTGAAGGTTATTTTCATAATAATGCTAGTACCTCTAAGTAACTGTCGATCACCTAACATGCCTTATAAGAGCTTATGACATAAACTCCTTCATTTAGTAATATTCATATATAAATAGCTGTAATTTTTTTGTAATACGTGTGTCATCTGATTGTCATATTTGTTGAGCATAATTAATGGTGTAGACCAATTAAACAAAAATTTGATGTCTTAATTACCTATTGGCTAAGTTAACTTGTTTTATTAATTATCGAGCTTTAAAAGAAGCTAATTACGGATAAAACTAAGCATGCTGACTACTGATGACTGATAGTTAAATCGAGATAAATCGACAAGGGATAAGCATGACATTAATTCGTAAAGCCAGTGTTGCTGTAATCGCATTGACTAGCTCTGTAGCTGCACTTGAAATTCACGCCAAAACTGATTTAACCGTATATACAGCACTTGAAGCGGATCAGCTAAAGACTTATGCCAATGCTTTTGAAAAAAGCAATTCAGGTGTGAAAATAAATTGGGTGCGTGATTCAACTGGTATTATCACTGCAAGATTGCTCGCAGAAAAAGCCAATCCACAAGCAGATTTAGTACTAGGACTAGCGGCAACCAGCTTATTAGTACTTAAAGATCAACAAATGCTACAAAGCTATAAACCCGAAGGCGTTGAGAAACTAAGTAGAAAGTTTGTTGACGCGGATGAAATTCCTTCATGGATAGGCATGGATGCTTGGGTTGCTTCTATTTGTTTTAACACATTTGAAGCCAAAAAGAATAATTTGCCGATGCCAGCTAGCTGGCAAGATCTTACTAAGCCAATTTATAAAGGGCATGTCATTATGCCTAATCCAAACTCGTCGGGAACAGGATTTTTAGATGTATCAAGCTGGTTACAAAGCTTTGGTGAGGATAAAGGTTGGGCGTTTATGGATGAGCTGCACCGTAATATATCGCGTTATACACATTCAGGCTCTAAGCCCTGTAAGTTAGCAGCTGCTGGCGAGACGACAGTTGGTGTGTCATTCGCTTACCGTGGTGCTAAATTAATGGCCAAGGGTGCACCTATTAAAGTTATCTTTCCTACAGAAGGCTTAGGCTGGGATATGGAGGCAGCTGCAATTGTAAAAGGGACTAAGAAACTAGCAGCTGCGCAAACGTTAATGAACTGGGTAACGACTCGCGCTGCGAATGAATTGTATAGCACAAGCTACGCTGTAGTGGCTATGCCAGGTGTTGCAAAACCGATCAAAAATTACCCTGTAAATATCGAAAACCGCATGATAGATAATAATTTCCAATGGTCAGCAGTTAATCGCTCGCGAATCTTAAAAGAATGGCAAAAGCGCTATAATTCTAAGAGCGAACCAAAGAAGTAATAGATCTTAGGCGCTTTCTCCCCCCCCCATTGTTAATAACATAACGATGGCTAGATATAACGGCACTTTTAAGAAGTGCCGTTTTTTTAAAGCAGTAAATACTGCTATTAATCGTGTTTTTTATTGTTATGGATAGCAGCATGCATTCTACCTATTTGACTATTTCCCAGCTTGAAAAACGTTTTGCTGATTTTGTCGCATTACAAGATATCTCACTTACGGTAAAAGAAGGGGAGTTTGTTTGTTTTCTAGGGCCATCGGGATGTGGCAAAACAACATTACTACGGACCATTGCAGGCCTAGAAGTTTGTAATGAGGGGCGAATTGAGCAAGCGGGAATTGATATTACAGATGCACCAGCGCAGTTAAGGGATTTTGGTATTGTGTTTCAATCGTATGCGCTATTTCCCAATTTAAATGTCGCGGATAATATTAGTTATGGTTTAGTCAATAAGAAGCTATCTGCAAAACAAAGAAATGCCAGAGTGAAAGAATTACTGCTGCAAATAGATATGCCGGGAATTGAAGATAAGTATCCTAACCAGTTATCAGGTGGGCAACAGCAGCGCGTAGCATTAGCAAGAGCGTTGGCGATGGAACCTGGGTTGTTGCTACTTGATGAGCCATTATCAGCATTGGATGCTCAAGTGCGTTTACATTTGCGCCAAGAGATATGTAAATTGCAGCGCAGCTTAGGTATCACAACCATTATGGTAACGCACGATCAAGAAGAAGCTTTGACCATGGCAGATAGAATTGTGGTAATGAATCAAGGAAAAGTGGAGCAAATCGGTACCCCTGAAGAAATCTACAATCACCCAAGTAATGCGTTTGTGGCTGGGTTTATCGGCAGTATGAATTTGATCAAGGTGGAAGTGCAAGACTCTACACACATACTGATTGGCGGCAAGCCTTACAGATTTGATCTTAATATTGATGCCAGCATTACTAGCGGTTTATTAGGCTTTCGACCAGAAGCGGTGACGATAAAAGAGAGTAGGGGAAAGCAAATACAAGCAGAGCAAACAACCCGGGATGTCATAACTTTGGCGGCTACTATTCAAGAATTCACCTTTATGGGAGCATTTTGCAGATTCCAGCTAAATATAGGGGCTGATAGTGAGTTAACTATAGAGCTTGATATTAGCAGTCAAGATCCGCTTTTAGATAGTCAGCATTCTTGCATAACTGAGAAAGGCTCAGCTGTTTATTTACAAGTCGAGGGCAAAAATTTGCATTTTTACCCACATAAAAAAATAGGGATTGCAGCATGATAAGCTGCACTCATAAGAGGGCTACCTCACTACAAACAATATCCAAACTAGGTTTCGAGCTAACCATTCAGCGGCTATTGCTTATTTTAGCGGTGACCTTCTTGGTAGTAGCTTTGTTGTTACCATTATCGGCAATGCTGCTGAAAAGTTTTCAAAATGGCGATGGTGAGTTTGTAGCACTGGCAAATTTTACTGCATACTTTAGCAGTCCCGTGCTGTTTCACTCAATCTATAATTCCTTAACTATTGCACTACTAACTACATTTATTGTTGTCAGTAGTGCGTTTGTTGTAGCTTATGCATTAGCTCGCAGCTGTATGCCAGGAAAAAAAGTCGTCAAAGTAATTGCCAGTTTGCCATTGTTCGCACCCTCGTTATTACCCGCTTTAAGTCTTATCTATCTATTTGGCAACCAGGGTGTTTTTAAAGGTGCTTTGCTAGGAAATTCAATTTACGGCCCAATTGGCATCGTGATTGGATTAGGCTTTTGGCTATTTCCACATGCACTAATGATATTAACTACGGCATTTGCTAATAGTGATGGGCGTTTATATGAAGCCGCAGCTGCATTAAAAACGCCTGCTTGGAGAGTGTTTTTAACGATCACTTTACCGGGAGTACGCTACGGTTTAGTTAATACGTTGTTCGTCTGTTTTACATTGGCAATTACCGATTTTGGTGTCGCTAAAATCATCGGTGGGCAATACAACGTATTGGCGACTGATATATATAAACAAGTGATAGGTCAGCAAAATTTCCAAATGGGTGCGGTGGTTAGTGTTGTGCTATTACTGCCAGCGATCATTTCATTTTGGGTAGAAAGGCGCGTTCAACGTAAGCAAGCTTCACAGCTAAGTGCTAGAGCTGCTGTTTATCAACCACAAGAGAATATAGTGCGCGATCGTTTGCTGCTGATATTTTGTGCTGCAATATGCGGGTTTCTACTGCTAGTGGTAACTATGGCCATCTATGCATCGCTCGTGACCTTTTGGCCTTATAATTTGGGTTTGTCATTTGATAATTATCAGTTTGATATGATGGACGGTGGAGGTTGGACGTCCTATAGTCATTCATTACAAATGGCTTCTTGGGTGGCTGTAATAGGTACTATAGTTATTTTCTGCTTCGCGTATTTAAACGAAAAAATTAGTACTTTTGGCTTATTAAGACAGCTACTACATTTCTTAGCAATGCTACCCATGGCAGTGCCAGGACTAGTATTAGGCTTAGCGTACATTTTCTTTTTTAACGCACCTAACAACCCTCTTAATTTTATATACGCCACGATGGGAATCTTAGTCATTAATACCGTTGTTCACTTTTACACGGTTTGTCACTTAACAGCGATTACCAGTTTAAAGCAAATAGATAGCGAGTTTGAATCTGTATCTGCATCATTGAAAGTACCTTTCTATAACACCCTTAGAAGAGTGACTTTACCATTGTGCCTGCCAGCGGTGCTTGATATATCGATGTATTTATTTATTAATGCGCTCACTACCGTATCAGCAGTGGTATTTTTATACTCAGCTGATACAACCCTAGCTTCAGTTGCAATAATGAATATGGATGAAGCAGGAGATACTGCGCCAGCCGCTGCAATGGCAGTCTTATTAATGGGAACGGCGTTAGCGGTGAAAGGGCTACACTGGTCGCTGAGTTGGCAGTTATTGAATAATACTCAAGCATGGCGCAATACAAAAAAGTGATAAATTAGTAATCAGGTTGTACTAAATATACGGGTTATACAGTCTTGCTGTTGGTCGTGAAAACTGTTGGAAAAAAGAGGTTTAAAGCAACGTTTACAAACAGCTGTGGTAATGCTTTACAGCGCTTCAAACACTCATATTGCTTTCTTATGTCGGTATGTCTGCTTCAGATGATGCTATCACAGCGCCGGTTTAACGATAAATAAATACTTGAATAGATTAACTTACTTAGATTTATAAGTTTATTGTGATTTTTAATATGCTCGGCGAACTTGATTGCTAATCAGCAAAGAACATAAATAAATATTACTTAATGTAACTTATTATGAGTGCTCATGAAAATATGTGAAGCTAATATGCTTTCGTAACAGGCATTTAAAAATTTTTGTTCGCCTCTATGGATAAAATATACGAGACTTGCTAGTTACTAGCCTAGTCAGAGATTGAGCGTTTAGCCATTTTTCTTAAGCTAGGATTAGTTATGTATTTTTACTGTTGTACTAGATTCTAAGAGAGTATTAAGATTAGACGCAGTTATAAGTATAGTTATCGTATTGGACAAGACAATATCACGCCTTTCGGTTTTGATATCCATAATCCAGTTTTCATCATATCGGCACTAGCAGTCGTGGTATTTTCTTTGGTGTTTAACCTAGAGGCAGAGGATTTTTGGCTGGCTACGCCGGGCAATTACCAGTACGTTCGATTGGTTTTTCTTACTATCGGCCAATGTTTTTGTAGTGTTTTGTTTGTTCTTAGTGATTTCACTTTTAGGTGAAATTCGTTTAAGTGGTGCTGGTTGTCGCCCTGATTTCAGCTATATGTCCCGGTTTTCTATGCTGTTTGCTGCAGGAATGGGTATAGGTTTGATGTCTTTTGGTGTGTCAGAGCCCTTGTCACATTTTAGCTCGCGGATGGGAGGAATGAGTATTGATGCTGCCACAAATTTAACAAGTGGTTGGGCTCCTTTAGGTGGTGCAGTAGGGGATATTGAAGGAGCTCGAGATTTGGCAATGGCTGCAACCGTCTTTCTTTGGGGACTTCACCCTTGGTCTACTTACGCTATTGTTGCGCTAGCACTGGTGTTTTTTTCGTTTAATCATCAATTACCCTTAACTCTGCGCTGGGTATTTTATCCATTACTAGGCGACAGAATTTGGGTTTTTTGGGGGCATGTGATTGATATATTGGCGGTCTTTGCCACACTATTCGGCTTAATAACTTCGTTGGGTTTTGGTGCCAAGCAGGCTCTATCAGGAATGAATTTTATATTTGGCTGGGGAACGGGTGCAATTGCCATTATATCTGTAGTTAGATGGGTGGATGGTGGGGTTAGATTATTATCAGAGTTAAATATGGGCCTGTGTATGTTGCTTCACCTGTTTATAATCGTGTTTGGGCAAGCTACCAATATATTGACAACTATTTTTGAGGGTGGTGTTGCTTATATAAAAGAGTTTATTTCATTAGCTATGCCGTTTGGTAGAGAAGATGCTAATTTTTCACAAGGCTGGAAAGCATTTTACTGGGCGTGGTGGATTTCTTGGTCACCTTTCGTAGGCATGTTTATAGCTAGAGTTTCTAAAGGAAGAACGGTTAGAGAACTCGTTGTTTGTGTCGTTATAGTGCCAACGGTGTTAGGAACTATATGGATGGGACCTTTTGGAGGTGAGGCTGTAAGCCAAGTAATAGCGGATGCAACTGCTCCCGTAGCCAGTGTAGCGCAAGAATTAAAATTATTTGTGATGGTTCAAGAGTTACCACTAGCTAATGTCTTGTCGATGATTGGTATTATTCTAGTATTAGTTTTTTTCATTACCTCTGCTGACTCTGGTTCTTTAGTGATTGATTCAACAACCGCAGGAGGTAAAGAAAATGCGCCCGTAATTCAAAAGATTTTCTGGTGTTCTTTTGAGGGGTTAATTGCGATAGTATTGTTATTGGTAGGAGGTTCAGAAGCTTTAGGGACGCTACAAGCCATGGCTGTGTCTACAGGACTGCCATTTACACTTGTTCTACTGGCGATGAGCCTCAGCTTGTATTTAGGTTTAAAACAAGCAGCTAGTAGCGTACAAAAGTAATTTCTCAAATACTTTGAAACTAGTTCAAACATGAAATTAATAAAGCTATTTGATTGAACTATTAATAGTAAAAAAATAACTTTTGCGGATGTGAATGAGCCATTATTTGCCGTATATTAAATTATTTTGTGGTGGGCTTATGTAGTAAACAAGTTTGGATGAATATGCTATGCACACATAGGTTGTTGCACTGATTATTAAATAAATTTGATATAGATCAGCAAGAGTTAAGATAGGAAAATAATTAGTTGAACTGGAACTTAATGTATAAGAGCATGACTGCTTTTGGAATTAAATTTTATATTCAAATGTATTTAAGATTACCCGTAAAACTAATTTTTTATTCAATACCTCCTTTCGTCTTGTGGTCTTCAAAGATGGCATTTTTAGATAAAATTGTAATAAGTGAACCCAGCTGTTAGACTTTTTTTTAGCTAAAAAAGTTAATGGATGAGGTTTTTTATAAAATAGCACGATATAGATTACTATTTGTCCGATTAATCCTATAGAATAGGCCGCATTTTTAGAATGCGTCTATGCGTGTTAACCCAATAGTAAATTAGGAATTTTGATTCAATGAGTAATAAATCCTTTGTTCGTCAGCGTATCTGTATCTATGCAGGACAAGAAGTAGATCCTGATAACGATGAGCAAGTTGGTAATATCCTTAGGTTTAAGCTTGGTATTAAGCTTCCTCAGCGCACTTCTATGGATGATTCTTTATCTTCTTCTACCAGTGATCATGAAATTATCACGCTAATCAAAAAATACAGAGCTATGCGGTAGTGTAGTTTGCTACAAATCGCTACTAGATTTATAGTGTTTATTAATCAATAGCGGTCAGATAGGCTTGTCATAAGAACTGTATGGATTGCATTTTATATAATTCTGCCTTAATGCTGATCTATGGTTGCGTTCACGCGTGTCGCTGGATCAGTGTTGGTTGAGTGAAAGAGGTGCATTAGATGAAGTTGCTACATACGGCAATATTTATTTTGGCAGTTTTTTATGCGAAAGCTGCGCACCCAAAAACAGATATGCAGGCACAAATGCGTACTGGGAAAGTTGACGCCATTGTTATTCACGCAATAGGCGGGCCATTCTGTAAAGAGGGGCGAGTCCGTTTTAGTTATGCTAAAAAGGGTCTGGTCTTTTGGCAGCGTTTTTTTGCGAAGCAGCCTGTTGTGGGTATACATTACTTGGTTGCACGCGATGGGTTGGTTGCAAGGAGTATTGCTGAATCTAAAGTTGCAAATCACGCGCTGGGCTGGAATTTGCGTTCGATAGGTATTGAGTTGATCAATGCTGGCGATGGTGTGGAGCCTTATCCACAGGTGCAAATGGTTGCTTTGATATCGTTAATTAAAGATATCAGAGTCAGGAATCCTCAAATAACCTTGAAGAACGTTGTAAGGCATTCAGATATAGACAAGCGCATGTTTGGCTGTGCAGGTTTGCAGGTTAAGCGCAAACAAGACCCGGGAATTCTGTTCGATTATCAAGCGCTGATAAAAGCGCTGTCCTAGTTCTAGCTTTACTTCTGAAGTAAAACTCAATCCAATAGCTTCAGGTCTATGCTGTTTTCTGCTTGTGTTTTCTCTTGGTGGCTCATAAATAAATACGCTTAAAGGTTTGCTGAAGCGCAGCTATATTTTATTATTAAATAGTTTTGGTCGGTGCTTAGTAACAAGAGTAAAGAATATTTGTAACAGAGTATTTTCAAAAAAAGTACCAATTCTAGTTTGATTCCCAAGAAACTTTAGGTCGTAATCGCTTAAAACGAGTATCGGTCGATCAAAGTTTGCTCTGTAAAAACTGCTTTGAAATTAAATAGTTCACTATGGTTAAAAAACATACCAATTAGGTTGACTCTGCTGCTGTATATCGGTAAGATTTGCCTCCCTTTCTAAGAGAGGGAGGCAGTTCGCTGTCTTACTTAAACTTAAATTAAGTGTGATCAGAATGCAAAACCAGAAAATCAGAATACGTCTGAAAGCGTTTGATCATCGCCTGATCGACACCTCAGCGCAAGAAATCGTAGATACTGCGAAGCGTACAGGTGCACAGGTGCGTGGTCCGATCCCTCTTCCTACTCGCAAAGAGCGCGTAACAATATTGACTTCACCGCATGTAAATAAAGATGCACGTGATCAATACGAAATACGAACTCATAAGCGCGTTCTAGACATTGTTGAGCCAACTGAAAAAACAGTTGACGCTCTAATGAAGCTAGATCTTGCTGCAGGTGTGGAAGTTCAGATTAGCTTAGGTTAATCAACGCGCTCAGAATATTCATAATGAAGCGCTATTTGTGGAAGGCTCCTGAAATGGGTCACCGTAGTGGGTTACAGTCCCGTACACAACTGGCAAGAGGTATATAAAATGTCTGTAGGTTTAATCGGACGAAAAGCGGGTATGACGCGCGTCTTCACTGAAGATGGCATATCCGTGCCAGTCACGGTCATCGAGGTGGATCCGAACCGTGTTACTCAGGTAAAAACAGCTGAAAACGATGGTTATCAAGCTATTCAAGTGACTACTGGTACAGTAAAGGCGAATCGTCTTACTAAGCCAAAAGCTGGTCATTATGCTAAAGCTAACGTTGAAGCGGGCCGCGGTTTATGGGAGTTCCGCCTGTCGGGTGATGAAAGTATCAACGTTGGTGATTCACTAACAGTTGAGCGCTTTGAGGTTGGTCAGAAAGTTGATGTTACTGGAACGTCTAAAGGTAAAGGCTTCCAAGGTGGTGTTAAGCGTTGGAATTTCCAAATGCAAGACGCTACACACGGTAACTCACTGTCTCACCGTGCCCCAGGTTCTATCGGCCAATGCCAAACACCAGGTCGTGTTTGGAAAGGCAAGAAAATGGCAGGTCAAATGGGTAATGTACAAAGTACTGTACAGACTCTAGAAGTTGTGCGTATTGACGCAGAACGCGGCTTGTTATTGATCAAAGGTGCTGTACCAGGTTCGACTGGCGGTGACGTAATCGTTAAACCAGCTGTTAAAGTTGGCGCCTAAGGAGACTTGAAATGAACCTAAATCTAACTGGAACAACAGGATCGGTCGAAGTATCTGATTCTACGTTCGGTAAGGACTTTAACGAAGCGCTAGTACACCAGGTAGTTACGGCTTACTTGGCAGGCGCTCGTCAAGGTACTAAAGCACAAAAGACGCGTTCAGACGTTTCTGGTGGTGGTGCTAAGCCATTCCGCCAAAAAGGTACTGGTCGTGCACGTGCTGGTACTATTCGCTCGCCAATCTGGCGTTCAGGTGGTACTACATTTGCTGCGCGTCCTCGCGATTTTAGCCAGAAAGTAAACAAGAAAATGTATCGTGCTGCGATGCGTTGTATCTTGTCTGAGCTTGTTCGTCAAGAACGTCTTGTAGTAGTAGAAAGCTTCTCAGTAGACGCGCCAAAAACTAAGCAATTCATCGCTAAGATGGAAGAGTTCAGCTTACAAAATGCGCTTCTGATCACCGAAGATGTTGAAATTAACTTGTACCTTGCTGCACGTAATGTGCCGCATGTTGATGTTCGCGATGCTGCTGGTATTGATCCAGTAAGTTTAGTTGGCTTCGACAAAGTGTTGGTTACGGTCGCTGCTTTGAAGAAAATTGAAGAGGTGTTGTCATGAATCAGGAACGCCTATACCAAGTACTACTAGGTCCACATATTTCAGAAAAGGCAACTATTGTTGCTGACGCAAGTCAGCAGGTTGTTTTTCGTGTGGCTAAAGACGCTACTAAAGTTGAAATCAAAGAAGCTGTTGAGAAGTTGTTTAACGTATCTGTTAAACGTGTAAACGTTCTTAACGCAAAAGGTAAGACCAAACGCACTGCACGCGGCTTAGGCAAGCGCAGTGATGTTCGCAAAGCATATGTATGCCTTGCTGATGGCTCTGAAATTGATTTCCTTGGCGAATAAGGAGTTTAGATAATGGCTATTATTAAGACAAAGCCGACTTCTGCTGGTCGTCGCCATTTAGTTAAAATTGTCAATGCTGAATTGCATAAAGGCAAACCTTTAGCTTCATTGGTTGAAAAGAAAAGCAAAAGCGGTGGGCGTAACAACAACGGTCGCATTACGACTCGTCACATTGGTGGCGGTCATAAGCAGCATTACCGTATGGTTGATTTTCGTCGCAATAAAGATGGTATTCCAGCGACAGTTGAGCGCTTAGAGTACGATCCAAACCGTTCAGCGCATCTTGCATTGCTTGTTTATGCGGATGGTGAACGTCGTTACATTATTGCTCCAAAAGGTGTAAGTGCTGGTGCAAAATTGGTTTCAGGTGCTAATGCTGAAATCAAAGTTGGCAACAACATGCCAATCCGCAATATGCCTTTAGGTAGTGTGATTCACTGTATCGAGCTTAAGCCAGGTAAAGGTGCACAAATTGCACGTTCTGCTGGTACTTACGCTCAACTAGTTGCTCGTGAAGGTATGTACGCTACATTGCGTCTACGTTCAGGCGAAATGCGCAAAGTACTTGTAGAATGTACTGCGACTTTCGGAGAAGTTGGTAATGGTGAGCACAGCCTTCGTCGTCTGGGTAAAGCTGGTGCTAAGCGCTGGCGTGGTGTTCGTCCTACCGTTCGCGGTGTGGCAATGAACCCAGTCGATCACCCACATGGTGGTGGTGAAGGTCGTACCTCTGGTGGTCGTCATCCTGTTACTCCATGGGGCGTACCTACTAAGGGCTATAAAACACGTAAGAACAAGCGTACTGACAAGTTAATCGTCCGTCGCCGTTCTGCTAAGTAATTAATTGAGGATATAGCTGTGCCACGTTCACTGAAGAAAGGTCCATTTATCGACCTTCACCTGTTGAAAAAGGTAGAAGCTGCAATTGAAGCAGGCGAACGCCGTCCAATCAAGACTTGGTCGCGTCGCTCTACAATCTTTCCACATTTTGTAGGATTGACTATTGCAGTTCACAACGGCCGCCAGCACGTTCCAGTTTTCGTAACTGAAGACATGGTCGGCCATAAATTAGGCGAATTTGCAGGAACACGTACATACCGTGGCCATTCTGCAGATAAAAAAGCCAAACGCTAAGGGGATAGATGATGGAAGTCGCTGCAAAGCTAAACGGCGCCCGCATTTCTGCTCAGAAAGTGCGTTTGGTAGCCGATCAAATTAGAGGCAAGTCAATTGCAGAGGCGCTGGACATTTTAACGTTCAGCCCTAAGAAAGCTGCAGTTATCGTTAAAAAAGTGTTGGAGTCTGCTATTGCAAACGCTGAACACAATGAAGGCGCTGATATTGACGAACTTCGAGTGTCTACAATCTTCGTTGACGAAGGTGTGACAATGAAACGTATTAGTCCACGTGCTAAAGGTCGTGCTGACCGCATCCTTAAGCGTAACTCTCACATCACCGTTAAGGTGTCTGATTAAGCGCTAGGAGACTTATCATGGGTCAAAAGATACATCCTACGGGTATTCGTCTTGGTATTGTTAAGGATCATACTTCTGTATGGTATGCTGACAAAGGCGAATACGCTGTAAAGTTATTAAGCGATCTTAAAGTACGTAAGTACTTAGAAGACAAGCTAGTTAATGCATCTGTAAGTCGCATCGAAATCGAGCGTCCTGCACAAAATGCAAAAATCACCATTTTTACTGCACGTCCTGGGATTGTGATTGGTAAGAAAGGTGAAGATGTAGAGAAGCTACGTAATGCTTGCTCTAAGATGATGGGTGTTCCTGCTCACATCAACATCGAAGAGATTCGCAAGCCTGAGCTTGATGCTAAATTGGTTGCACAGTCTGTTGCTAGCCAGTTAGAGCGTCGAGTAATGTTCCGTCGCGCTATGAAGCGTGCAGTGCAAAACGCTATGCGTTTAGGCGCTAAAGGAATTAAAATTCAGGTTGGCGGTCGTCTAGGTGGTGCTGAAATCGCTCGTTCTGAGTGGTATCGTGAAGGACGTGTGCCATTGCATACATTCCGTGCAGATATCGATTACTCAGCTTATGAGGCGCACACGCAATACGGTGTGATCGGCATTAAAGTTTGGATCTTCAAAGGCGAAATTTTAGGAGGCATCGAAGAAGTTCGTGCAACTCGTAAAGCTGCGCCTAAAAAGAAGTCTAAGTGAGGTAGAGATCAATGCTACAACCTAAACGACTAAAATTCCGTAAAATGATGAAAGGCCGTAACCGCGGTCTTGCACAGCGCGGTTCTAAGATTAGCTTCGGTGAAATTGGACTTAAAGCGACTGGTCGCGGACGTATTACTGCACGTCAGATCGAAGCTGCTCGTCGTACTATGACACGTCACGTAAAGCGTGGTGGTAAGATCTGGATCAGAATATTCCCAGACAAGCCAATCACTAACAAGCCGCTTGAAGTGCGTATGGGTAAAGGTAAGGGTAATGTTGAATACTGGGTTTGCCAGATTCAGCCTGGCCGTGTACTTTTTGAAATGAGTGGTGTTCCAGATGAGTTAGCAATTGAAGCTTTTAAGCTTGCTGCTGCTAAATTACCACTGGCAACAACCATCGTCAAACGGACGGTAATGTAATGAAAGCGAACGATTTGCGTGAAAAAAACCCAGAAGAGCTACAGCAGCAGCTGTTAGATCTTTTGAAAGATCAGTTTAATTTGCGTATGCAAAAACTGTCTGGTCAACTAACTCAATCTCACCTATTAGGTCAGACTAAGCGTGATATTGCTCGCGTTAGAACGCTACTTAATGAAAAAGCAGGTGGTAAATAATGAGCGCTGAAAAACGTACAAAGACTGTAGTCGGTCGTGTTGTCTCTGACAAGATGGATAAGACTATCACTGTCTTGGTTGAACGTACCGAGAAACACCCAGTATATGGGAAGTTCATGAAGCGTTCCTCCAAAATGCACGCTCACGATGAGAAAAATGAGTGCCGTGAAGGGGATCTAGTAACGATCGCTGAATCACGTCCTTATTCCAAGACTAAAACTTGGATACTCGTAAGCATTGAAGAAAGTGCTGCGAAGGTGTAGAATACGCCCTCGCTCCATTTGATTGGCAGAAAAAATAACTAAGTTGTTGTTTTTTCTGCTCTTAGAAAATTTGGAGTAAAACATGATTCAAACAGAATCAATGCTTGATGTTGCTGACAACAGCGGCGCCAAGCGAGTACAGTGTATTAAAGTCTTAGGTGGATCCCACCGTCGTTACGCTCGTATCGGCGACATTATTAAAATTACTGTAAAGGAAGCAATTCCACGCGGTAAGGTTAAGAAAGGTCAAGTACTTAACGCTGTTGTAGTGCGTACCCGTAAAGGTGTTCGTCGTCCAGATGGTTCAGTTATCCGTTTTGATGTTAATTCAGCGGTTTTATTGAATGCTAACAACGACCCATTAGGTACTCGTATTTTTGGTCCAGTGACTCGTGAGCTTCGTACTACGAAGTTTATGAAAATCATTTCCCTGGCGCCTGAAGTGCTTTAAACCTCAGTTTAAATAACTGAAGTTTTTTTAAAACGCCAATTCCGCAAGGTCTTGGCGTTTTTCGGCATGAGCAGGTAGTAGGAAACGATAAAGGTGTATTATGCGTAAGATTAAAGGTAGTGACGAAGTAATCGTTATTGCAGGTAGAGACAAAGGAAAGCGCGGTAAAGTTATGCGCATCCTAGAGAACGATCTATTGATCGTTTCTGGTATCAACATGGTGAAGAAGCACACTAAGCCTAACCCACAAGCTCAACAGCCGGGTGGAATAGTAGAAAAAGAGGCAACTATTGCTCTTTCTAACGTTGCGATCTTCAATCCTGCCACTGGCAAGGGTGACCGTGTTGGCTTCAAGAAACTTGAAGATGGCACTAAAGTTCGCTTCTTCAAATCTAACGGCGAAGTCGTCGCTTAATAAGGAGCTAATACCATGTCTAGATTAAAAGCGCTTTACGCTAGCGAAGTTAAAAGCAAATTAAAAGAAGAGTTGAATAGTGCTAACGTTATGGCTATTCCTCGCTTGACTAAAATCACCCTGAATATGGGTGTTGGTGAAGCAATTGCTGACAAAAAGCAAATGGAGCATGCCGTTAGAGACATGACTCAAATCGCTGGTCAGAAGCCTGTTGTTACTTTAGCACGTAAATCTATTGCTGGATTTAAAGTGCGCGAAGAGTGGCCTATCGGTTGTAAAGTAACTCTGCGTGGACAGCAAATGTGGGAATTTCTTGATCGTTTGATCGATATTTCAATTCCTCGTATCCGCGATTTCCGTGGCTTAAATCCAAAATCATTTGATGGTCGTGGAAATTACAGCATGGGTATTAAAGAGCAGATTATCTTCCCGGAAATCGATTTTGATAAAGTTGATAAAATCCGCGGTATGGATATTACAATCACCACCACTGCTAAGAATAATGATGAGGGTCGTGCATTGCTGACTGCTCTGAATTTTCCATTCAAGAAGTGATAGGGGTTTAAGAAATGGCTAAATCATCTATGGTAGCGCGTGAAACAAAGCGTACCAAATGTGTAGAAAAGTTTGCTGTTAAGCGTGATAGCTTGAGAGCAATCGTTAAGAGCATTAATTCTTCTGATGAAGAACGTTGGGAAGCCACCGTTGCTCTGCAAAAATTGCCGCGTGATTCTAGTAAGTCTCGTCAGCGTAACCGTTGCCAGATTACTGGTCGTCCACATGGTGTTTACCGCAAATTTGGCTTGAGCCGTATTAAGTTACGTGAAGCTGCAATGCGTGGTGATGTACCAGGTTTAAAGAAAGCTAGCTGGTAATAACTGGTTAGAAAATGATAAGCACGGTGGACAGGGCGCTGTTTATAAAGGCAAGGTAACTTGACCCAATAGCAGTAGCTACCGCACTGTGCTGCACTGTAAGGAAGTAAATAGCATGAGCATGCAAGATACCCTAGCAGATATGATCACTCGTATCCGTAACGGGCACATGGCGACTAAAGTTGCCGTATCTATGCCATCTTCCAAGTTGAAGGTCTCTCTAGCTAAATTGCTACAGGACGAAGGTTTCATCACAGGCTACTCAGTAGAAGGTGATGTTAAACCGGTTCTTAGCGTTGAGCTAAAGTACTTCGAAGGAAGATCGGTAATCGAAGAAATTACGCGCGTTAGCCGTCCAGGTTTACGTATCTACAAAGGTGTATCTGAGTTACCAAAAGTATCTGGTGGTTTAGGTGTCGCTGTTGTTTCAACAAGCAAAGGCTTGATGAGCGACCGCGCTGCACGTGCTGCCGGTATCGGCGGTGAAGTCATCTGTACAGTATTCTAAGGGGAATAATATGTCACGTATTGCAAAAAATCCCGTTACTATACCTGCAGGTGTTGAGCTAACGCTCAAAGGTAATAGCGTTAGTGTGAAAGGTGCTAAAGGCACTTTATCAATGGATATGCATACAGCTGTATCTATTGCACACGAAAATGATCAAGTTCAAGTAAGTGCACGTGATGGTTCTAAAGCCTCGCGCGCTATGTCAGGTACTGCTCGCTCGCTAATCAACAACATGGTTGTTGGTGTGCACGAAGGTTTTTCTAAGACTTTGTTATTACAAGGTGTTGGTTATCGTGCTGCAGCAAAGGGTAAAGTACTTAGCTTAACTTTAGGTTTCTCTCACCCTGTTGAGCATGAACTACCTGAAGGAATTACAGCTGAGACACCGAATCAGACTACTATCGTTATCAGTGGTTCTGACAAGCAGAAAGTTGGCCAAGTGGCAGCAGAAGTTCGTGGATACCGTCCGCCAGAACCTTATAAAGGTAAAGGTGTGCGTTATGCCGATGAGTATGTTCGTCGTAAAGAAGCTAAGAAGAAGTAGGTAGGACAAGGTTATGAATGCTAAGAAAGTATCTCGCGTCCGTCGTTCGCTACGTTCACGTATTAAAATGCGTGAACTTGGTGCAATGCGACTGACCGTCAATCGTACACCGCGTCACATCTACGCACAAATTATCTCTGCTGATGGAAGCCAAGTTCTTGCAACTGCTTCAACAGTAGAAAAAGATATGCGTGCTGAAGCAACTGGAAACGTCGATGCGGCGCAGAAAGTTGGTTCTCTGATTGCTGAACGTGCTAAAGAAGCAGGTGTCACAAAAGTTGCTTTTGACCGCTCTGGATTTAAATTCCATGGCCGTGTAAAAGCTTTAGCTGATGCAGCCCGTGAAGGCGGCCTGGAATTCTAAAGGGGTCTTAAATGTCCAATCACGAACAAAAAGATGGTGAACTACAGGAAAAATTAGTTCAAGTAAACCGCGTTGCCAAAGTAGTAAAAGGTGGACGTATTTTCGGTTTTACAGCACTAACTGTAGTTGGCGACGGTAATGGTCGCGTAGGTTTCGGACGTGGTAAAGCACGTGAAGTTCCAGTTGCTATTCAAAAAGCAATGGAAGCGGCACGTCGCAACATGATCCGTGTTGAATTAAATGGTGACACGTTACAGTACCCAATCAAAGCACGTCATGGAGCCTCTAAGGTTTACATGCAACCTGCTTCTGCTGGTACTGGTGTAATCGCCGGTGGTGCAATGCGTGCAGTTCTAGAAATTGCAGGTGTTCACAACGTACTAGCTAAGTGTTACGGATCTACAAATCCAGTAAACGTGGTACGTGCAACAGTTAACGGTTTGAAGCAAATGCGCTCACCTGACGATGTTGCTGCCAAGCGCGGTTTAACTGTTGATGAGATTTTGGGGTAATAAGACATGGCTAATACTGTAAAAGTTACGCTAGTTCGTAGCCCAATTGGTACCCTTCCTAAGCACAAACTTTGTGTAAAAGGATTGGGATTACGTCGTATGGGTCATACAGTTGAAGTTGAAGATACACCTTCAGTTCGCGGTATGATCAACAAAGTTCACTACTTGCTAAAAGTAGAAGACTAGGGGTTATTATGCATTTAAATACAATTAGCCCTGCTGCTGGTTCTAATCCAGAGCGTAAGCGCGCAGGTCGCGGTATCGGTTCTGGTTTAGGAAAAACAGCTGGACGTGGTCACAAGGGTCAAAAAAGTCGCTCAGGCGGTAAAGTAAGACCAGGTTTTGAAGGCGGTCAAATGCCATTGCAACAACGTTTGCCAAAATTTGGTTTTACATCGCGTAAAGCACGTTATGTAGCTGAAATCCGTTTGAACGAGCTTGCTAAAGTTCAGGCGGACGTTGTCGATTTAGCAGCGCTTAAAGCAGCTGATCTGATCGGTCACGAAATTAAAGTAGTTCGTATTATTCTCTCTGGTGAGATTAATAAAGCGGTTAGTGTTAAAGGTCTTAAAGTGACCAAAGGCGCATTAGCTGCAATCGAAGCTGCTGGCGGTAAATTCGAGGCGTAAATGGCTAAAAAAGGTACGGTACCAACAAAGCAGAGCGGCTTAAGTGAATTATGGTCTAGACTATGGTTCGTTTTAATAGCAATCGTGGTTTACCGCATAGGCGCACACATACCTGTGCCTGGTATTAACCCGGATCGTCTCGCGGCGTTGTTTGATCAAAATCAAGGTACGATTTTGTCTCTCTTCAACATGTTTTCAGGCGGTGCGCTTGAACGTATGAGTATTCTTGCTCTAGGGATTATGCCCTACATTTCTGCATCTATCATAATGCAGTTAATGACAGTGGTTAGTCCGCAGTTAGAGCAGTTGAAAAAAGAAGGTGAGGCTGGTCGTCGCAAAATTAATCAGTACACTAGATATGGCACAGTTGTGTTGGCTACGTTGCAGTCTTTCGGGATGGCAGCAGGCTTAGCTCAACAGGGTGTTTCATTCTCATCAGGTGCTAGCTTTTACTTTGTTGCAGTAGTGACATTAGTAGCCGGCGCAGTCTTCCTAATGTGGTTGGGTGAGCAGGTGACTGAGCGCGGTATCGGTAACGGTATCTCTATCTTGATTTTTGCGGGTATCGTAGCTGGTTTGCCTAGCGCTATCGGACAATCTTTTGAATCTGCAAGGCAGGGCGATTTAAATATACTCGCGCTGTTAGCTATCGGTATATTGGCAATTGCTACCGTTGCATTTGTAGTGTTTATGGAGCGCGGCCAACGCCGTATAACCATAAATTACGCAAAGCGACAGCAAGGCCGTCAGGTATATGCAGCTCAATCGAGTCACCTACCATTGAAAGTTAATATGGCAGGTGTTATTCCGCCGATCTTTGCATCGAGCATATTGCTGTTTCCCGCTTCAATCGGACAGTGGTTCGGTCAAGGAGAGGGAGCATGGGCTAACTTTGTTCAAAGTGCCGCATTGGCGCTTGGACCTGGGCAGCCGCTTTATATAGTGCTCTTTTCAATAGCTATCGTGTTTTTCTGCTTCTTTTACACGGCGATTATGTTTAATCCCCGTGAAGTTGCAGATAACTTAAAGAAGTCAGGGGCTTTCATCCCGGGTATTCGCCCAGGTGAACAGTCAGCTCGTTACATTGATACAGTATTAGGTCGTTTAACATTGTTCGGTGCGCTTTATATAACTGCAGTTTCACTGATGCCGCAGTTCTTAGTTGTCGCTTGGAATGTTCCCTTTTACTTCGGCGGTACATCTTTATTGATCGTCGTGGTTGTTGTAATGGACTTTATGGCTCAGGTGCAGTCGCATTTAATGTCGCACCAGTATGAGTCTCTGATGAAAAAATCGAATCTGAAAGGTGGCGGTGCAGGTTTACTGCGCTAATTAGCCCCCAGGAGCGAATAATGAAGGTACGTGCATCTGTTAAAAAGATCTGCCGTAACTGCAAAATAGTACGACGTAACGGTGCAGTTCGTGTGATCTGCAAAGTTGAACCACGTCACAAGCAGCGTCAAGGTTAATTAAATCTTGATTTAAGCCATACAGGTGGTGAAAGGGCTTGAATGTTTTTTATTCAGCCCGTATAATTCGCCGCCTTGTATGAATATATAGGTATATTTGTTTGACACAACGTCAAGCATCTAATGATGGAGTAAGTTGAATGGCCCGTATAGCTGGCGTCAATATTCCTGACAATAAGCACGCGGTTATCTCTTTGACATATGTCTTTGGAGTTGGCCGTACTACAGCAAAAAAAGTTTTAGAAGCTACCGGAATTGCGGAAGTTACTAAAGTTGGTGAGCTTAGCGAAGAGCAGCTGGACCTAGTGCGTAGTGAAATAGGCAAATTGACAGTAGAAGGCGATTTACGTCGTGAAGTTTCCATGAATATCAAGCGTCTTATGGACCTTGGTAGTTATCGTGGAATTCGTCATCGTCGTAACTTGCCGGTTCGTGGACAAAGAAGTAAGACTAATGCGCGTACGCGTAAAGGTCCACGCAAACCGATTCGTAAATAAGTGTAAGCTAGGAATTTCCAATTATGGCTAAGCCAGGCAAAAGCACGAAGAAAAAGGTTAAAAAGAATGTAGTGGATGGCCTTGCGCATATCCACGCATCTTTTAACAACACAATTATTACCATTACTGATCGTCAAGGTAATGCATTATCTTGGGCTACCTCTGGTGGTTCTGGATTCCGTGGTTCTCGTAAGAGTACTCCGTTCGCCGCACAGGTTGCAGCTGAACGTGCGGGTAATGCAGCACTTGAATTTGGTTTAAAAAACCTAGATGTATTGGTTAAGGGCCCAGGCCCAGGTCGTGAATCCGCAGTACGTGCACTGAATGGATGCGGCTACAAAATAACAAACATCACTGACGTGACGCCGATACCACACAATGGTTGTCGTCCACCGAAGAAACGTCGTGTTTAAACTGGAGTCGAAATAATGGCTAGATATCTTGGACCAACGTGCAAGCTGTCACGCCGTGAAGGTACAGATTTGTTCCTCAAGAGCGGTGTCCGTTCACTAGACAGTAAGTGTAAAGCTGAAGCTGTTCCTGGTGTACACGGTGCCCGTCGTGGACGTCTGTCCGACTACGGTCTACAGCTTCGTGAAAAACAGAAAGTACGTCGTATTTACGGTGTATTGGAACGTCAGTTCCGTAACTACTACAAAAAAGCAGCATCAACGACTGGTTCTACAGGTGAAAACTTGTTGAAGCTTCTTGAAGGCCGTTTAGATAACGTAGTTTATCGTATGGGTTTTGGTAGCACACGCGCCGAAGCACGTCAGATCGTTTCTCATCGCTCTGTTACAGTGAATGGTTTAGTAGTGAATGTTGCTTCTTACCAAATCGCTGCAGGTGATGTAGTAGCAGTTCGTGAAAAAGCTAAGAATCAATTGCGCATTAAAAACGCACTTAATTTGGCTTCTCAGCGTAGTGTTGTTGAATGGTTAGAAGTTGATGCTACTAAGATGGAAGGTACTTTTAAAGCGCTTCCTGAACGTGCAGAGCTTTCAGCCGACATCAACGAACAGCTGATTGTCGAGCTTTACTCTAAGTAATTCATGAACTCTTGATTGGAGCAACTATGCAGCGTTCTGTAAACGAGTTTCTAAGTCCACGTCATATTGACGTGAAAGAAATAAGCAAAACACGTGCAAAAGTGACTCTCGAGCCACTCGAGCGTGGCTTTGGTCACACACTAGGTAATGCGCTTCGTCGTATCTTACTCTCTTCTATGCCTGGCGCAGCCATCACAGAAGTTGAGATAGAAGGTGTGTTACATGAATATAGCGCCCTAGAGGGTGTTCAAGAAGATGTTATTGAAATCTTATTGAACCTTAAAGGTGTAGCTGTATTACTTCACAATGGTGAAGAGACAACTGTTACTTTGTCTAAGACAGAGTCAGGTGTTGTAACTGCAGCTGATATTCAAGTGAATCAAGATGTTGAGATCGCTAATCCCGATCACATCATCGCACATTTGAATCATGGCGTTAGCCTGAATATGAAGTTGAAGATCACTAGTGGTCGTGGTTATGTTCCCGCTGCTGCTCGCATCAGTGAAGACGATGAAACTCGTGCTATTGGTCGTCTACAATTAGACGCCTCTTATAGTCCGGTCCGCCGTGTTTCTTATGTGGCAGAAAGTGCCCGTGTTGAGCAACGTACTGACCTAGATAAACTTATCATTGATATAGAGTCTAACGGTACTATCGACCCGGAAGAGTGCATTCGCCGCGCAGCTACCATCTTGCAGCATCAGTTGGCTGTCTTCGTAGATTTAGAAGACGCCGCTGATCAAGCTAAGGAAGAAGCTAAGGAGCCAGAGATTGATCCGGTTCTGCTTCGTCCAGTAGACGATCTAGAATTAACAGTTCGTTCTGCTAACTGCTTGAAAGCTGAACAGATCTACTATATTGGTGATCTAATTCAGCGTACTGAAGTTGAGCTGCTTAAGACTCCAAACTTAGGTAAAAAGTCGCTGACAGAGATCAAAGACGTTTTAGCTTCTAAGGGTCTTTCCCTTAATATGCGTCTTGAAAACTGGCCTCCGGCTAGCCTAAAGAATGATGATAGATTAGCTTCTTAAGAAGCTAATTTAATAATCAAGTTTGTAAGGATTTTAACATGCGCCATCGTAAGTCTGGCCGTCACTTAAACCGTGACAGTGCCCATCGTAAAGCGATGCTCAAAAACTTAGCAATTTCTTTGTTCGAACACGAGTTGATTCGTACAACATTGCCAAAGGCGAAAGAACTTCGCCGCGTTGCTGAGCCGCTAATTACGTTATCTAAAGTTGACACGGTTGCAAACCGTCGTTTAGCTTTTGATCGTACTCGTAGTAAAGAAGCAGTAGGTAAGCTTTTCACTGATCTTGGACCTCGTTTCACAGATCGACCTGGTGGTTATACTCGCATTATTAAATGTGGTAATCGCCCTGGTGATAATGCACCTATGGCTTACATAGAATTAATCGGTCGTCCGATTACGGAAGCAGTAGAAGATTAGTCTTCTTGCTTTTTAAAAAACCCGGCTTAGCCGGGTTTTTTTTGATCTTTTTTTAATAACTTTTGCATTTCTCAGCTGCTAATCTTTAGCTATACCGTCTATACCGTCTATATCGCTTTAATCAAGCTCTAAGTTAATAGTGTTTGCTAATAATATTTAGTAGTAGTTTCAATGGTTAATGAATATTAATTGCTTCACAACAAAGACCTAGATACCTTCTGTGCACGATTGAAAAGTAGAGCAGCACCCATCTTACTCAAAGCATACTACTCTTTTTTTATCATTTTGCTGCTAATCACAAGCTCAGTATTTCTTCCTGTTTGAAGTTGCTACTTAGTTACACTTAATTCAGTGAGGCTGTAATTAATGGCTGTTTTAATTATATTTAGATACTGTATTAAGCAGAATATTAAATTTTTGTGCTCTTCAGGTTATAAACTCAAGTTGGTTTTTATTCTTTGTTAGATCAGAATTCAAGCATTTGGCTCTTAGATTTGAGTGTTTTGAACATATGAAAAGAATTATTGAAGTGCTCAAAGAGGGTAGGTGAAAAGATTATGGAAACTAGCTAAGGTGCAGTTTGGTATGGTGATGAATATGAAAAATACTGTGCTTTGGTGTGTCAGTGCTCTAGATATCTACAATATGCTATTATCGTAAATATCTAGTTATTCGATTATTTTTTGCTCTGTCTGATTAATCGGGTAAGCTTAGTCTTAAATTTATTACCGTTTAGTTTCTAGCATTGTTTTTAAGAAGCGACCGGTGTGGGATTGCGGTAACTGTGCAACTTCTTCAGGGGTGCCTGTTCCAACGATCATGCCGCCGCCAATACCGCCTTCAGGCCCTAAATCTATCACCCAGTCAGCTGTTTTTATCACATCTAAGTTATGCTCAATAATGACTATGGTATTACCATGATCACGCAATCTGGTCATAACTTTTAGTAGTTGCGCAATATCGTGGAAATGGAGTCCAGTGGTTGGCTCATCTAGAATATATAAAGTTTTGCCAGTATCGCGCTTAGATAGTTCTTTAGCAAGCTTGACCCTTTGTGCCTCGCCACCTGAAAGTGTCGTAGCAGCTTGACCTAGCTTAATATAAGTTAAACCAACATCCACAAGCGTTTGCAAGCGTCTTGCAAGAGGAGGTATCGCTTCAAAAAATGTCAGTGCATCTTCTACCGTCAGCTCTAGAATTTGGTGTATATTTTTTCCCTTGTAATTGATTTCTAGTGTTTCTCGGTTGTACCTCTTACTTTTACAAACATCGCAAGGGACGTATATATCGGCTAGAAAGTGCATCTCTACTTTGATTACACCATCTCCTTGGCAAGCTTCACATCGCCCACCTTTCACATTAAAACTAAATCTCCCAGCTTTATAACCGCGAGACCTAGCTTCTTGTGTGCCTGCTAGTAATTCTCTGACAGTAGTGAAAATACCTGTATAAGTTGCAGGATTAGACCTAGGAGTACGCCCAATAGGGCTTTGATTGATATCAATGACCTTATCAAAATGCTGTAAGCCATCAATGGTCTTATATGGGGCAATCTCAAGAGTTGTCGCTCTATTTAATTCAGTTGCTGCCAGTGGATAAAGTGTGTTGTTTATTAAAGTAGATTTACCTGATCCGGACACGCCTGTTACACAAGTAAAAATACCAAAAGGTATTTCTAAAGTTACATCTTTTAAATTGTTGCCAGTTGCACCTGTGATGGTCAAAGTTTTACTAGTATCTGCTTTGTTGCGTGTAGCCGGGATAGCGATGCACTTTTTGCCGCTTAAATATTGGCCTGTCAGTGATTTTGGATCATTAATAACATGTTCGGCGGTGCCAGCAGAGATTATTTCTCCACCATGAACACCCGCTCCTGGCCCTATGTCAATTACGTAATCAGCTTGTCGAATAGCATCTTCATCGTGTTCAACAATGATAACAGTGTTACCTAAATCTCTAAGGTGAGTAAGTGTTGTTAGTAGTCGTTCATTATCGCGTTGATGTAAGCCAATAGACGGTTCATCTAATATATACATCACGCCAACTAAACCTGCGCCTATTTGGCTAGCCAAGCGAATTCTCTGCGCTTCACCGCCTGATAGTGTATCTGCCTTTCTGTCCAGGGATAGGTAGTCTAAACCAACGTTGACTAAAAATGAGAGTCGCAGCTTGATCTCAGTAATGATTTTTTCAGCTATTTGGCCTTGTTTTCCGGGTAATATAAGCTGTTCAAAATAGCGTTGGCTGTCCCCAATAGGCATTACTACAATATCAGGTAGGTTTTTACCATCTATAAATACATGGCGTGCATCTCGTCTTAAGCGGCTGCCATGGCAAGAAGGGCAAGGTTGCATGTTTAAGTATTTGGCTAGATCCTCACGCACCATATCTGATTCAGTTTCACGGTAACGTCTCTCTAAGTTGTTCAATACTCCTTCGAAAGGGTGCATACGCTCAATGGCATCGCCACGATCATTGACATATTTGAAGGGGATTTCTTCACTGCCAGTGCCTGAGAGAATTAGCTGTTGATGTTTTTTATCAAGCTTGTCAAATGGAGTGTCAATGTTGAAATTGTAGTGGTTAGCAACGGCTTTTAACTGTTGAAAATAATACAGAGTTCGTCTATCCCAACCGCGGATTGCGCCTTCTGATAAAGTTAGAGAGCCATCTTTGACCACTTTACCGGGATCAAAAAACTGCTTATTGCCGAGCCCATCACAACTTGAGCAGGCGCCATGTGGATTGTTAAATGAAAATAAACGTGGTTCTAGTTCCTGAATACTGTGGCCGCATTGAGGGCAGGCAAAGCGTGATGAAAACACGATTTCCTCTCCATCGTCATCCATGTAAGAAACACGCGCGATCCCATCTGTTAAGCGCAGGGCTGTTTCAAAAGATTCAGCGAGGCGGATTTGCAAGTCATCGCGCACTTTGAATCTATCAACAACTACTTCGATAGAGTGCTTTTTGTTCTTTTCTAGCTCTGGTGTGCTATCAAGGTCCACTACTATGCCGTCAATGCGAGCTCTTACAAAGCCTTGGCTGCGCATTTCGCTGAGTGTATGTAAGTGCTCACCTTTCCTGTCTTGCACTACAGGCGCAAGCAACATCAGCTTTGAGCCTTCAGGGAGTGCTAAAACTTGGTCGACCATTTGGCTGATGGTTTGTGCCGCTAGCGGTAAATCGTGATCAGGGCATCTTGGTTCGCCGGCACGCGCGAAAAGTAACCGCAAATAATCGTAAATTTCGGTGATCGTGCCAACCGTAGATCTTGGGTTGTGCGAGGTAGATTTTTGCTCAATAGAGATAGCAGGAGATAAGCCTTCAATATGATCTATATCAGGCTTTTCCATCATGGATAAAAATTGTCGCGCGTAGGTGGAAAGCGATTCAACATAGCGGCGCTGCCCTTCTGCATATAAAGTATCAAAGGCAAGTGAAGACTTTCCTGAACCCGATAAACCTGTAATAACGACTAGCTTGTTACGGGGGATTTCAATGTCAATATTCTTAAGGTTGTGCGTGCGTGCCCCGCGGACGATAATCTTATCCATGTTCTCTCCGTAATAGGTATATTCAATCTGACTGTATATGACGATGGATTGATAGCAGTCGCAAGAAAAAGCAATTTAGCATTATAAAGAAAGGTTAATTAAAAAACTGTTTATTTTCACAGTTATTTTTAGTGATTCTTTTTCTCTTGGTATGGTTGGGGCGAATTACTGAGGATAAGTTAATTAAACGGATGTTGTGTAAGTAGGAAGTGCTAGCAACTAAAAGAGGTTATTTATATGGAAATGGTTTTGTTTTTAAGGTAACTAATTGAAATGTAGTAGTAATATCTTGGATAGAAGCGCTAGATAAGAGAATTGAAGAAATACAATTAGACATTAGTAGCTTTAAAGTAAAAAATATTTAAATTATCAAATTAAGCTGTTTTGGTGGTTAACGAATTATTATTAATATTTAAAACGTGGTGCCCGGGACCGGACTTGAACCGGTACAATCTTGCGATCGGGAGATTTTAAGTCTCCTGTGTCTACCAATTCCACCACCCGGGCTAACAGGGGTATTTTTTATAGTAGGTATGGTTGCCCTACTTCCTTAATGGCTAGTGCCTTTAAGGAGCCGCTATTGTATGGTTTCAATAAAATTAGTCAAGCCTCAAATAGCAATTATTATAAAAAAATCCTAAATATAATTTTCTGTCTAAAAACCAACCTGTTTTCTACTTGCTACAAAATATTAGATAAGGATGTAATCAGCCTAATACTTTTGATAAACTAGCTTATTGTATAAATAAACAGTATTTGGAGAGGCATATGGCACGCGGTGTAAATAAGGTAATTATAGTTGGTAACATTGGGGGCGATCCTGATGTACGTTACATGCCAAATGGCAATGCTGTAACGAATGCAACTATTGCAACGAGCGAAACTTGGAAGGATAAGCAGACAGGTCAAAACCAAGAGCGTACAGAATGGCACCGTGTCGTTTTCTTCAATCGTTTAGGTGAAATTGCCGGTGAATACCTGCGTAAAGGCAGTAAAGTATATGTCGAAGGTTCACTTAGAACTCGTAAATGGCAAGGGCAAGATGGTCAAGATCGCTATACTACTGAGATAGTTGCTAGTGAAATGCAAATGTTAGATTCGCGTGGCAGCAGCAGTAACGAGGGAGGTTACCAGCAACCGCAAGCAGGACAACAACAAGGTGGTTATCAACAGCCAGCGCCAGCTCAAACTGCTGCACCGCAACAAAACTACCAGCAGGCTCCGGCACAAAATTTTCAACAGCAAGCTCCGGCTCAAGCAGCCCCTGTGCAACAGGCACCTCAACAATCGTCTCCTCAAAATTCACCTCAACAACAGGCGCCGCAACAAGC
>JBALXS010000062.1:0-29754 GCA_036960485.1 Oceanospirillaceae bacterium
CTGGTCCATCATCGATGACAACACAGTTTTCTACTGGGAACCCCATATCTTTGCCTGCATATATATATATTTCTGGATCAGGCTTCCACACTCCAATTTCATACGAGCTATAAATATTTCTTCCAAAGTAATCTGCTAAACCACAGATCCTTAACGCCTGTTGAATTTTTTGAACTGGTCCACTCGAAACTACTGCCATTGGGTAGTCTAAATTTTTAAGGCTTTCTTCAATATATTCAATTGGCTTTAGCTCCGTCTCAAAAAGATCAGTTACAATAGCCCTATACTGATGAACAAAATTTTCAGGTAGATGTATATCAAACTCAGCCTCTAAAGCACTTATGATTTTAGCTAGTTTCCAACCTCTGAACCGAACAACTAATTCATCAGCATCTAGTTCAATGCCTTTTTCTCTAAATTTTATTACCATCCCAATATTGCAGAGCCTCTCGCTATCAACAAGGGTTCCATCACAATCAAATAGAAGACATTTTTTCATTGAAACTCCAGACAATTAACGAAGCTGTAGAATTGACTATTATTAACTTAATAAGTCTAATATAAAGAAACAATAATTGAGACCGTGTGGGTTATCAATACTTAAATCGCTGATTGTTTATCATCCTACAAAATGGCTCGTTTTAGCCAAAAACCTCGAGAGACAGCCACTTCAAATAATTAAGTAAAATTCAAGCAGGACGTGACACATTGCAGACATTTCATAGCCCCTTAAGAAAGGTATTTTGAGAACTAAGTATTTGTCTATAAAACTTGGTGCTTACTATGCTGGCTCTGAATGCTGCTATTGAAGCGGCGCGGGCGGGAGAGCAAGGTCGTGGTTTTTCCGTGGTCGCAGATGAAGTTCGCACGCTTGCCAGTCGCACACAAATGTCTATCGCTGAAACTCAGCAGATTACCGGACGTCTGAAAAGCGAGACGAAAACTTCCCTGCAGGCGATTAAAAATGGCCATGCTAAATCGATTGCAACTGTTGAGCTATCAAGAGAAGCTGGGCAAGCACTAATGGGAATATCTCAGGCCGTGACCAGCATCAATGAAATGAACATACAGATAGCCAGTGCGGCTAAGCAACAGAGTGTAGTGACGGAGCAAACCAATATTTCTATCAACAGAATTAATCAAACAGCGATAGAAAATTCTGCCGGGGCCCAGCAACTAGCTACAGTAACAGAGGAAACCGCTCAATTATTGAAAAATCTTAAGCAGCTTGTTGGGTATATTAAGGTAGCATAAATCGTCTAAAAGCCGGAGTAAGTACCCATAAAACTACTATCTACCCTGCACAGCGTTAAGCGTTTATCTAATTGTAATAATGCCGGTGCTGGCTGTTTCCTGCCTCATGCTATCTTGTCTATAAGAGGCAAGAGACACCAAGCGGCCAATAAAGCCTCCTGGGCAAGCCTTCTCGCTTAGGCTCGCCTTCACTTCGTGAAGCAGGGTATTTCTAGTTACTATTGGTTCTAACAAGTTCACGCCCCAAGGGGCTGGGAATAAACCTTAAGTGATTTAAGATCAGAAATTAACGCCGTTAGCATTTGCCGGAGGTGCTTGGCGCTCCACCGCAGACAAAGTGACGAATACCAAAGGTCAATTGCCTAACCTTGTATGTGCTGTAACCATCTAACCTGCACCAACCAGTACGACTAGAATTGAAGCGATACCGATTAATGCGACAACACCAACTAACGATACCAATAAATTTGTTAAGGTAGACGCTCGATTATCTTCACTTATTGAGTTCTCCGGTAAATGGCCGAAGCTTAATACTCGACATATAGGCCATCCAACATACCAGCCAATGACTTCAAAGCAACATTCCCAGATAAGCCAGATTAACAAACGAATGGCGAGACTCATTACTTTAAGAATCCCTTTAAACGCTCCTTCAGTTAATTCTTCCATTCCTCAGACTTCCTTAGCCACATAATGATTTACATACGGGCGCATGAAACGCTCCCGAGCTCCCCCCCCTGAGGGAGTGAAGTGAAGTAACTCAGGTTATTTACCCACAAATTCAACTGTATCGCCAATTGATATAGACCCTGTGGATATTACTTTTGCATAAACCCCGAAGTCTAAGCCAAAACTCTTTGAGACTGACTTAAGAATTTCAGGTCTATTATCAATCCCTGGCTGATCAATAGTAATCATTCGGCAACGTTCTGTTTTGTGCGTTATTTCCAGAATAGTACCCCCGATATTTATGGTTTTTCCAAGAAGATCTTGATCAAGGTGCTGATAGTCTAGGACAATATTTGGCCGAAATCTTCTTGAATCTATACCTGAATTTGGCAATAACTTATGAAGCAAAGATAAAGATGAGGTCGTTATGATATGTATTGCACCATCGTCAAAATGAGAGACATCTACTTCTTTAGTCAACGTTACATCTTGGCCAAGTACTTGAGAAAGCTCAGCGTTCATAGCTGAATCTTTGCTTGTTAACACCTTACCGTCTGGAAACTTAATCGATACTCTATTATTTGTGATATTCGAAGACAATGAAAAAAGCCCATCAATTCTCCTAAATCTACGAGTATTCTTTCCACTTCCAAATTTCCCTTCTGAATTAGATATTGCATATACCCTATCACCTGACACGCCTCTCGAATCAATATCAAGAACATCTAAACTTTCGCCAATGAGTGATTTTACTGGGTATCTCCAGAGAGATTCTACTTTTGCAGTTTTCATTTAATTTTCAATTCCAGTTGAAAACATAACAGCTTCATAGGCGGAAACATTCTATGCATAAGCACAGAAACTTTCCGCCTATCCTGTTTTATTAATTTAAAATAAACCAATATTAGCACTGTATTTGAATAATTCACCGTTGCGTATCAGCTGCCAACATTTTGATACTCGATGGAAGCACATCATTATACTGCTGCCAAATTCGTCTAAATTGGCGCACATCATTAAAACCTACCTTTAACGCGACTTGCTCAACACTCAACGTTTTCTCATATAATAACTGTTTTGCTAAGCTCATCCTTAAGTTCTGCAAATAACTTTTGCAGCTTATTTTAGTGTGCGCTTTAAACAATCTCGCTAAATGACGCGGGCTACAATGTACAATTATCGCCAGCTCTGTCATGGTCCAATCTCTACTTGGATCGCTCTGTAAGGTATCTTGAATCAAATGCACACCTTGGTGTAAATGATTACGATGCGTTAGCCAAGGCGATTGCGCTTTATCATTAATGGTACGCCGCGAAAAAAGCACCAAGCTTTTAGCAATACTCGCCGCGCAGGCAATACCACTTACCTGCTCTACAATATGCAGCGCTAAATCAATACCTGCGGTAACTCCCGCGCTGGTATATAAATTGCCATCTTGCACGAATAACCTGTTACTCAGTACTTTTGCACTAGGCACTAATTGCTGTAACTCAGCTAAATGTGAATGATGGGTAGTGCATTGTTTGTTATGTAATAATTTAGAATAACCAAGTAACAAAGTGCCCGCACACACGCTGATCACTTTGTTAAATTGTTGATGGTGACGATCTATCCATTGAATCGTTTGCTGCACAGGTAGCTGGCTATGATTAACACTCTCACCTTCTAAACCCGGTAGTAATAACCAGCTGTTAGTCGCTAAAGTATCTGGCAATGGCGAAACTTGCAGCTTAAGCCCAATTTTAGAAACGATGTTTGGCACTGGGCCAATAAAATGCATTTTATACTGAGGCCCGCTAGAGCGGTTGGCAAAGTTAAAAACCTCTACTGGCCCCGCCATGTCCAATAGCAGTAAATCAGGTAATAACAGTACGTATACGTTTATTACCTCTGCTGCTACCTCTAAGCGGGTTAAATGCTCAGCTTTCATCATCCTATTGCTCACATTATTTTTTAAACAAAGCTTTCTTCAGTACTTTATCTAAGCGCATATTAATCACTAAACCTAGCATTACAATGATAATACCAGTGATTTGGATGCTATCTAACTGCTCATCTAACAAAATAGAAGCGCTAGCCAAACCTACCACAGGCACACCTAAGGTAAGGGGTGCTACTTGCCCTGCGGGGTAGCGACTTAATAAATAACTCCATAAGCTATAAGCCACTAGGGTTGCCATCACCGCTAAATACAATAGCGATGCCATAGAAGTGATGTTCATATTTAGTAAAGATTGCTTAATTAGCTCAGGTCCTTCAATGAAGTAAGCACTGATAAAGAAAGGTACACAAGAAATCAGCGCAGACCAAACCACTAAATTCACATTTGCTTTATAACCTTTTTGTGAAATTGTTCGGGTCACCAAGTTACCAATTGCCCAACAACTAGCGGCAACTAAAGTCAATATAAAGCCTATTGCGGTCATTGACGTATTGCCACTGTTTACACCAATAATCGCCAAACCAGAACCTGCAACGATAATAGCGATAACCTGCGTGGCGCTGACCTGCTCTTTTAGAATTAAAAAAGCAAACACCAACGTAAACAATACTTGGGATTGTAAAATCAGTGAAGCTAAGCCTGCTGGCATTCCCACTGACATCGCAAAAAACAGAAAAGCGAATTGTGCGAAACTTAGCGTTAACGCATAAGCAATAATCCAACCGATCGGCATTTTCGGCCAGCTAACAAACCAGCAACCAATCACAGCAACCAATAAAAAACGTAGCCCTCCCATCAATAAAGGCGGCATTCCATCCAACCCTGTTGCTATCACTACAAAATTCACACCCCACACCAAAATAATAATCATGGCCAATAGGGAATCTCTTAATGTCATTATACTCTCTCGATATGTTAAGGGTGAAGCAGCCTAATCTTGGCAACTAGCGCTTTATGAGACGCTAAATCCACCGGGCGATGTAAAGACTGTGATGCTGCAGGAAACGCAGCCAAACAGATGTTATTTGTTAAATTTGTAGCAGGTCTGATAGGGCGTGGCTGAAAATCACCACCGCAGTTAGGGCAGATTGAATCTAAAATATTATCCACACAATCAGCACAAAAAGTACATTCAAAAGAACAGATTCTAGCGTTCTTTGCAGCAGCAGACAAATGCGTATTGCAATGTTCACAACAGTTTCTCAACTCTAACATAGCTAAATCTCCAAGATTAGTTTCAACCTATATTAATATAGCTCAAAGCATAAGTTAATGGCGATTACTGTCTAGTTATAGGGTAAAAAAAGACATTTTATAAAGGATGTTTGATTATAGAGAAAGATAAGCTAGCTTTCTTTTAAATTAACAATAAAACAAAAAAACTTTACTTTTATATTTATTTATTAATCTAATTCAAAATGTACTAGGATATTCATGTATACTATAAGGTCAATGTTCACACAAACAAGCAATAAAAGTGTTACTGATAGCTTGCTAACATATTTTTTTTTAATTATTTCAATTAATTAAAAACACTCGTTTACTTTTATCCCTAGATAGCTTGTTACACTACTGTATATTAGAAGCCAGTGAAATGATTAATCTAGTATCTAACGTAACCTTGGCGAACACTTAATATGGGCACCAAAAAGAGAGCAAACTATTTTTATTTACTAGTTGCTGTATTCTTAATTTTGATAGGCTCCGGAGTTATCCTCAACTGGAATAACTTATTCCGACCTTCTATTATACCCCAGCCCCATGTAAGGTCAGGGAATAGCCTTGCCCCATATAAGATAGCAGTATATTACTTCCCCGGACAAAAAAATGCAGCCCAGGGATTAAGCTATTATTTTAAACAAAAAAATTATCTAGTTGATCTACTACCTGCAGATAATGTAGAGAAACTCCAATACAAGCGTTACTCCCCAAGCCATATATTTTTCAAAAACGAAGAACTTGCTCAGGCAATGTCAGTTAAATCAGATATCGAAAAGATCATTGGGCATCCCGTCAACGCGTATCGCTTTGTAATGACTGAAGATAAAGTTTCAATGATGGTGGTGTTCACTAATCACTATTAAAACATTAGCAATTTGTGCTACTGCCAATATATCACCGAGCTCCAATACCTCTAATATACCTTTTCTTAATGATTTATTATGGCTAAACAACTCCATTTGAATCGACAGCATATAACAATCAGAACTGCTTACAGTTATCGATTAATAATCACGAATAAGATAACGTTTCTGATAAAGCTTTCTAGCATTAAGGCTATCATTATTACATCACACAGTGTCTGTCAGTATGCTGATTACCCCGTATCGGGGTGCAGCCTAAGCTTATTGAGCAAGTAATTACGCGGCGTGTATTACCTTTTTAGTTAATACACATTCAGAGGCATCTCGTAGTGGCCGCCATAGTACTCAGCCTCATGAACAGGCAAGAGTTACGATTCACAAAATGTTACATACCCATGAAGATTATTAAGTTATTTTTACTGGTAACTACTCTACTACTCTACTACTGCTATAAGTAAATTAATCGATATGCCGAATTTACGCTTGCCTGTGGAGGCAGATAATGGCTATCAGTTTGAATGACAAAAATAAACTAACTCACTAAAGAGCTAAAAGAATATACACGACGCTCACTGTTAAGTGGGCAGCCTCTCTGCCGCTTTAATGTCACAGGTACCAATGCCGATGTCGCTAAAGATATCATGCGCTCGACACAAGCTAACCCTCATATCGATCCAGTGTAGCTGAGTGAAAATGTAGAAAACTACGATGGTTCACTTTAGCCAAATAATTCATAAACTAAAGAAAACGTTAAGAAAACGCATTCAAAACAAGCTCTCTTAAAGGGTTTTCAATGATAGCGAAATCTTTATAAGCCTGCTAAATCTCTCAAGTAAAGAGCTCTTCGTGCTATATTCTACCAATTTAGCTCGGCGCAACATCAATGCTTTGATCAAAATACACACATCAAATTAAATAAACCCATACAGCCTGGATGGGTTATCAATGAACACTTTTTGCATGGTTTGCTCATCACCCATCCAATCACACGCTAAGTTTAATAACGTTCCATCATCGGGGGTTTCAGTTGCTGCTAGACTAACATGCGGCCAATTTGAACCCCAAATCACTCGCTCAGGTGCATGCTTTAACAATGCTTTAGACATCGCTGCTAAATCTTCATAAAAAGGCGCGCCACTGCGAGAAGTTTCATAGCACCCTGCTAGCTTCACGTAGCAGTTTCCTTTATCGATTAACGTTAGCAACGCAGTAAAGGTAGGATCTTTTATATCCACAGGCTGTAGGTATTTACCAGTGTGATCAATTACATAATTGCCTTGCAACTGTTTAAGTGAGCTGGTGTGTTTAAGCATATCTTTGCCATCAAATTGTACAATGCAGCTCCAATTAAAGCTGTTAATTAATTGGTTTACTGCCAACAAATCCTGCATGCCCACCGCGCCATTGAGTTCCATGATGCGCGCGGCTCTTACCCCACTGTTATGCAAATCTTGTAATTGTGATTCACTAGTATTAGCTTTAACAGCTGCGACGCCGCGTGCTTTATCGCCAAAATGTGATAGCCCATTTAAAAGACAGCTGTTATCAGCTTGATGAGCATTTGCCTGCACTATTACCACTCGCTCTAGCCCCAACCATTGCTGTACCTTTTGATACATTTCAATACCGGCTTGATCAGCCGGCGGAGCAGGGCCACCTTTTTGCCCTGGGTACTGCGCTGCGTAAAGGTGCATGTGGCTATCAATGCTGCCCTTTGGTAACTGATAAAGTGGTTTTTCACCGGTTACTTTACGCGCTTGTACCTCTGGTGTTCTTACTTCTATATTTGCCATACAATCAACTTTGTATTTGTGGATAGAACTGGCTGAGTGTTTCAGGAAGCACTTCAATACCTAAACCTACTCCATCAGGCACGTATACAAAGCCATTTTGGTGTTCAATAGTATCCTTAACGATGGCACTGCGAAATGGATTAAAGGTTTGGTCGAACTCAAAATAAGCTTCACGCGCTTCGTGTGCACTAGGTGATGGCGGTAAAATCGCATGATAATGCAGCCCCGCTGCCATTGCGATGTTAGTACCCCAAACATGCGGTACTAAGCGCACTTGGTGCACATCAGCCAAGGTGATGATTTTTTTAGCTTCTGTTAAGCCACCAACACCGCATACATCAGGCTGAATAATATCGACTGCGTTCATTTGCAACGCTTGGGAAATTCCCCAGCGAGTATGCCAAGTTTCCCCACCTGCTATCACCAAAGGCTGGCGAGCTCTGAGATCTTGATAGTTTTGCAGCGCTTCTGGAACTACTGGCTCTTCAAACCATTCAATATCATAAGCATCTGCCAGCTTTCCAACGGTAATAGCATCTATGACATCATAGCCGTGATTCGCATCAATCATCAGTGTGATAGTACTGCCAATTGCTTCGCGCACTGCTGCTATTGAGGCGATATCAAGCTCTATACCAAAGCCGATTTTGATCTTCAAAGCCTTAAAGCCTTGTTCGACATAGCCGTTTACTTCTGCTACTAAACTACTAATTCTATCTTTTCCGATTTGGCGAAAGCCTCCCGTTGCATAAGCGGGAATTTTCATGCGATAGGCACCGCCTAGCAATTGATAGACAGGCGCTTCATAGTACTTGCCTGCCAAATCCCACAGCGCTATATCGATACCACTGATGGCGGCAATAGTGACACCACGCTGCCCTTGGTCACGAAATTGATTGTACAATTCTAGCCATATAGGCTCGATATCTAAAGCTGATTTGCCGATAAGTAACGGGGTCATCATTTTCACAATAGCCGCATTAATATCAGCGGGACCAAGACACTCACCCCAACCAACTAAACCATTTTCACAACGAATTTCTACCAACAAGTGACGACGTTGGTTAAAAGTTGAAAACGATGATTGAAAAGGTTGCTCCATATCATGGCTCAATAAATGAGTAAGCACTTGGCAAATTCTCATTACTTATAATCCTTAATTATGTCAGTCAGCATTTGCTGCTCTTGCTCTGTTAAGTCAGTAAGCGGTGAACGCACAGGCCCTGGATCTTGGCCTATAGAGCGTAAACCCGCTTTAATAATTGATACTGGATAACCCGGAGCTCGATCACGAATTTCGGCAAATGGGTAAAAGAAATCCAATAATATTTTATCCATTAGCGCTTTGTCTTTATTACGCATCGCTTGATAAAAAGTTAACGCTAATTGGGGCACGAAATTAAACACGGCTGATGAGTAAGTTGTAACACCCATAGCATCATAAGCTTCTGCATACATTTCATGCGTTGGCATACCGCCAACATAAGCTAAGCGATCACCTGATTTAGCACATATTTCGCGCACTTTATTAATATCACCCGTGCCATCTTTAAAACCGATCAGGTTCGGATGATTCTCTGCTAAGCGCGCAACAGTATCTGCATTGACCACTGAGTTCGCTCGATTGTAAATAATAACCCCTATATCAACCGCTTCACACACTTGGCTGATGTGCGCATATAAGCCCTCTTGAGTGGCGCCAATTAAGTAATGAGGCAGCAGTAATAAACCATCTGCTCCACATTCTTGTGTTTTCTTGGCGATTTCTACCGCTGTTTTAGTCCCAAAACCACAACCGCCAATAATAGGAACATCACCGGCTACTGCTTTGGCGGCGCTCACTACTTTAATAACTTCATCAGGCGTAAGAGAAAACAACTCCCCAGTGCCCCCTGCTGCGAATAAAGCAGCAGCATCGTATTGCGCTAGCCAAGCTACATGGTCTTGATAAGCTGGCTGATTGAATTCAAATTGCTGATCAAAATGTGTCACAGGAAATGATAACAAACCTGTTCCTATACGCTGTTTTAATTCTGAGTAATGCATTATTAGTTTCCGTGCAGATGATTAATGACAGGCAAATATCAGCCCTTGCCATGCAGTTATAATATCTTAGCACGTACTTTGTCAACAGTCATAGTATGACTTATTTCATTCAACCTTCCAGCAATTGCTTTTCTTGAGCTTCGCGAGCCAGTGCTCGATAGCGGTTTGAACCGTCTTTCAAATGACTGCGCATTGCCTCTCTCGCCCGCTCAGGATCACGATCAACAATCGCTTCCAAGATGCCTTTATGCTCATTATTTAAACGCCCTTCCAGTACCGGGTCTCGCACTAACCCAGCTTCTTCACGCAACCTCGCGCGCGGAATCGTTTTACGCCCTGCCAGCGTTAAGAACTCTACAAAGTATTGATTATTGGTCGCTTTAGCGATTGCCAAATGAAACTCGAAATCAGCCTTTTCAGTATTTTCGCCAAGCTTTAAACGCCGCTCAAAAGCATAGTACTTTTCACATAACTCTGCTTCTTGTGCAGGGGAGCACCTAGCCGCTGCAAGAGCCGCAGACTCTGCCTCTACAGCTAGTCGCAACTCTAACGACTCAACAACATCGGATATCTTTTGCGAATGCTGCGTCCACAAACTCAGCTCTGACTGCTGCTTTTTCAAAGCACGTACAAACACGCCAACACCGTGCTTTGGCTCTAACAAACCATCAGCTTTCAAACTGGCTATCGCTTCTCTAATGACGGTTCTACTCACCCCCATTTGCTCGATAAGCTTAGGTTCTGTCGGTAACTTATCACCTACTGTTAATTGGCCACTGTCTATTTGCAATCTAATACGAGCGATCACTTTTTCAGTTAGGTTTTCTCTAGGTTTTTTGGACATTTTAGCTGCCATTGCCCCACTCCTCAGATTTACTGATATAAAAATTGTTAAGTTTGGACTAAAAAAAATATAAGAGATATTATGACTTAGATCTTGACCATGTAACTTATCTTGTGTAATCCTATCTCTAGTCGACTGCACTTTACGTAGTCAGATCACACAAAGCAACTCAAGGAGAAATAAAAATGATAAGAATACTTGCTAAGAAAGTTGTATTAGCCACGGCGATTGCCGTCAGTGTAGCGGTGTTAGCTAGCAGCGCCCAAGCTAGCTGGAAAGGTTGGAACATCCACGCACCTGATTACCCAGTATCTAAAGCGATGGAGCAGTTCATTGCCGATACTAAAGAAAGCACTGAAGGCGAAGTAGATGGAAAGGTTTATCACGGCGGTGTTTTAGGCAGCCAGCCCGATGCTATTTCACAGATGCAACTTGGCGGTGTTGATTTTGCCGTATTTAACTTAGGTCCATTGGGCACCGCTGTACCTGAAGTAAACGTAGTATCACTGCCATTCATTTTCAAAGACCTTGACCATATGCATCGCGTAATGGACGGTCCTTTTGGCGAGAAACTAAGCACTGCAATGAACAAAGCAGGCATCGTAGCACTTTCTTGGTACGACTCAGGCGCACGTTCTTTCTATAACAGTACTCGCCCGGTTCGCACACCTGAAGACGTTAAAGGTCTTAAGTTTCGCGTAATGAACAACGAGCTTTTTGTAGGCATGGTTGAAGCACTGGGTGGCAACGCAACACCAATGGCGTTCTCTGAAGTTTATCAATCGCTTAAAACAGGCGTTGTGGATGGAGCTGAAAACAACTGGCCTTCATATGAAGGAACTAATCACTTTGAAGTTGCAGGTTTTTATTCAGGAACGCAGCATTTAATCTTACCTGAGTGCTTGTGTGTTAGTAAAAAAAGCTGGGACGACCTTTCTATTGATAACCAGAAAGCTGTTAAAGCAGCCGCACAAAAAAGCGCAGAGCTACAACGTGAGTTATGGGCAACGCGTGCAGCAAGCAGCCAGAAAAAAGTTATTGAATCTGGTATTAAGTACAACGAAATCAAAGATAAGTCAGCCTTTCAAGCTGCCATGAAACCTGTTTATGAAATGGCCATCAAAAAGAACCCTGTACTTGAAAGCTTAATCGCAGAGATTCAAGCCGTTAAATAAAAGGTTTTTGTTAACTGAGTATAGCGCTTGCTATGCAAGGGCTATTCTTGATCTAATCGACTGATCAATAACAATAAAATTTCGATTAGCTATAAAAACGCTTTAACAAGAGATGAGCAATGGATAACGCTGCTGCTAAAAAAAATATCGCCCAGCAATTAATAAATTTGATTGCCACAACCTGCACTTTAATTTCAGGATTATCACTCGTCACCTTAACGCTCACCTTCGGCTGGCTCGTTTATGGTCGTTACATTTTGAACTCTACCCCCACCTGGGTGGAACAACTTGCACTACTATTAATTATTACCATTACCTTTTTATCATCTGCTGTTGGCATCAAAGAGCGTACTCACCTCGCTGTCGATATTTTACCGCAAATGTGCTCCCCTAAAGTGCAGCTTTTATTCAGAATTGGTTGCGATTTAGTGCTCGCAGGGTTCGGATTACTATTAGCATTAATGGCAATCGAACTGATTGAATTCTCTTGGTACAAAAGAATTCCGCTACTGGATATTCCCGAAGGCATTAAATACCTGCCTGTCACTTTAAGTGGTTCACTATTGGTTATTTTCAGCTTAAACAATATACGCAATTCAGTCGCGCGCTTGCGCTCACCTGATTGTAATAAACGCCTTTCAAATAAATCAGGCGAGGACTAAGCCCATGGGACTGTTCATACTTCTTGGGCTGTTTGCCTTACTTATTACATTTGGTTTACCTGTTGCCTATGCACTGGGTATTGCCGCCCTATCCTCTTTCTTTTATGAAGGTTTGCCAGTTTTAATTGGCGTACAGCGCATAGTGTCAGGGGTTTCAATCTTTTCATTACTAGCCATTCCCTTCTTTATTTTTGCAGGAGAGCTTATGCTACACGGCGGGATTGCCGCAAAACTAGTACGCCTTGCATCTTCAGCTGTGGGTTGGGCGCGTGGTGGTTTAGGCCAAGTAAACGTTTTTTCGAGCATGCTTTTTGGTGGAATTTCAGGTTCAGCAGTGGCCGATGTTTCCGCTTTAGGCTCGCTGTTAATCCCGGTAATGAAAGAAAAAGGTTATGGCGATGATTACGCTGTAAACGTTACTGTCACCTCTTCTGTGGCAGGCATTATGATCCCTCCTAGTCATAATATGATCTTATATGCTGTGGCAGCAGGCGGTGGTATTTCTGTTTCTAACCTATTTTTAGCAGGGATTATTCCCGGCGTATTAATGTGTATTGCCTTAGGTTTTGCCGCTAGATGGGTAGCTATTCGCAAGAATTACCCAACAGAGCCTTTTGCAGGTTGGATGGCCGTTGGAGTTGCTGCTATTTCGGCGGTCCCTGGGTTATTTACCGCAGTCATTATTGTTGGTGGATCGCTCTCTGGTGTTTTCACGGTGACTGAATCTGGTGCAATTGGTTGCATTTACGCCATCGTGATCACCATGTTTGTGTATCGCTCGTTATCTTGGCAGGGCTTTTGTACTTCAGTGCAGCGCGCTGTTCGCACTACCGGAATGGTGATGATACTAGTCGGCTGTGCTTCTGCTTTTGGCTATATGCTCGCGCTTTATGATGTGCCTAAAATGCTCACTGATATGCTGTATGTTATCTCTGATAACCCTATCATCATTTTATTGATGATGAATATGATGCTGTTAATACTGGGTATGATCATGGATATGGGTGCATTGATTTTAATTTGTACTCCAATATTTTTACCCGTCGCGGTTGGCCTTGGCATGGATCCTATCCAATTTGGCATCATGTTAATGATGAACTTAGGTTTAGGTTTATGTACTCCCCCTGTTGGTGGCTGCCTGTTTGTAGGCTGCGCAATTGGTGATGTACCGATTCAAAGAGCCGTTAAAAGTATTTGGCCTTTTTACTTAGCCATCTTTAGCGCCTTGATGTTAATCACATTTGTACCTGCTGTTTCAATGATACTGCCTAATTTAATCGGCTTATAAATATTACCAAGCATCACATTGTAATGTGCTGCTTTGCATTTTAAATAAGCACTACACCAAATCTAACAATGAGAACAAAGATGAAAAACATATTAATTACTGGTGCCAATGGCAACTTGGGCCGTGTGCTTCGCTTAAAGCTAAAAGATTGGAGCGAGCAACTTACTTTATCTGATATCACTGACGTTGAAAATTTAGCTAGCGGTGAAGCTAACGCCCAATGTGATTTAGCAGATTTCGCCGCCGTGAATGAGCTAGTACAAGGTTGTGATGGGATTATTCATTTAGGGGGCGTTTCAACCGAGAATACTTTTGAAAACATTCTCAATTCAAACATTATAGGCACCTATAATTTATATGAAGCGTCACGTAAACAAGGCATTAAGCGTATTTTGTTTGCCAGCTCCAACCATGCGATTGGCTTTCATGAACGCGAAACGTTACTCGACGCTAACTCCCCTATACGCGCTGATAGTTTGTACGGTGTCTCTAAAGGCTACGGTGAGATTCTCGCGCGCCTTTACTACGATAAATATCAGATAGAAACCGCTATTGTGCGTATCGGTTCTTGCTTTGAGCAGCCTAAAGACAGACGCATGTTAGCAACTTGGTTAAGCGCCGATGATTTTGCATTGTTAATCAAGCGTATTTTTGAGACTGATCGCCTTGGATGCCCGGTTATCTATGGCGCTTCAGCAAATAAGGAGCTGTGGTGGGATAATTCTTTAGTTGATTATCTAGGCTGGAAGCCTGTCGACAGTTCAGATGATTTTGCTGATTTACCACACTTACAAACCAAAGCTGTGGATGCTAATGACCCCGCTATTCGCTATCAAGGTGGAGGCTTTGCCGCTGCTGGGCACTTTGAAGATTAGCACTTAGGATTAACCATACTTGTTGATGAATAAAGCATTAGCATGCACATCTCAATTATTGTAGATGTGCATTACGCTGAAGTTATTAGCTACTCTGATATTGAAGCTAGCGTTTTTTTAATAGGCGACTATCGCAGTACAGTGCCCCTTTCAAACACACGCATTGGTAATATTGATGGCAATAATAAAACAATACTCGATGCCCATATTTGATATCAAAAAACTTAGTTTTATCGCTATCATGCGAGTAATGTCTAAGTTAACTCTTAACCAAACATTTCAAACTTAATTAATCTTGATTTTCTAATAATTGAAACTCTGCTCCTAGCTTCAAGCCTGAAATGCGATCAACAGTGGCACTGTGTCCAGGTAAATTTAGGCTAAGTAATTTACAATCTAAGTAGATTGATCACCTATAAATACTCTATATATGGTGAATTATGATAAATGAGATAAGATTTATTGAGCAGTAAAACGCTATTCACGTATAGCTGCGCACCATAACCGTGATATATGGCTTGTGCTCTTCAAATTGACCTGAGCTTGCAATACATCTACAACGGTATACGCTAAGCGCTCATCATCTATGAAACCTGTTGCAAAAGACTATGAATCACTTTTGGCTAAGCTGTTTTACGCAACAGCCTACTCTTTCAAGAAATCAAATTGAACTTACCCTTTTCTATACAATATTCGCGTTTAAAAGTGCCCATTACGGCACTTTATAGAAAGAAGCGATTATATAGCCCGATCAGACCATTGATCATTAACTAGCCGCATAAGCCCTTGTGGATTAGCATTTTGCAGCTCCACTGGCAATAATGCATCAGGTGTATTCTGGTAACAAACAGGACGAGAAAAACGCTCAATGGCACGTGTACCCACTGATGTCGTTTGTACTGCTGTACTACTTGGATAAGGACCGCCGTGCGACATAGCGGAACTCAGCTCAACACCTGTCCCATAACCATTAAACAAAATACGCCCAACACGCTGTTCTAGGATAGGGAGTAATTGGCGAGCAAATTCACTATCTTGCTCCTCTGCAAATACTGCTCCAGTCAAATGCCCTCCAAAACTGTTTGCCACAGCTAATAGCTGAGCTTTATCATCACAGACAAGTACTAAAGCAGCGGGGCCAAACACCTCTTCTTCCAACCCTTTTTGAGCCAAATAGTCAGCAGCATCCACACTGTAAAGCGCCACTTGTCCTTGATTCGCTGCGCTATCACTCGCACAACCTTTTGCTATCTCTTTTAAGCTTGCAACACTATCACGCTCAGCGCATAGCTTATTATAGCTAGCGCAAATACCTGCTGTTAACATTGTCGCCGCAGTAAGCGATGGCGCTTTCTCTGCGAGAGTTGCTAATAATCGATCTAGTGCGCTGCCTTTTAAAGCGACCAATATGCCTGGGCTAGTGCAAAATTGACCTACGCCCATCATTATCGATGCTAAAAATGATTCCGCTATTTGTTCAGCACTCGTCGCAAGAGATTCTGGCAATAAGAAAACAGGGTTGGTAGAACCAAGCTCACCGTAAAATGGTATAGGTTCGTCACGGGAAACAGCTAAATCGTACAGCGCACGGCCTCCTGCAATAGACCCGGTAAAACCAACTGCTTTCACTAAATCGTGCTTAACCAGAGCTGCACCTATCGAACGCCCATCTCCATGCAGCATAGCAAACACAGCTGCAGGTATATCGCACTTGGTTATAGCCGCTAAAATAGCGCTAGCAACCAATTCAGAGGTGCCAGGATGGGCGCCATGCGTTTTGACAATAACAGGACAGCCTGCTGCTAAAGCAGATGCCGTATCACCACCGGCAACAGAAAAAGCCAGCGGAAAATTACTAGCAGCAAAAACAACAACAGGACCAAGAGCGACTTGCGTCAACCTTAAGTCTGGCTTAGGTAATGGAGCTCTGTCTTGTTGCGCAACATCGATAACAGGCCTTTTCCAATCACCTTTGTCTAGTAACTGCGCGAACATATTAAGCTGACCTATCGTTCTACCTAATTCACCATTGATGCGCATCTCAGGCAACCCTGTTTCCCAAGTGGCAACGGCTACAATTTGCACCCGTAATGCTTCAAGCTCAACACCAATAGTACGCAAGAAATTCGCTTTGCAGGTATCTGTGCACTGTGAGAAATGTATGAAAGCTTCTGCTGCGACTGTCGTTGCGGCTTCTACTTGCGATAAACTAGCATTGTGATAAATTTCAGCAGATTCTTCGCCACTTGCTGGGTTTAATGCATGAAAAGCTTCGCCTGCACCTGTTTGCCACTGCCCATTTATTAATAATCTTCCCGAAATGCTCATTGTTTATTCCTTATTTATCAGTTAATACCTCCATAGTAAGCGCTAAATTTTTTATCGACAAAAGACTTCTTCTCAACCTACAGTTGAGCATTTACTCATGTATAATGAATATCCTTTTAGCCAGCTTTGTTCATATTATTTATTTTAGGGTATCTTGATGTCTCTTCCATCACTAAACAGCCTACGTACTTTTGAAAGCGCAGCCAGACTGCAGAGTTTTGCACTAGCAGCCCAAGAGCTTTATATATCCCCTTCTGCTGTTAGCCACCAAATTCGTCAATTAGAACAGCGCTTAGGGGTAACACTATTTATACGTTTAGATAGAAAAGTTGTACTTAGTGATGCGGGCGCCCAATATTATCCTGAAGTACAAAACGGCATAACAACTTTGCTAAATGCTACTGACCAATTACTAAAGAAAAATAGCTTAGATACTCTAGCCCCCACTGTCATTCAGATGTCAGTAGTACCGTTTTTCGCCACGCGCTGGCTATTGTTACGCCTACATAAATTTCGCACTTTATATCCGCTTTGGCAGATTAAAATGCAAACCAGCACAGATGCTTCAGACTTTGACTCACAAGATTTTGATCTCGTTATTCGCCGAGGAACGGGGCCATGGCAGGGGATGATTTCCAAGCTATTATGTAAAGAGCGTCTAGCAGCTGTTTGCCATCCTGATCTCGCAAAAACGATTAAACAACCAATTGATTTAATCCAACAACCATTATTATTTAACGCTAAAGTTATGAGTGAATGGCACGAATGGTTTGAAGCACAATCACTGAGTTTTAATCAACCAGCTGTATCTTTAGAGTTTCAAAATACTTCACAAATATTAGATGCATGTCTAGTGGGTGCTGGCGTTGCTTTAGTGGATCCTATGATGATTAGCCAAGAAATAGCACAAGGCAAGCTTATCAATTTATTTAGCAGTAGCATGCAAAGCTTACGACACTACTTCATTGTATATCCGTTGAAACATCAACAGAATGAGAATATTAAAATATTTGAACAGTGGCTTTTGAAAGAAGTCATAGATGATCCATCTATACAAGAGAGCATATAAACGTACCTTAACTAATGGCTAAAACATAATGCCCAGATTCATTTATAACACTCTCTTTTTGTCAGCCTTACATATTTTTTCTTTTTTATACCGCTCCACACCTTTAAAGTATTAGTTAATTTTTCACGCAGCGATACTATTTTTCACAATATAATCAAACGATTACAGCTGAAATCTTCTAGCGCTTAGTTTTTTAAATCATATACCCATCAAAAAAATCATTCTTAATACCTTTAAGGTAGCATCACGCCTTCGCAGTAAGATATACAGAGGTCTCTATCGATAATTTAAATCGTCAATAATAAAAAGACCTCAGCAAAACATAAAACGAATTGCTAATTAGGATCCAAAGAAATCCAAGCCGTTTTAAGGTTGATGTACTTGTCAAAAGCATGCAGTGAGCGATCCACTCCATTGCCTGATTGCTTTACACCACCTAAAGGAACCGTTTGATCTGCACCACTAAAGCAATTCACTTGCACCACGCCTGCATTGATTGCCTTAATCATTTTATGCGCCGTGGCTAAGTTAGCAGTCCACACAACTGAAGACAATCCATACACTGTGCTGTTGGCTATTTCTATCGCTTGCTCTATAGTATCAAAGCTTATGATTGACAATACTGGACCAAAAACTTCCTCTTGAGCCAGCGACATCTGCGCAGTCACATCACTAAAAATAGTCGGCGCGTAGTAACTTCCGCCACTTTCAGATAGCAGCTTCTCTCCACCAAGTAGCAGCGTTGCACCCTCAGCAATGCCCTGCTTTACCTTCGTTTCTATCACTTTTAATTGTGCTGTATTAGCGATAGCGCCAGTGCTGTTTTGCATATCCAATGGATCGCCAATTTGCAGTGCTCTGGCATAGCCCAGCACTTTTTTGACCAGCTCATCTTTCACACTGCTATGCACCACTACTCTTGAAGCTGCGACACACACTTGCCCGCAGTTTCTAAAAATAGAGGCGGCGGTTTCTTTCGCTACGCGCTCTAAATTGGCTGCATCAGCAAAGATGATGTTGGCCGATTTACCACCTAGCTCTAGGTAAACTCGCTTCATATTGGATTGTGCAGCGTACTGCATCAATAATCTGCCGACACCGCCTGAGCCTGTAAACGCTAAAACATCAACATCCATATGCAGCGCTAGTGCTTTTCCACTAGATTGCCCAAGACCCGTAACGACATTTAACACTCCAGCAGGTAACCCCGCTTGAGCGCCAAGTTCAGCTATTTTCAACAGTGATAATGAAGCGTTTTCTGAAGGTTTTAGCACCACACTGTTTCCCGCGGCTAATGCTGGGCCTAGTTTCCAAGCACCGATCATTAAAGGGAAATTCCACGGTACTATAATGCCAACCACACCTACCGGTTCGCGGTGAATCAAACCTAATATTTGATCGCTACTTGGAGCGATTTCACCATATAATTTGTCTGCCGCTTCTGCGTAATAGCGAATAGTGGCGGCAGCACTCAAAGGTTCACCTTTAAGGGCTGTTTTGATATCGGTGCCGTTATCACGCACGCCAAGTACCGCTATTTCTACTGCGTTTTGTTCTATTAAATCAGCCCATTTACGCATAACTTTGCTGCGAAAAGCCGGTGCCGCACCTGACCACTGACCACTTGCAAAAACTGCGCGCGCAGCACTCACTGCAAGCTCAACATCTTCTGCAGTAGAGTCTACAATGGAGGTAAATACTATGCCGTCAATCGGGCTTTCAACCGCTAAGCTATGCCCGGCAACCCCTGCTATGTGCTGATTGTTGATAAAATTTTGTTGCGCCGCTACTTGCTGCACTCTCAAGCTATCGATGTTACTTTGATTAAGCATTTTGCTTCCTTTTACGCTTTCCTGTTACGCTTTTTTGGTGACCGTCTTTGACAATGGCTTCTACAATTGCCTTTTGACAATTTCTTTAAAGCAGAATTAGTCTATGGCTAATAACTTACGAGCTTGTGCCATACACAGTTCTGGCTTAAATACATCTAACTGCAAACCCAACATTCCAACAGCGTTAGCGCCATCTGCGTTAATTATCTGATCATCAATAAACACACAATCTTGGGCAACTAAATTCAATTCATCTAAACACAGCTGATAAGCTTGAGGATCCGGCTTGAGGATCTTGGTGTAGGTTGCATCTACAATTACATCAACGATTTCAAGAAAAGGTAGTTTTTGCCTAATGTCTGCACCAAAAAACAGATCTAGCTCATTGGAGAGGATAGCAACTTTACGCCCTTGGCGATGCGCATCATACATCAGCTCTATCATCTCTGGGCGCATGATAGACATTGGATTCTCACCTCTGGCGCGCTTGACAAAATCAACCATCGTAGTCCAGTTTTCACCGACTAGGTCACCCACTTCTTTCGCTCTAGCTAACCAGTAATCACGCTGGCTGATTAAGCCCGCTTCCATGTCGCGCCACAACGGATCATTAGCGGGGTCGAACGGCCCCATCCAAGTCAGTGTGCCGGGTGTTAAACCTAATTCTCGCTCTGTTTGGGCGTGTGTTTCAAACATTGTTAGTGAAATAACACTGCCAAAATCTAACACTAGGGCTTTAGCGTGGTTTTCTGTTTGTATTGACGTTGAGATTGAAGCTGAAGTACTCATCAAACTTGATACCAGTTATCGGTCATTGTCTCGACCTCTTCTAAAGAATAGCGCGCCTCTAACTGCGCAAAAATTTGTTGCACTTGCGCTGCATCAGCATTTATCTCAGAGGCGATGGCTTCTAATTCGTATACAGAATCTTGCGTGGGCAATACTTCATCGATCAACAACGCATTGGTGTGTCTATGCTGTAATAGATGTTGATACGCACCTAGATAGAGATGAGGATCGTAATCAGGGCTATCCCCTTCAGCCTTGATACCTAATGACAACGCCAACGTTTTGCTTTGCTGCCACATAGAATCAACCACTGACGGAGGTGCATCTAATGCTTCGCGTTCGTGAGATGGATTAGCAATGCTTTGCGCACGACAGTTCACTATATATTGACGCACTGATTGCGAGGGCACTGGGATAAAAAACTGCACTTGATCACTGGCTAAAAAAGGCTCTACCGCATCATCAATACGCTGCACTATCTCGATTAGTCGATTACCGATTAACGGCAGCTCACCAATCAAGATATGTTTTTCATCGCTATATTTTTGATGCCATTGCGCGATACCTTTACGCGCCCAAAGACCCACTGCTTTGCGAATCATACTGTGGGTTACACCTTCTATTTCAGGATACTTTTGCAGTATTTCTTCAGTTTGAAAGGCTTCACGTGTCACATCCCATTGCAGCAAATGCACAATGCGACCTTGCTGCGCTGCCATTTTGGCAAATTGCTGAATATAAAGGCTTTTGCCAACCCCAGATAAGCCTGCAAACAGCACGATTCGCTTGTCTAATGCAGTGCTTAATTCACGCTGAATACTCGATTGTGCTCCAAAAATAACGCCAGTGCTCATAACAATAACTCCTCGCTGATTGAGTTTTATCTGAATTGATTAACGCTTGGCATATCCCCTACAGGAATTTCAATCACTGTCGGCACATCAACATCTCGGCTTTTACGAATAGCTGCACGCAGTTCGTCATAAGTGTTGACTTGCATTGCTTGCGCGCCAAATGCACGGGCCATTGCAACAAAATCAGGATTGACCAAGTCAGTGGCTATCACGCGTCCATCGTAGTCATTTTTTTGCATTTCCTGCACGTTGCCGTACTGGTTATTGTTGAACAGTAAAACGCAAAGACCAATTTTATGCTGCACCGCAGTCGCCAACTCCTGCACGCCAAACATAAAGCCACCATCGCCACATACCGAAATAACCGGTACATCAGGGCGTGCTACTTTTGCACCCAGCGCGGTTTGAAAACCATAACCCAAAGTGCCTTGATAACCGGTAGTAATGTAAGTGCGTGGTTTGTAAGCGGGGTAAGCGATACGACTAGCAAAACCAATTTGGGTGAGCTCATCCACGAAAATGCCATCTTCACCTAGCTCTTCACGAATGATTTTCAAATAGCTCATTTGCGGCTCTAGTACGCTAACTTTTTTATCCCAAGTCGCACGAATTTCCAACATTTCAGCTTCTTTAGAAGGCACCTTTAAATCACGTGCTACTAAGTTACTTAACAGTTCTGGCAGTGCTTGCTCTGCTTTTGCAGTGATGGCAAGCGCAGGCTTAAAGAACTTATTATGGCTGCGTTGATCAACATCAATACGTATTACCGCTGGCAAATGCTGCTTTGCCCACTTTTGTGCAGGTACCCGCATATTGGTGCCCACCGCGAGAATCAGATCAGCTTGCATCCAGTAATCTTTAGCCGCAGGTTGTTGTAGCGATAAGTAATGGCGCGCATCTAAAATGCCTTTACCCGTACGGTAGCCAACCACTGGCGCCTGTAATAGTTTTGCCAGCGCAGTAATTTGTGGGCTAACACCTTGCGCGCCAGAGCCAACAAAGATCATCGGCCGCTGAGCTTTCGTGAGCAATGCCACCGCTTCTTCTATCTGCTGTGCATCTAACGGTGGAATATCGTAATCAGTGTTTACCTCCGGCATTTCTACCATGCCCTTGGCTTGTAGAATATCCATCGGGATTTCTAACGCGACAGGGCGCGGGCTGTCTGAATGCATTTGGCGATAGCCTTCATTGATTAATTTAGGCACATCATTCGCGCTATAAGCCCTGTTGGCATATTTCGTCAGCGACTTAAGAATATCTAGCTGATTATTGATTTCGTGTAATACACCCTCTTCTTTGCCGATGCTCTGCGAAGGTATTTGGCCGGTCAAACAAAACACTTTTGCATTTAACGCATAAGCCGTTGCCAGTGCCGCCGAAGCATTCAATAATCCAGGGCCAGGTACCACACTAAACATCCCCACATCACCCGTCGCTTGGGCATAGCCTAATGCCATATAGGCCGCGCCTTGTTCGTGGCGAGTATGGATAACTCTAATGTCTTTGCCGCCATCGTAAAGCGCGTTAAAAAACCAATCATTTTGCACGCCGGGAATACAAAACAGCGTTTTCACCCCGTGTGCGTGTAAACTTTTAACGGCCGCTTCGCCACCTGTTAGCTTTTCCATTAAGTACGCTCCGTTGCTAGTGCTTCAATAATTTGCTGCATTGCCGTTATAAATTGCTGATTAGCTTCGGGTAAACCCACACTCACTCTAATATGGTTCGGCAGATAAAAGGCGCTGCGCACCATTACTCCATATTTAATAAGCCGCTCGACAATGTCTGCAGCCGTACGCCCTATTGGTGCTTCAAAACAAATGAAATTTGCCTGGCTCGGCCAATATTTTAAATCAATAGCATCCATTTGTTGGCGCAGCCAAGCACGCTGTTGAGTATTGTTATCTATCGTTTTGTTCAAGAACTCTTCATCACCTAGCGCAGCTTCCATGGCGGCCAAGCTCAAACTGTCATTTTGAAAGCTCAATTTATGGGCACTAAGCTGGCCAATGGTTGCTTCACTTGCGATTGCATAACCCATGCGCATTCCTGCCAAACCATAAGCTTTTGAAAAGCTGTGCAAAATGACGATATTTTTATCAGCCAACACACAGCTAATGGCATCGGGCATTTCAAACTCAGTGGCATAATGGTAGTAAACTTCGTCGTACACTAAAGTGACGTGATCGGGGATGATATCCAATACTTGAAGTAAGCTTGCTTGATCAAAATAAGTACCAGTAGGATTGTTCGGATTACACAGATACACGAGTCGCGTATCGTCACTGATCGCTTCTTTTAAGCCAGCCACTTCCAGCTCAAAAGTTTGCGCATTCAGTGGATGCTCTATCACTGTTGCGCCTTTTAACTTTGCAGTTGCCGCATAAGAGCCAAAACAAGGTGGGCAGATCACCACACTGTTACTTTGATCTGCTTTAAAGTTAATGTTCTCTAGCAAGTTAATCAGATCAACCGCACCATTACCGCAGACAAAATTGGCAGCGGTTAAGCCTTGCCCAAAATGCTCAGCCAACGCAGTGGTTATCGATTTATCACTACGGGCAGGGTAAAAATTTAAATCATTCAAGCACGCTGCTATTGCAGCACGCGCTTTAGGCGAGGCGCCAAACGGGTTTTCATTCGATGACAATTTATGAACTTTTTGCCCATTCAAATCACTTTGGACATCTGCTATCGATTTGCCAATATTATACTCACTCACTTTCATTCCCCTCAAGATCAACGTTTATTCAAGCCCGCTAATCAGTGTATTTAACAGCGCTTTGAACTTTGCACCATCGCGTTTCCCCAACACTGCACTTATCTTATCTTCTACTTTCATCATTGCCGCATAGGCTTGGCCGTAAAGCTGGATCCCCTCTTGTGTAGCAACAATGAGACTACTGCGCTTATCTTGCTCGGGTGTTTCGCGCGATACAAAACCACGCTCTTCTAATGACTTAACTGCTTGGCTAAGTAACGGCTGGCTAATATGAGCAAAGGCAGTCAGCTGTTGTAACGTCGCCTGCGGCTGAGTACATACCATCGATAATGTGCGCCACTGCGCCTGCGACAGCTCTAGTTCTTTAAGTTGTGCTACTGATATGTTTTTCACTAGACGCGACGCCGTATGTAAGCCAAAGCTAAAACGGTCGGTTATATCTTGCTGGCTTGGTTGATCCAAAGTGTTACCTCAAATAATTTTTATCTACTTATAAATATCTGTGCTTATATTAACAAATTGTATCGATAGTTATATAAAAAACTATATAAAAAGTTATATATATTGTTATGCGAATTTACTTAATAAATTAATTAAATACAAGTGAATGTTTTGAGTTGTTGGTGTTTAGATGGGATTTTGAGGGGAAATTGGTGAGTAGATACAACCTACTATTAGGTAAAAATAATAGATATAGTTTCTTTAATTGATATTAATCAATAGATTAATTCACTTATCAAGTTAAAATATCAGCAAGTCGCAACCGAATAATTGTTATTCTAGCAATGCAAACTCTACATTTTAAAAACCTTAACTAATTTCTTTTTTATGTACAGGAAGTACAGTATGTAGCGATAACATGGATGTCAAAGAGCTTTGATGTTTAAGGTCAAGTGAGTTTAAAGGCTTTCGACTTCGTCGACTGACTTTCTTTTGGCGACCAAAATGAAAGTAAGCAAAGCAAAAGGTCGCCCTACCATTGCCGACAACTCCTGCGCTTTGCGCAAAATTATTGGCCGCTCGTAAACGCCATCCATGGCGCACTCGCTCTACGCAACATCCTGTTGCTACGCTTCAATAATTTCACCCAAAACTGCGGCGGCAATACAAGGGGTTAGGCAGCTTTGTAGCTTGATTCGAGCGCGGTGGTTCTTCTGATATATATCTAACAAAAGAGAAGACCGCTATAGAGCACTAATAGATTAGTTCTTAAAAGCGGCTGTACCCTATCTTTAATATCTCATACCACTTGCTAGATCGTTTTTACTTCACTTCCAAGCAAAATCCATGCATTTCTAATTTCAATAAATTCATCAGGATTTTCGCAAATAGTACGCCATTGATATATAACCTCAGGGACTTCAAGTTCTAAATCTTGATAATATCTATAAAGTTGATATGCTAATTTTGCGGAGATTTCACGAATATATAAGCTATCATGTAATGTAAATAAATCGCTAGTACCATCAGTTTCCGTTTTAAGTTTATCCAACGCAAAGAGCACTGCCGCTTCGAAAGGTTTTTGATAGCAATATCTATATTTTGACGCGATTACAAAAGCAGCTCTCAGTGATGACAGAAGTCTATGTTTATCTCTACGAAGTAATGAGTTAGCTAAAAGATCGAGGCAGTCAGTTACAACAGAGTCTTCGGTATCTTCAATTTTAATTTCGAAAAAATAGTACATCCCTTTCATTGCATCTTCTATATAGGTTTTTTTTGTATCTAGATATGCCATTGATATATCTGAAATTAAATTATCCTTCCAACTTGGCACTATATAAGAGAATGAGCATTTGATACTACAAACAGCTAAACCATACTGGGTCATCTCAGAAACCATGTTTATCAAGCTAGATACATCTTGTTCACGAGCACTGCTAAAGGTTTTAGGGACTGCTTTGATGAGAGCTAATCTTAACTGTTTGAACCTTAATTCAAGCTCTTCTCTAATGTCTCCTGATTGATACTTATCTAACAACTCTTTATCTGAATTCCACCAACATAAGAGTTTATTAAAAATCAAATGAGCCTCATCAGTCGTCCAACTAACAAATCCACTAGCTCCTAATATTTCACTACACAATGGCACATGCCCACCAGTCATAGCAACTCCAGATTGTTGCTTTTGTCCTTGCGCTTGAAATTCTTCATTTAAAATATACTTTTTAATGAGCAAATCACCTTCAATACTCTCAGGAGACATATCATGACAAAAGGCAAATTTATAAAATAACGTATCCACGGGAAACCCTTGTGGATCAACTGATGTCCATACTCCATGAATAAACGCAGATATTTGATTGGCACTTAATACTCCGAATCGTTTTAATTCATCTAATATCTGTATACACCATTTACGCTGCCCTCCCGAGCCATTTTCCACGGCTTTGATCAGCTCATTTATCTTCAAAGCATCAAGAGAAAAAGTTGATGGTATTTGAAGAAGTTTTTCATTAATTTTTCCTGTGAAATTAAATGGATTTGGAAAGCGATGCTTTTGAAGAGAATTATCAGCATCACCTATTGGAAATTGAACTAAATCCGCTAAGTAATTGAATATGTCATTTTCCGAAAGAGACTCTAATAACCTTTGTGTTAATTTAGAGACGCTGGAATAACCAGTTTTTTCATTAGATTTATATATTTTATCTAGTAGCTTAAAAACTAATCTCTTCTCATGAGCAGAGCATTTAGATAATAAACGGGATAATAACTCTGGGATAACATTCATTAATGAAGTTTTTTGCTCGATATCTTTAAAATTATTGCTGAACACAATTCTTTCAAATAATTGAATATAGTTTAGTGTTAATGAACTGACATCCTCCTGCCGCATTGCAAGTAATGATTCTCTGTCAATTACTTTATCAACTACTTTACTATCACCAATCCTCAACATAGTAGACATGCACCAGTAAGGTACCGACTCTGACAATCGCGCAATTGCTCCCATAGCAGCTTCTTTGGCAAATGTGCATCAAGGAAGCCTAAAGGGAGTTCCTATTTCTTCAGCAAATTTAAATAACCTGAAAGCATCTAGGTAGTCATTGTTAGTGTTCCCAAAGCTAGTTATATTGTTTGACCTACCTAAATCGAAATGTGGTGTATTTAGTGATTTAGGAGCTTTTTTATATCCTCTTTTGAGGGTTTGTTCCAGTAACTTTAACTCATTCCAAGGGTCACATTTATATTGCTTTAAAATATTCCAACGATCAGAAAACTTAGGCATTGTTTGATAATCTTTTGCCGTCCAAGCTAGGCTAGATTTTACGTGCAGCAATAAAAACAGAATATACGATTCTTGGGAAACATCAGAATAATCAGATGTAATTGGTCTAAGGTTTAACCTAGATCTAACCGTTTTTAAAGCACCTTCCAATAAAGTTGCCGCTTCATCAGTTTTTCCCATTTCGGCTAGTAATCCAGCTTTCTTAGCAATCCACAAGGGCTGGTTTTGCTTAATTGCCCACTGTTGTAATCGGTTTTCAAGTTCTTCAATATCGAATTCAAAAAGAGAATAGAGGCACTTTTCATAGTGATAACGGGAATAATCAGCACTTTGATTAAGGAAGCTTAAAGCTCTCTTATCATTGAGTTTCCAATCTTTAAATTTACCCTCTTCTCTTAGATAGCGAAGGTATGTTAATTGAAGAAAACAGCACTGTTCTTTAACTTGGTTTAAGCTTAATCCAGTGAATTTTACATCTCTCGCGCCATTGTTCGAATCATCTCTAGCATTGTTAACAAAACGTACTCCATGATTTAACACGAACTCAATTAATTCTACATTCGGATCAAAAATCGGACACAAGCATTTCTCTATACGCCAGAAGTACTCGTAAAGAAAATTAAGTAATAGCTCTACTGGGAGTTCATCTACGCTCTTTATAATACCTTCCCAATGATTGGTGTAAGTCCACAGTTTTTTTCGACGATCTTCAGGAACGACAACCCATCCTGGAAAGCTCTCTCTATGATTTTTCCATAGGGGCAATACTTCTTCAATTTGCTGCTTAGTCGTTTTGTCCCTGCTACTATCGGGTGACATATAAAAATCGCATGTGGGCCAATCTAGCTTATCAGATTCAGATTTTTTACTACTACAGAACTCAAAAAACCTCTCTATTCCTTTATAGTGATCATGTTCGCCTATATCATCCAGATCAGACATATCAATTGGGACTATATTATATTTCGCTAACAAACTTATCTGAGCTTGAGTTAGATTTAGAACGCCAATTAAGTAAATTTTTGGAGACTTTTCTTCACCTAGGTTATCTCGAATCCAGCCAATCCACCGGAGAAAGTTTGGATCATCGCCAGAAAAACCAATTAAACATAGAGTATTTTCTAATAAAGATTGCTGAACAGTATTTACGAAAGGAGCAAAATCTTTGGGATAACGACGATAATCCTCCTCTGTGATGATGAAAGGCTCAATGCTAGGAAAGCTTCCGTGTAATTTGATTATCCTAGGCTGCTCTGAATATATAAGATTTTGACTATTTACAACTAATTGATAGTTATATTCTGTCACTGAACGAGCGGCACGCTCCAATAGAGTGTCATAGTTTGTAGTTAATACATCTGACCAGGGTAGGTTCAAAAGACTTGTATGAAGATTTGAAGGTTCATACTCATCGTCTGGAATCGAGTCCCTTAACATTTGATGAAGCATCGGTCTACCGAGGGAAGCTTGCACTTCATCAGCCAATTTCAATACATTAAGGAAACGTCCGTCTATTATTCTCTCACCGCGCGATTTTTCATAGAATAATTCTCCTAGTTGATTCCAATCAGGGAAGCTTTTACATGAATCGCTTATTGGCGTTGCGTTCTTACTAAATCCAGAGCCTACCATTATCGCAGCATGGCCAGACCACAACCTTGCAGCTATTTCATTTAAGTGGGGTAACAGACTATTTGGTATTGATTGACTCATGATCTCAGTGCCTATGTATCTCTTCAATAGCAGTACTGTTACAAATACTCTAGACTGAGTTTCATAATAGAGATCCTGAATCATGAAAAGAGAATAAATTGATTGATGTTATTGAACTTGCTTTTAAAATTCATGATATTCAACATCTAGTTTAATGTTACCTTTCTTCAATGAATGCATCCTGAATAAAGCCTATTTATATCAAACCAAGTAAATCAATAGTAGTTACTATAGTGAATAAATCTTTACAATAAAAAACTAATTAAATTCAAAGAGAACATATGGGAAAACTACTTATAAGTACTAATCTATTAGTATTAGATAGTAGTTTCTCTTTTATTAGATGAGTATATACAGAAGAACCATCACGCTCGAATCAAGCTACGAAGCTGCCTAATCCCTTGTATTGCCGCCGCAGCTTTGGGTGAAATTATTGAAGCGTAGCAACAGGATGTTGCGTAGAGCGAGTACGCCATGGATGGCGTTTACGAGCGGCCAATAATTTTGCTCAAAGCGCAGGAGTTGTCGGCAATGGTAGGGTGGTGAAAGAGCATAGTCACAGGTTACAAAGAAGTTCACA
>JBALXS010000063.1:0-29343 GCA_036960485.1 Oceanospirillaceae bacterium
AGCAACTGACTTGTAATCAGTAGGTCCCGAGTTCGACTCTTGGTGTCGGCACCATTATTAAATAATTCTCCCCCCATCTCCTATATAATTTTTTATCAGCTCATTTTTTCTATCTATTATCAGTTCTAACTTATTCATAGTAGATTTTAAACCTGCATACCTTTTCTTAAAAATATAGCTTGCTCATTGATCCCAAACAGATTACTACTATGCAAACGAAACAACTTTCAACCAAAGTACTTGCATAAACTGACAAACAGTAATCAAGTTTTTTCTATAACCTGAGTCATTCAATATGTAACTATTTATCATAGTTAATCAGTTTTCACCTAGGCATACTAAATAAACGCTTCGCTGTTATTTGAAAATACCATTAAATACCTCTAAAACTGTGCTATAACGACCCCAAGCTTCAGTAAATAAAATTATCTTTACATGAGTTTAAAATATGAATCCTTTTTTTATGCTATTAATTGTTTGCTCAATTGCTGCCATTCTTTATTGGTTTAAAAGTGCATCAACTAAACAAGGTGTTATTGCTCTAAAAGCTGTACTCATCATTATTGCAATAGTAATCGTTATACTAGTCGCTATCGGCAGATTACCTATACTCACCGGCATTCCAATTCTACTATTAGCAGCTTTTCGTAAGTTTGCTCTTTATAAACTGCTGATTCCTTTTATTAAAATGCTAGCAGGCAGTTATATAAACAGCTCTAACTCAACAGCTACTATCAATATGGATGACACTATTGCTTTGAAAATTTTGGATTTGCCTAAGAACCCAAGCAGAGAACAAATAGTTCAAGCGCACCGAAAGCGAATACGTGCATTAAAGGAAAGCGATCGTTATACAAAGCGAGAACTAGCAGAAATTGATGCCGCTCGAGAGCACCTGATTCAAAATAATGATGATTAACTCATCGAGCAAACCTTTAAATAACATACGCAGCGATAGCTGAACAAAGTAAAATTAGCTTTAAACGCCTATTTAGAAGCACTAGCAGGGCTTATAGCGATGCATAACTGACCTGGCCAGTTATGTTTTTAAAACGAATCAGAGCCCATTAGCTTGTGAAAAATTGGGTAACAGTTTTAGTCCTGCATTCCCAAGCAGTTCTGAGAAACCTTTTAGCCTTAATTCATGGTTATTAAATACTTGGAATAACATGACACTTTGCGCTATACGCGCGTCCTGAGAATCTAAACTCAACTCCAACACTTGATTGGACAACATCCTCCATCGGCCATTGTTAACAATCATTGGATGGCCATTACGATAATCTAAGATCAATCTAGCGGAATTATCTTGTTGCAGATCAAGCACAATAAATGCACTTGCGTTAGTTAATTGGTTACTGTAGTTGCCACTCGCAAATTTCTTAAATTGCTCTCCTTTTCGAGCACAACCCAAATGCTCTTCACCATTTAAATCTAAGTTAGCACTTAAACTATACCACTGACCCAGCTTATCTAAACAAACTTTATTTTCAATCTTCAAACGCATGTCGTATTGTCTACCCTGCGCTAGTTGCAAAGTACCATACCAAGTTTCATATTGGCTTTTTTTAGTATTAAATGACAACTGACTATAGATGTTGCTTTTATTAATCACCACCTTATTTTCTTTTATATGCGCTTGCCAAAGATTATCCTGCGAGTTGATAGCATACTCTACGGATTGAATGTTCGCGCCACATTGCTGAGGATGCTGTGAAACAAAGAAAACGTCCACCACCTGCCAATCAAGCTGCTGCACAGCGATGGCATTAAATTCTATGTATAGAGAAGGTTTTATTTCATTGTCTTTCAAAAAATGCATATCTAAAAGATGATTTTGATCAATCAAGCTGACAATAGTTGAAGATCCGCATAACCTAATTTTGTATTCAGATTCACTTAAATACACCGTTCCTCTAAGAAGCTTTGTAAAAGCTAACAATTTTTTATTATTTGCCGGTTTGACGTTAGTTACACAGCCCGCGAGAATACTGGCAAGAAATACAATTATAGTAATATTTCTTAAAGATGAATAATTTTTCCACATTGTAATATTTACACTCATCTGTTTTTAACAAAAAAAATCATAGGGTTAATATTCTAAATAACTGTATCCATATAACTACTAAAAATATTAAACTATAAGTATTTTTATTATCTTAGTATGCATATGATAAGTCTAATGCATGAAATCATTCAACCGTAATTGATAGTTTCTATTAATCGAGATACATAGAAGCATCAAAAAAATACATATAAGATATTGTTGTATAACAATTATATTTGAATAATGACCGTTTAATTGATATATTTAAAAATAACTATTTGTTTTATTTTATAATTTTAATAGACGTTAGTTAATTATATTCATATTTCGTTCATTTAACAGTCGGTTAATATTCAGGATGATTCCGTACAATTATACAACTGACTAATTATCTTTTATAAAAATCTGATGGACCGAGTCAATAATTTTAAAAACATGGAGTGTTCCATAGATGATGACTAAAACGAATATCCTTATCGCTGACGAAGATAAGGAACATTTAGAACATATTAAGAACTTGCTGCTTGAGCAAAGTTATGAAGTTTTTTACACCTCTGACGGTGACCAAGCACTTTTAGTGCTGCAGCAAAATAAAATTGACTTACTAATCACTAACTTTCAACTGAATTTAGTGAACGGTAATAAGCTATACAAACTCGCTCAAGCACAATACCAATCCCTACCTATTCTAATCACTACTAATAGTACCGCACTTGCTGAAGCTTTAGTGGCTTCACAAAAAGGAATTTTTGGTTTTATTTCAAAGCCTGCCGAAGCCAAACATTTAGCTGAAGTTACACGTAGCGCATTAACTTCAATTAAAAGGCGTAATAGCACTGATTGGAAAAGCGGCATATTAACTTGTACTAAAGAAATGGAAAAAATATTAGATCAAGCTCATCACGTAGCGGAATCGAATATCAACGTTGTAGTACAAGGACCTAAAGGTTGTGGTAAGAAGCTTTTAGCTAAAGCTATTCATGCTGTAGCGGCCAACGATAAAAAGCCTTTCATTTACATTGATTGCACCAATTTAGATGAAGATCAACTCAATCAACAGCTGCTAAACAATTTAAATAAAGACACTAAAGCCACAATATTTTTAGATAACATCAATAAATTAGGCACGCAATTGCAGCAATCTTTATTAACTGGCCTACAAAGCTGTCAGAGAGCGATTGCCGCAGCACCACATTCTGATAGTGATTTGAGAATCATCTGTTCCTGTAAATCTAATTTAGAACAAATCATGCTGCAGGGCTATTTCGATAGAGAGCTATTTTATTTACTTAATATTATAACACTGAATATCCCGGCATTAAGAGAAAGAGTTGAAGACATCCCATTACTTTCTCGACACTTTTTAGCAGAACATAGCTTAAAGCATAATCGCAAGGTACGTAACATATCGCCAGGGGCTTTACACTTATTAGCCAAGGCATCATGGCCTGGTAACGTAAGAGAGCTAGGGGAGGTTATTAAGCAGGTAGTCATAGATAGTAATAGCCCTGTTATTTCTGAAAAGCTCGTTGCTGCTATTATTTGTGATGACAATTCAGCAATGCTTTCATTTAATCAAGCAAGAGCTAATTTCGAGCGAGATTATTTAATAAAAGTATTACAAGTAACGGAAGGCAACGTAACGCACGCTGCCAGAATAGCCGAAAGAAACCGTACTGATTTTTATAAATTACTGAACAAGCATGAACTGAGTCCTATTGACTTTAAAAAGAAAGTACGCCGCTCTAGAACTAGCAAAGTTGAACAAAAACTTCTAGGTTAATATCACTAGAAAGCAATGATTTTTCCTAGAATGTCAGGAGTAATTTGGATGAAAATGGAGCGAATGCGCTCCGTTTTTTATCCTTTATAAACAGCTGTCTGTTAGCAAGGCTAGCGAAGTACTTCTAATGTTTGTATTGATTACTTCGCAGTGGCGTTAACAGCTCTTCTAAGCCGTTTAACTTAACGACATATAAAGTAGCCAACAATTCTCCTAACTCTCCTTTAGGGAAACCTTTACGTTCAAACCAACAGACGTATGGTTCAGGTAAGTCTACCAGTACCCTACCCGCATACTTACCAAAAGGCATTTTCATAGTCGCTAGTTTCTTCAAGTGCTCGGGTTTTAAATCCATAACATCTCTAATCTTTGTTCACTTTAATATTGTGTAAAAAAACGCTAGTTAGCTGCTTAAACCTACTGGTTAATGAGCGATAGCCACTAAAGTTAAATTGCTTATAGATATTTGTAAATTCAGTCATCTCAAAAAAATAGCTTTGCAGTAGCTTATTGTTTTCAGCTCCGATATTCGTTTCATGCCAAGCGTTTGGATATTGTTTTAACATTAGTTGCATTATATAGGCAATACTTGCAAATGGACGATGATAATGACAAAAACAATTTAGCTGTTCTATGCACCAATCTTCATTTGGCATAGACTGCGGTTTTAATCCATCATCGTAATAAGTATTTTCAAAATGTTTAATACAAAACTGTGACAAGGTATTTTTCTCAAAAAAACGCTGCTGCTGAAAAGTTAAACGTCTATTAAAACTCTTTTGTAACTGATCCAACAGTATATGTTCTGTTTTTAATGCTTTTAAAACAGTAGCGCTATAGCTAGCCGTTACTTTATCCATTTGATTGCCTATTCTCACAATCGTATAGTCTTGCCTTTCCCAAAACAGTACTAAATCTTGTTGTAGCGAAAAATTAGCGCCGACATAATCACAGTTATTTTGCTGTGCCCATTTATTAACAGCAGCCAATAGCTTCGCTGCTATTCCTTGATACCTAAAGCCAAAGGCTGTCGCTATTCTCACTATTCTTGCTACTTTGATATTTTTAGCGGCTAAATAACCTTCTTGTGCAATCAAAACTTGAGGTAATAGATTACCTCTTGGCCGACGCAGTCCGCGATACATCGCTAACGCTAACTGCTCACCATTCATCCCTTGGGTATCATCTGCAAAATCTTTAAAAGGCCCCTCTAGTGCAACTAAGCAAGCTGCAACTATCTGATTATCAATAACGGCTATCCACAAATGCATATTTGGACTATCTAAGATTATGCGCAAGTCATTAGGCGTGGTTCGATAATGTGCCTGTGAAAGCAAAGTAAATAATTGCTGCAACTTTTTGGGTTCTTTAAGTAACTCACTACTCGAAATTTTCACCACCGAGCAAGCTTTAAGTATCTCGGTATTATGGGTATTTGTTTTGATGATCAAATTACTAAGTGACGAATTATCATGCTCTAGGAATAAAAGTTTATTTACCCATTCCTCTAGAGGGTCATTTTCAGCCCAACGCATAGCAAGCTCTAAGTTAAACTCTTTTACTGATTTGCAGTTTTTCTTTAAATATTGCACAAAACGTAAATTAAAGCCTTGCCCTGTGCCTTCATAGCCTTGTGTTGTGGTGCTAAATACAATTTCCTTAAACTTTTGAGCTAATCTGAGCAACACGTCAACACTAATACTGGCTGCTTCATCCACCATTAACACGGTGTCTTCTTCTACTATAAAGTCACGATTTAATAGAGTTTCTGGTGGTAAGTAAACTAATGGGCCATCACAAAATTTATCTACTTGTTGTATCGCTTGTTTTCTAGCGGCGGTGATATGAAGTGTTTTATAAGAAGTTAATTGCGTAGCTAATAAACCTAGCGCAGCAGATTTACCTCGCCCTCTTGCAGCAGTAAGTACAATCACAGCATCATTATTTTTTAGAAGATAATCAGCACTTTCTGATATGAACTGGCGCTGTTTTCGGATAGCCTCACTGTTCAACAAAACTGGCTTAACAACGGATATAGAGCTATCAGAATTAGTATTCTGGGAGGGAGTAAATTTATTTGAAGCTGCTTGCGAGCATTGACTCAAATCAGGGCATTTTAGCAAACTGCTTTTGAGCCAATTTAGAAAATAGCGGCTCACATTTTCTAAAGTAAAAGGCTGTACCCAAAGATTATCTAATTCGAGCTCCTGCCAGTACTCCCACTGATCTACTTCAGGCGTCAGTAGTATCAATACTCCACCAGCGGATAAAGTACCTGATATTTGCGCTAAGCTGTCAGGGTTAAAACCGCTGTATCCATCAAATATTATCAACTGATGCTCTGTGCCTAAATACTTATGACAATCCTTGACGTTGATTTGAGTAGAGCTAATCGCGTTATTATGTGACTCACTAAAATACTCAGTAATTACAGCTTTACTGAGAACAGCGATGCTGTGCTGAGTTAACAGTTCAGATTTTATTGCGATGAGCTGTTGGTAACACCAAGCTTGTTCGCCACTTAACCATAAAAGTTGTCGATGAGAGTGCGCAGCCGCTTTTTGCGCACATTGCCGATAAATATCTTTTAAGCGCATGCTTTTTTGTCACAACCTCTAAATTGAAACAAGCTTATAGTTTGCAAACCGCTCAAGCTGAATACGCTACAGTGTTATCTACCTTAGCTTAAAGCGCATCAAGTAGCAGCTCAATATGAAATTTGGTACCGTTCTCTTCATCTGAAGTAACTGCCATCCGCCCTTGATGCTGTTCAGTAATAATAAAGTTTGCAAAAGATAAACGTTTTTGGGAATCAACATCTCGCTGCGGTAAAATAACGCTCATTGATGGTTCAAAAATGCTTACCTGTTCTTCATCACTTAAAATAGCACCGTTATGCTGGAAACAAATCCACAAACTATCTACTTCTTTATTAATGCTGATCTTTATAAAAGGCTGCTCTTCTTTTACATGCATCTCATCCAGTGCATAACAAGCATGTCGTATTAAGGTTAAAAAGACATGTTGTAGCTCTGTTGGGTAACAGTAGAGTGAAGGTAGGTTTTTTTGATAATCACATTCAATTTTAATACCTGAGAATTGCAGCTTACCAGGCAGCAATAACATATCCTTAGCTAACATCACTGCATTATCTACGAGTAATGTGAGTTGCTGCTGCTGTTTCTTTTCATTACGCCCTCTTGAAAAGCTAAGTAAATTTTTCACAATAGACGCCACTGTATCAGCTCTACCTGATGCATCTGATAACAACAGTTGCAATTTATCAGCATTAACCTGATCGATGCTCTGTTTGTCATTAGATTTTGCAAGCAACTGTTGAAAACTCTGTAAATCCAGCAACATACCTTGCAATGGTGTATTTATATCATGCGCCATAGAAGAGGCGAGTTCAGTTACCGACGCTATTTTTTCATTGTGAACAAGCATATTCTCTGCTTGTTTTTGCTTAGAAACATCATTTACCAGTATGACAACACCTTGATTTCCTGCGCCCTTGAGTGGATATAAAGTGACATCATAAAAATGAACTCCTCTTTGACGATGGGGGTAAGTGAAAGATTCACCTTTTTCGATAACCAGCGCCACTTGCTCCCAAGTTAATACTATTTCAGGATATACCTGCCACAAATTGTTACCAATCGCAGAAGTGGCAGCTATACCGGATAATTCTTCAGCTTTTTCGTTCCATTGCGTAATAATGCCTTTGGCATCTAAACTGACTAACACTAAAGGCATTGAAGCCAAAATATTTTTGATATAAGACTCTGAGCGAAGTAACTGCTCACTTGTTGTTAAGTGCTGATTTACTTCTTTTTCTAACGTTGCTGTCCGCTCTGCCACCCTATCTTCTAATCCTTCACGAATAGCATGCAATTGATCATTCGATTTTCTAAGCCTGCGATGCGCAAAAAACAAGCTAGAAAGTAATATCGCTAAGCTTAAAATTAAAGTAACAGCACTCCAATTCGCTAAATGCTGCCAGTTAGTTTTACCCGCTTCATCTTTAAATAAACCAGATAAATCTGCCATGGCATTACTACTAATTAAAGAAAAAAATGTGATTGAAATACTTTTTATCATTGCTTATGACTACCTAATATTTTTGACAGAATAAAACTATATTAAAAGCGCCTCGTTGGCTTGAGACGTACTAGATTTAATGTACATTGCCGATAATTACTTATAATAATAGCTTGGCCTTAGCGTCTGGCTCAGCAAGATACACGCGCTAATTATAACGAAGTTACTCTAGAGTACTGAATGATTTTTTAATAAAAAGGACGTTAAAGCACAAAGGTGAGTGTTTCAATGAAAAAGAAGATAACACGCCTTTATAAAATAAAGGCGTTTTCATTTAAGCTAGCAACTTAAGTTGTGTGCGTGAAGTGCGTGATCTTTATGCCGCTTTTGAAATATCAATTACTTGGGAAGTTTCTTGCACTACTACTTTTTTACGACGCATCCATCCAAACCAATGCTTTTCACCAATCACTAACAAGCAAGGTGTTAAAAACAGCGTCAATACGGTAGCAAAACTTAAGCCTCCTGCAATAGTGCTTGATAACTGAGTCCACCACTGCGTCGATGGAGCACCAAAGCTAATACTGCGGTTAATCAAATCAATATTCATGGACAATACCATTGGCATTAAACCTAATACTGTCGTGATAGCTGTTAATAGCACCGGACGCATCCGAATACTACCGGTATGTAAAGCCGCATCAAAAGAGCTAAAACCTGCACGGCGCATATCGTTATAGCAATCAATAAGAACAATATTATTATTAACTACTATGCCCGCCAGTGCAATAACACCGACTCCTCCCATCACTATACCGAAAGGCTGCCCCGTGACCATTAAGCCTATGAGCACTCCAGCAGTTGAAAAAATAATCGCCGAAAGCACTATAAACGCCTGATAAATGTTATTAAACTGAGTCACTAAAATCAGTAACATCATAAATATTGCGATAGAAAATGCTTTAGATAAGAACTCACCTGTCTCTTTTTGCTGCTCATCCTCTCCTTTAAACTCAACGCGAATCTGTGGGTCAAAAGAAGTCTGTGCAAGTAGCTTTTGCATTTCTTGCACTTTATCGTTAACTAATACTCCTTTAACAACTTCTGATTGAATAGTAATCACTCGTCGCGCATCTGTACGCTTTATAGCACCTGTTTTCTGCTGAGGTTCTAGCGTTACAAAATTACTTAAAGGTACAAGACCTTTACTCGTCAATAATTGCATTTGCATCAGCTGATCTAAATTACGCTTTTCACGTGGAAACCTTAACCTAATATCTACCTCATCGTCGGCTGATTCCGGGCGGTAGTCCGTTAATTTAATACCATCGGTAATTAGTTTTACCGCTTCACCTACTGCTGCAACACTGGCACCGAAGCGCGCTGCTTCTTCACGATCTACCATAATGCGCCACTCAATACCCGGTAGCGGTCTATCATCTTCTTGCGCAACAAACCCGCCTATTTGTTTCATTGCCACTCTTATCTTTGCCACTGCATCGAATAATTTATCTTCATTGATACCACTGACGTGAAGCTTAAAAGGCTTACCTGAAGATGGACCACTTTCCGCTTTGCGCGTTTCAACTATCACACCTGGTATGTCACGGGTTGCTTCACTCATCTGTTGTAAAATTTCACTCGCAGTTAAACGGGTATCCCAGTCATCTAATTGAAATTGAATAACACCGACAATGTCTTCACTAGTGTTTACGTTATAGCTACGTGCATAAATCGATTTATAGCCAGTAATACCTTTGACATTAGCTTCTACTTTTCTTAATAACTTATCTTTGTCATCAACAGAAAGTTCCCCTCGTGCATGCAGGTTTATCAGTACCATATCAGGCTCAACCTCAGGGAAAAATTCAACCCCTTTACCAAATTTACTATAGGCAAAGCCTGTACAGCCTATAAAGACTAAAGTAAAAAGTAGTGTCAATACTGGCCATTTCAAAGTGACTGACAAAATCGAGCGATAGCTCTTATTAAATTTACCCGTTGGTAAATCGTACTCTCCTGCTAATGCTTCTGCTTTACCCTTTTTAGCCCCAGTAATAGATCCTAATACTGGTATGAATATCAACGCCATAAACAGTGATGCCGTTAAGCACACTAGTACTGTTGCTGGTAAATACTTCATGAATTGGCCAATAACGCCCGGCCAAAACATCAGTGGCATGAAGACCACAAGCGTTGTTGCTGTTCCGGCTATAACCGGCCAAGCCATGCGCCCTGCTGCATACTTAAACGCTTCCTTGGCTGACAAGCCTTGGTTTTGTCTTCGCTCGGCTAATTCGGCAACAACGATGGCGCCATCAACCAGCATCCCTACCACTAAAATCAAGCTAAATAGCACCACTATGTTTAGTGTAAAGCCGATCATGTTTAATACCATTAAACTGGCTAAGAAAGAGCCAGGTATCGCAAGCCCTACTAGCAATGAAGCTCTGAGCCCCATCGCAGCTAGTACCACCACCATCACTAAAATAATGCCACTTAACACGTTATTCATTAAATCTTGTAACATGTCTTGTATTTGTATGGATTGATCGAGTATATAGGCATGGCTTAAACCTTCTGGCCATGCACTTTTACGTTCTTCCACTATTTCTTGAATTCGATCAATCGTTTCAATAATGTTGGCACCTACTTGCTTTGTCACCTCCAGTACTAATGCAGATTCGCCATTAACACGCGCATAGCCTTCTGAGTCTTTATAGGTTAAACGAATTTGCGCGACATCTTTTAAAGTAACAACCGTGCCCTTATCTGTTTTAATTGGCATTGAGAGCATATCGTCAACGTTTTCAACTACACCTGGCACTTTTAATACTTGGCGGCCATTACCAGTATCAACCGCCCCTGCAGCCACTAGCTTATTGTTTTGCGATACGGTATCAATAATGGCAGAGAAATCTAATTGGTAAGTTTCCAATGCTTGTGGCTCAACGATGATCTCCATTTGTTCTTCACGTTCACCCCCTATTTCAACCTTTAAAACGCCTTCTATTCCCTCTATCTGCTCTTTTAGGTCTTTTGCTACTTTAAGCTTGATACGCTCTGAAATATGCCCAGATAAAGCGATATTTAATACTGGAAAAAGCGCAACATTGACTTCTTCAATAGTCGGTTCATCAGCACCTGCTGGCAACTCTACTTTTGCGATATCAACTTTTTCACGCACATCGACGAGCGCTTTCTCATTATCGAAACCTGCTTCGAACTCAAGAACGATAGAAGCGTGCCCTTCTGAGCCTGTCGATCTTAGTTCTTTAATGCCTTCTATGGTTTTCAACTCTTTTTCCATAGGCCTAACTAACAAGCGCACGGCATCGTCAGGTGAGATTCCACTATAGGGGATAGACACATAGATAATTGGGATAGCTACATCTGGATCAGCTTCCTTCGGTATGGCTTTAAACGCAGCATAACCACTTATTAAAATGAATAATAATATTAATACGACAGTACGAGACCTGTCTATTGCCGCAGCAATAACTGCACTAATCATGGTTCTACCCCTTCGCTGCTTGCAAATTAGCAGGAGCTTTACTATTACTACCATTAAGCATTGCAGGATTTAGAGATTCAGCTGTACCTCCAACTAAGCCTTCAGCTACAGGTTCAACTAATTGCGCTTCACTAACAAAATCTTTACCTTGCGTAATCACCGTTACTTGATCGTTTAAACCTTTCAGCCAAAACCCTGTTTTATCTGTTCTTATAATAGTGACCGCTGCTGAACGTACTTGGTTATTTTCATCAACTAACTTTATTTCTAAATCGCCATTACTACTCAAACCTAAAACAGAATTGGGTAGTAAGTGCCCTTCATCACTCCCCAATGGCAACTTTAAAGAAGCCGTTAATCCGATTAACCGCTTAAATTGTGGATTTTCTAAAAGCACTTCTACTCGATAGCTTCGAGTAGCGGCATCCGCAACTCTTGAAATAAAGCGTAACGTTCCAAACGCAGTAAAACCATTACTCAAGCTTATTTCTACCGCTTCGTTCAGCTGCAAACCACCAACACTTTTTTGCGGTACTTGCCCGGTAACTTTCAAGCTGGCATCGTCAACCAAGGTACCGATAACATCTCCTTCTTGTAAATAATCACCCATTTCAACACTGCGAGAATTTAGTACACCATTAAAAGGCGCAAATACCATCGCGCTACTTACTTGATGTTGAACTATTGCTAAATCTGCGCGGGCTGTCTGCACTGCTGCTTGATCAGCTATGACTTTATTTTCAGCAATTAAGCCACGTTTTTTTAATTTTCTAGTGGCAGATAAATCACTATTTCTTTGGCGCAACACCGCTTTTGCCTGCGATAGCTGCTTAAGCCTATAATCAGCAGATAAGGTAACAATCGGAACACCTTTTTTAATTCGCGCCCCTTCATCTATTGGTAACTCAGCAATACGCCCATCTACTTCAACTTTAATATCAACCGTACGATTAGCTTCAACTTGCCCCTGAATTGTAACGAAGCGCTGCACAGTTGCGATCTTTGATGATAAGACGCTTACTTTCATTAACGGCTTTTTTTCTACTTTAGACGGCTCTGCTGTTTCATTGGCGTTATTATCTGAGCCTGATGCCATCCACAAACCTAACGCTATGACGACTGCTAAAGCTAAAAAAATTGATTTGTTCATTACTTATTTCTCTTATCCGCTGTGTCTTAATATTTATAAACGCTACTGCACCTTAAAGACCATCTTCTTGCCCTTTCTAGTGACAATAATGAAGGTAAAGGTGATCAAAGCTGTGCTGCATAGTCTACTTACGTTCTTTTATCAGTGCCGCATTATGTCAAAGCAGATTTACATACAATATCTATTTATTGTATGGGAGCGGCTATTCTTCATGACATAGCTGCATAAGGGGCATTTTTTATACCCTCCAAAGATGCTTTTTACTGACGATAATTAATAGTTCTGTCACTCTTATAAATTACTTTAAGCTTTAAATATTTTTAAAGCACTGGACATTACCTTTGCTTTACGTAAAATCGTTATAGAAAATAACAACTAAAAGAATAAAGAGGAATAAATTTTGAAATTCAACAAATTAGCATTAACTTCTGCAGTCATTCTCGGTGGTTTATCATTACAAATTAGCGCTGCCACTCAATGGAATGTTTCTCTTTGGGGAAAGCCAAGAGCTTTTACCGCACACGTTGAAAAAATAGCTGAGCTGGTAGAGCAAAAAACCAATGGCGATTTTAAACTTAATATCTCTTATGGTGGTTTGTCTAAGAACAAAGAAAATTTAGATGGTATTTCCATTGGTGCCTTTGAAATGGCGCAGTTTTGTGCAGGCTATCACCGAGATAAAAACCCCACCATTACCGTTATGGAATTACCTTTCCTAGGTGTGTCTTCTTTAAAAGAAGAAGCTAAAATTGCCACAGCATTATACCAACACCCTGCTGTCATTAAAGATCTCGCTAGATGGAACGCTACGATTTTAATGCCAACTCCTATGCCACAATATAATATTATTGGGGTAGGCGATGCACCTGAAACGGTTGCTGATTTTGCAGGCATGCGCGTACGTGCTACTGGCGGTATCGGTAAAGCACTCGCCAGTATTAAAGCAGTACCTACTTCTGTAACAGCCACTGAAGTAAGAACAGCTCTAGATTCAGGTGTTGTATCAGCCGTCGCTTTTGCACCGCATGCACATATGGCATACGGTACTACTAATGCAGCAAAATGGTGGACTTCAAACTTGAACCCAGGCACTGTAAATTGCCCTGTTGTAGTTAACACCGACTCTCTTGCGGCGTTAAGTGATAGCAATAAAGCGGCTTTACTTGGCTCTGTTGAAGAAGCAATTAATTACTACATCGCTAATTATGAAGGTAAAACCATGGATAAATGGGGACCTTTATTAGCAGACAAAAACATCAAGCGTATTACTTTTAGTGACGCTGAATTAAGTGCATTTAAGGAATCAGCAGCTGCACCTATTCGCGATGAGTGGATAGCAACTATGACGGCTAGAGGCCTTCCAGCACAAGAGCTATATGATTTAGTTAGCTCAATGATTGGTAAATAGTTGTTAATTAATCAGTAATATAATTTGATATCCTAGGTTTTTTACCGATATACCTGTAAAAAACCATATGGATATTATCAGTGCTGACGCTCAAGTCGATGATAAATATGGTGCATTGAATATGCGCCATATTAGATGTAACTATTCAGTTATTTAGCTGCCGCATCTAACGTCCTTCTTTGAATTGATTGCTGCGTTTATGTATTTATGACCAATAATTACTTTGTTAATAAATGAGAGAGTTCAGCACTTATTTAGCCCCGAAACTTCCTTAGTTCAAGTAATCTTAATGTTATTTAAACTCAGGAAAACGGTTATTTTCCAGCGTATAAATTGGCAGTTTCACAAATGCCTTTGGAGTAGCTATGTCTAGCACTTCTGATATTCTTCAGGACAACTCACTGCTCAGTAAAATGGATCGGCTTTTTTTCAAGCTCGAAACGTTTATTGCTTTACTGGGCGGCATCACCATTTTTCTATTAGTACTACTCGCCGTATCCAATGTATTAGGCCGGTGGATGTTCTCTTTACCCGTATCCGGTTATATCGACTGGGTTGAACAGTCAATGGCCGTTTTTGCTTTCTTTGGCATTGCCTACTGCCAGCGACTCGGCGGCCATATTCGTATGGATGCCGTTGTTTCACATCTAAATGGACGCGTTTTGTGGGTGAGTGAATTTGTCTCAACCGCGTTTATGCTAGGTATTACCTTAGTGTTAATCTATGGATCTTATTTGCATTTTCTAAGAGCTTACACAAATGGCGACAGCTCTATGGATATTAGTTTACCTATTTGGCCTGCTAAGTTAATTGTGCCTTTTGCTCTTTCTATTCTCGCTATTCGATTAGTATTGCAACTTTGGGGCTATTTAAGAGCAATTCGTCTCAATTCAACAAACCCTGTTGGCGTACCTTTAATTGAAGATGCTGCAACACAAGCTGCGAAAGAAGCGGCCTCTGTATCAGATAACAAAGAGGGTACAGTTTAATGCAAGCTATTAGTAATTGGTTTGGCAACATGCACTCAATCGACATAGGTTTGATTGTTTCTGGCTTTATGCTGTTTATGGTTATCATTGGTGTAAGAGTAGCTTTTGCCGCAGCCGCTGCGGGCTTTCTCGGTTTAGTATGGATATTTAGCAACAAGCTTGGTTTTGATAAAGGTGTCATCGTCGCGATGAAAATGGCGGGAACGATTCCCCATTCAAAAGCGACCACTTTGTCACTTTCACTGATCCCTACTTTTATATTAATTGGTTATTTAGCTTACTATGCGGGATTAACTAAAGCATTATTTACCGCCGCTAAACGTTGGGTTGGCTGGCTACCCGGTGGTTTAGGCGTAGCGACTGTATTCTCGACCGCAGGCTTTGCTGCTGTATCAGGGGCATCTGTTGCAACTTCCGCCGTTTTCGCGCGTATTGCAATCCCAGAAATGCTTAAAGTTGGTTATCAAAAAAGCTTTGCAGCAGGGGTTGTTGCAGCTGGCGGTACTTTAGCTTCGCTAATTCCACCTTCTGCGATATTAGTTATTTACGCCATTATCGTTGAACAAGATGTTGGCGTGCTCCTTATGGCCGGCTTCTTACCGGGTATTGTCTCTGCGATTATTTATGCCGGTTTAGTCATCTTAATGGCCACGCTAAATAAAGATTTGGGGCCACCGGTTACAGGCTTTACCTGGGCACAGCGCTTTGAATCACTGCCAGGCACATTTCCAATCTTTTTTGTCATTGGCATTATCATTGTCTGTATTTATGGTGGTGTAGGTACACCCACAGAAGCAGGCGCTTTAGGTGCTTTTGTGATTTTTCTAATGGCACTTTATAAAGGCATGAAGTGGAGTAATTTTAAAGACGCGCTCGTTGAATCTGCTAAGCTTACTGTAATGATTTTTACTATCATTTGGGGAGTATTACTGTACGTTCGTTTTTTAGGTTTTGCAGATTTACCCACCGCATTTTCCGATTGGATTACCGGCTTAGACCAAACTCCGATGATTACTTTAATCTGCATTTTATTGGCTTATGCGGTGTTGGGTATGTTCATGGATGCAATTGGTATGCTGTTGCTGACCCTACCGATTACCTACCCTGCTGTCATCGCACTTAATGGCGGCGAAGATGTAACGGCGGCTGATTCAGCCTTTGGTGTTTCAGGTGTAGGGTGCGCCATTTGGTTTGGTATTATCGCGGTTAAAATGTGCGAATTGTGTTTGATCACCCCCCCCATAGGGCTTAACTGTTTTGTGGTAGCAGGGGTACGTAAAGATATTTCAGTGCAGGAAGTTTTTAAAGGGGTTACTCCGTTTTTTGCCGCTGATGTGACAACTATCGCGGTTTTAATCGCTTTTCCAAGTATCGTGCTTTGGCTACCCTCTTTAATTAATGGCTAACTAAAGAAAGATTTAAATATTAATTACGCTAAATAAGTTCATACAACTATGAGCTTATTTAGCCCGTTTTCAAGGTGCTCCCTTCAAATTAAAACAATCCTATCTGCAAACTCACCAATTGCTCAAAAGAAGTACCTTTTACCGCAAGTAACGCATCTAAAGCGGGTTTTAACTGTTTATCTATATAATGGTCATAATCTAATTTAGAAGCTAGGCACTCCTCAGGCTCTGGACCATTTATCGTGATGTAATATCTAATCACTTGCCCTCTTGTCACTTGTTCTTGTAATTTCTCATCACGATAGTATTGCTGTAGCTTTAAAGCTGCTTGTGCATGCGGAGGCCTATTTTTTTGATAATCCTCTACAGGCTGACGCAGTTTTTTATGGTAAAGCAATTGATCATCAAGCAGACCACTACGCACTTTATTAACTGTTTCTTTAATATAGTCTTCATAAGGCAGTTCATTAAAAGCGCAATGAAAAACGTGTGATTGCATTTTTTTAGCTAGTTCCGTCCAATCAGAGCGGACATTTTCCATTCCCTTGAATACCATTTGCGTGGTGTCATCACTGAAATGTTGCAACCCTGCATAGCGTTTTTTAGTACCCAGTTCAGAATCACGCATTGTTGGCATTAAAAATTTTGTATAATGCGTTTCGTATTCAAGCTCTAAATAACTTTCTACTTGATATTCTTCACTTAAACGTAGTTGCCACCAAAGCGTTAACTCTTTGGCTAGAAGCTCGCCGATGCTGTGCGCTTGAGCATCACCGCAATCATTGCCAAGCCAGACAAATACTGAATCAGTATCTCCATAAATAACTTTATAACCAAATTGAGTGGCTATTTTTTTTGCGGTTTGAGTAAGTATTTGATGACCGCGCAGGGTAATAGAGCCTGATAACCGATGATCGAAAAAACGGCATGCATTTGAGCCAAGCACACCGTACATTGAACTCATTAATATTTTAATCGCTTGTGACATCGCTTGATTATTAGCTAGCTTAGCTCTGTCACGCGCGGCCCACAATTGATTAATGATTTCTGGCAATATGCTATCCGTTTTACTAAATAGCGCACCGTTAAAACCTGCGACTAGCTGGCTTTTATCTTCAATAATTTTACTTTGTGCCAAGCCAAGCGGATCTATCTTAAAGGTACGTATGATGCTGGGATACAAGCTTTTAAAATCCAACACTAATACATGGCGATAAAGGCCTGGGATAGAATCCATCACATAACCGCCGGGGGATGCCATATCTGAAACACCCGAAGCATATTGTGGCGCCACATAACCACTGCGGTGTAGTTTCGGTAAATATAGATTATCAAACGCGGTTGACCAGCCCCCTACTTTATCTAAAGGTAAGCCTGTAAGTAGAGTGCGTTCGATTAAATATTCAAGCAACTTGGCATGTTCAAAGATAGCTAGCACTAGCTCACAATCCATTAAATTGTATTTAGCTAGCGCTGGCTTATCATCTTCGAACATCTGAATAATTTCATCTGCACGATGGGAAACACTATTTACTAATTTCCCTTTGTTCAATAACTGGCGAGATACATTTTCTAGTGAAAAGCTATCGAACTGGTAAGTAGCCCCTTTTAAGACATCTATGCCATCTAGTACAATACGTCCTTCTATCCGTAAGTAAGTTTTTCCACGTGCAGAATGATGGATTTTAGAGCAACTGCCATCGCGCCCAACATCTAGCTCAACTTGTAGCAGCTCTGCGCGTTGCGCTATCACATTAAAATCAAAACCTACGACATTCCAACCAATAATGATATCAGCATCGTATTCTTGCATCATCGTTACATAACTTTGTAGCAGTTGCTTTTCTGAGGTTTGATATTTAATTAATGCGTTATCTAAACCATCGCCAACCATCAATACTTGTTGATAGTTTTGATTACTTTGCACTCCGATACACAAGATTTCGCCGCTATACATATTAGTTTCAATATCAAGGGAGAGGATTTTAAAGCGAGGCTGATAATCGCCTTTCGCAAGTTTATATGATTGTTGGGGATTTTGATGGAAGTCTTGATGAGAAACTTGCGGGATTTTTTCCAGTGTCTTCACATTCACGCTTCCGCGAATAAAACGCTCAGTAAGGTAGCGATCAACGGCGCGAACATCTTCTTCAATCATCACTAAATGAGCATGCTCTAGCTTTTTGATAATTTTTCGACTAGCACTCAAACTGCTACAATAAAGACCTAGCACAGGCTGCTGGTTTAAATCTTTTAGCTGCAGTGCTTGTAACCGCCAGCTACTAATCGAGCGCAATAAAAAGCGAATTTCTTGCTCGTCACTTGCGAGTACAAAAAATACTTGTTCTTGATTAGTTATTTGCACACACCGCGCTTGTGTATCTGTCACTAACCAGTAGCTGAGTACTATGCCAGTATTTGCATCTTTACTGTGATCTTCATTGCTATCGCGCTGATTTGAACAGAGAATAAAACCACTCGTCAGCTCATTGAGTTTGCTCATCTAACACCAATAGTGAACGTCGAATCGAGCAAGTTTAGGCTAATCAGCAAAAGGTTTTATCGTTTGCATTGCTGGAAATTCTGTTTCTAGTAAAGCACGCTGCTCCTGCTCAAAGAGGAGTTTTAAATTAGGTCCTGCGTCCATAGTAAAATACACAGGCACGCCTGCTTCGCGCAGTTGCCAAACCTTATGCATTACCGTGAGTGATTCTGGCAACCAGTACACCAGCGGCGGCCAAGCAGATATCATTGTCGCATGCATTGTCATTGCATTTTTTTCAGCACATTTGCCCAAAGCAGTAAAATCTTGCGCTGTAATGGCTTGTTCTAAGGTCAGCAAATCATCGCCAGCTTGAGCTGGCCAATTTGGATAAAGATTAGATGTCTCTATTGTTCTTTGCATACCACTGCGTGAATCAATAGGTTTTGCAGCGCTACTTACTTTAACTAAACCGATACAAAAGCCTGGCCACTGCTGCTTTAATTGATAGGCAACACTATCCATACCATCACTTTGCTGGCCCATATCCCATCTAACAAAGCCACGATAAATCGAACGAGAAGCACTACCGCTGCCCATTCTGGCAAAAGCTGATAGTTGCGTTTCCTGTAAATTTAAACTAAAAAAATCATCGATGGCTAGCATCAATGCTGCAAAACCTGATGCTGATGAAGCTAAACCTGCCGCCGTTGGAATATTATTACGCGTATCTATAATTAAAGGGATATGTTGAGTGCGGCGAAATAAATTTACAAAATTAATCACCTTACAGCTAAAATCACTTTCAGGAGCTAATGCTTTATTGTTCAAGCGAACGATATCTTTTCCATTATCACTAAGGCTTATACTGGTATGCGACCCTAAATGCGCTAGAGAAATAGACAAGCTAGAATTAATCGGCAAATTAAGCTCTGTATCTCGTTTACCCCAATATTTGCAAAGGGCAATGTTACTCGGCGCAAAAGCGGTTACGCTTTGCTTTGGTTCTAAAGTAGCGTTTAAGAATTGATTGATGACAGAGGCTTTATCGATCAACTTAGCATTCATGAAAAACCATTCCTTCGCTTGAAGTATTAAATTTAATTTGCTGATAGTTATCAAGGTCAAACTGGCAACCTAGCGATATAACACAATCACCTAAACCCGATCCTGATATTTTAGCGCCTAAAATACCCGCTTCAATGCCTGCTTCGCTGCGCAGCTGATACACGATGTCACTTAAAGCCGCGTCATTAACACCTAAGCTATCAAGTTGGCCTTGGTACATGTTCATCAACTCACCTAGCAATACCCATTGCTGATTTTTGATAGCCGCTATCGATGCAACTGTAATGCTGTTCATCAGTTCATAAATAGCATGATGCAGTGCAGGAGCCTGCTGCTCTTTTTTAGCCACTAACGCCAGCACTGTGGCAGTGGTTGTTTTATAACCGGCGTAGTGTAGTGATAGCTGTGGTATTAACGGTAAATTTTCTACACAACCTGGTGCTATTTGATAGGCAATAATACCACCGTAGATACTCGCCGCTAAATCCGTACCTGAACCGCGCCCTTGTACCGCATGCACAACGCTAAGAGACAGTTGCAAATGTTGCTGTTTTGATAAAACTTGCTGAGTGTATTGCACTAATGCTTTGACAGTGGCAACAGTGACAGCAGCTGATGAGCCTAAACCAAGAGTATGCGAAAACTGTGCTGTTATCTTTAGCTCAAATCCTGTCAGTAAATTTGCTAATTGCAGCTCGATGACTTTGAGCACAAAGGTTAAGTTTTTATCCGTTTTTAAATCATCCAAGCTAGCACTATACTGCGCGAGTACTGAATCGATTTTGATAATACGATCTGCGCGCGGCGTTAAAACCACTTCAATGTACTTATCAACAGCACAAGCGATTGCCCAATGCCCTTTTACAACTGCGTGCTCGCCCATCAACATTACACTGCCTGGAGCACGTACTTTTATCTGACTAGACATCTTTATTTATAACCCTCGCACCTTGCATATCTTGTGCAACTTTTCCCCATTTCATATTAAAACCAGCAAACAATTGCTCAGTACTATTATTGGGCGCATAAACTAATAGCAATCCTGAGGAATCCCCAATATATGCACCAGCACCCGATACCTTTGCTGTGCCGCCGCGATCTTTTAAGGTTTTAATGATACTTTGGGTACGCGTTGATACAACCCCAATATGTTCTAATAATTGCTGATTTTGCGCAATAATCACACTAGGATCTTTCCCTGCTTGCAGCGCTTGGATCATCATCTGCGTGCAACTGGCGAATGCTTGCCATAAAGGAGCATCATCGCCGTGTTCTTTTGCTACAAAACTCACACACTCTCCTGTAGAGCACTGTGGAGTTCCTGTAAATAACCAATACCAATTATCATTTAAGCGTAGATCTAGTTTATCTACCTGTTGTTCCTGTACTTTAACTGCGCCACCTAAAATAACGGTGGCAGCATCAATTAAGCTTCCTTTACCGTGCTGTAACCTTTCACAGTGCTTAACTAATTTATAGCGTTCAGTAGGTGAGAGAGGTTTTTTATTGATAGATTCAACTAAGATCACCGCTGCTGCAATAATGGATGCCGAAGATCCCATGCCTGCACCTATGGGTAATTGGCTATCACCATTAAAATGCGCACTTAAAGATTGAGTAGGTAACTGGGACGCAAGTACATAAAGTACTAGCTGTACAGGTGAACTAAGGATTTTATCAACTTGGATTGCCCCATCAACAAATTTTTGAAACTGGCGATCTAAAAATGAAACCAGTGGCGTTAATTTTGCAATGGGGTGGTTGGAATGTACTTTAATGCCGATAAACTCGGCGATTAAGTCAGAGCCTTTTATCGGCGTGTAATCGATATAACTATAGAGTTGGATTGCACAGGCAACCGCTGGTGCACCATAGACAACAGAGTGCTCACCACTTAAAATTATTTTACCCGGCGCACAACCTTGCATTAGCGCGCAACATACTCACGTTTATGTTCACTAATTTGTGCTAATCGGTAACGCCCTTGCGTATCTTCATCAAAAGTAACCGTTTCGCCATTTTGCGGGTCTGCTGTGTGGTATAAGCTTAAGTACTGCTGATAATCAAGTTCACTGCGGTTTACCAGCATCTGCGTATGTTCATTTTTAAATAAACATTGCTGATAACCTTTAACCACTGTACCTGTAAAAAATTCAGCAACGCAACCAGAACCATAGCTAAAAAAGCCAATTTTTTGCTGCGCTAAATCTTCACTTTCGTTTTCTAGCAGTGATGTAAAACCAATAAATAACGCTGCAGAATAACTATTACCCATTAGCTTATTGTACAACAGTGATCCTGCTACTTGCGCATCAATAGCCGCTGCATCTAAAGCACTTTTATTCACTTTTGATAAGTGTTTATGTGCTTTTTGCGCCATTCGACTAAAAGGCAAGTGATAGCAAAAATGGCTAATATCATCAAAGCTTACTTGGCTGGCCTGGGTAAAATGCTCCCAAGATTTTTTGAGCGCTTTCAAATATATTTTGGTAGAGTATTTGCCATCAACAATCGCTGTTTTACGATAATTGGGACGCCAAAAATCCATCACATCTTCAGTGTAATTACCTACTTGCGGATCGATCTCTAGAATTCTTGGGTTGGCTTTTATCAACAACGCCACCGCTCCGCATCCTTGAGTTGCTTCACCTGGGCTATCTAACTCGTACTTAGCAATATCTGATGCGATAACTAACACCGAAGTCTCAGGTTGTCGTGCGACGAGCGCGCAAGCCATTTGCACCGCTGCGGTAGCAGAATAACAAGCTTGTTTGAGCTCAACAACTCGACAGTTCTCATTTAAACCTAACAAGCGATGTACATAAACACCTGCAGATTTAGATTGATCAATACCGGTTTCAGTGGCAAAAAGCAGAGTTGACACATTTTTACTGGCACTATCTTTAAATAGCGGTGCTGCGGCACTTGCTGCCATAGTCACAATATCTTCATCATGGGCTGCCATGCCCATTTTTTCTTGGCCTATACCTACATAATACTTATCTGGATCTGTATTTTGCGCTCTGGCAAGTGTGCGCAAATCCAAATAATAGTTAGATGTATAAAAGCTGATTTGATCAATACCAACAGATGACATACTTGGTTCGTTCCTCAACGCCCTGAATAATGCTCTTTTAATAATAAAGAGTCATTTTTAAAGAGGCTTTTGATATCTTTCATTCCTAAAAGGAACATTGCAGTTTTAAATTCACGCTGTAATCGTTCAATCTCTATAATTACGGCATCGGTGGAGACCATAGCCGGCTTTAAAAACGGCGAGGCTAGTCCACAAATTGAGGCGCCGAGTATAACAGACTTAACCATGTCAATCCCATTCCTAACACCACCGCTACTAATTAAAGTTGCGCTATCTGTATAAGAATTCAACATTTTTAATGAAGTGACCGTATCTATTCCCCAATCTTGAAAGCATAAGCCTAGCTCGTTACTAGAGTTAAACCCTTCACTTTGTCTGTTCTGATTACGATGATGCTCAATACGACTCCAAGAGGTGCCACCTTTACCCGCTACATCGAAATATTTCACACCCGCTGCTAAACCTTGTTCTATATCTGCAACACAAAATCCAGAGCCCACTTCTTTAAGCAAAACAGGTTTGTCTAAACCTGTAACAATTTGTTTTATTTTAATATGTAGATCACTAAAATCTGTATCGCCTTCAAGCTGTACTGCTTCTTGTAATGGATTTAAGTGCAAATACAAACCATCTGCTTGCAATATATCTACCGCAGCTTTGGCTTGCTCTAAGCCAAATCCGGCATTGAGTTGTACTGCTCCAATGTTACTTAAAAGCACCGTTGTTGGCGCAAACTCACGTAATTTAAAACTTTGTTCCGCTGCTTTATTATTAAACATCACCCGCTGCGAACCCACTGCTAATGCAACTTTACAATGTTCAGCCGCTTGGGCTAAATTCTCGTTTATCTTCCTTATTAATTCATGATCACCACCGGTCATGGAAGAAATCAGTAAGGGAAAAGCTAACTGTTTACCCAAAAATTCACTGCGAGTATCAACATCATTTAAAGCAATCCCCGGCAATGCCCGATGCACAAGCTTAAGTGCATCAAAATAATGACCTTGGCGATCTGTTAAAGAATCGTTATTAATTACTTCAATATGCTCGATTTTTCGGTTATTAGTAACATCGTTCATGTGCGTTCCAAATTAATATGCGCTTGCATTAGTTCACCTGGATTTGTTTGTGCAGCTAATAGTGATAACTCTCCACAAAGCACCGTTGCCGCACAAATAGCTGCTAAACGTTGTGCATTTTCACCTGCAGATCTAGCTTCTTTACAGCCTAAACGTACTAGGTTTTGTTCAACAAAATCTATTCCTTTACCATTACCTACCGTTCCCACGATTAAGTTGGGAATTGTGCAAGAGAAATACAAATCATCCCCTCTTACTTCGGCATGTACAACACCTTGTGAACCTTCAATAATATTGGCTGCATCTTGACCTGTTGCTAAATAAAACGCTAATAACATATTGGCATAATGCGCATTAGCACTGCGCAGCCCACCGGCGATCATTGTGCCTATGAGGTTTTTTTTAATATTTAAATCAACCATTTTTTCAGGTGTTGTATTTAACTTGCGCAGGCATAGATCTCTAGAAATAATAATTTCGGTGACAACATTTTTACCTCTACCTAAAATGCCATTTACTGCAGTGGCTTTTTTATCAGAACAATAGTTGGCAGAGATCGATGAGTATCGTAAAAATGGATATTGCTGCAAAATCCATGGAAATATTTGATCGGCAGCGTTAGTCACCATATTGTGCCCAGAGGCATCGCCTGTAGTAAATTCAAATCTTAAATAGAGTAAATTACCCACTATCTGTGCATTGATATCGATTAGTTTTGCAAAACGGCTTGATAAGCTAACTACTTCGTTTAATTCAGTAAATCGCGATTTTATAGAGCGTAAAGCCTGCACAGCTTGTTGCGCATTATCCGCTTCTACTAAAATTGAACGACTCATTCGCTCATCCACTATGGTCGTAAAAATACCTTCTGTTAACGTAGAAACACGCGCACCTCTGCCTACGGAATGCCACAACGGAGTTTCATATGTTGCCAGTGGAACAGATATTCTTTCGGCTAGTGTTGCTCCGCTAATTTTCAACGGGCCTACCCAGCGCATCGGAATAGGAGCTTGCAAAATTTTGTGTTGTTTCATTAAAAATCCAAAAAAAAAGGCTGCCCGTAAGCAACCTTCTGTATTTATTTTGCCATCTTCTTTATGCCATTTAATAAACGGGCACTTCAAGCAGATACAACGATAAACTGAGCTTAAATTCACAGCTCCAGCACATGCTAATTAGAACTAATATTCTAACCAGCTCATTTTAATATTGCAATGCTCTATGCCGTCCTAACCTATTCTGCTAAAAACTAAAAAGGGTTTAACCTTTTAATACGCTGCATCAGAGTTGGGCTTGCTATCGCTACATTTTGTACAAAATTTGTACCTTTTAGCGTAGACATATCTAATTCAAGCATATCTAACAATTCACCAGTGCCGCTAAGTACACGATATTGCGCGAGCATATGATCATAAATAGCTTCATTGAAAGCGTTTTGCGAAGAAAATACTTCATTTTCTGTATCAAGTAAATCGAGTAAAGATCTTTGACCAATATTGAATTGTTTCAAATATGAATCTCGAGTACTTTCCGTTGAAGTTACATGCTGCTCAAGGTAATCAAGTTGGCGACCTAATATTTCATAAGCGTTCCAAGATAAGCTTAAGCTTTGTAATGTTTGTCTTGCTACATCTGATTGAATACTTCTAGCTTCATCTATTTGATGACGTGTTTGCCTAACACGCGCCTTATCAGCCCCACCATTATAAAGATTATAACGCATACGAATCATTGCCGTTAAATCTTCATTACGCCCTTCAATTCCATCAATATTGTTATTCCAAGTACGATTTACTTCCAAGTTTAATGTAGGGAACATTAAACTACGCGCTCCTTCATACTGCGCTCGGGCTGCCTTAACATCTGAAGCTGCTAGCTTTAAAGTTGGATGCTTTGCATAAGCTCTCGCTAAAGCTTGTTCGAAAGACTCAGGTATCCAGTTCTCTTCGATAGTTGGATCTTCTAAATCAACCCCCGACTTTTCACCTGTTACACGCTCATATGAAGCGCCTGCATCTAATAAATTGTTTTCAGCTGAAAGCACATTAACTTCTGCTAATGCCAAACGACCTTCAGCTTGCTGAATAGATGCTAAAGTACCAACACCTGACTCGGATCGGCGCCTAATTTGCTCGAAAATACGTACGTGTGTTAGTAATGTATTCTTTGCTTGTTCCACTAAAGATCGACGTTTTAAGACCTCTAAGTAGGCACGCGCAGCCTCCAGTGCTATCTCTTCTGAAATTTCTCTTAAACTATGATTTATAGAGTTCAATCTAGCAGACTGCCTGCCTATCTCGCTTGAAACACTAAAACCATCAAATAACATTTGGTTTAAACTAAGGTTAGCTTCAGTGCGCTTTAGTTCAACATCGTCACCAGGAAATGCCTTAGTTTTCTCGTAACCTACACCAGCACCAATATCAATGGTCGGTCTGTAGCCACTTTTCGCTTGCTTAACTTCTTCGAAAACAGCGTTACGAGAATTCATTACCGATTGCACTTGTGGATTTGATAAAACAGCCGCTGCAACAACACTATTAAGTGACTCTGCGTTTACTGTTATTGAAATAGTAGAAATCGCTAGCGCCAAAATTGCCTTTTTAATTATCACGTGTATCCTCCTTTACAGCTAAACTAGTTCAGCTATTACTATCTTTTAACTTAATGACTAATGACACACGGTCACTAGTTTCGGTTTTTCTTAGAATAGAGCTAACATGCGCTTTAACTGTTCTTTCAGTAATACTTAATTTACGCGCTATTTCTTTATTGCTAGCGCCGGTAATTAATATATTTACTGTGTCCTTTTCACGCTCACTTAAGCCAAATTGACTCAGACTAATACTGTGATCAGCATCTGATTGCATCAACAATTTCTTTATCATTTTTTGAACAATACTAGTACCCGCCCATATATCTCCTTTACAAACGGATGACAGTAACTGTTCAAAAACTGATGCTGCTACAAAGGTATTTACATATCCTTTAAACCCACTCAATAACAACCCAATTCCTTGAGTGTCATCAGGGTTATCCGAAAAACCAATCAAATGTACTTCATTCTCAAAAGTACATAAAGAAGCTATCTGATCTTTACTAAACGAGTCTACATGCACCAAAAGACAACTGTTAGCTGAAAATACTTGATCTGCTATAAAGTCTATATTTATTTTTTGTGGACAATTGCCCGCTGATATATCAAACCATCGCTGCTCTACATTATCTCGATTTGTTAAAATATATAAGTTCATAATGCGCTTCAATTAACATTCCATCTCTAATAGCACCAGATCCAGTGCTCAAAAGTAAAACTTTTATAATTTTATTATAAGTATCAAGGCAATATATAGCTAGTCTTACTCAGAATTTTATTAATATAACATGAGCAGAAACCGTCTCACGAGTATCTATTTATATTTTTATATTAACTACATAAATAATCACAGCGATTAACGTTCTGTTAACGCACTTTGCCTTGCCTTCAATATAGGTTTTAGTAAGTAATCCATCACAGTCTTCTTACCTGTTAGTATGTCCACTGATACGGTCATTCCAGAAATTAACGGTAACTTTTTATTATCTTTCTGAATATAAGGCTTATCTGTGGTTAGTCTTACAGTGTAAAAAGGATCCCCTTTTTCATTTAATATCGTACTTGGAGATACTGTCGAAACCAAGGCATCCACGCCACCATAAATTCCAAAATCATAAGCCGAAACTTTAATGACAGCTTTTTGACCTTTTAATACCTTAGCAATATCCGATGGTCTCAACTTAGCTTCTACTAATAAAGTATCTTCCCAAGGAATTATATTGAGTATCTCATCGCCAGGTTGAACGACTCCGTTAACAGTATTAAACAAGAGCTCTTTTATCGTTCCTTTTACGGGAGAGGTAATTTCAGTTCTACTTAATTTATCTTGCATGCCGGTTAACGCTTCTTTTAAACGTGCCATTTCAGATAATGTTTCATTTAACTCACTTCTAGCAAAGCTTTGAAATTTCCACTTCGCTTCTTTTACCATACTTTTAGTTTCATCTAATGAAGATTGTATTCTAGGTAAACTCAAACGAATATTATTTAATTCCCCTGATAAATCGACAACCTGGCGCTTTAATCTTAAATATTCAACTTCCGATACAACACCATCTCGTACTAACGGAGCTGTCATGTCTCTTTCTTGCCTAAGCAGACTATAACTACTGCTTAATTGCGAGCGCTTGCTTTTTGCTTGAATAAGCTCTTGCCGCTTTTGACTTAATTGCTGTTCAAATACCGAAATATTCGCATCAACTTCTCTTTTTCGAGCATCGTATAAACTTCTTTCTTGGCGTATTAAAGACTCGAACTCTACAGGAAAATCTTTTGGCACGATAAACTCCAAGCCTTCAGATTCTGCTTCCAAGCGGACAGCTTTGGCTGTTAGCTCAACTTCACGAACTTTGTTTTCTTTGAAGGAACTAGAAAAGCGAGTGTCATCTATGCGCAGCAAAACCTGCCCTTTTTCGACTAAATCCCCTTCTTGAACTAGAATTTCTGCAACAATTCCTCCTTCTAAATTTTGAATTACCTGCAACTGCTTAGAAGGTATTATCTCTCCCTCACCACGACTGAGTTCATCAAGCTCCGCCCAGTTAGCCCAAAAGATAGCAATAATAACGAAAACAGCGACGGTCCAAAGCAATATTTTAGCTCCAGTAGGCGCTTGCTCTAACATAGCCTCACTAACACTTGACATGTATTGCAAATCTTTCTTTTCTACATTTGAACTCATTTCAACTTCCTTTAGCGCTGTATATGTAATCGACCTTGCTTTAACGCATCAAGTACGACATCTTTTGGTCCATCTGCCACAACACGCCCGCCATCCATTACGACAATCCTCTCCACTAATGAAAGCAGTGACATCTTGTGAGTCACTAATACCAATGTTCTTTCTTTACAATAATCTGCCAACTGTTTACGCAAAAAATCTTCAGAAGAGTTATCCATCGAGTTAGTTGGCTCGTCTAAAATGAGAATATTTGGCTCGTGTATCAAAGCTCTAGCGATTGCTATCGCTTGACGCTGCCCTCCGGATAATCTAGCACCTCGTTCTCCGACCTGCATTTCAAACCCCTGCGGATGTCGATTAACAAACTGATCAACACCAGATATAGATGCTGCCTTAATCAGAGAACTGTCATCTATCTCTGGAGATCCCATAATAATATTATCTCGAACACTACCATCAAATAACATTAACTCTTGTGGTACGTAGCCAATATTGCGGCGT
>JBALXS010000064.1:0-29221 GCA_036960485.1 Oceanospirillaceae bacterium
TACAGCTGTGATTCTATCTGGCTTCAAGCACAAAATGCACTTGCATTTAAGGCGTAAAAAAGTTTCAATGCGAAGAATATTTTTATAAATATTTTATACTTAAAATACTTTTAGTGTAAGATGTTAGTTCTATCAGAACTAGTAGTGTCTTGAAGTGGCTAAACTTTCAATCCACTAAAATTCTTACTCTATGATATCTATAATAAAAAGGTTCAATCTCCATGTTTTCTCAATACTCCTTACAATGGATAAGTATTGCGATAAAAGAGATGTTCCACATAGGAGATTATTCCTTGATCAAGGTCGATGCTATTTCCAAGCATTTTGGCGGTGTACGAGCGATCGATAATGTGAGTTTTGAAATCAAAAAAGGCTCTATTACTGGTTTGATTGGTCCTAACGGTGCCGGTAAAACTACGATGTTCAACACCATTGCCGGTTTGCACAAACCCACCCATGGTCGCATTTTACTTGATGGCCAAGATATGGAAGGTTTAAGCCCTCATCAATTATTCGGTAAAGGCCTACTTAGAACTTTTCAATTAGCCCATGAATTCTCTACGATGACAGTGATAGAGAATCTTATGATGGTTCCCCCTAACCAGTTGGGGGAGAGCTTGGCGAACACTTGGTTTCGCCGTGGTGCCATTAAAGTGCAAGAGCGTGAAATACGCCAAAAAGCAGAAGAAGTCATTGAGTTTCTGAAGATCAGCCATGTTGCTCACGAATTAGCTGGCAACCTATCTGGCGGCCAAAAAAAACTGCTTGAGCTGGGCCGCACTATGATGGTTGATGCCAAAATAGTATTACTCGATGAAGTCGGCGCAGGTGTTAACCGTACTTTGCTTGGAGAAATTGGCGATGCCATTATCAAGCTCAACAAAGAACGCGGTTATACTTTTTGCATGATCGAGCACGATATGGACTTTATTGCACGCCTTTGTGATCCTGTAATTGTAATGGCTGACGGCAAACTATTAGCTCAAGGTACTGCTGCAGAAGTGACTAGCAACGAAACGGTTATTGAAGCGTATCTTGGTACCGGCTTGAAAAATAAAGATTTGAACAAAACTTTGAATAAAACAACAGGAGGCCAAGTATGAGTTTCTTAGTTGGTAAAAATCTATCGGGTGGTTACGGTGGTCCCGATATTTTAAAAGGCTGCAATATCGAAGTTGATAAAGGTGAAGTGGCGGTCATTGTTGGCCCTAACGGCGCTGGAAAATCAACGGCGATGAAGGCATTTCTCGGAATGCTGAAAATGACTGGTGGCTCCATCACTTTAGGCGATACTGATATTATCAATATGTCGCCTCAAGAGCGTGTAAAGCACGGCATTGGCTTTGTTCCACAAACTCATAACGTCTTTACCGGCATGACCGTTGAAGAAAATTTAGAGATGGGCGCTTTTATTCGCGACGACGATATCTCTGGCACTATCGAAGAAATTTATGAGCTTTTCCCTATCCTCAAGCAAAAACGCTTACAAGCAGCAGGCGAGCTCTCTGGCGGCCAACGCCAGCAAGTAGCGGTTGGCCGTGCAATGATGACTCGCCCTTCTGTGCTAATGCTTGATGAACCGACTGCCGGTGTATCTCCCATTGTTATGGATGAGTTATTTGATCGCATTTTAGAAGTTAAATCTAAAGGCGTTGCGGTCTTAATGGTTGAGCAAAATGCCCGCCAAGCACTCGAAATAGCTGATAAAGGCTATGTTTTGGTGATGGGTGAAAATCGCTATACCGGAACCGGTGCTGAATTATTAGCAGATGCTGATGTTCGTAAATCATTCTTAGGGGGATAGACAATGCCTGAATTTATCGACATTTTAAATGCCCTAGTTCTGATGACCAACTACGTTATCTTACCGGCATTAACATACGGATCACAGCTAGCACTGGGCGCCCTTGGGGTAACTTTAGTGTTCGGCATTTTACGTTTTTCTAACTTTGCACACGGCGATACCATGGCCTTTGGCGCGATGGTAACTATCCTCGTGACTTGGTTTATGCAATCGATAGGAATTTCTTTCGGCCCGCTACCCACCGCATTATTGGCACTACCTTTTGGTATTGCCGCCACTGCTGCTTTTGTGTTGCTAACCGATAAAGTGATTTATAAGCACTATCGTGGTATCGGTGCAAAACCTATTACTTTTGTAATGGTTTCTGTCGGCGTTATGTTCATTATGAATGGCTTAGTGCGCTTTGTGATTGGCCCAGGCGATCAACGTTTTGCCGACGGGGAACGCTTTATTTTTAAAGCGCGTGCATTTAAAGAGTGGAGTGGCTTGGCTGAAGGCCTTGCACTGCGTAGCTCTCAAGTGATTACTATTGTAATTGCTATCTTACTAGTCGCCGCTCTGTTCTGGTTTTTACAGAAAACCAAAACGGGTAAAGCGATGCGTGCGTTTTCTGATAACGAAAACTTAGCGCTGCTGTCGGGTATTGATCCTGACAAAATCGTGCGCATCACTTGGATGTTAGCGGCGTTACTCGCCACGGTTGCCGGTGTGCTTTACGGATTAGATAAGAGCTTCAAACCTTTTGTTTACTTTCAATTGCTACTGCCTATTTTCGCTGCAGCGATTGTTGGTGGTTTAGGTAAGCCGATTGGTGCTATCGCCGGTGGCTTCATTATTGCTTTCTCTGAAGTGGCAGTAACCTACGTTTACAAGAAATTTTTAATCTATCTGTTGCCTGCAAGTATGGAGCCTGAAAGCTTAATGCAGCTACTGGCAACTGAGTACAAATTTGCAGTTTCGTTTGTCATTTTAGTACTAGTGTTACTGGTTAAACCCACCGGCTTATTTAAGGGGAAAGTAGTATGAGTATGTTCAACAATCCTACCTTACGCCCTTATTTAGTATTCGGCATCATGGCAGCCTTGCTGACTTTTGTGGGTATAACACAATCTTGGGGTGTTTCTTTAACCATCTTTAATATGTGTATTATCTCGGCGATTATGACCTTAGGTGTCAATATTCAGTGGGGATATGCCGGTCTGTTTAACGTTGGCATCATGGGCTTTTGTGCCTTAGGTGGCGCAGCTGCAGTGCTTGTTTCTAAAGCGCCAGTTGGCGAAGCATGGAGTGTTGGCGGCAGTGGTATGGCGCTCGCTTTACTTAGCCTAGTTGGCGGCATTTGCTTCGTTTACATGCTACACAAGCTTTGGGGAAAACGCCCTCTTCGCAACACAGTGACGTTCTTTGCCGCGTTAGGGGTGTATTTCTTAGCTCGCCATTTTTACGATCCTGCCAGTGCTGCTATTGAAGCAGTAAACCCTGCAAAAACCGGTTATTTGGGAGGCATGGGCTTACCTATTATTTTCTCATGGTTTGTCGGTGGTTTATTCGCCGCTGGCGCAGCCTGGTTTATCGGCAAAATCACCTTAGGTTTGCGTACCGATTACTTAGCTATCGCTACTCTAGGTATTGCTGAAATTGTAGTCGCTTTGCTAAAGAACGAAGATTGGCTAACAAGGGGCGCTAAAAACGTTACCGGTTTACCACGACCAGTGCCTTTTGAATTAGATTTGCAGCAAACTAGCTGGTTTATCGATCTTGTTAGCCGCTTAAATGCAGATGCTTTAGCCGCACTAGCAGGTGATGAGCGCACTGCTATGTTGAAAACATTAGTGATGGATTTCTCTGGCATATTCGTAAAACTATGTTATGCCGGATTATTTAGCATGGTATTAATTGTGTTATTCATGTTGTGTCAGCTAGCTTTGAACTCTCCTTGGGGACGCATGGTTCGCGCAATTCGCGATAACGAAACCGCTGCTGCTGCCATGGGTAAAGACATCAAAGCACGCCATTTGCAGATCTTTGTGCTTGGGTCCGCGGTAGTAGGTATTGCCGGTGCCATGATGACAACCTTAGATGGCCAGTTTACTCCCGGCACTTACAATCCACTGCGTTACACTTTCTTAATTTGGGTAATGGTTATTGTGGGTGGATCAGGTAATAACTTAGGTTCGATACTGGGCGGCTTCTTAGTTTGGTTTATTTGGATCGAGGCTGAACCAATGGGCACTTGGTTGATGAGTGTGATCACTTCAGGATTAGATCCTGCGAGTGACTTAAGAGCACACCTATTAGGCAGTGCGCAATACATGCGCTTAATGGTAATGGGTACAGTGCTAATTTTAGTGATGCGTTACACACCTGGTGGAATATTGCCTGAGAAATCAGGTAATAACTAATTTTCATTTAGTAATGCATGCCTTCGCACGACTTACACACTAAATATTGTGTAAACGGTTATCAATAGCCGTTTACACTGCTTACTTGTAAAGAATTAAACACCGGAAAATAGAAAACAGCTCACTTAAATAATATAAGTGGCGCTTGTTACCTTTAACCTCTGTTTTTTAATAGCAGTCTATGTAAAACTCCATGACTGTATAATAAAACTAAAAATCGATGATTATCTATAGCGAAAATTGCAGATAATACATTGTAAAATTTGGAGATTACCAATGAAAAAGCATCTTTTAGCTGCCGCACTAACAGCGGCAATGGCGACAACTAGCTTCGCAAATGCTGGCGAAACTATCAATGTAGGCGTCATTTTAGGTTTCACAGGCCCAATTGAATCTTTAACACCTGATATGGCAGCATCAGCAGAGCTAGCTTTTAAAGAAGCATCAGATTCTGGCATGCTATTAAACGGCAGTACTATTGTTCCTATACGTGCTGACTCTACTTGTGTTGATGCATCAGCTGCAACTGCTGCTGCAGAGCGTTTAATCACGTCAGACAAAGTAGTAGCAATCATGGGTGCAGATTGCTCAGGCGTTACTACTGCAATCGCTAACTCTGTGGCAATACCAAAAGGTGTTGTTATGGTCTCTCCATCAGCCACAACTCCTGCGCTAACTTCAATTGAAGATAAAGGCTTCTTCTTTCGCACAGCACCTTCAGATGCTCGCCAAGGACAAGTATTAGCAGATGCAGTATTTGAAAACGGCGTTAAGAACATCGCTGTTACTTACACTAACAATGATTATGGTAAAGGCTTATCAGATTCTTTTGTCGGTGCTTTTAAAGCATTAGGCGGAAAAGTTTCGATTGTTGCTGCACACGAAGATGGCAAAGCCGATTACTCTGCTGAAGTTGCTGCACTAGCGGCATCAGGCGCTGACAAACTAGCGGTACTTGGTTATTTAGACCAAGGTGGTAAAGGTATCATTCAAGCATCTATCGATACTGGCGCTTTTGAAACCTTCGCTTTAGGCGATGGCATGATTGGCCAATCTCTAGTTGATGCTTTTGGTAACGACATGGTAGATAGCATTGGTACTTCTCCAGGTGGTGCTAGCGATGCAGGTGCTAAATTCGTTGAGATGGCTAAAGCGAACAAAATCGGCGGCGAAGGCCCATACGATGGAACTTCTTACGATGCTGGTGCCCTTATCGCTCTAGCAATTCAAGCAGGTAATTCAGCTGATCGCGCTTCAATCCAAGCAAATATGATGAATGTTGCTAATGCTCCAGGCACTAAAATCTATCCGGGTGAAATCAAGAAAGCACTGGAGATTTTAGCAAAAGGCGGTGAAGTAGATTACGTTGGCGCAACTAACATCGAGTTTAGTGATGTTGGCGAAGTGTTTGGTACTTACAAGCAATTAGAAATTAAAGACAACAAGTTCTCTCTTGTTAAAGTTCGTTAATATTACTTTAGCTACACTTTAATCCTTTATGGGTTAATCAAAAAAAGCCAGTATTTAATACTGGCTTTTTTGTTCGTGCTACTTCATTTTTTGTAAGCGGTAATCAGCATGCTCATTATTATAATTATGCACTTCACCCGCTAAAACTTAACCAAGGAGAGACACTTGAATAGTGTTGATAATTTTAAAGCTGCGTTAATCATGATGCTATCTATGGCTTTGTTTACGATAGGTGATGCGCTAATTAAATTTTTGAGTGATGAGTTAGCCGTTGGCCAAATTTTATTTTTAAGAGGTGCTTTAGTTTGCATACTCTTCACCTTATTACTAAAGTTTAAAAAGCAGCAAATATTCCCTCGCGAAGGCTGGAATCGCTGGAACTTACTGCGCGCCTTTTTTGAACTGTCTGTGGCTTGTTTCTATTTAACCGGGCTTATCTTACTTCCTTTAGCCACCGCCGTTATCTTAGTGTTTTCAAGCCCTATTATGCTCACTATTTTAGCTGCTATTATTTTAAAAGAAAAAGTAGGCTGGAGACGTTGGAGCGCTGTTATTATTGGCTTTATCGGCGTTGTTTTCGTAGCCGATTTACAGCAAGCATCACTGTCTTCTTGGGCGGTTTTACTGCCATTATTGGCTGCATTTTTAACCGCGCTGCGCGATATTTTTATGCGCAATATCCCCAATGTACTCTCTTCAACCCAAGTAGCTTTTACCACTGCATGGGTAGTCACACTTGGTGGTTTAGCAACATTACCTTTTGGCTGGAAAACGGTCACGGTTGAGCATTTAGGCTGGTTGTCACTGGCTAGTGTTTTTATTATGGCCGCCTATCTTACTTATATCATCGCCACGCGTATTGGCGAGTTATCCTTTATTGCCCCTTTTAAATACACTTCAATTCCACTGGCAATGTTGATGGGTTATCTCGTTTGGGGCGATACCCCAACCCTTAACTCTTATATCGGCACTATTATTATTGTTATTTCAGGAATGTTTATTTTAGTTCGCAGTGGCCAGAAAAAGAAACCAAAATCTGCAGATGTAGCGCGGGACGTATAACGCTAACCTTTTAGAAATGGCTTGAACTTTAAGTTAATACAATTACTTAAAGTTCAAGTTCAAGGTTTTAGATTTTTGCTGTGTTTCGATAAACTGTATTTTTACAAGCCATGCTGTTAATAGCGCTGCTGCTTAAATATTTCATCCCCTACTTTAATACTGTGCGCTAACATTGTTTCTACATCGGCAATGTTACAGGCACTATTGGCTAAGATTAACCTAATGCCTGTGCGCCCTTTAAACTGCGCGTAATCTATGTAGGTGCCTTGAGCTTTTAGCGTTGTGCAAATGGCAATGTTTAAGCGGCGCAATTCTTTTTCATCTAAATAAGCAGTAGGCTGATAACGAAATAGCACATTAAGGTATCCAGCAGGCGCTAGCATCTCTAAGTGACTGTGCTTTTCAATCATTGCAACGCAATGTGCTTTACACGCAAAAAGATGATCTATCTTGTCACTAAAGCCATTATTACCCACGGCTTTCCAGCTCATCCATACTTTAAGTGCATCTGCGCGGCGTCCACATTGTATTGAGCGCTCACCTAAGTTAAAGGCCGAGTTCGCATCGCTATGGAATAAGTATTCACCGCCACCACCTGCACAAACTTCCTTTAAAAAGCCTGCTTGTTTAACGAGTATGACCGCTGCGGTAATAGGAACATTCATTAGCTTGTGCGCATCCCAAGCCACAGAATCAGCCAGTTCAGAGCCCTGCAATAAATGTTTATGCTTTTCGCTAAAGAGCACTGGCGCGCCCCAAGCACCATCAATATGTAGCCAAATATCATAGCGCTTGGCTATCTCAGAACAAGCTGTCACATCATCGTAAGCACCAATAACAGTCGTGCCTGCGGTGAGGCCGATAAAGAACGGCGTGTGCCCTTTTTCAATAGTACGCTTTATTTCGATCTCTAACTGTTCAGGGTCTATCTTGCCATCGCTATCACTTTGAACCGCGATCAAGTTATCGCTGCCAATACCTAATACGTTGGCCGCTTTTAAACCTGAGTAATGCGCTTGATCTGACACAAAAGCAACCAGTGTTTTGCCACCTAATCCTTGGGTTTTGGCCTGTGGTGCTGCTTTGTGTCTAGCCAGTAACATACCTATAAGATTCGCTTGGCTGCCACCGCTAACCATGATGCCATCGCTTTTTTCAGGATCAAAACCAACTAATTTATTCCACTGTTTGATTAACTCAAGTTCCATCAATGTAGCAACAGGTCCTACTTGATAAGTGTGCATGGTTGCATTAGAGAGACTTGTCACCCAATCACCAAGCACAGCAGGAGCGTTTAAGCCTGAATAAAGTAACTTAAAGAAATTTGTTTGTGACACTTCTGGATTGTAATGTAAATACGCCTGTGCGCCTTCAAGTAGCTGCTCAGCGCTTGCACCTTCATCGGTTAAGCTAACATCTAACAATTGCTGTAGCTCTTGAGCGTCAGGCGCTTGAGACACCGGGCGATCTTTAGGGAGATGCTCTATTAGAGTTGTTAGTAGCTCTAAGCTATTTTGTAATGAAATAGGACTGGCCATGTATATTTCCTGGGTACTTAGTTTATAACGGTGAAATTTTGCATTTAACTGCCATTGATCGCTAAAAATCGCATTCGCCTTTATATTGAATCGATTTTAGCGCAGGATAACTGAGCGCAGTAGTTATGCAAAGGTTTCACAGTATAATTTTATATTGATTGAATGTACCAATGCTAAATCTGTTAGCAGTAGTTACTTTCTGTCATAAAGGAGGTTTCACCAAAATTAGCATCGTTTAATAAGTATTATTAAGCAATTATCATATATACTAGAATGATCGTTCTGTAATTAATATAAAAAAACATATAAAGGCCAAACATGAAATTATACGCAAGTTATACCTCTCCTTTTGCCCGTCACTGTCGTGTTGCACTGTTACAAAGCAACGTTGAATGTGAATTCATCGATACTGATTACGCGCAAAGTGCGGCAAACTCAGCAACACAAAAAGTTCCTTATTTAGAAGATGGTGCTGTAAAACTTACTGACTCTAGCTCAATTTTGTTCCACATTGCACAAAAGTCAGGCGGCACTTTCATTAAAGATGCACAAGAACAAGAATTGTTCAGCATGACCAATACTTGCCTAGACGCCACTATCAACCTGTTTTTATTGGAGAATGATGGTATTAAAGCTGAAACTAGCGGCTATCTACAGCGCCAGCAAAATCGTATTGTATCGGCACTTAAAGAATTAAATAATAAAGTTGAAAACTTAAACGGCCCGCTAAACACAGCGCAAATGCGTTTAGCTTGTTATGTAGATTGGGCGATTTTCAGAAAGCGTATTAGCATTGAAGGGTTAGACAACCTACAAGCGTTGCTTGAAAATGCGCGTACTGATGCAAGCTTCAATGCAACCGCTATTCCAGGTTCTTAATAAGTAAACATTGCTTATATAGCCGCTTCAGGACGCAAGAGGCATGAACTTGTATCCTGAATTAGCTTCTTTTACCTTTCATTAGACTTTCTGATTTAACCCATTATTTATACGCTATTGGATAGGAAGATATATTTCAGTGATCAACTTATCTTCTGACACTTGTCCAAAGAAGTTAATGTATTTAAAGAAACACGGGAAGTCTCTTAAGCTATAACCTGATTCAGGTAACCACTGCCCATACAGGTAATGAATTTTTTCATCTAATAATGAATGAGATCCTAGATGCACTATTTGTGCGCATAACCCTGCTGGTATGAATTTATTCACAATGCCATCATCGTTTTTTGCCACCGGCTTTATTACTTCACCACAAATGTCGAACTTAAAATCTTCGGGCACGGTTGTTGCCGGATCCGAATAAGCTAACCCGAAAGTTGCACTGCTGTTAATTGGTGACAACTGCGTCCTTTTACGCCAAGCAATAAACGCTTCAATTGAATAGTTTAACCTCTCTACCGCACCTTTGTGCTCATAAACAGCGATCTTTGTTTCTTCAAACGCTATTAAATTTACTGTCATCGCTATGTCCATATCTACCTTACCTCGTGAAATATTATATTGATATTTTTGATGCCAAGGTTTCCATAGTGGAGCTGCTCTAAATTGCGAAGGGGTTTGAGCGAAGGTCTTTTTAAAAGCACGACTAAATGACTCAGAACTGGAAAACTGCGCATCTAAAGCGATATCCAGCACACTGATATCAAGATTAAATACCAGTTGGTAAGAAGCTCTTTTCAGCCTTAACAACTGTAAGTATTTAAATAAGCTAATGCCGGTATACTCACAAAATTGGCGGTGAAAATGAAACTTTGAAAAACAAGCCACTTCACTAAGTAATGCTAGGTTTAGCTCTTCATCTAAATGCTGATCTATATAGTCAAACACAACGCCCATCTTTTGCTGATAACGCTGTTTATGTGCGCTTATTTTCATGTTTTCCCACTATATCCCTTAGGCTGCCTCAACTAACAGGCACCTGTAGTATGAAGAACACGTCGCTATTTCACATGATCAAACTTGCTGTTTTCACCCTGTAAAAGTTATTTTTTTTTCTTGCTGACCGCTAAAAATAAGCCCGGCAGAATTAATAGCGCTCCCAGTAAATGAAAGCGCTCTAACTCTTCGCCTAAGATAGCCCAAGCTAAAGCCGCGTTATACAACGGGATTGCATACATCACTAAAGAGGCTTTGGAAGCGCCCAGTGTCTTTATAATATAAGCGTAAGCGGCATATGCCGTAATAGAAGAAATAAACGCTAGAAAGGGAATTGTTAGTACGAAAGTGTCGATAAATTCACTGGTGATAAGTTCAGGTAATTGCTGATATAGCTCAACTGCCGCAAAAGGCGCTAGTACTATAACCCCACCGATCGACATCGCCGTGAACCGTAAAAACAGGCTCAGCTGGCTTTTTAAGTGACCTTGCCACAGCGAATAAAAACCCCAAGAAGCAGCTGCTGCTAACACCCAAATATCGCCGACGGTGAAATTCAGTTGCTTAAGCACTTGTAAATCACCTTTTGCAACAATCACTAAAACTCCTACAAACGCAAACACCACCCCCAGCAATTGGCGCTTATTTAAATGTACGGCGTACAGGAAGCGAGCAAAAATAATCACGAAGATAGGCGATAAAGCGTAGATCAAACCAATGTTAGTTGCCGTGGTGGTACGTGCTCCAATATAAGGAAATGCGCCACAAATTCCCATACCCAAAATACCTAGCATCAATAACTGTCGCCACTCTTGCGCTAAAATAGCTCTGGCTTGATATAGCTGAACGCCAATAAAAGGTAACAGTACCAACACTGCAACAAGCCAACGAGTGAAAGCCAACGTAAAAGGAGGAACGGTATCAGCCACTGCACGCGCTACGATCATGTTCGAGCATAGTAACGCTGGAGTTAAAAGCAATACTAGCAGCGCCCATTGCTGTGGTGTTAGAAGAAATTTTTTCGGGCTATCGGTGTTTAATTCAGATGATGTCAACGCTTGCTCTCACTTATAACGCTAGCTTAGGCTGCGCGATCACAAAACTTGTATTCATTTTTCGTGATCAACTGCCAAATTCAGGGTAATTGTCAACCAGATGGTTGACCAATAATTTTAATCGCTCTGAGATATATTTAGATTGTGCATATTGTAATCTAAGTGTGCCTTGATAGTTATGTTTTATACACCAGTTTGGTAACACTTTGATTAAATTGCTCTTATTGACACCATCTACAGTGATAAAACCCGCTAATAAGCCAACTCCCAAACTTTGTTTGATGGCGTTTATGCGTATTTGTGAATGGTCTACGCAGTAGCGTCTTGTTACCTCCGCCGTGACTTTTTGGCGCACATCCCAGAAATTTAAAATTTTGCTAGCAGCACTTCCTCCAAGGGTAATACAGCTATGCTGGGTGAGTTCTTGTGGGCTATTTATCTGCCCTTTTTGTTGTATATGCTGCGCACTGCACACAAAATAATGTGCGCCTTGGCTAATTCTTTAGCGATTAAGCCTAAATTCGGGCGCTCGGTAAGCGCTACTAATAAATCAACCTCGTGGTAAATCGGATCCACAATATGATCGATTACTTTTATATATAGTGAAGCTGTAGATGTTTTAAAGCAGACGAAAACAATAGCGGCTCTAAAATGTGTTTCGCTACCGCCTTAGGCGTAGCTATGCGAATCACTCCTTACAGCTGTGAACGCGTTAAGCTGGCAATGCTTACCGCTTCTCTGGCCGAATCTGACATCGTTCGGCAAAGCTCGTATACTGGCTTTCCCGCTGTGCTTAGTTGCATCTTGCGTGGCCCACTCTAACAACTTAACCGATAAGCTTTGCTCTAAGCGCGCTATTTGACGCGCTTCGTCGAAGGGGTTAGCGCCAGCTTTCTACCCGCTACACTAAAGCTTCCCTCCTCCGCAACTGTCACTAAAATCGTCATCTCAGCTTGCGAAGCAATGAGTTTATTGATGTTCATTGTGCACAAACCCTTATCAAAATCACCTCTTTCGTATGCTGAGTACACAAATCATACTGTAATTATTGGCACTCAACGTTGATTGCTGTATTAATCCTTATTATTAATTTTTAGTTTTCGTGCTTATAGCTTTATTCAATTATATTTACTCTATAGGAATTACTATGTTCACCACTTCAGATACATCATTAAGTAAAGATCAACTAAAAGTAGCTTTGGCGCAAATAGCTCCTGTATGGCTAGATAGAGATGCAACCATCGCTAAAGTAATCACCATGATCAACCAAGCAGGTAGCGAGCAAGTTGATTTAGTTGCTTTTGGAGAAGCACTAGTCCCCGGTTATCCGTTTTGGGTATCTGCCACAGATGGCGCGAGATTTAACGCGCAAGATCAAAAAGAATTACACTCACACTACACCGACCAAGCGGTGCAAATAGAAGCAGGGCATTTAGATAGCGTTTGTGAAGCGGCTAAAACTAATCATTGCGCAGTTTATTTAGGCATCATTGAGCGCGCACACAATAGAGGTGGCCACAGCTTATATTGCACCATGGTTTATATTGATAAACTCGGTGTTATTGGCTCTACGCACCGTAAGTTAATGCCCACTTACGAAGAGCGTTTAACTTGGGCACCCGGTGATGGCAACGGTTTACGCGTACATAATCTAGGCGCATTTCACAGTGGTGGTTTAAACTGCTGGGAAAACTGGATGCCACTTTCTAGAGCCGCTTTGTATGGTTTAGGTGAAGATTTACACGTGGCTATTTGGCCAGGTTGTGATCGTAACACCCATGATTTAACCAAGTTTATCGCCAAAGAAGGCCGCTCTTTTTCAATGGCGGCTAGCGGCTTAATGCGCAAAGCTGATTTTCCAATAGATACACCGCATTTAGCGGCAATTTTAGCAGGCGTTGGGGACCACGAAATAGTTTCCAATGGTGGTTCTTGCCTAGCAGGTCCCGATGGCGAATGGATTATCGAACCGCAATGCAATGAGGAAGGTTTATATACAGCAGTGATTGATCATGGGCGCGTGCGGGAAGAGCGTCAAAACTTTGATGTTGCCGGTCACTATAGCCGCCCTGACATTACTAAACTAACTGTTGATCGACGCCGCCAGTCTCTAGTTGAAACCATTGATTAAAACTTAAACATTAGCCTGCTACTAACTTATTCGTTGCAGGCTTTTTAAATACCTCCTTGCAGTTGTCTTTACCTGCTAACTATTATTGCCTGTAATAAAGTTTTCAAGCGCTTCTATCCTTACACGCCCGGTTTGCATTCCCACTATTTCGCCTTGTGGATTATAGAGTATAAAGGTGGGCGTTCCTCTAAAAGAGCGACCGGTTAGCTGTTGAAAGTTAATTGCCATTACTGGTAATTCAGCTATAAATGACGGGAATTTCATCCCTGTTTCGCGCATAAATTGTTGTGCTAAGCCTTTCTTCTGTTGTCCGTCAATGCTCACACCGATCACTTGGGCATCTACGCCGCTATGTTTAAGGTGAAACTGGCTTAACGCTGGGGTTTCTTTGCGACAGATGCCACAGCTATGGCTCCAAAATACCACCACAGACCACTTTCCATTATCTACTTGTTCTTTAAGAGATGACTTTTCACCCTCGAAACTGACAAACTCTAGCGCATACACACTGCTGGTACAAAAGATGGAGAGTACTAAAGATATTTTTAATAGAATGTTTTTCATTGAATTCTCAGCACTAGTTTGACGAACTTTTTAGAGCGTAAAGGCTGGTTCAAGTTCCATAGATAGACAATTTAGCGGCTATTTTTTACCTGCTCAATCAACGTATCTAGCTGGTGTAAGCAAGCAGATCTACCTGCATCGGTGTCATAAAGTAATTGATTTGCCGTTGCTGCAATTGCCATCAGCGCCGGTTTATTAATGCTGCTATGCTCAGCTGCGCGCTGTAAAAAAGCATTTAAAGTTTCTCCTTTTTCGCGCGCTAAATCGATTTTGGCCAACACTTTATCTAACTTTCTCAAGCGCACAATAACATCGCTTTCTTTTTTCTTAGGTAAACCAATAACACGCTTAATAAATAATGGGATCAACATTAAACTCAGCACAGATAGCAACAGTAAGCCGATACGCCAAGCATCAATGCCACCTAAAAAGCGCGTGACTAGAGCGAGCTGTAGCTTGTTGTCATAGCCTAACACCCAGCGATGCCATTGATAATTCACATTATCCCAACGCAGCCTAAGCTGCCTCATTAGACTGGTTTGGCTTAAACTGCTGACTAAGCTGCTTCCTTGAGTTAATTGCGCAAGATAATCACTAGCACCACTTTCAATACGCTGCGGCGCTACTGCGGCTGTGGGATCTAATCTTACCCAACCTTTGCCTGCAAGCCATACTTCTACCCACGCATGTGCCGCGGCTTGTGTCACTAGTAAATAGCGGTTATCACTGCTCCACTGCCCACCTTGATATCCTGCGGCAATACGACTTGGAATGCCTGCTGCGCGTAAAATAAAAGCAGTAGTACTTGCGAAATGTTCACAGTAACCGCGTTTTTTTGCAAACAAGAAATCATCAATACCATGCGTAGTACTCATTCTTCCAGGCGCTAGTGTGTAAGTAAACTGCTCATTAAATTTTTGCATTATGGCGTCGATAATCTGTTGTTTATCGCTGAATTTTTGCGCTAACGCGACTGCATACTGGCGCGTTTTCGGGTTTTCGTTCTTAGGAAGCGCAGTTAACTTTTGATACTCAAGGGCGGACAAGTCACTTGAATCAACGTAATCAGGGTATGATTGCACATTATATTGAAAGCGGTTTTGCAAGTTTTCGCGCTTCGTTAAACTATAGTTTTGCCACTGTGCTATTTTTGAATTACTGGTTGTTGCGGTGTTTAATGCATATAACCAAGGCTGATCAGTGTTCTCTAACATCACTTGATAATTTATGCGGCTGTTGGTAGAGGTAATTTCGCTAGTTTTCGCAGCGGATATCGGCGCTAATCGCTGCGCTGAACGACGCCAAGTTTTACCATCAAAATCTTCAAGCACCAGCCCTCGCCAGTAAAGCTGGGCATTATCGATTTTACCCACATTATCAAAAGTGATGCGCATGGCCGCCGAATTATCTTGATTTAACTTGGCAATATCGCCAGCAGAAAGGCTATCGGTCATCCCAGTTTTAGCCGCTTTACTGTGAAGTGGCACTTGCCACAAACTACCAATTTTGGGAATAACTAAAAAGAAAACGACCGCAATGGGTAGTGCCTGCAAAAAGAGCAGCAGTAATTTTTTAATGTAGCGCCATTGATTAATACTTTGCTGTTGAATAGATACTGTTGCATTTAAGAGTGGTTTATGTGGCTCGCAGCACAGTTGCAACAAGCAAACATGTAGCAGTAGTAAGCAAAAAATTACATAGAAAAACGCAATTAGACTATTGGCAAATAATAGCTGGCTGGCGCTGATAAAGCAGCCCAAAAACACCATCAAGATATAGTCGCGCTTACTGGTTAACTCTATTATTTTAAGACACATCGTTAGTACTAGTAAAACGACAAAGCTGTGTAGTGAATACCCACTATCGCTGCTAATCAGCAATAGAGATACTGTAACTAACACTAGCGAGAATTTAATATACTGATTAATTGGTAATATCTTACGCTTAACAATTTGTATACGCGTAAAAAACAGGGTTAAGCAAAGCAACAACATCCACCACGGTAGCTGTTCAAGTAGAGGCAGCAGTGCGGCGCACTGCGCTAACATCAGTAGTAAAATATGCTTTATCAACAGTGTTTCTGTTGCCATATTTTTCTGAGCAAGTGAGTGCGTTTTGGTGATAACCATCACTTAATACTCTCAAATGGTGCTTTATATAACGCTAATGCGCTTAAAACACGCTGTAAATGCCCATCACCATTGCCCTGCGTTATGGTTGTATTTACCAGCTCTAAGCTAAATGCTCGTTGCTGGGCATGCAATTCCAATGCTTGATAACATAAATATTGCAAACGTAGTTCTGCCTCAACATCTGGATAGCTATACCAGCTAAGCTGATTGTTTTCGCCAGTATCAGCCGCAAAGGTTTTCGTGTAAAGCACTTGTGTTCGAGCATATTGCTTCCAAGCTATTTTACTTAACGGTTCACCTGCACGATACAGCTGCAAGCTCTGGTATTCTTGTTCTTGAGTTTCCTTTGATTCTAAATTTTTCTTATTTTCACCCTCTGCTACGCCACTGCTAATTAAGGGCAGGGAATTTTCAACGGGTAAAGGGAAAACTAACTGTTGTGTCGCGATTGATAGCTCACTCCAACAGCGAATTATCCCTAACGGGTAATAGCTAACAATGGATAATCTTGGAAGCAATAGCTGCCCGCGCTCTAATGCTTCAACCCCAAGTGATATTTCAACAGATTGTTGATTAGCAAAATCTAGATAGACACCCGGCAGCTCTTTAAAAGCCACTTTAATCGCAGGTTGATAGTTTGTGTTACTGCGCAAAAATGCCAAATCAATAAATGCCATGTCACCAACAAAGACTGTAGAGTCAGCATTTTCTGACGTTATGTTGGTGACTTTTAATCCTTGCAAATTAAAATAGCTATGGAAAATGCACAGCAAAAAGATACTGATAAAGAGGTAACTAACTCCAAGAATTAAATTGTTATCGTAATTGGTACCTAAAAGCCAAAGTAACATCGATAACAATAAGTAACAGCCACCTAATCGCGAAGGAAAAATATACACATTGCTTTGTTTCAGTGTGTGATGCTTGTTAGCTGGGCTGCGTTTTTGTAACCAACGCTGATAATATTGCGCAATCCATTTCATAATTAAAGAGCCGTCAAAATATTAATTTCTTGCTAAAGGCATTAAGCTATACGCACCTTTCATACCATTAATTAACTTACAAAATTTAGGTATAAACAACATCGACTTGAGACAGCACATGATTGGCCAAGTTATTCGCATTCTTACTACTTGTCACACTACTCAAGCGATGACCTATGACACTGGTGAATACTTGCTGAATATCTTCAGGAATTAGATAGCTGCGTTTCTCTAACATCGCCCAAGCCTTTGCTGCACGCACTAAAGCCAAAGATCCGCGAGGTGAGACTCCTTGTGCTAAGCTTGAGTCTTGGCGAGTAAACTGCATTAAGCGCTGCACGTAATCTAGTAAGTGATCGCTTACTTGCACTTCACAGGCTTTACTGTGCAATTGTTCTAATTGCTGCAAGCTTAATAATGGTTCTAATTTGGCTCTATTGGCATTTGTGCGTCGATGCGATCCAGCTAATGCTTGCAGCATTATTCGTTCGGCATCTTTAGCTGGAAAACCTAACGTAATGCGCATCATGAAACGATCTAACTGAGATTCTGGGAGTGGATAAGTGCCACTGTGGCTAGTAGGGTTTTGTGTGGCGATAACAAAAAAAGGATCGGGTAATTTACGCGTCACCCCTTCTATGCTCACTTGCTTTTCTTCCATCGCCTCAAGTAGTGCGCTCTGTGTTTTTGCGCTACTTCTATTGATTTCATCTGCTAGTAACAGCTGAGTAAAAATAGGTCCTTGATGAAATTCAAAGTTACTTTTTTCTTGGTTAAAGATCGAAATACCTAACAGGTCAGCAGGCAGTAAATCACTGGTAAATTGCACGCGCTTGTAGCTCAAACCCAGCACATCTGCAATAGCGTGTGCCAGCGTCGTTTTTCCCATGCCGGGTAGATCTTCAATCAATAAGTGTCCACCAGCAAAAATACAGCTAAGCGCTAATTTTATTTGCGTTTGCTTGCCTAATAATACTTGGCTAATAGCTGCTAAAACTTGATCAACATCGATTGAATATTGTGTAATATTCCTCTCTGCATTTTGCAAGTAACACTCCTTGGGTCAACCGCTCATTGATATTTTACAAATTTTAAAAAGTATTAACTAACATTATCTTGATCTAACAATTTCTTTAGAGCTGGTAATGCCATCGGCTTACCAAATAAATAGCCTTGGCCAATGTCACAGTCTTGCTCAATCAGAAACTGTCTTTGCAAATCCGTTTCGATACCTTCAGCGACCACTTTTAAGTTCAAGCTATGCGCCATAGAAATTATAGCAGAAGTTATTTTCATATCTTCTTGGCTATCAGGAATATCTTTAATAAAGCATCTATCTACTTTCAATACGTTAATCGGTAAATTCTTCAAATAACTGAAAGAAGAATAACCAGTGCCAAAATCGTCAATCGCGACACTAATGCCGATGCGTTGAATTTCTCGCAATGTAAGAATTGCTTTATCCACATCTTCCATTAACAGTGATTCAGTAATTTCCACTTCTATATAGCGAGGGTCAATATCATTGTCTTTCATCGACTTTTCGATAACACCTAACAGCGATGGGTCACGAAATTGGCGCAACGAAACGTTTATTGCACAAGATATACTGGGATGCCCCATATCGCGCAGCTTTTTCATGCTTCGACAAGCTTCTGCGAATACCCAATTACCCAACGGCACAATAAAGCCGGTATCTTCAGCAATAGGGATAAAGTCAACTGGAGAAATAGTGCCTAATTCAGGATGTTGCCAACGCACTAATCCCTCTACACCAATGATTCTCTGGTTTTTTAAGTCCATTTTTGGTTGGAAATTTAACAAAAAATCACCATTGAGCAACGCTTCTGGCATTTCTCTAGAGAAGCGAATGTAGCGCTGTAGTTGTTCGTTTAACTGCTCAGTAAATTGACGGAATTGATTGCGGCCCATCTCTTTAGCTTGGTACATAGCTAAATCCGCGTGTTTCATAATTGTATCGGGCAAATTGCCGTCTTTGGGCAACCAAGCTAGGCCAATACTGGTACTAATTTGAATTTCAGTTTCATTAATAATATACGGCTGAGCAATAAGATCGAGTACTGTTTGCGCGATTCTTTCGACTTGCTCAATATTTTCAACAGGGTTGATCAGCATTGCAAATTCATCACCTCCTAAACGCGCTGCAATCCCTTTTCCTGTGATGTTTTGCTCAATGCGCCGCGAAACTTCTACTAACAGTTTGTCTCCCGCTGGATGGCCTTGAGTATCATTCACCGTTTTGAAATTATCTAAATCTAACAGCATCACAACCGCCGGAGATTCCATCACATCGGTCAAAAATAAGTTTTCTAACTCTCTAAAAAATAAGCGTCTGTTAGGTAAGCCTGTTAGCTCATCATACAGCGCTAGTTGTTCCATTTTTGCGTGAGCATCTTTTAATTCAGACACATCTTCGCTGACGATAACAAAGTGAGTGAGCTCGTTGTATTCATTATTAATGGGAGAGATAGAAACGATTGACCAATAAGAGCTGCCGTCTTTGCGAATATTTTGCAGATCTCCACGCCAGCTTTTACCGCCTAAAATATCTTTCCACATGCTGTCGTACTTGTTCTCTGGTAAACATTCTCTAGAGAGCATTAGCGAGGTAGTCCCCTCTAGCTCTTCAATATTAAAGCCGGTTGTTTCGGTAAACTTCGGATTAATGTATTCGACAGTGCCAATCACATCAGTAATGATGACCCCTGAACCACTGGCGGTAATCGCACTAGAGAGTTTTTGCAGCAATGATTCAATATCTTTTCTATCTGAGATATCTTGGCAGGTGCCGATTAAGCGGATAGTGCCATTTTTTTGCTTTTCAACATTCGCCATCAAATGCAGATGCTTAATCATGCCGTCATTTGAGACTCTAAAATCTGTTGATATAGTAGTGCCTAGCGCTAAATCTGACTTTAGCTCTTTGAATAAACTATTTTTATCTGCTGAGTGCACTTGTTTAAAAAAATCATCCAAGCAAGTAGTTTTTCGAGTGCTATCTAATCCTAAGATTTTCTCTAAGCTCTGTGAAAACCACACGCTATCTTCAGCTACCTTCCACTCCCAACTCCCTAAATGAGCAACCTTATGTGACTCTTGTAACCTTTGCTCTCCCAATTGCTTTGCTTCTACTTGGGATAATAGTTCTCGCCTCATCACGGCTAAAGAAATACGAGTTGTTTCAAATGTTTTAACTAAATCGGTTAACACAGAATAACGATTAACCACAGGAAAAGGAGCGTTAAAATTGCCTTGCGCCAAAGATTGTGCTGCAGTGGTGACTCGATTAAGTGACTTGATAAACGATGATCGGCGCAAACCAATGATTAATAAAATACAAGTGACAAAAAATATCAATAACAACTCAAAACAGCGATACAAGTAGGCTTGATCCTTCAATACTTGTTGTGGATTAAACCAAAGACCGTAAGCGTAAGCAGATTGAGGCAAGCGTTGTAACAACAATTGTAAATGGTTATTTTGCTGTGCTTGCTCGCGTAGCTTCGTTTGTGTTCCATACACAATTTCTTGCCAGCCTTGTATACCTGCTTGCTCGTTTAGCTGCTTGAGAAAGCTCTGCCTACCTTCCTCGGAGCTTTCATGTGCGTCTATCTGTGCACCTAAACGACTAGATATTTGCAACGTTAGTTGAAATTGATTAATTCGATTATTCAACACTTCTTCAAGGCTAGTTGGCATCCAAATAAATTCAGAAACTAGCACCACGACTAATACTGTGGCTATCCAGATATGTAACAAGAATGATAAGACAAAGCGTCTCATCTTAATCATCACTGTTACTTGTGTACTTTCATTACTCAATCAATCACCTAAAAACTATATATGCTAATGATAACTATTCTCTAATTCTTTCAATAGTAGCAAGGCTATTAATGCTAAGTAACTTATTTCAATGAATGCGTTGCTTTAATTTTTTTGTTGAGCATTTTCATCAAAAAAAACATTACCAACTATATAGATTTCATCACTTGTTGTGCCCAATTTAAGCTGTGGCGATAAGCCATTTGGTAAATATCATTACTTAAATTGCCTTTTACAGCATCAAAGTCACCGTGTTGATAATACTTTACATCACTGAGTACTGCCCCCATCTCTCCTCGATGATCTAAAATTGCATGGCTAATTTCCTCTGCTAAAGGCATCTGTGCTAATAGTTCTTTCATTTCCATATTCAGCAAAGCATCTAGCTGTGACAACAGTCCGACCATGAAAAAACTAATAGGATCACTTTGCCCAGACATCTCTGAAATCAATTCACACATGCGTCCACGCACGAGCATATTATTAATTAAATCTGCAGAAGCACTATCCTCTTTAGACGCCATAAAAATAACTATCCAGCGCTTAATTTGCGTCATCCCGACCAAACTGATGGCGTGCGAGAGGGACGTGATCTCTTTAGGGGTGTTAAATGCCGCTGAATTTACAACTTTAAGTATTTTAAAGGTTAATGTTGGGTCATTAAGCGCAATTTCTTCCATACTTTTAGCACTGGCCCCAGGACGATCAACTTCTGTTAGTAGCTGTAACAATATTATTTTATTAGCGGCTAACTTTTTCCCTTTAACCGTGGAAGGCTCACTCAAGAAAAAACCTTGGTAAAGCGAAAAGCCCATTTCAACACATTTAACATATTGCGCTTGTGATTCAACTTTATCTGCCAGTAGCTCTAAATGATAGGGTCTTAATTTCGCAATAACTCCCGGAAGATTTTCCATCCCTAAACGGCGAATATCCAATTTCAGTATATGTACAATATTGAGCAGTACATCAAAGCGTCTATCATCAGGGTCGTAATCAGCTAAAGCTAAACGCACGCCTTGCTTACCAAGTTCTTTGAGCTTTTCAACCAATAGCGGCGTGATTTTTGAACGCCCTAGCAGCTCTAGCACAAAGCGCCCTTTTGGTAAATCAGGCAGCCTGCCACTTAATAACAATTCATCTGTCACTTTGATGAAACAAGGGATAGATTTTAACTCTCCATCTTTTACGATATTGGAGTAGTTATTAGCAATAACTTCAAAAGTAGCTGTTTCGTCATTAATGCTTGGATCAAAGGCATTTTGCGCATTACGAAACAGTAACTCGTAATACTCTACATCTCTGCTTTTACAATAAATAGAATGCCTTGCAAACAAAATATCTAAGTGTTGTTCTGCGTTTTCTAATTCAGTTTGACCAACCACATCGAACTCCTAAAAATAAAAATATAACCTAGTAACACAACCGACTTAAGAACATCTCAAACAAATCATCTATACCCATCGTGCGCATGTAAACGCTAGGCTTTATTCACAGATTTCCAAGAAGCTATCAAGTATACATACATAGCTTGTTTCAAGCACAAATAAAGACTTCTATTTTTTGCTCTTTCAATACTTTATCAAGATGTTCAGGCACCGGTTTATCGGTGACTAACGCATTTATTTGACTGATGTTGGCTTGTTTCACCATTGCACTGCGCCCGAACTTCGAATGGTCCGCGGCGAGTATCACTTTACTAGAGTTCGCTATAATCGCTTGCGCCACTTTAACTTCTCTAAAATCGTAATCCAATAGAGCGCCATCATTACCAATGCCGCTAATACCGATGATCCCAATATCCATATTAAACTGACTAATAAAGTCACAAGTAGCTTCGCCAACAATACCGCCATCACTATGGCGCACTTCTCCGGCGGCGATAATCACCTGGAAATCATCGTTAGCTGAAAGGATAGAAGCAACGTGGATATTATTAGTCACCACTCGCAACGCTCTGTGTTGCAATAAGGCCCTAGCCACCATCTCGGTAGACGTACCTATGTTGATAAACAGCGAAGCACCATTGGGTACCATCGCCGCAATTTGCGCTGCCATCTTTTTTTTAGAATCTAAATGATTGATTTTTCTACTTTGATAATCTTCATTCTCTGTGCTAGATTCTCTTTCAGCACCACCGTGATGGCGGCGTATTTTACTAGCGTCAGCCATTTGATTTAAATCGCGACGAATAGTTTGCGGTGTTACATCAAACAGTTCTACAAGTTCGTCAATACTGATAAAGCCTTTTTCATTGATTAAGGCTAATATTTTACTTTGTCTCTGCTGGCTGGTCATGAATACTCTATCATCCAAAAATTGGCTCAGTTTATTTTGCGTCTATTATTGTTCCATTACCTGAATGGCAAGGCAACACAAAAATGAAATCCTATATTCTTTCTATCGATCAAGGCACCACCAGTTCAAGAGCAATCATTTTTGATGAGAATGCGCAGCTTATTGCACAAGCCCAACAAGAGTTTGAACAGATATTCCCAGCAGATGGTTGGGTAGAACATCGACCTACTGATATTCTTAACACTGTTTTAGCAACTTGCAAACAAGTGCTTAGTGAAGCAAATTTAAGTGCTAGTGACATAAATTCCATCGGTATTACCAACCAGCGTGAAACGACTATCGTTTGGGATAAAGTGAGCGGAGAAGCCGTTTATAACGCAATTGTTTGGCAAGACAGACGCACTCATGAGTATTGCTCATCCCTAGTTGATCAGGGCTTAAGTGCGCAAATAACTGCTAAAACAGGCTTGCTGATTGACGCATATTTCTCGGCCACTAAGGTCACTTGGATACTCGATAACATAGCCGGCGTAAGAGCCAAAGCTGATGCGGGTGAATTACTGTTTGGTACCGTTGATAGTTTCCTTCTTTGGCATTTAACCAAAGGTGAGAAACACTGCACTGATGCAACCAACGCATCGCGTACTATGTTGTTTAATATTCATACACAACAGTGGGATAGCGAGCTATTAAGCTTGTTTAACATCCCTTGTGGCATGTTACCTGAAGTACTAGATTGCTCAGCTGATTTTGGCACCACTGATGCCAGCATTTTTGGCGCAAGCATTCCAGTAGGGGGGATTGCAGGTGATCAACAAGCCGCATTATTCGGCCAAGCTTGTTTTAGCAGCGGTATGGCCAAAAGCACTTACGGCACTGGCTGCTTCTTAATTATCAACACTGGTAAAACAGCGGTTAAATCGCAACATCGCTTGCTCACCACCGTTGGCTATCGCCTTAATGGCGAGGTGAGTTACGCATTAGAAGGTAGTATTTTTATTGCCGGTGCAGCTATTCAGTGGCTACGTGATGGCCTTAAAATAATTGACGGCGCCAAGCAAGTAGAAGCACTGGCACGCAACGCAAACAGTGATTCGCAAGTGGTTATGGTACCGGCGTTTACCGGTTTAGGTGCTCCGTATTGGGATCCCAATGCACGTGGCGCAATACTGGGTTTGACCCGTGATACTGGCATTGCAGATATCGTCGCCGCCGCTTTAAAAGCGGTGTGCTATCAAACTAAAGATTTAATTACCGCCATCGAAGATGAAAACATCCCGTTGGGTAAGTTACGTGTTGATGGCGGCATGGCGAACAATGATTGGATGTTACAGTTTTTAAGCGATTTAGTCGCAGTTGAAGTACAAAGACCCAGCTTAGTAGAAACCACTGCGTTAGGCGCCGCTTACTTAGCAGGATTACATACCGGCGTATTTAAATCTCTTGAAGACATCAGTGAAAAGTGGCAGTGCCAAGCACAATTTAGCCCTAGCTGGGATGATGAGCAACGCAGTGCACATCAACAACTTTGGCAACAATCAGTAGCGAAGGTGCTAACGCGTTAAAACGAGCACTCACAGGCCACACTAATGCGCTGCCCAGTGAAGGGATGATCAAATTCCAGTAAACTTGCATGCAACATCAATCGTGGCGCTAGCGCTTGGCTAGTGTCATTATTGTATAAATCGCATCCTATAATAGGATGTCCTATCGCTAAGCTGTGTAAGCGTAGCTGATGGGTACGCCCTGTTTGTGGTGTAAACTGTACTTTAGTGAGCGCAGGCTCATCCAATTTTGCTAAAACTTGATATTCGCTCAATGCTGCTTTGCCTTGCTCATAACAAATTTTTTGTCGTGGAAAAATACCTTTTGCTAACGGCACATCAATGCTACCGCTGCCTTTTCCTACATGGCCTTGTAAAATCGCAATGTAATGCTTAACCACTGTTCTGTTTTGCAATTGCTTCGTAAAATCAGCGTTTACCGCTTTATTAAGTGCTACAAGCATAATACCAGAAGTACCAAAATCTAAGCGATGAACTAAGGTAGCACTGGGGAAATCTTGTACTAGGCGATAGTGAACAGAATCAAAATTAAGTGGATTTTTACCTGATAAGCTCAGCAATCCGCTAGGCTTATTGATAATTAGAAAATCCTCGTTTTGCAGCAGAATCTCTATTTGTTGCGCACAAAAAGGGGCAATAAAATCATCGCCATTATTGCTCTTTGAAATTTCAGTTGAATGTTCTTTTTTTGATAAAGTATTTTCTGGTGCTGTGCTATTCATATAAATACTGATCCTTTATAAAAGTTTCCTCTTATAAACAGGTTCTCTTATAATAAGGCGCTAAAGCATAGCGCCATGCATTATGAAATAACAGCTAAAATACTGCTGGATGCTTTTAGAAACGTCAAACAAAGGATGGGGATTATTAGCTTGTAACTATTAAAGGATGGTCATGCTTGGGATGGGGTATCACAGAGACTTCAATATCATACAAGCTTGAAATTTGTTGCTCTGTTAAGATCTCTTTTACTGAGCCTTGGTTTATTACTTTTCCATTGCCTAATAGTAAGATTTTATCCGCATATTGCGCGGCCAAATTCAGATCGTGCAAAATACTCAGCACCCCAACGCCTTCGCCAGCCAATGCTCTAGCTAGTGCTAAGGTGTGATGCTGATGAGAAAGATCAAGCGCAGAGGTTGGCTCATCCAGCAGCAAGTATCTTGAACCTAGTAAACTAGGCTCCCATATTTGACATAACACTCTCGCCAGTTGCACACGTTGCTTTTCTCCACCTGAAAGAGATGGATATAGCGCTTGTGCAAGATGAACTACATCCGCCTTTTCCATGGCAGCGTAAACAATTTCTCTATCGCGCACTTTACCAGTGCTGTGCGGCAAACGCCCAAGCAGCACTACTTCATACACACTAAAAGCAAAATCTAAACTAGAAGCTTGGGGTAACACACCAATCATTTGTGCTCGCTGATTGGGACTAATGTCCCCAAACGCTTGCCCATTTAACGACATGCTGCCTTGATAATGGCGATATTCCCCTGCCATCACTTTAAATACAGTAGATTTACCCGCACCGTTTGGCCCTAATATAGCCAGCACTTCTTTGGGGTTTACTGATAAGTTAATATTGGAGATAAGCGTTTTACTGCCCATCGCCAAACTAATATCATTTAGTGTAAAACTCATAGTGAATTACTCCGCGCACGATACACCACCATCGCAATAAAAAACGGGCCGCCGATAATGGTCGTAATTAAACCAATAGGCAGTTCAGCAGGGGCGATAATCGTACGTGAAATCATATCGGCAACTAACAAAAACAAAGCTCCTAACGCCGCTGATGCTGTTAGCAAATAACGATGATCTGGACCCAGCACTAATCGCACTATATGCGGCACAATTAAACCTACAAACCCTATCATGCCAGCTACTGCCACCGAGGCACCTACACCAATCGCAGTTAAGGTGATTATTTGGCGTTTTACTGTTTCGACATTAATGCCCAAATGCCTTGCTTCAGATTCACCTAATAACAATGCATTCAAATTTTTAGCATGCAGGGGCAAGCAAATCAGCGGTATAGCAATCAATGATCCCGCTGCTAACACAGTACTCCAAGTGGCACCGCCTAAACTACCCATCGACCAAAAGGTCAAGGTACGCAACTGTGCATCGTCAGCCGTAAAAGTCAGCAGACCAACCGCAGCACCCGTCACGATGCCAATAGCTATACCTGCAAGCAACATGCTGGTAATAGATGTACCAAACTGAGTAGTGGCTACTTTTGCCACTAACATTGTGGTCAAAAAAGCGCCGACAAAGGCCGCTATCATCAATGTGTAAGCACCGAAAATCGCAAACAAAAAACTGAACGTAGTGCCACCTAAAACAATCATTAATACGGCTGCTAAAGAAGCACCACCAGTTACTCCTATTAGCCCAGGATCAGCCAGTGGATTACGAAATAGTCCTTGCATCGCAGCCCCACAAACAGCCAATACAGAGCCGACGAACACCGCTAATACAGCTCTAGGTAAACGAATGGATGCAACTATATTTTCCATGACCCCAGAAACTTGCATTTCTATTAAACCTGTTTTTGCCACGATAACTGAAAGCGAATCTAGCAAGCTAATCTGCATCGGCCCAATACCCACCGATAACAATAGAGACAACAACAGTGCTAGCGCTAGAAAAACGAAACTCCATTTAACTTTTAGCTCTCTGTAGCTGCTTTGCACTTGGCTTGTATCACTCATTAACTTGCTTCGTCTCGTTGTTCGCTAATGCAAGCTGTGGATAAAATGCTGCTACTAAACGCTCTACTGCCAAACCAACACGCGGACCAAAGCCCAGCATGAGCATGCCATCCATGACCACTAGGCGTTTATTTTGCGCAGCTGGAGTCAGTTTAAAACCTGGCTGCTCAAAAATATCGCTACTGGCACTGTGGTCACCACCACGGTCCATCATTAATATGATATCCGGCGCCGCGGCAATAATAGACTCTGCAGACATTGGCTTATAACTGCTAAACCCTTGTGCAGCGTTAATTCCACCTGCCAGCTTTATAATCGCATCAGCCATTGTTTCATCACCAGACACCAACGGGCTGCCCGATTTCGCACTAAGTACAAACATCACTTTAACCGGCGTTTTAACATCCTTAAGTGTTTGTTGCGCCTGCTTTACTTCGCTTTCAACCTTTGCCCAAAGCGCGGCACCTTGCGCTTCAACATTCAGCAATTTAGCCACCCCCGTTATTTTCTCTTTCACTACGTTTAGTTCAGGTTTAGCGCTGTACTTTTTAATTATCACTCCCGCTTCTTCAATTTGCTTAAGGATTTTATCGGGCCCTGAATCTTGTGTTGCTATCAACACTTGTGGTGCAAGTGATAACACTCCTTCTGCCGAAATATTGCGTTTATAGCCTATTTGCGGCAGCTTAGTCGCGTCCAGCGGATAACCTGAAGTGGTATCAACCCCTACCAGCAAAAACTGCTGCTCTAAGGCATAGACGATTTCAGTGAGCGAGCCATCAGCAGAGACTATTTTTTGAGGACTGCTTGTTTGCAACTCATTCGTGACGGCAAGTAGCGGCAAACTAGCTCCACTGCACAACAGCACTAAGCTTGAAATAAGCGCCTTGCTTATTTTTTTCATGCAACCGCTTCCTGTGCAAGCAAACCTTCTGCCAAACCTCTCCACTGATCATTTTCAGGTTGGCCTTCAACACGTTGACCGAAGAACTGAGCAATCGTTTCTCCTGCCGCATCATATAATTCTAATGAAGTAACATGGCCGTCGATATTTGGTTTACGGATCACCCAAGCACTAGTTACATTAGCTTCTAACAAATGTAAATTAAATTCCGGATCTAAAATATTTAACCAAGGTCCTACTCTTTTAACACTGTTAATTGGCCCTGTATGAATTTGAATATTGCCTTTGTTACCCACAAAACACATGATCGATAGGTCTGTTTGTGCAATGGCGGTTAACAAGCTCTCTAGCTGTGAAGGATCAAACGCCTGCGCTAGTGGCTCGCCTACAATTGAAAACGCTTGCTCGCGGCTGACTTTGTGCTTTTTTAACATGCCAAAAAACTGATGCACGTTGGTCATGCTTTCCCACTCACTAACCAATGTTGCTTTATCTACTTGCGCAGAGTTGGCGTAATCTTCAGCATCTACAGTTAAATCAAAGCTCGCAGGCTGACTGTATGCACCACGATGCTTTTCAACAATTGCTTTATAAGCTGAAAAATCACTTTCACCTTGCAGAAAGATTTTTTGAATAGCAACACCGGCTTTATCAAAGAACTGAAAGCTGTATCTAAAACCATCGCCAATCGCTTCTTGCACAGCAAAACCTGTTGCCCAACGGCTCACAATAATACGCAAATCAATTTTACGGTCATCAGACATCACCAGCCCCATAGGGCCTTTTACACTGACGTTTTCATAACAACCTTTACGCTCATGTACTGCGCTGTTATTGCGAGTAAGCGTCATGATGTAACCTAAACTGGCAAACTCGTT